>CACLUH010000001.1:0-196390 GCA_902610065.1 uncultured SAR86 cluster bacterium
AGGAGTTAACTCAGATTGTTAGAGAGATTATTCAAGAAAGTCTTGAGAAATGTCTAGTTTCCGGATCTATGGAAGGACGTGCAAAAGTAAACTTGGCTGTTCTTGGATCTGTTGAGGCTAAAATGGTCTGTGACTTTGAAGAGAAGTTAGATTAAATTTCTAACGTACTCTCGAAATGAGAAGCCACAAATATCGAAGGGACAAGAAACTTGTCAGGGCACCAATAACATAAGTAAAAGCAGCTGCTTTTAAAACGTTATTACATTGGGCATGGTATTCCTCAGGAATCTTTTCTTTAAGAATAGGCATAGCTCTATTGAAGCTGGCATCAATCTCCACATTCAATGTAATTAGGTGAATTAAAACTCCCACTAGCACTGAACAAATTACTAGTAACAAAGATAATTTTATAAATCCAAAAGAGCCTGTTGCCAGTATCAAAGGCAAGGCACTGTAAAGTATCACGCCCCCTAGACGCGATATCCATTGTGTTTTCTGCACTAAATTAGTTCTTTGGACCAAAGGCTCATATTCCTCATTGTGCTGTATGGCATGTCCTATTTCATGACACACAATCGTTAAAGAGGTTAAACTTTTTTTCTCAAGCCGGCCTTCCTTCACCCTTACCGTCCTATCGTTAAGATCATAATGATCTACTGCCTGAGTTTCTTCTATCTTAACTCCTGTTAGATCATTTTCTTTAAGGATGAGCTTTCCAAATTCTTCTGCATTGAAAGGCATATTGACGAGCTCTTTATCACCTTTTTTCATAGAATAAGAAAGCCAAAATTTTGGTAATAAGAAAAATAATAAAAAAAAGAATAAAAAGAAGATCATATGACTATTTTAATTTAAATTAAAAAAAAATTATCTTATTTATTAAAAAATGAGAGTTTTATACCAATCATTACATCCTTTTTGACATAATGCTCTTTTGGGGAAAAATATGAGTGCAAAACCAGATAACAACGAAATAGACATAGAGAACATATCGAATGCTGACTTAAAAGCTAAATGGGGTCTCCCTGACGATATTGACCCCTACAAAGTAGACTTAGATAAAATCAATCCAGCAAATAATGATTGGTTTGGAAAACATCTGGACCTAGATGTATTCAAAAGATTAAGAGAAGAAGATCCCGTGCATTTTACTGAAGAGAGTCAAGCGGGTTCTTATTGGTCAATATCCAAATACGAAGATGTTAAGGCCATTGATATGGACCACGAAAGGTTCTCTTCCGATATTATGAATGGCGGAATCAGACTCGGCGGTCAACCTATGTCTGAGCCACCCGATGCGATATTTCATTTACCTATGTTCATCATGGCAGATAGGCCTAAACATACAGAACAAAGAAAAGTTGTTGCTCCGATGTTTACTGCGGCTCATTTAACAAAATTTGAAGAGCTAATTCGAGCGAGAACGCAAAAAGTACTAGATGATTTGCCTGATGGAGAGAGCTTCAATTGGGTCGATCAAGTGTCCATTGAATTAACAAGTAGAATGTTGGCTACTTTATTTGATGTCCCGCAAGAAGATCGCCTTAAACTCATTCATTGGTCCGATACAGTCGAGAGAATAACTGATCCTGATTTCTTTGAAACCCCTGAAGAAGGGTTTCAAGAATTATGGAAATGCTTTGAATACTTCAATGCAGTCTGGGAAGAAAGAAAAGCCAGTGGCGGTGATGGTAATGATTTAATCTCTATGCTAGCCAGGGGAGAAACTACTAGAAATATGACTCCTAATGAATTTCTTGGAAATATTATACTGCTAATTGTCGCCGGTAATGACACTACAAGAAACTCCATGAGCGCTGGAATTAGAGCTTTCAACAAATATCCTGATCAACTTGCCAAAGTTCAATCCAATAATGATCTTATCGGCAATATGGTCTCGGAAATCATCAGATGGCAGAGTCCAGTTGGTCATATGTGCAGAACGGCCATGGAAGATGTTGAGATCAAAGGGAAGATGATAAAGAAATGGGACAAAGTGGCCATCTGGTATACCTCTGCAAATAGAGATGACGACAAATTTACAGATCCCAATCGTCTGGATATAGAAAGAGCTGATGCTAGACAGCACCTCTCTTTTGGTTTTGGAATTCATAGATGTCTAGGAAACAGACTTGCAGACCTTCAGCTCAAGATTCTATGGGAAGAAATTTTAGAAAGATTCAGCCACGTTGAAATTGTCGATGAAACTGAATATTTAAATTCTAGCTTTATAAGAGGTATTACAAAGTTACCTGTCATAGCACACAGAAAATAAATTCTATTTGAGAATCATTCTCAATAAAGTAAAATCGGCAGTATGAAAAAGATACAGCTGATTTTGTTATTTACTTTATTTGGTCAAGTCGTGATGACTGATGAGGTTAATGTTTACACCTCAAGGCATTATGATTCTGATGATGTCTTATACGAAGAGTTCACCAAAGAAACTGGTATAAAAGTAAATATAATTTCAGGTAAAGGAAGTGCTCTTCTAGAAAGACTCAAGTCAGAAGGTCGAAATTCTCCAGCAGATATATTCTTCACTGTTGATGCAGGTAATCTTTGGAAAGTTCAAAAAGAAGGTTTATTTCAACCTATAACCTCTAAAGCGGTTCTTTCTTCAGTACCTAAAAATTTGAGAGGTCCTAATAATGAATGGACTGCCATAGCCAAAAGAGCAAGAGTAATTTTCTATAATCCAGAAACTGTTTCGGAAGATATGATCATGAACCTAGATTATGAAGATCTAGCAAACCCTATCTGGAATAAAAAAGTTGTAGTAAGAAGCTCTAGTAATATGTACAACCAATCGTTAGTAGCATCACTCATAGCTAATCTTGGTGAAGAAGCTACAGAAGATTGGGCCAAAAAACTGGTGCAAAACTTTGCTAGACAACCTCAAGGAAATGATAGATCTCAAATCATGGCCGTAGCAAATGGCGAAGCAGTTTTAGCCATAGCGAATAGTTACTACATAGGAATAATGCTTTCAGGATCTGCAGGTGAGGAACAACTAGAAGCTGCAAAAAAATTAAAAATGGTATTTCCTAACCAAAGCAATAGAGGTGCTCACATAAATATAAGCGGTGCAGGAATCTTAAAAAAGTCACCTAATTCAAACAATGCAAACCTGTTTCTTGAATTTTTAATCTCTAAAAAGGTACAAAAAAATATGGTGGATAAGTCTTATGAGTACTCTATCCTTAGCGATGTGGCTCCTAGCAACGAAATAGCTAGTTTCGGATTAAATTTCATTGAGGATAAAACCTCTGTAAAAGACTTTGGCAAGTTGAATCCAGCCGCAGTAAGGCTAATGGATAGATCGGGTTGGAAATAGCCAATTTCTAGTTTAAGCTTATTTTTTAATACTTAGGTTTCTTCAGATCATAAATTGAAAAGATTATCCTTATGGAGGGCACTTCCCGTTGCAGTTCTAATTATATTTACTGCTCCTCTTCTCATTGTTTTATCAAGCTTATTTGGAAACTACTCCGAAAACTGGTTTCATCTATATGAGTTTGTACTTTTAGATTACGTTTCATCTTCTTTGATTTTAGTTACTGGAGTAGCAATTTCAGTTTTTGTAATAGGGACTACTACTGCATGGACGGTGACCAACTATAATTTTCCAGGAAAGAGAGTATTTGAATGGGCATTGATCCTACCACTTGCTATCCCGCCTTACATCTTAGCTTATACTTTTACAGGTCTCTTTGATTCCTATGGGGACGCAAATAATTTAATGAGATCCGTTTTTAATTTAAATAATTCTCAGGTCTTTTTCCCGAGTGTTAGGAATATATACGGTGCAATAATCGTTTTTGCCTTTACTCTTTACCCTTATGTCTACTTAGTCTCAAGAAGCGCATTTATCAATCAGTCTAAGTCTATGAAGGAAGCAGCAAGAATACTTGGAATGAATCAATTACAGGTTTTTTATAAACTTGCACTACCAATCATAAGGCCAGCAGCAATAGGAGGGACGATGTTGGTGATAATGGAAACATTATCTGATTTTGGAGCCGTAGATCACTTTGCAATTCAGACTTTCACAACAGGTATATTTAGAACTTGGTACGGTTTATATGACATACAAACTGCAATGCAACTTGCCTCCTTATTACTACTGTCAGTAGGTGTTTTTTACATGATTGAAAGAAACTCCAGGGGAAATGCTATTTATACAACCAATAACTCTTCTTTCTCTCCAAATATGGAAGAAAAGTTAAATGGTTACAGAGCTTTTACAGCTTTCTTAATCTGCTCGATGCCGATATTTATAGGTTTTATATTACCGATAATTGAGCTCAGCGTTTGGGCTTTTGAAGTAAACCTTGCATTTTTCAATTCAAAATTCCTCAATACCTCGCTGAATACCATCAGTTTGTCCTTAGGATCAGGAATTTTGTGCGCAGGTTTGGCTTTATTAATAAATTTTTCAATTAGATTTAAACCTGGAACCTTGGTAAAAAGATTTAGTGGATTACTATCCATAGGCTATGCAGTTCCAGGACTTATATTGGCAGTTGGAATAGTCCAGTTATTGGTCCGTATTGACGTACTAGTATCAAGTTTAGATATTGTACTAACAGGTTCTATTTTTGGCCTAGTACTCGCTTACCTAATCAAAACTTACGCTTTAGCAAATTCTTCTATTGAATCTGGTTATGAAAGAATAAGTCAATCTTTGGACGACTCTTCAAGAGTGTTAGGCTCATCAGGTTTAAGTATGCTAATTAATATTCACACTCCATTAATGAAAACAGCCTTCCTTACATCTGTACTGCTTGTGATGTCTGATATTGTTAAAGAATTACCAGCAACATTGATTCTTAGACCGTTTAATTTTGAAACGCTGGCAGTATCAACTTATATTTATGCATCAGAAGAAAGGATGCTGCAAGCTGCGGCACCCGCAATAGCTATCGTGCTAGTAGGTCTGATTCCCATAATTTTTCTTTCAAAAATGATAAGGTCATCAAGACTAGGTGAATAAAAAGAGCGATATGATTTTACAAATTAATAATTTAAGCCATACATATACCGATGGGGTTTCTTCTCTTCAAGATATAAGTTTAAATATTTCTAGGGGTCAAAAGGTCTCAATATTAGGACCCTCTGGATGTGGAAAGAGCACCTTGCTCAGGCTGATTGCCGGTTTAGAAGAACCAAGAACTGGCGAAATAATAATAAATGGATTGATGGCATCAAAGAAGAATCATTTAATGCCTCCCGAAAAAAGAAAGATAGGTCTCGTTGTGCAAGAAAAGGCCTTATTTCCTCACCTATCAGTTTATGAAAATATTTGCTTTGGCATCAAACAAAATAAGAATAAAAACTCTATTTGTTTAGATTTATTAGAGCTTCTAAAAATAAACACTTTAAAAAATAAATATCCTCATGAAATATCTGGAGGTGAACAGCAAAGAGTCGCATTGGCTAGATCTTTAGCTCCTAACCCAGAATTATTAATGTTAGATGAACCTTTCAGTGCCTTAGATGAATCACTAAAAGAAACATTATATGTAGATATATCTAAAGTATTTTTAGAGAGAAACTCAACCATCCTTTTGGTTACTCATGATACAAAAGAAGCTGAAATAATGACTGATATTCAGTTAAGAATGGAAAAGGGTAAATTAATATAGTAGTTATTCATTAAGATCCGTTTGATAAGTCTCTGTTAAAAAATAGACAGAGATTAAAGATAATAAAGAAGCACAAGCTATATATACAGATACCCAAAAAATATCATAATTTTTCCAGAGAAGCGTTGCTATAGTAGGTGCAAAAGATCCTCCAATAATGGCTCCTATTTGATATCCAAGAGATGCTCCTGAATATCTTACTTCTGTTGAAAAGAGCTCTGCAAAAAAAGCCGCTTGAGGACCGTACATCATACCTAAAAATGCTAAGCCTCCTGTGACTCCCAAAATTACCAAATAAAAATTACCTGTGTCTATCAAAGGAAATAATGCAAATGACCACAGTGCAGTTAAAGCGGCTCCTGTCATGAAGATTCCTTTTCTTCCGTTTTTATCTGAGTAATCCGAAAACATAAATTGTGTTGGCACCATTATTGCAGATCCTATCAAAACAGCCATTAATAGATCATTTCTAGATAAGTCAGTAGTTTGAACGCCATAGGCAAGAATGAATGCCACTAATATATAAAAAGTAACTTGTACTGAAAGAAAAGCCCCCGCTGCCAGTGAAATCCTTTTAGGATATCTTCTTAAAGCTTCTAAAATTGGAGATGATTTTATAACTTTTGGACTATTATCATCAGATGACTTCATTGCTTCAAGGTCTTTAAAAGCTTTTGTGTCTTCTAGATTTAGTTGTATATACATACTTATAATTACTAGAACAAAACTTATAAGAAAAGGAATTCTCCAACCCCATGACAAGAAGTTTTCTTCTGATGTCAGCATACTTACTGAAATAAAAGCTATATTCGCTAGAATTACTCCAACAGGAGCTCCAGCTTGAGCATAAGCACCATAGTAGCCTCTCCTATTACTAGGAGCACTCTCAGTAACTAGTAACATAGCACCGCCCCACTGCCCTCCTATTGCAATACCCTGACAAAATCTTAAGGTAGTAAGTAATATAGGAGCAACTATTCCTATAGTGTCGTAGGTGGGTAATAACCCGATAAGAGTCGAAGAAATACCCATAAGCATTAAAGCAATCACTAAGGTCTTTTTTCTTCCTATCAAGTCTCCGAAATGACCGAAGATAATTCCACCTATAGGCCTCGCTATAAATCCTGCTGCGAAAGTCATAAAAGATAAAACTAATGCAGTAGTTGGATCAACTTCTCCAAAAAAGAGTTTTGGAAAAACTAAACCTGCTGCTGCACCGTATAAAAAGAAGTCATACCACTCGATACTAGTGCCAGACAAAGACGTCAAAGCAACTTTTCTTATATTAGATTCTTTTTGTAAATTACTCATTATCTAATAATAAACTGAAAATTTACTCTGTATATAGAGGATTAGAGTAAGAACTCGTTAATAATAAACACACCTACAGAAAGTCCAGAGATGATAGATACAATCTCAGTGATTCTTTGGTTTGTAATCAAACTAGATAAAAGCTTATTCACGATGTACCAGGTCAATCCTCCTAAAATAATCATGATAATAAAGATTAGTAAGTCATGAATGGTGCCTTCGATATATTGCATTTTTTAGATGAAGAAATTTAGATTATTTATTTCGGTAGTTTAATTTAAGAATCTTATATGAACTCATTCTTTTTACTAGCTTAACTGTCGATGTTGTATCTTATTTCGTAATTTAGAAGATAATATTTGCTACAATCCGCAAGCAAATTTTATGCTCTCATTTAACAATCTATCTCTAAGAAGAGGTTCAAATCTTTTATTTGAAGATGTAAGTTTTACTGTACATAAAAATAATAAAGTTGGCCTAGTTGGTGCTAATGGAACTGGAAAAACAAGTCTTTTTAAAATGATTCTAGGTGAATTTGAATCGGATCAAGGACAATGTAATTATCCTCCGGATTTAAAAGTAGCTTGCATGGCTCAAGAAATTCCTGGAACTGATGAAAAAGCTTTAGATTATGTTATCAGTGGTGACGAAAAACTTGTGGAGATTCAAAAAGCAATTTCAGATGCTGAGTCTAATGAAGAGTATGACTCTCTAGGGGAACTTCATTCTCAACTTGAAGACCTTGATGGGTTTACTGCTAAATCTAGAGCAGAAAAACTGCTGATTGGTTTGGGGTTTTCTGAAGAAGAATTTTCTAAAACTCTTAAAGATTTTTCAGGAGGTTGGCGGGTTAGGCTAAATCTCGCTAAAACGCTCATGCAACCCTCCGATCTACTGCTTTTAGACGAACCAACAAACCACTTAGATTTAGACGCAATAATTTGGTTAAGTAATTGGATTAAATCTTTTAAAGGAGCAATGTTACTCATATCACACGACAGGGAATTTTTAGACGAATGTGTTAACTTTATTGCTCATATTCATAATGAAACGATTGAGCTTTACAAAGGTAACTACTCTCAATTTGAAGCACGTAAGGCAGCAAAACTTGCCGAGATAGAAAGTAATTATTCTAAGCAGCAAAAAGAAATTTCACATATGCAAGACTTCGTGAAACGATTTAAAGCGAAAGCAACGAAGGCTAGACAAGCTCAAAGTCGTATCAAGGCATTAGAAAGAATGGAGTTAATAGCCCCAGCACATATCGATTCTCCATTTAAGTTTAAAATACCTGAAACGAGTAAAATTTCAAATCCACTTATAACTCTTGAAAATGCTCACCTTGGATATGAGACTTCAATCATAAGTAATGTCAAAATTTCACTACGTCCAGGAGATAGAATTGGTTTATTAGGGGTTAATGGTGCGGGAAAATCCACTTTTGTAAAAAGTCTTAAAGGTGAATTACCACTTTTGGAAGGCAGTAAATTCGAGGGGAAAAATTTAAAAGTTGGATATTTTTCACAACATCAGGTTGATGATCTAAATCTAGACCAGAGTCCCATTGATCATCTTGTTAAAGTTGATGAAGAAGCAACAGAGTCAGAAATAAGAAGTTTTCTAGGTGGTTTTAATTTTACTGGCGATAAGACCAAAGATACGATAAAAAACTTTTCTGGCGGTGAGAAAGCTCGATTAGCACTTTCTATTATTGCTTTTCAAAAGCCAAATCTATTACTAATGGATGAACCTACCAACCATTTAGATATGGATATGCGACAAGCTTTAACAGTTGCTCTTCAAGGATTCGGAGGTGCAATACTCTTAATTTCTCATGATAGACATCTTTTGGCGAATACCGTAGACGAGTTTCTGATTATAGATGGTGGTATTTTGGATAATTTTAAAGGAGATTTGGAAGATTATAGAAGATCAGTCTTGAAAAGTTCATCGCCTAAAAGCAAAAAACAAGATAAGAAAGAAAAGGGTTTGCCTAAGTTAGATCGAAAAGAAATAAAGAATGAAATAATTTCATTAGAAAAAATATTGAAACGACTAAATAGGAAATTAAAAGAAGTTGAGGAATGCTTAAATAATCCAAAGTCTTATGAAGAGGATGAGGGCTTAGATTTTCATACATTGCTAAGAGATCAAGTCAGTCTGACAAATGAAATAGAACTATCTGAAGAGCAGTGGCTTGATTTAAATCAAAAATTAGATGAAGGTTAGATCCAGAATAAGGCATGCATGTTCATAATGAAAAAGGCAATCAATGAATATAAAGTATTAAATAAGATTTAAATTCAAGGATTTACAGGGGTTACAAAGATGCGAAAAATAATTTTTTTAATAATAACTTTAGTTACAATTGGTTGCACAGATACAGAGAATGATAATGATATTTCTCCTGTTAATAATGAAGTAATAATAATTGAAAACATTTCTTCACATTCTATTATTCAACCTGGAGCTCCAGGAGAGGATTCAAAAAATCTAGATCCGGAAGAGGCAACTAATATAGCTGGCACTTCATATGTACAAGCCGATGTGGACTTTTTGTTGGGAATGATCGTTCATCATCAACAGGCAATTCTAATGTCAGAACTATCAGCAGAAAGAACTAATAATCAAACTATCCTAGATCTAGCAGATAGAATTGACATTTCCCAAGAGGACGAAATCGATTTCATGGAAAACTGGCTTGAAGCAAGAGGAGAAAATAAAAATCTTTCTAGTCATGAACATATGCAAGAGCATAAACACATGAAAATGGCAGGTATGGCATCTAGTGAGGAACTGAAAGAGCTTAGAGCATCAAAAAGCACTTCTTTCGACAAATTATTTTTACAGTTAATGATCAATCACCACGACGGAGCTTTGGAAATGGTCAAAACTCTTAAAGAATTTCCGGGTAACTCTTTTGACTCATCTCTTGATGAATTTATTTCTGAATTGATTAATGACCAAGGTGTAGAAATAGAAAGAATGAATGGCATTTTAGTGAATCTCTCCGATGATCCCAGATCTAATCTTAAATCAGGTCTATATGATGCTGGTGAGTCTATCCAGAATCTAAAGTTGGTCACATCTCTAAAGAAACCTATTGGCTTTTTTGATCCAGAAAACCCTGAAGGTAAAGGGATAAAAAGAATAGAGAAAGATAGTAAGAAAGAGGAAAAAGTAAGAACTATCGAAGAGATGTCGAGTTCTCTTAGGTGGCCAATTCTTAGTTTTGCAAGCACTGATATGGCTTTTAGAGATAATATTTTAGTGGCTGGAAGTTATCATGGTTTCAATATTTACAAAATACAAACTGACGGAATACCGAGTCTTATATCATCAGTAGTATGTCCAGGAGGACAAGGAGATGTGTCTATAGTTGGAGATATTCTCATAATGTCAGTCGAACAAACTAGAAGTCGACTAGATTGTGGTCTTGAAGGAGTTTCTAAAGAAGCGAGTCCTGAGAGATTTAGAGGATTAAGAATTTTTGATATATCAAATTTAGAAAGACCAAAGCAAGTTGGTGCTATCCAGACTTGTAGAGGATCTCATACGCATTCTGTTGTATCTGGTCCAGATGAAGATGGAAAAATAATTGTCTACAACTCAGGAACAGCTAGCGTAAGAGATGAGGAAGAAATGGAAGAATGTATTGGTAATATAGCTGGTGATAATAGAACTGCTTTATTCAGAATTGATGTAATTGAAATTCCTGTATCAAATCCTTCTGAATCTAAAATTGTAAGTAGTCCGGCTGTTTTTGCAGATTCTGAAACAGGTGCATTAGGTGGATTATGGACTGGAGGAGATCATGGTGACGAAACACAGGAAACCAGACGTACAGATCAATGTCATGATATAACTGTTTATCCAACAGCTAATATTGCGGCAGGTGCTTGCTCTGGAAATGGCATTCTTTTTGATATTACCGATCCATATAATCCTCAGAGAATTGATGTCGTTACAGATACAGGTTTTGCTTACTGGCATTCAGCCACATTTAATAATGATGGAACAAAAGTAATTTTTACAGATGAATGGGGTGGTGGAGGAAGAGCAAGATGTAGAGCATGGGATCCACTGGATTGGGGTGCAAACGCCATCTACGATATTGTAGATAAGAAATTAGAATTTCGAAGTCACTTCAAAATGCCTGCCCCACAACTAGAAACAGAAAACTGTGTAGCTCATAATGGTTCCCTAATACCTATACCAGGTAAAGATGTATTTGTTCAGGCCTGGTACCAGGGAGGTATATCGTTGATGGACTTCACTGAATCATCAAATCCTCAAGAAATTGCATTCTTTGACAGAGGTCCCATAGATGATGAGCTTCTAGTAATGGGAGGTTACTGGTCTGCTTATTATTACGATGGCTTCATTTATGCAACGGAGATTAAACGAGGTTTAGATGTATTTGAACTACTGCCTAGTGATTACTTAAGTCAACAAGAGATCTATGATGCTTCTAGAGCTTATCCCCTCTCAGGAGAAAAAGTTTTTAATCCGCAACAACAGATTCCTCTTGGTTGGTAGAGATAAAAACAAACTTAAATCACTCTATGAAAGAAATGGCATCGTAGTCCTCTATAGACGAAAATAATCTTTCTGTTAAAACCTCGAATAATTTCTTGCTACGCATATTCTCTAAATCATAATTAGCTCCTCCGACCACTGGAAAAGTCATCATTGCAAGAAGTGAAAGCATCATATTTTTGTGCAATTCTTCTCTACTAAAGTCTATCCCATTTTTTTTCAGTCCGTTTAAATACTGGGTACATGATTCATCAAAGATCTTTCTTCTGAGATCTATCTGTATATTTGTACAAAGAAGATATGCCAAATCCCAACCAGGTTTATTTGCCATCATAAGTTGCCAATCTATTACCGTTAAATCATCAACTTCAGGAGTAAAAAAAGATTCTCCACCCTGTAATCCCAATGAGTCAAAGTCAAAGTTCCTTCTGAAAGAACATTGTGAAAATTCGGATACCACTTCACAACCTTGTCTAATAGCTTGACCCTTGAATCATTCATCAAATGCTCGAAACGTTTTAAAAACTCTGGCTGGTACTCAATCATGTCAGTGGATAAGTTCAGCATATAACTCTCTTTCATATTAGGTACCCATTCCAGTTCATCTATGCTGCCCCAAAACTGAGATGAAATTGGTATTAACCCTTCTATAGCGAGTTTTATTTCTTTTTCAGATGCACCTTCTATTTGATCTGGGTTGTACCATCCATCCATGAATTCCAAAAGCAATAAAACTCTTCCAGTCTCCTCATCATGCTCAACATAGTATGGCTTAGGTGTTTTAACATTTAGTTCTGAGCATAAGTTTTGATAAAACTTAACTTCACGAATATAAAACTGGTAATCCTTTGCAATGTTATCCATGTCTTCTGTCTCGGTCTGAATTTTTGCAAAAATGTTTAATTTCTGGCCACAATCTAGGGTCGTATCTAGTAAAGCAAATTCTCCTAATTGGCCAATTCCCTCTCCTATTCTTTTAACATTTAATTCAATAACTTTTTTTTGGCTGAATTCTTCTGTAGGCGATAAGGTTTGGTTAAGCCACCTTAAATTTATCTCTTCTAAACTTTCTATTGTCCTAGTCAAAATTGACCTCCTTTTCAAAATTAACTTACATCCTTACCTTATACATTTATAAAGCTGAAGAAAAGAAATAAGTAAAATTTAAAATAGAAAACTAGTAGATTCTCAAAAAATTTGGGTAAGAAGCGTGTATTCCGGTTAGATGATGGTGGGCGATACAGGACTTGAACCTGTAACTTCCACCGTGTAAAGGTGGCACTCTACCAATTGAGTTAATCGCCCAGAAGATCGAAAATTATATTATTCTACTGTTTCTAAAGCACGCCTTTTATTTGCCTCAGCTATAAAGGGTAAAATCCATTCTGGTAATTGTCTTTGTATTTTTTTCGATAAATCATTTGCAGACTTCCAACTTTCAGAAGCCTGACACCAGTGTTTAAGATTATAAGAAGAGATTCCAAGGTTTATATAGGCTTGTAAGTATCTTGGTGAATCTATCTTTTGATTCCGAGCGTTTCTTATGACAGAAGCATTTTGGATTGCGGCTTCATTCCATCTTGATTGCTCAAGATACAATTGCCCAAGTAAAATTCCATTATACGTATGAAGCTTTGACTCATTATTTCCCATCAATACGATATTTTTTTCTTCTAAATTACCGGTTTCATAGCTGTAGGTCTGAAAATAGTTTTTTTGGGAATCCTCTAAAATTGTAATTACCTCCTCGACCTCTGCTCCTTTTTGGTAAAGTGCTAGGCCTTTGAAATAAAGATATATAGCCCTTTGTATCTTTGATAAATCATTTCCACTTATTAACGTTTCAACTTCAATTAGGAACTTTTCAGGGTTATCTCTTAACATTCTTCGGAGACTATTAAATTTTCTTGTTTGAGATCCTAAGTTTAAAGTTTCTTCTAGTCCCTCTATTGTAAATACAATAATGGCATGCTCTTTGGATGCAACTTTGTCACCATATTCATTAGTTTTAGGTTCATAAATGAAATTTTTTGAAGCTTCAATCGAATTCTTGTCAAATATATTCTCGTATTTAGGATTATCGGCAGAAGACCAGATGACCTCTGAGCTTATAACCTTTCCTTCTTCTGATATGTCCAATGCAACTAACACAGTTCCTTGAACGTCCCGCTCAAGAGCTCTTCCTGGATATCTTGGTGGAGATTGTCGAATTGGCCTTGTGGCAAGAGGATCTTTCAATTTACTACAAGAAGGAAATAAATCAATATCATTTAATTCTGCGTAAAAAAGATCAGTAGAATTTTCTGCAGAAATAATTTTTCCGAAAAATAATATTAATGATATAAAAAATAATTTTTGAAAATCTCTCACAGGATTACTGGTTAACCTGCATCTCTATATTCAATAAAGAAATCAAATATTTTTTTTATATTATCTTTGTTTTTGGATATAAAAAGAGAGTGATCGGCTCCTACTATTTCGTCATAAATATAATTCATTTCTAATCTTTTCATTTCGCCAACCCACTTTCTTGTAGGATAAACTAGTCTATCTTTAGTTCCTTGAAGAATAAGAATTGGAATATTTTTAATTATCTTTAGGTCGTTTATATCTCTAACTTGAGGAGGTGCTGGGGCGGCAAGTGCCAGAGCCTTCCAAAGCTCAGGATACTTCATGCCTAGGTGATATGTTCCTGCGCCTCCCATGCTGTGTCCCCAAAGGAATATATTATTGTCATCAATAGAATAATTTTTTTTGATGAGTGCCAATACGTTCATCACATCCTTTTCACTATATCGACCTTCCTTTTCTAAGGACCTTCTGTCCATACCTCTTGTCCAAGACCCATACCAACCTTTTCTTGTATACCCTAAAGGAGTGGCTATCATAAAGTTATTATCTTCTGCTAAATCTAATAATCCCTCATAACCCATCAACCAATCGTAAGTGCGTGTAAGACCATGCAACGATACCATCAGCGAAATATCCTTACCTTTCTCGTAAGAGGAAGGAATAAATAGTGCATAAGGTATTGTTTCTCCAGTTTCTTCAAAAATATAACTTAGATGCTGCACCCTTGGATCCATAATAGATTTTTCATCATCCCATTCTGTTCTAATAGATTGTGTGTCATATGCAAAAACTTTAAAGATCATAAGTGCTAATATTATTTGTAATATTTTTTTCATTTCTATCGAATAACTATATCATTTAGAAAATATAATAAATAACAAGAAACTAGGAGTTTGTATGAGCAAAATAATGGTTGCAATAATTGATATTGAAAATAAAGAAGGATACAAAGATTATCAAGATGAAGTCCTCCCTATGTTTGAAAGGCTTGGAATAGATGTGCTGGCAGTTGATGATGAGCCCAAAGTAATTGAAGGCGAAGAAAGAAATCAAAGAATGGTTGTTATTCGCTTCGAAGATGATGAAGCTTTTAATGACTGGTACGAAAGTGAAGACTATAACAAAATAAAACCTATCAGATTAAATAACTCAAAGGGAGAAGTTCACTTATTGGATGAAGCAAATTTAAGTTTTTAAATGAAAAGCTCAATCACCCTCCTTATCTCTTTACTTATTCTAAGTGGTTGCAACGAAAGCATTATTCCTAAAAATATTATCTTATCCTGTTCTTGTATTGAGTCAGAATCTTCAAATAATGAGTGTATTTATGGAAAGACTAATCCTGAAGTCTCAGTAAATTTTGAGACAAACAGCATGAGTTTTTCTGGAAACAATTATAAAAATCTTGGAACTACTCCCACCTCTTTTTCAGTTAGAGACAAATCAGATTTTGTGGTTTTAAATAGGGGTAGTCTAAAGTTAACTTTCGATCATCTGCGATACAGAGAAATATATCAGTGCTTCGAAAATAAGATATGAAACACCTTCGCTTTTCACTAGGTATAATGATTGTAAATAAAAAAGGAATTTTATGTTTTTAGCAATGAACAGATTCAAAATAAAAGTCGGTAATGAGAAGCTTTTTGAAAAGATTTGGATGGAAAGGGATTCTCATCTTGAAGAAGTTCCTGGATTTTTGGAGTTTAGTTTGATGCGGGGCGATTCTAATGATGAGTTTACCTTATTTGCATCACATACAATTTGGTCTTCTCGAGATGACTTCTCAAACTGGACCAAGTCTGAAGCTTTTAAGCTCGCTCATAAAGATGCAGGTAAACATAGAGATATATACTTAGGTCCTCCAGCGTTTGAATCATTCGAAAAAGTTATCTAATAATTAAAAGATATTTTATATTTTCGAACATTCTATGTTGCTCCATAAATATAATCTGGGTGAGCTTAAATTAAAATCTAAAAAGATTCTTTATCGAGTCTATCAATATCAAAGCTGATTTTGCCCTCTTCATTCCTAAATCATCAGCACCTATTTTCCAATAGCAGCTCAAGTACATTGATTCTTTCGGTAAAGATTTTTCATGTTTTATTAATTGTCTAGCAAAACGCATCAAGTCAAATTCACCAGCTACCCAAGCATATGGTTTTTTACCCTGCCATTGAACATTACCCAAAGCCTCAATGAGTTTGTTACATCCTGCCAGTGGATTAGGATTTAATATCCATTTAACTTCCAACTCTTTAGGCTTAATTAATTCTTGTTTATCTTCAAGAGAATTAATCTCTATCAATGCTAAACCTTTAGATTGATGATGTAACTTCTCAAGATTAACTGCGATAGCGGGTAAGGCCGTCATATCACCCGCAAATAAATACCAATCTGCTTCTTCGGAGGCCAAAATAGCAGCGCCCGGTCCTGCTATTTCGATGGTCTCTCCTTTTTTTACAGAAGTAGCCCATTTACTGGCCGGTCCGCTATCTCCATGAAGAAGAAAATCTAATACTAGTTCTAGTTTCTTGGAATCAAATGCCCTTATCGTATAGGATCTGAGGTCATAATCCTTCTTTGTATTCCTATCAACATCCTTTACTGTCCTAGGAAAAAGAAGCTTTACGTATCCACTTTCTTGGTGCTCTGGAAAATCAGAAAGATCACTGCCATGAAGAGTTACTCTCTTCATATTACGTCCTAATAATTCAGTGTTAGTAACTTCTAATTTTCTTATATTTAAAGCCATTCATTTGAATCCTTTCGAAAGGTATATATTTTTTATATTGAGGTTTTGCTTTTTAGAAATATAGCATACCTTCTTGCGAATCTTTGTAACATTATTATCCTGAAGTGCTTTAGGTTCCTCAAAGTCTTCTTTTCGTTTCTGTGACTATAGGTTTCTAGCATTGACTCTTAACTGAGATAAAATACATTCAAAAAATATTTTAAAGATGAGGGAGCTACTAGTTATGAATGATGATATTAAGAGGATAGAAAATAAGATAGAAAATCTAGAAGGTTCTATTAATGAGATTAAGGAAGCATTGAGCAAAGCTTTTGAAAGAGAGCAAAGTCAGTGGAAACAAGTATTTGATGCAGTGGACATGAACTTTAAAGAAATCAGAGATTATGCCAATGATACTTTTTTACATGCAGATACATTCTGGGAATACAGAAAAAAGGACAATGATCTCAACTAGATATGTTAGTTACGATATATCCAGCCAATTCTTAGTTTTTTATGTTTAAAAAGATTTTATCTTGGTTTAGAAAACAGTATAAGAACATATATTACTGCACTCGATGCGATGTGAAGCTTGAGAGAATTAACAGTTTTTTGGATGCTGCTATCTCCTTAAAATACAAATACAAATGCCCTAATTGCGGAATGGAAAAAAGTATCAGGGCCAGATAAAAATAATAAAGAAAGATATATATTTTCTCCTGTATAACCTTTATCATTTTTTTTTCTAATTAAACAATCATTCATGGGAGAATTTTATGAAATATATATTAGGTTTCGTGTTGGTATTTTCTATTGGTCTTTTTGCAGAAGAAGACGAATACAGATATGAACCTCAAGGCAATGCTGCTGAGTACTACATTGGCCAATTCAATAGAGGCAAGGATTTAGATGATCTTACAAAATGGTACGGTAAGTTTGCAGATTGGGCAGAAGATAAAGGCGTTTATGATGATATGACCATTGGGATCCTGACTCCGTATTTCCATTCTGATCTTTCTTCGACGGATGTAGTTTGGGTAAATAACTTTCCAACTCAGTCAGCCCAATATGCTGCGCTAAATGCCTGGATGACTCAAGGAGGATCTCAACTACTAAAGAGCTTGCCAGTGACAAATAATAGGCAAATGAGTACTTTCCAGTGGGTTGTCTCAACTCCTGATGATCCTGAAGAAGGAGATATGATGATGGCTGTCTATTCCGATTGTAAATTTGATGAGGGTTACAATGGCAGACAAGTATATGACCTGTATATGGACTTTGCTGTTTATGCTCAATCTCAAGGTGATACGGTTGGAAGAAAAATGATTTTTCCAGGATCAGGTTATGATGGTGATGCAGATTTTGTCAGACTACTTTACACCTCTTCAATTGATGGTATGGGAGTCAACCGAGAATTATTCTGGGATAAACTACAAGATTCAGAAGCTGCTCAGAATTTAGAGGGCTTTTCTTGTTCTAATCCAAGAGAGTATGTTGGTTTATCTATGAGAGGATAAATACTACTCTTTCTTTTTAACTGAAAAAGGTCCTTAGAGGGCCTTTTTCTTTTGAAACTGTTTGGTATTAGTTATTGAATTTTTTTATTAAGGAAGTTATAACTAAGAACTTAAAGATTTTTAGATTCAAATTAATTTAGGAGAAAATATGAAACTATTTACTATTGTTCTTTTATCAATGTCCTCTTTTCTAATAAGTGCCAGTGAGTATGGAGATGTGGTAGAAATGAAGCTTAATGATAATTGTTCATTGGATCAGATTACATCTATAAAAGATGAGTTTAATGAAGTACTTGAAAGTAAAGGCTGGGACTACCGTGCCGAAATATGGCAACCTATAGAACGTCAAGACATAACAACTGTTTATTGGATTGGAAGGTCTCCTTCATTCCCTGACTTTGCACAAGAATTCACAGAGTATTTTGAAGAAGCTACAAAAGGTAATACACCTGAAGCAGATTTAGAAGCTTCTATGGCTGAATGTAGAGTAAATCTTTCTAGAAGTGGTTTCCTGATACAGTAATTGAGATAGATTTTCTTTGATTATCCAATGCTTTATTTAATACTTATTATAAGTATCCTAAATACAGTCCTCATAATTTATTTACTCAAGGAGCTTCGGAAAGGGAAAGATAAAGTTGCTGAGCTATTGGACAATAGCAAAAGCGAAAAGGAATTACCTTCTGAAGAAGATAAGAAACATATAGATGATATGTTAAAAATGAGAGAGATGTATGAATCGGATTAGAAAAGATATCAAATCGATTATGTTGGCATTATTTTTTGGAATAATTCTTGTAACAATTTTTGGAGCATAAATGGAAAAGAAATTATTAAGAGAAGGCCCTTATGCAGACTTTTTTTCACAAGGAGTACAAGTGGGTAACGTACTTACAATGGCAGGACAAATTGCTGTCGATGATAATGGGAATACACCTGATGATTTAAAAAGTCAGATGATCATGTGTTATGAGAATATTTTAAAAATTTTAGATCATTTTGGAGGAACTCTTGAAAATGTAGTTGATGAAACCTGGTTTGTGACCGACATTGATGAATGCATGGAAAACGTATCAGAGATCTTCGCCGAAAGAGAGAAAATTTATGGTTGTAAGCCTGAAGTTTCTCAAACATTGATAGGCGTAAACGCTCTTGTTCAGCCAAACCTCAAAATTGAAATTAAATGCATCGCACATATAGAAAAATGAAAAAAATTTTTTTCTTATTAAACTTAATTCTTTTAGGTCATCTAAGCGCTGGTCCTAAGGAAGCCGTAAAAGAGTTCTTTGAGGATTTCAATAATGAAGATATTTTGGCCATTAATACCAATTCAGATTCTCCTTTCATATATATCATGGGAAAAAATACTGTCCTTGAAGAAAAATATACTGATGCTATTAATTTTGATGGGCTAAAGAAAGAAGGATGGGCTTACTCAGAAATAAATAAATCGAATCTCCTTTACGATGATAATGATACAGCAATGGTTCAAGTTAACTTTTCAAGACTTAATAGTAAGGATGAGATTATATTAACAGGTGACGTCACTTATCTATTGGTTAATAAAGATGGTTCTTGGAAGTTAAAAGGTGGTTTTAGTTCTGATCTTGCTTCTTTAGGGAATGATTAATTTCTCCTCGCAGATAATCTTTTTTTTTAATAACTAGTACCTTATTTAATAGGTGTAAAATTAAACTAATACACCTAGAAAATACTTAAGATGAATGTTATAGAAGTTAAAGATTTAGAAAAAACCTACCATGTAGGAGATATAGAAGTTAATGCGCTTAGAGGAGTAAACTTCAGCATTAAGAAGGGTCAATTTTCAGCAATTATGGGGCCTTCAGGATCTGGAAAATCGACGCTTATGCACATTATAGGGTGTTTAGATTCTCCGACTAAGGGCAGATACCATCTTAATGGAGAAAATGTTGCTCATTTATCAGATGATCAACTAGCAGGAATAAGAAATAAAGAAATTGGATTTGTCTTTCAAAAATTTCATCTTCTTCCCCGAAATACAGCGCTTGATAATGTCATGCTACCTCTGAGATATGCGAAGATAGATAAACGCCAAAGGACAGATCAAGCAATCAAAGTTCTCTCACAAGTTGGACTAGAAGATAGAATGCATCATAAGCCTTCAGAATTATCAGGGGGCCAACAACAAAGAGTAGCTATAGCAAGGGCCTTAGTAAACTCTCCTGCCATCTTATTTGCAGATGAACCCACAGGCAATCTAGATT
Source organism: uncultured SAR86 cluster bacterium (assembly GCA_902610065.1). Lineage (GTDB taxonomy): Bacteria > Pseudomonadota > Gammaproteobacteria > Magnimaribacterales > Magnimaribacteraceae > Magnimaribacter. The sequence continues at coordinate 20,346 of CACLUH010000001.1, forward strand.
CTAAAACCGGTAAAGAAGTAATGACTCTCTTACATGAGCTAAATAATAAAGGTCAAACTATTGTCCTAATTACACACGAGAAAGAAATAGCTGAGCAAACCGAAAGAACTATATTTATACGAGATGGAAAAATTGAATCTGACTCTATCAACTAAAATGAAAAAGAATTTTATTCTATCCTTATCTGCTTTATTTCTTATAGTTAGTTGCGGAGATAATAATGAAGAATTTGATTTGTTTACCATTGAAAGAGCTGAATCAAGATATCTTGAACTAATCATTGATGCCTCTGGTTCAGTTGAGGCTATTTCTTCCATTGAAATAAAATCTAAGGCTTCAGGAGAAATTTTATATCTCGGTGCTGAAGTGGGTGATAAGGTCAATAAAGGAGATGTTTTAGCCAGAATTGATCAACGCACTCCGTCTAATATACTCTCTCAAGCAGAAGCAGATATTGGTGTATCTAAAGTAAAACTAAGTAATGCAGCAGCTCAGCTTGAAAGAGGAAAAAAACTGCATTCTGGGAAAAGTATTTCTGATAAAGCGTTTGAAGATATACAAGAATTACATTCATTTGCTAAAGCGCAATTGGTAAGAGCGGAAGTCTATCTTGAAAATGCCAAAATTGCCCTAGAAGACACTCTTGTGCGTTCACCTGTAAGTGGAAAAGTCATAACCAGACAGGCTGAAGTGGGTACAGTTATTACCTCCCCTACTGCAGCAGTGGGTGGAGGAACTTTATTGATGAGAATGGCTGACTTAAATAAAGTAAGAGTAAGAGCCTTTGTAGATGAAGTTGATATTGGTAATTTATCCCTAGGCCAAGAAGTTAGCCTTAAAGTTTCCTCTTATAAAGATAAAGAATTTTTAGGTTACATCTCAAAAATTGAACCGCTAGCAAGAGTTAACCAAAATGTTACAACCTTTCCTATTCTTATCGATATAGATAATAAAGAAGAATTACTTCTTTTAGGAATGACAGCCGAAGTAAAAATTAAAGTTATAGATGCTAAAGCCAATCTGACTGTTCCTTCAGGTGCATTACGTACTAGAAAGAATCTTAATTTTGTTGGCACTCTTTTGGGCTTGTCTGATGAAAGTATTGAAGATTTCTTGGAGGAAAGACAAGAAAATGAAGGATTCACAAAATTTATTGTGCTTAAGAGGATCAATAATAAGCCAGTACCAATATGGATAGAGACAGGCAACACTGACTATAACTATGTGGAAGTAGTATCAGGACTTAAAAGTGGCGAAGAAATTTATGTTGTTCCTAGTGACGGACTAATTAAAAATCAAGACGAATTTAAAGAAAGAATAAGAGGCAGGAGACCCTTCTAATGCTATCAGAAGAATCTCTAACCTCAGCTCTAGATGCAATAAGGGCAAATTTACTTAGATCAATACTGACTGCCTTGGCGATTATTATAGGTACTGCAGCGGTTATAGCTCTAGTTTCTATAGGCGGCAGCGCACAGAAAGCTATAGAAAACTCAATTTCAGATATGGGTTCACAGGTTCTGTCGGTAGTTCCGGGTCAAAAAGAAAAGAATGGTGTGAAGTCAGCCTTCATCCCCTTAAAACTAGCTGATGTTCAAGCACTAGAAAGAGAACAAAATATATCATGGAAAATCGCTCCAGAGATGAGAGGTAACAAGCAAGTTAAATTTATTTCTGAAAATGCCAATCTACCTATAGTCGGAACTACCTCTAATTATTTTTCAATCTACGGGATAGATATAAGTCAAGGTAATGTGTTTACAGAAAATGATTTATCTTCTGGAAAGAAAGTAGCCATAGTTGGAAGCGACGTTGCAAAAGAATTGGGTACCACAAAGGAAGACTTGCTTTATAACAACATCATCATAGGAGATGCATCTTACAGAGTAATTGGAATTACCGAACCAAAAGGTTCCGGAGGTTGGGATAATCCTGATGAAAGAATCTTTGTTCCTGTCCTAGCAGCATCTGAAAGGATATTTGGAAGAATATGGATCAACATGATAGTTGTTAAATCCTACGGGGATTTCAGTCTACCGCAAGTAATGATAGCTATAGAAAGAATATTACGAAGAACACATGATATCAGTCCTGGTGAAGAAAATGATTTTAGAGTCTTTGACTGGTCCGAAGTGAAAGAGTTGCAAAAAGAAACTACAAATATTCTTACAACTATGATCGCAGGAATTGCCAGCATAAGCCTATTAGTAGGTGGTATTGGCGTCATGAATATCATGCTAGTGTCAGTAACTGAGAGAACAAGAGAAATTGGATTGAGGAAGGCTTTGGGGGCAACTCAGAGAGATATCCTGATTCAATTTATTGTAGAAGCCATGTTACTTTGCATCATAGGGGGGCTGATAGGAGTGATACTAGGATCACTTATATACTTTTCAATTGCCTCTTATCAAGAATGGCCAATTGCTATGTCGCTATCGGCTATTCTAGGTTCTGTAACTTTCTCTGCTATGGTGGGCCTATTCTTCGGTATTTGGCCAGCAAGAAGAGCAGCAAAACTCGATCCAGCAGTTGCTTTACTGTACGAGTGATCAATTATTGAATCTTAAAAATTTAACTTGCAAGAAAAATAATGAACGACAAACTAGTCTCGAAAAAAATATTAGAACTTGAGATTAAGATTAGAGAGCTTGAAAATGAATTAAAAGATCTTCAATCTCAACAATTTGAAACCGGCAATAATATCGTCACTCTAATCCAACATGCCGAAACAATGAATAACGTAACAGATGCTTCGGGTCTTTTAGCTGAGCATGTTACTGATCTTGAAAACAGATTAAATATAGTTATTGATTGGATGAAAGAAGAGATCCGAATAAGGAACCTTAATTAAATTAACTTTTCAAACTATTTTAAAAGTAAATCTTGTTACCAGGTTCCAATATTTTCCATAGATAGCCAGGGTTCTATCGGCTCAAGTGCATCTCCCTTCTGTAATATTTCAATGGAAATATTATCTGGAGACTTCACAAAAGCCATTCTCCCATCTCTAGGAGGTCTATTAATTTCTACCCCTTTTTCTTTAAGTCTGTGACAGACATCATAAATATTTTCAACTTGGTAAGCTAAATGTCCAAAGTTTCGAGATCCCTCACCCAGATCATCACCATCCCAATTATAGGTTAACTCTATTTGAGACTCCTCATCTCCATCTGCTGCTAAGAAGAAAAGTGTAAATCTCCCCTCTTCAACAGGTATTCTTCTCATTTCTTTAAGCCCAAGAGCATCGACAAAAAACTTCAATGAAGTTTCTTCATCTTTTATTCTAAGCATTGTATGCAGATATTTCATGTTTAATCCTAATGATTAGCTACCTATATGTTTATCCATAGATTATGTCATGTAAAATAGTTTTATTCATAGAATAAGGGAGAAAAAATGTCTGATAGAGAATTTGATGTAGTGATTTTTGGAGCAAGTGGTTATACCGGTAAATTAGTAGCAGAATATATGCAAGATCAGTATGGAGATGATCAATCAATTAAATACGCAATTGCTGGTAGAAATACTGAGAAACTTCTCGAGGTAAAAAAAGATCTAAACCTCAATGAAGATATAACAATACTAGAAGTAGATAGCACTGATCTTGATTCTCTAGACAAAATGACTACTACAGCTAAGTGTATATTAACCACAGTAGGTCCTTACCAGCTCTATGGTTCTAAATTAGTAGAGTCGTGTGCTAAAAATGGTACAGATTATGTTGATCTAACAGGAGAACCGGGGTGGATGTATGAAATGATAAATGCACATAAAGAAACGGCACAAAAATCTGGAGCCAGAATTGTGTTTTCGTGTGGTTTTGACAGTATTCCTTTTGATTTGGGAGTCTATTTTGTACAAAACGCTGCAAAGGAGAAGTTTGGGAAACCAGCTACACATGTAAGAGGAAGAGTTAAAGCTATGAATGGAGAATTTTCTGGAGGAACAATCGCTTCTCTAGGAGCGACCATGTCAACTCTCAAAGAAAAACCTGAACTAATAAAAGTATTAGCAAATCCCTTTTCATTAACGGAAGGATTTGAAGGACCATCACAGCTAGACGATTCCAAACCTCTTCTAGATAAAAAAATGAATATGTGGTTGGCACCATTTGTAATGGCTCCGATAAATACAAAAAATATACATAGATCAAATGCGTTGCTAGATCATGCTTATGGCGAAAATTTTTGCTATGACGAGATGATGATCGCAGGAGAAGGTGATGAAGGAGAACAGATAGCTAAAGCTATGTCTTCTGGAAATCCAATGGGTGGTGACAATATACCCCAACCCGGTGAAGGGCCTTCTAAGGAGTCTAGAGAGCAAGGAAACTATGACGTCTTGTTTTTTGCAGATCTTGAAGAAGGATCAATAGGAGCTAGAGTTACCGGAGATATGGATCCAGGTTATGGATCAACATCAAAAATGATTGCTGAAAGCGCCCTATGCCTTGTTCAAGACTGTTCAGATCTTGCAGGAGGTATATATACTCCTGCACCATCTATGGGTGAAAAGTTAATTGATAGGCTGATAAACAAAGCAGGGTTAACTTTCGAAATAGTATAAATATAACTTATACATAGTAATAAGTTTATTATATAATGCGGTCATGAAAAAGATCGCATATACACTATTTCTTACTCTATTCACCCTTTCATCCTTCTCTGAAGATCATGTCGTAAAAATGCTTAATGCAGGCAAGGAAGGGATGATGGTTTTTGAGCCAGCAGTTCTTTCTATCAAGAAAGGTGACACCGTAAAATTTGTCGCAACCGACGTTGCTCACAATTCTTCTTCGGTAGAGGGTATGATTCCAGAAGGAGCGGAACCTTGGGTAGGAGCAATGAATCAAGATATAGAAGTCACTTTGACTGAAGAAGGTGTTTATGTCTATCAATGCACTCCTCACAATATGATGGCCATGATAGGAGTTATAAAAGTCGAAACTTCATCTAATATTAACGCAATCAGAGCAAAAGCTGAGTCTTATAAAAAAACTTTTCTGATGAATCAAGAAAGGTTAGATGACTACCTTTCTAGGATATAAATTATGTCAAGATTAAAAATTGTCAAAGAACAGGCTGATGAAAGCACTTATCAAAACTGGAGGGAGGAAGATTATATGAATAAGATGAATTTTAACCCTTTAGTTATGTTTGTAGTTATTCCCACTATCGTCCAGGCAGCTTGCCTAGTGTTTATGGGTGGAGCAATGCTCCTAAATACTTATATCTTTGTATAGTCGCTAGTTCATCCTATCGAATATAAAACCTTTGTAGTCTTCATTAACTACTTCTTCAATCATATCCGTGTAAACAGGAACACCAATAAAAGGTAAAAATGCCTTTGCCTTTTCTTCTATATTAGATCCGTTATACCAAGACTTTGTATCCGTGAAAACTGTCATGTCTGCTATTTCATTTACCAAAGACATCCATTCTTCTTCAGCTGTTTCAGAAGACTCTATAACAGCCTTATCATTTTTAAGCATCCAATCTATGCAATCAGTTATCCAGTTAACATGCTGTTCTATAGAGGGCATCATGTTAGATAATACTGATGGGCTACCTGGACCCGTAATAGTAAAAAGATTTGGAAAGTTTGAAATACCTATTCCAAGATATGATTTTGCTCCCTCCTCCCATTGATCTTTTAACCTAATATTTTCTCTTCCAGTAATATCAATATTTGTAAGAGCGCCAGTCATAGCATCAAAACCTGTAGCTAAGATCAAAGTATCTATTTCATAACTTTTATATGCTTCAATTGAATTAGAACTTATTGTTTTTATTGGATTTGCCTTCAAGTCTATTAAATGAACATTCTCTCTATTGAATGTTTCAAAATAACCCGTATCAACACATAACCTTTTACCTCCAATATGATAATCCGGACAAAGCAATGCAGCGGTATCGGGATTTTTAACTATTTCTTTGATTTTATTTCGTACAAAGTCTGCAGCTACTTCATTTGCACCTTTATCAATAGGGATATCTGCATAACCTCCAAAAAAACCGAGTCCAGCACTTTGCCAATTTTCTTCAAGTTGCTGGTGCACCTCTTCTAACTCAGTTTCAGCAATTAAAGATTCATCAGAAATACCAGCTATACCAAAGCCATTCAAATAGTTTTCTTTTCTAAATTCTGCATATCTAGCCTTAATTTCGTTCTCTATGCTCTTATCCATCGGGCCATTATTGGATGGGATTGAATAATTAGGTGTTCTTTGAAAAACATATAGCTCTTCTGCTTGTTCAGCAATAATAGGTATCGACTGTATGGCAGAAGATCCTGTTCCGATAATCGCAACTTTCCGTCCAGTGAAATCTTGTTCTTCGTGCGGCCAATTTGACGTCTGAAGTAATTCTCCTTCAAAGTTTTCTATACCATCGAAATTTGGTTTATTAGGAACAGATAAACAACCTGTAGCAAAAATACAAAATTTTGCTTGGTATGAGGCTTTATTGGTACTTAAATTCCATTTTAAGTTATCTTCGTTGAATTTAGCACTCTGCACCTCTTCCTCAAATTGAATGCCATCTCTTAGTTCAAACCTATCTGCAACATGGTTCAAATATTCAAGGATCTCTGGTTGTGCTGAATACTTCTCAGTCCAATTCCATTCCTGTTGCAAGCTTTCATCAAATTGGTATGAGTATTCTAGAGACGGAATGTCACATCTAGCTCCAGGATATCTATTCCAGTGCCAAGTTCCTCCAATTTGATCGGCCTTTTCTAGAATAATTACATTCAACCCAAGTCTTCTAAGTTTTAAAAGTTGATAAATTCCTGCAAACCCTGCACCAATTACTACAGCATCAAATTCTTTTACCTCATTAACATTATTCATAATTTTCTCTCCAAGAAGTAATAATGAGTATATATAAATTCATAGATATTTTTAATCGAAAAAGATATTTAAATATCCTTTAGAAAAATTAGAATTTTCTAAGTGGAAATTCTTCTTTTGAAGCGATGTCTTCTGCTCTTAAAATAATGTAGTAGGCAAAAGTAATTTCCTCTATGCCTTTAGCTTTCTTTTTTGATTTATTCAATAAGATAGTATCAAAAGAATTCCTATTGATTTCTTCCACGACCATTCCTATATGGAAACTCCTAGCTTGCATGAGTAATTTTTAGAAAAATATCCTTTTGTTACTAACTCTCAATTGTTAATATTCGTTAACTTGTTTTTGGACAATTTTTAAAAGAGCGCTTCGGAGAGCATTATACATTCAAGATATGAAAAATACCCTTTTAGCACCTGCCTTGGAAACTAACATTGATAATAAATCTGAAGAATTTAATCAATATAAAGATGCTATGTTAGAAAAACTTGATGGCATTGAAGACTTGCTTGATTATGTTGAACTTGGCGGAGGAATGCATCACCATGAAAGGTTAGCCGCTAGAGGAAAAATGTCTGTTCGAGATAGAATTGCGAACTTTTTAGACCCAGATACACCTTTCTTGGAGATAAGCTCTTTAGCAGCTTACGCATCTGATTATCCTGTTGGAGGAGGTGCGGTTGCAGGCATTGGAATAGTAGCAGGAACAGAAGTAGTTATTTTTGCAAATGATCCTACTGTTCTGGCTGGTGCTATGCATGCTTTTTCAGGCAAGAAATGGTCTAGAGCAATGGAAATTTCGAGAGTCAATAAACTTCCTTATGTTCAATTTGTGGAGTCAGCTGGTGGTGATTTGAGAATGGGTGGAGGCAAAGGCAAAAAAGGTGCAGCTGGAACTATATTAGGCGCTGGTCACTTTGCTGAATCAGGAAGAACTTTCTACGAAGTTACAGAACTGTCAAAATTAAGAATCCCAACTATATCAATTGTTTTTGGTTCTTCAACAGCTGGAGGGGCCTATCAACCTGGCATGTCTGATTATAATATTTTCATCAAGAAGCAATCTAAAGTATTTCTTGGTGGTCCACCGCTTGTAAAAATGGCTACTGGAGAAGAATCAGACGATGAAACTCTTGGTGGAGGACAAATGCATGCCGAAGTTTCAGGGCTAGCTGATTATCTTGCCGAAGATGAAATGGATGCTCTAAGGATAGGAAGAGAAGTTGTGTCTCACTTAAATTGGAGGAAAGAAGGTAAAGAGCCTACTATGAAAGCTGATGATCCAATTCTTGATACTGAAGATCTTTTGGGGTTAGTGGACCCAGATTTAAAAAGACCTCTTGATGTTAGGGAAGTTATTGGACGTATTACTGATGGCTCTAGATTTGAAGAATTTAAACCTCTATTTGGGCCCACCTTAATATGCGGTTTCGCAACTATTCATGGATATACAGTGGGTATATTGGGGAATAATGGGCCTATTTTTCCAGATACCGCGGCAAAAGGTGGTCAATTTGTTCAATTATGTAATCAAATAGACATACCCATTATCTTCCTGCACAACATTACGGGTTTTGTAGTTGGAAAAGACTATGAGCAAGCTGGTCAAATTAAAAGAGGAGCTCAATTTTTAAATTCCGTTTCGAACTCGACCGTTCCACATCTCACTATTATTTTAGGGGCCAGTTACGGGGCAGGAACTTATGCAATGTCGGGTAGAGCTTATGATAATAAATTTACCTTTTTATGGCCAACAGCGAAGGTTGCAGTTATGGGCCCTCAGCAAATTGCAGGGGTAATGTCGATAGTTCGTAGAGCTAGAGCTGCACGAACGGGAGAAAAATTTGATGAAAAAGAAGATGCCAAAATGGTTGCTTTTGCTGAAAAGGCTCAAGAGGAAGGTTCTTTAGCCTTAAGAGCAACTGGTGCAATTAGTGACGATGGGATTATAGACCCTAGAGATACACGTACAGTGCTGGGAATGTGTTTGTCTTTAGTTAATGGAAGAAATATCGAAGGTTCACCTGGATATGGAGTATACAGACTATGACTTTTCATAAATTATTAATAGCCAATAGAGGTGAAATAGCTTGCAGGATTATCAAAACTGCTCATGAAATGGGCATTTCATGTGTTGCTGTCTATACAGAGGCGGATACCCATTCGCCGTTTGTTCGAATGGCAGATCAAGCCATAAAGTTAAGTGACTCTTACCTAAATGGTAACGAAATAATAAATGCTGCCAAACAAACTGGTGCAGAAGCAATTCATCCTGGTTATGGTTTCCTATCTGAGAATGCAAAATTTGCCAGAGCTGTTCAAAAAGAGGGCTTGATTTGGGTAGGACCTAATTCAAGAGTTATAACTTCAATGGGAGATAAGCTGAAAGCTAAAGATATAGCTGAAAAGGCCGGAGTCCCTACTCTACCAATGACTACTGATCCTAAAAAAGCAAACACCATAGGCTATCCAATCCTCATAAAAGCTGCAGCAGGCGGTGGTGGAAAAGGCATGCGGATAGTTGAGGATAAAAAAGACCTCAAAGAAGCAATTGCTGGAGCTCAAAGAGAAGCTAAAACTGGTTTTGGAGATGATCGAGTCTTTATAGAAAGATATGTAGCTTCTTCTAGACATATTGAAATACAAATTTTAGGAGATTCTCAAGGAAATGTAGTCCACCTTGGTGAGAGAGAATGCTCTATACAAAGAAGACATCAAAAGATCATAGAAGAATCTCCTTCTCCAAGAGTTAACTCGGAGATGAGAACTGCAATGGGTGATGCAGCAATTAAGCTTGCTAAAAAACTGAAATATGAGTCCGCAGGTACTGTTGAATTTTTAGTAGATGATAAGACAGGAGAGTTCTGGTTTTTAGAAGTTAATACCAGATTACAAGTTGAGCATCCTGTCACCGAAGAAGTTACAGGAAAAGACTTAGTCTATGAACAATTACGTATTGCTAGAGGAGAAGAGCTTGGCTATTCTCAAGATGATATTACTTGGAAAGGTTCATCTATAGAAGCCAGATTATATGCAGAAGATCCCTCTAATGACTTTTTACCTGCGACAGGAACTCTTATTGCTTATGAAAGCGACACAAATATAGATGCAAGATGGGATACAGGAATAGAGCAAGGATCAGTGGTAGGTACAGATTTCGATCCGATGCTTGCGAAGGTTATAACTAAAGGCAAAACTAGAGTGGATGCAGCAAATAAACTTGCCTTAGCCCTAGAAAGCTTACACATTGGGGGCGTAACTACTAACAGAGATTTTTTAGTAGCTTCATTGAGGTCAGAAGACTTTTTAAAAGGTAAAACAACTTCAGACTTCATTGAAAAAAGTAATCCTCAAAGAGCAGTTGTTCTTAAGGGATCTGCTCTAGAAAATGCAACCTCAGCAGCAGCTTTGTGGATTCAAGGTCAAAATAGGGAAAATGCCAATATCCTAAAAGAAATACCAACTGGTTGGAGAAACTCGCGTCTTCCAAGACAAAAAATAACTCTAAGTTATTTAGATAATGAAGTTGAAGTAACTTATAAGTCTAATAGAGATGGGTCTTTTACGGTAAATGAGGAAACAACTGCAAAAGTTATAGACTGGACACAATCTGGTATAGATATTGAAATTAACACTTCAAGATTCTATTCAAAAATTACTCAAGCTGATGACAACATCGTTGTGCATGGGCCATGGGGTGATGCTCTCTTTAAAATATTGCCTAGATTTACCCTGCCTGGTTCAGAGATTCAGGCCGGTGGATTGATTGCACCCATGCCAGGAAAAGTTATTGATTTAAAAGTTAAGGTAGGCTCGAAAGTTAAAAAGGGAGATACCCTCGTGATACTAGAAGCCATGAAAATGGAACATCAGGTTAAAGCTTCTGAAGATGGCAAGGTCACCAAAGTTTTAATTAAAAAGGACGATCAATTAGAGAATGGTGCTCTATTAATGGTCGTAGATAACTAAATATATGGCAAACTCTAAAGATAAAATAATCATAGGAAACTGTAGTGGTTTTTATGGAGATAGACTTTCAGCTGCAAAGGACATGGTTGAGGGCGGACCTATAGATGTCTTAACAGGTGACTATCTAGCTGAACTAACTATGACAATCTTATACAACCAAAAGATGAACAGAGGAGAGGATCAAGGATATGTAGGAACCTTCTTAAAACAATTCAAAGATGTAGCTGAGACTTGCCAAGAAAAAAATATAAAAATAGTCACCAATGCAGGAGGCCTAAATCCCTCCTCTATGGCAAATAAAATTGAGGAAATTATTCAAGAATTAAATTTAGATCTAAAGGTTGCTTATATTGATGGAGATGATCTTATTCCAAGGTTTGAGGAGTTAAAGAAAGCTAATGAGCCTCTAGCTAATATGGAAAAAGGTACTTCTCTGCATGATTACTCAAAACCACCTCTGACAGCAAATGCATATTTCGGTGCCTGGGGTATAAAAGAAGCCTTAGATAATGGCGCTGACGTAGTTGTATGCCCTAGAGTGACCGATGCTGCAGTAGTGATTGGTCCTGCGGCTTGGAAATATAATTGGTCTAGGGATAATTTTGATGCTCTGGCAGGTGCTTTAGCTGCTGGTCACATAATAGAATGTGGAGCCCAAGCGACTGGTGGTAATTACTCTTTTTTTCATGAAGTCCCCTCTTTCTTCAATATAGGTTATCCAATTGCTGAAATATATGAGGATGGAAGTTTTACCGTAACAAAACATCCTGGGACTGGTGGGTTGGTATCGGTAGGCACTGTAACTGCCCAACTTTTATATGAAATTGGTTCACCTGCTTATATGAATCCTGATGTTATAGGACACTTTGATACCCTGAAGATGGAACAAGAAGCAGAAGATAGAGTTTTTGTTAGCGGATGCAGAGGTTCAAGTGCTCCAAAAACTCATAAAGTTTGCGTTAACCTTGCCGGTGGTTTTAGAAATGGAACAGAAATCCTTTTAACAGGAGTTGATATAGAAGATAAAGCTAAACTAGTCACAGATCTAATATTTGATAATGTCGGAGGGAAGGATCAATTTGATCATGTTGATATTCAGCTCATCAGGACAGATCATGATAATCCGAAATCTAATGAAGAGGCACAAGCATCTCTAAGAATTTCCGTAATGTCACAAAATCCAGATCTTGTTGGACGACTTTTTAGTGCAAAGATAGTTGAATTAGGTTTGGCGAGCATCCCCGGTTACACAGGAAGATCCGGAATGCCTTCAGGTCCTTATATTCAATATTGGCCTGCTCTAATCGATAGTAAATTTATAAAAGAAAATGTTCATTTTGAAGGTAAAACAATAGAAGTTGAACCAACTAGTCAGATGGATTTTGAAGAAACCTATTATCAAAAGGAACCTTATGAAAATGAATTGCCATCTTACGAAAATGTTTCTAAGGCAAAATTTGGAAGCCTTTATGGAACCAGATCTGGAGATAAAGGGGGATGCGCAAATTTAGGTGTTTGGGCCAAAAATCAAGAGTCTTATTCATATCTGTATGATTTTCTTTCAGTAGAAAAGCTTAAGGAGCTATTGCCAGATCTAAACCAATACGAAATTGATAGGTACGAACTACCCAATATACTCTCTCTGAACTTCTATGTTCATGACATCTTACAAGATGGAGTTTCCTCTTCGACTCGTTTAGATGGCCAAGCAAAATCTTTGGGCGAATACTTAAGAGCTAAGGATATTGAAATTCCCGATTATTTAAAAAATTAACATGACTATGGAAAATAAATTATCTCTTGAAGGATTAATATTTCAAGCTACCAAAATAAATGTAGAAAATAATGTTCTCACCATTACCCTTAATAGGCCTGAAAAGAAAAATGCGCTTAATAACGTGATGATGAATGAAATTTGTTACGCATTATCTTATGCAAAACAAGAGAGGGAAATCAGAGTTGTGATAATAGGTGCTGAAGGTGATGTGTTTTGTGCAGGTGCAGATCTTAGAAGAGAAAAAGCTGAATCAAACGTGCCCATAATAGAGGGATCTGATGATATTAGTCTTCTCATTAGACATTTATACAAACCTGTAATTTGTAAGATACAAGGCTCAGTTCATGCAGGCGCCCTTTTAATGGTTACAAATTGCACACATGCTATTGCAACTGAAGAGGCTAAGTTCTCAGCTCCAGAGATTCTAAGAGGTGTGTGGCCTCATATGGTTATGGCTGGATTATTTAGAGTTATGCCAAAAAGAGCTGGATTAGATTTTTGCATGAGAGGTCAAGCAATTGATTCTAAGAAGGCTGAGGAATGGGGTTTGATTAATCAATCAGTGCCTAGCGATCAGTTAGATGAGACCGTTGATAAACTAGCATCTGATCTAGCAAACTTGGCACCTGGAACAATGCAGTTCGGCTTAGAAGCTTATGTAAATCAAGATGCCATGAATTTTGATGAAGCCCTTCCGTATCTCGGCAAGAAGAGTGCTGAAACATTCGCAGGTCCTGATGCCCAAGAAGGTATAGCAGCTTTTCTTGAGAAAAGAGAGCCCAAATGGGATTAGCTTATTTTCTAGAAGCTAAATAAATAGCCGCCAAAACTATTAATCCCCCAGCCATTTGCATAGGGCTTAATAGCTCTTTTAGAAAAAACCATCCATAAAATGCAGCGGCAACAGGTTGCATCAAGAGTACTAGCGAAGATAGATGAGCGGAAACTCTTGAAATTCCTGAAGTAATCAATCCTTGTGCAAAAGTTTGAGAAAAAATAGCATAAGAAATGAGTATAAAAAACTCTGATTTACTTAGACTCAAGCTTTCCACTTCCATCAAGCTAATGGAAAGCAAACAAAGAGTAGTTATTATTGTTACCAAAAAGAGAGTCTTTGCTGGTTGAAGAACATTGGTCAGATCTTTTATGGATAATATATAACCTGCATAAAAAACTGCAGCTAGAATTCCCAATGAGTCTCCGAAGACCATTATTTGTTCGCCTGGCAAAACAACAAGAAATACTCCCGATAAGGCAAGCAATAAAATAATTACAAAAGAGACTTCTATTTTGTAGCCAAGAAATAAGACCCCGAAGATAACAACAAAGACTGGTGCTATATTTGCCATTAGAGTTGCATTGGCAACTGAGGTAAAGGACAAAGACCAATTCCAAATTGACATATCCAAGGCAAAACATAATCCACCTAATACCAGAAAGAAAAATGTTTTTTTGTCCCAAGTTATGTCCGGAGACTTTTTTCTTTCTTCAAATTTCATCCATACATATAAAAAAGGTAATGCAAAAAGAGATCTATAAAATGCAATCAAAGAAGGTGAGGATTCACTGATTTTTACAAAAATTCCTGAACCTCCCAACATTAAAGCACCAACTAATAATAAGAAAATACCTTTTATAAGCTCTCTCGACATATTTTTTTCTTCGTTCAAAATCTTCAGTTATACTTTTGTTACATGAGCCAAATTCCTTCAAATAATCAAGAAATTGTTTCGGTATCTGACATTAATAACCTTGCTAAAGGTTTATTAGAAAAGGATTTATCTAATGTTTGGATACAAGGCGAAATTTCCAGCTTTACAGCTCATGGATCGGGTCATTGGTACTTTACCATAAAAGATAAGAAGTCCTCTTTGAGTTGTGTGATGTTTAAATTTGAAAACCAAAATGTTTTATTTGATCCGAAGATTGGAGATGAATTAATTCTAAATGGCAATATTAGTATTTACGCACCTTCAGGAAGATATCAATTTAATGTTAAACATATCGAGGTTTTTGGTGAAGGAGCATTACTAAAAGCATTTGAAGATCTAAAAATAAAGCTAGAAAATGACGGTCTCTTTGATCAAAGTAGAAAAAAATCAATTCCTAAACTTCCTTTATCAGTTGCTGTAATCACATCGGAAACTGGAGCAGTATTTCAAGATATCATAAATGTGCTTAGAAGAAGATCACCATTTATAAAGCTCACTTTAGTGGAGTCGCAAGTTCAAGGAAGAACGGCAGATAAAGAAATTGTTAGAGCAATAAGGAAAGCTAATGAAGTAGAAAATTTTGATGTGATTATTTTAGCTAGAGGTGGCGGATCAATAGAAGACTTGTGGTGTTTTAATATGGAATCTGTTGCAAGAGAGATCTCAAAGTCACAACTTCCAATAATTAGTGCCATTGGTCATGAGACTGACTTCACAATTAGCGATTTTGTCTCAGATTTAAGAGCTCCAACACCGTCTGCAGCCGCTGAAATAATAAGTCAGAATCATACTAATTTATTGGAATCCTTCTCAAGGAATAAAGACTCAATTGAAAAGGGATTACTAAATAAAATTGAAGCTTTAAAAGAAGTTCTCGATTTTAAAATGGCTCTCATCAGACATCCTGGCGAAAAATTGAGAGAGACATCACAAAAATTAGACAATTTTGAGACAAGAATGAAAGACCTTTTATTAAATATAGCCTTAGATAAGAAAAATAAATTAGAGAGAAACACCTCACAACTGAAGGCCTCTTCTCCAGTAACAGAAATCAAATTTAAACAGACTAAAATAAACGAAAGTTATTTAAACCTTATTAACTCAATAAAATTAAATATTGAGAAAACTAAAAAAAGCTATCTTAAAAATATCAATACTCTAGAGGCGGTAAGTCCTTTAGCTGTATTGAGCAGAGGCTACTCAATTGTTACAGATGATACTAATAAAGTTATTACCTCTTCTGAAGAGTTAAAGGTAAATCAAAAGATTAAAGCAAGATTTCAAAAAGGAGAAATTCTTGCTCAAATACTTAATAAGATTGATGAAGAGTAGGTCTTTAGTTTTATTGATATGTTTACTATCATCTTGTGCAAACCTTCCTACTCTTAATAAAAAAGAAAGCTGTTCTTTTCCTATAGATAAAAATTACCCAGGAGGATTAGTTAACTACTTTCTGAAGTCGAATGATTCAGATTTAAAGAATAAATTACAAGTGGGCAATCTCAAATTTACGATTTGTAGAGATGATGATTTTAATGCAAACATTCTTGCTCCAATTCCACTTACCTATAGTAAGAATAAAATTGAAGTAATTCTCAATGATGAACTTATAGACACTCTAAGTATTGAGAATAAATTTTATAGGGAATCTAGGATACAAATACAGAATAAAGACTTAGTCAATCCTCCAAGTTCAATGCAGGAAAGAATAGAAAGAGAGTACCTAGAAGGTTTGACCGCGAAAAATACTTTATCGTCTTCAGATTTCAAGCAAACAAAGATGGATATACCAGTAACAGGTATAACTAGCAGTGAATTTGGTGTTAGAAGGTTTATAAATGGGGAGCCTAGGAATAGACACATCGGTTTGGATATTGCTGCCAATGAAGGCGAACCTATTAGAGCTCCTTTAGATGGTAAAGTAATTCTCATCGGTAATTTCTTTTATAAAGGAAATATCGTTTACCTAGATCATGGAAATGGCTTAGTAAGTAGTTATTCTCATATGAGTGAAGAGGCTGTCGTTATGAACCAATCGTTAATTGCAGGAGAAGTCCTTGGATATGTTGGAAGCACAGGAAGAGTTACGGGACCTCATTTACATTGGGAGGTATATTTCCTAGGTATACCTATAAATCCAGAAATATTTATTAATTAGTTATTTTGAAAGCCCTATTAGAGTTTCGAGGCTCTCCTGTGTTTGAGGTCCTATTAATGTGTGGATGAGCTTACCTTCAGGATCAAGAACATAGGTAGCTGGTAAGCTTGGTGGAGACTCCCATCCAAACAATACTCCAGGATCATTTAAAATACTTGGGACATTAACACCAAATCTGATAATTTGATTTTCTAATTCTTCACCTTCAAGTCTATCGAAGTTATAAGTTAATACTAGAGCCTGTCCCTTATTATCCTTATAAAAACTTTCAAGTTCAGGCATCTCTTTAATACAGGGTGGGCACCAGTCTGCCCAATAATTTACGATTAACCACTTTCCTAAAAAGTCATCCACTTTCCCAGAACCACCATCAACAAGCCTGTAATCTGGTTCTGAGCAAGCACTTAAAATAAATATAAGATTTATAAGTAAAATATATTTTGTCTTGTAATATAGATTTTTTAATGTCATTTAATTTTTTATCCTATGAAGCATTTTACCATTTACCATAATCCTAGGTGTAGTAAATCCAGACAAACATTAGATTTATTAAAGCAGGAAGGTATCAATCCAAAAATCGTCCTATATCTTGAAGAGCCACCTTCAGAATCTGATTTAACGAAAATATTGGATTTCTTAGGAATTGAACCCAGAGAATTACTTCGAACAGGTGAAGTTGAATATAAAGAGTTAAATTTGAAAGACAGAGCTCTGGATGATTCAGAAATTATCAAACTTATGTCAGAAAATCCAAAATTAATTGAAAGACCAATTGTTGTATCAAGCAATCAAGCTATCATTGGTAGACCTCCAGAAAATGTCTTAAAATTAATAAACTAAAAAGAATATGGAACAAAAAACTCTCTTTGAAAAATTTAAAAGTAATCCACTTTTTTGGCTTTTTTCAGGAAAATTATTTTTTTTATCACTAAATATAATTTTTTCGATCGTCATAATCATTTCAATTTTTTCTTTTATCAGCTCTTTGTTTGTAAATGAATTTAAAGACCCAACTAATAAAGCACTTGTAATAAACCCAATGGGGCCGATTGTTGAACAAATTACAGGTTCAAATGATCCCTTTGATCAACTGAGTGGTGATCTGCCAAGAGAATTATATGTTGGAGACCTGCTAGAAGTTCTTGAATCTGCCGCCCAAGATAAGAGAGTACAGAATGTCCTTTTGAGACTAGATAACATAGATGGGACCGGACAGGCTGTTTTATATGATGTAGGAGTTGCTCTACAAAAAATTCAAGATGCAGATAAGACCATAATTGCTGTCGGTGATTATTACTCTAGAAGTGGCTATTATCTCGCATCATATGCCGATGAGATAATTATGAATAATGATGGAGTAGTAGGCATAGATGGGTTCGGACGAAGTAGATTATTCTTTAAATCTTTTCTTGATAAGATCAAAGTGGATTTTAATGTTTTCAGAGTAGGTACATATAAATCTGCTGTAGAGCCTTATCTAGATAACAAAATGTCTAAAGAAGCTAAAGAAGCTAATATGGCTTACTTAAATGTTCTTTGGGATTCTTATAAAGATGAAGTTTCTAAAAATCGAGCAATGACATCTAATGAAATTCAGTACCTAGTTGATAATGCAGATAAAGTTTTAACTGATAAAAGCGGTTCAACATCTGAAGCTTTTCTTGATTATGGCTTGGTAGATAAATTATTGCCTAGGACAAAGACAAGATCTTATCTTAAAGAATTATTTGGTGAATCTGAAGATAAGAAGTCTTTTTCTAGAATTTCTGGCTTCGAGTATTTTCAACTTATTCGCTCAGAAAAAATAGACCAGCAAGGTAAAGACAAGATTGCGGTCATAGTTGCTAAAGGAACCATAGTTGATGGAGTGCAACCACCAGGGACAATTGGAGGGGATTCAACCTCAAGACTTATTAGGGAAGCACATGAAGATGAAAATGTTAAAGCAATTGTTCTTAGAGTTGATTCTGGTGGAGGTGGAGTATTTGCTTCAGAGCAAATTAGACAAGAGCTCTTAGAAGCGAAAGAAAAGGGTTTAAAAATAATTGCTTCCATGGGCAATGTTGCTGCTTCCGGTGGATATTGGATTTCAGCTAATGCGCACGAAATTTGGGCTTCTCATAATACTATAACTGGATCAATAGGAATCTTTGGTTTGCTTCCTACCTTCGATAGAGCACTGAATGAAATTGGTATAAACAGTGATGGTGTCAAAACCTCAAAGATCGATCTATCAGGAGACATCACTCAACCTCTAAGTAAAGGTTTGTCTAGGATAATCCAAAGTGAAATAGAGTATGGCTATAAAAGATTTATAGGATTAGTAAGCGAAGCAAGAGATATTCCAATAGATCAAGTTGATCAAATTGCTCAAGGTAGAGTATGGGCCGGGTCTTCGGCAAAAGATCTAGGCTTAGTTGATGAAATAGGAAATCTGAAAATGGCCATTAAAAGAGCTGCTGAACTAGCAGAAATTAATGAATACTCAATCTACTATCCTATTCAAACTGTTGATTGGAGAGCTCAATTAGTAAAAAGATTTTCAGGTTATGTTGGTTGGATGATCCCCGCATACATAAAAGATAACTTCGTACTAAAAAATGTAATAAATGCCCTAAAAGATATAGACCAACTCAATGACCCAAAAGGAATCTACGTTATTTGTGAGGATTGTCCGATCTAACTTTTAATAGTTGTCTTATAAGTGATGGGGTAACTTTTTTCTTCTTCTTAAGTGAATACACATCTAAATCATTTAAGAGCTGTAACAAATCGGATAAGCCTCTAGAAGTATTATTGATAATAAATTCTTTTGTTTTTGTATCCAAATCAATGCCCTTTCTAGCTGAAGACTGAGATAAAGCATCTAATTTTTCTTCATTGCTAATTTCAGGTATTTCGATCGCAGTAAAATAGGACAATCTTGACTGTAAATCTTTAAGGCTTATTTGCAGTTCTTTTGAAACTTTACATGAAGAAAGATAAATTTTGATTTTGCTTGTAAGGGCATTATTAATGAGTGAAAAAATTTGAGTTTCCCATTCTTCATCTTTTGGAAGACTATCTATGTTCTCTATTAGTATCACATCTAAGGACTCTAGGTTTTGTAGAATTTCATGAGATGAAACTCTCTTATCATTGAGAGATAAATGAAAGGTCCTTTTATCTAGATTGATAAACTCTCTGTTTAGAGCCTGCATAATGTAAGATTTTCCTACCCCTTCTCTACCCCATATATAAAATAAATTCGAGATAGAGTCTTCTTTTAGTGTATTTCTGAGGAAGTTTAAACAATCAATATTACTATCGCATTGAATAAACTTATCCAAGCTTACAGAGTCATCAAGTTTGATATTCAAATTAAGCTGATCAGGTGATTCGCTCATAAAAATTGTTCAAAAATTATTTTCCCTTCACTTTTAAAGTAATTAAAAAGACTTAAGAATGTGAAAATTATCACCCCAGTCATAGCTACCCATTCAAAGTAATAAGGTAAAATTTGAAAAGCAGATTGAATTAGAAGAATAATAAATAATGCTATTGTCCATCCTGTGTAATGTTTCCCCCATCTATTAGACAGAGCTTGTTTATTATTAAAAAGAAGAAGGTGAAGCATTGCTCCTATCAATACAATTCCATCTCTTGAAATGATTATATAGACAAACCATAAAGGTAGTTTGTCTGAAAAGGCTAAAGCTAGTAAGGTTGCCATGATCAGGCATTTATCAGCTAATGGATCAGCAAATTGGCCAAAGTCACTTTGCCAATTAAATTTTCGCGCTAAATACCCATCTAAACCATCAGATAGACCAGCTATTATAAAAAGAATCAAAGCCAAAAGATCATTGCCTTGATAAATATAAAAGCTTATTGGCACAACCAAAATAAATCGCAAAGACGTGATGATGTTTGGGATAGCAGATAACATGACTTAGCTATTATTATATTTGTAAGAAACCACTTTCGCAGAACTATTATCCATTCCTTTAAAATCATCATTGATATTTAGCAGGTTTTTGAGATCCTCTGATTTACCAAAATGTGAAAGTAAAATATCCAAAGTATCTCCTTCAACTTTTTTTAAAGTAACTCCATATACAAGTACTTGGGACTTCAAGTCATTCAAAACATTTTCTAAATTTGCAAGATTAGTTATACCAATTACCCTAATAGAGGTTTTATTTTTTATATTTTTATCTACGACTAGAGATTTTTTTGAATTAACTTTATCCAATAAATCATTGAGGGCTTCAGAGGGAGAGGACTGTTCCCCCAGAGACGAGAGGCATTTAGGATTATCTAACAAAAGACCAAATTCATCTTTGATCAAACATAATAACCAGGGACCTACTTCGTATCTTCTGGATATTCTTTTCATAAATCTTTCTGTTGATATTGATCCTAAAGATTCAAAATAATTGATATCTTTTAAATCCATTAATGGATTTGCAATTATAGAATTTCTCCTACTAGACAAATCATTCAATATTTCTTCTAGTTGATTACATTTCTCATTTTCTTCTTCTGATTTAACGGTATCGCTTTCTTCTTTGCATGGGAGATAAGACAAAATTAAATTGTCATTAGACAGCCAAAGGGGTAATTCGTTTTCTGATAGATAAGATCTAATCAGGTCTCCTTCAAAAATAAAACTTGCATAAATTTTTTTATCTTCCGTGCCTAATTTGTATTGGGTTACGTATTTTTCTGGAGCGTCCATCATTGCCCTTATAGATTTTTCATTTACTATTTTTGAATTTCCGCTGAGGTTCACTAATAACGATGATAGAGCAAGTTGCATTCCTTGTTTAATTGAAACCTGATCTGTTCCTTCTATAAAAACTTGTGAATCATATGACTTTTTTAAGCTGAATATTTCTTGGCAAGAAATAGAGCCTGTCATATGCAGAAATGCAATGCAGAAAATAAATTTTTGTAACATCTTTAATTAATTCAGAAGTATTTACCCAAGGTTGATAAAATAAAACAAAATTTAATCGAAGTCGATGACTACAGAAGATAAAGAACAAAATCGTAAAGAATTGAGCTACAGACAATCTGGTGTTGATGTTGAAGCTGGTTATGCTCTTGTAGACAAAATAAAGCCTTTTGTAGAAAAAACAAAAAGACCAGAAATCTTAAGTGGACTTGGTTCATTTTCGGCTCTAAGTAGAATACCAAAACATATAAAGAACCCCATCTTAGTGACTTGTACAGACGGTGTTGGAACAAAGATTGAGATAGCAAAGGAATTAAATAACTTTGATAGTATTGGGATCGATCTTGTGGCCATGTGTGTCAATGATTTAATAGTTTGCGGTGCTGAGCCACTAGTATTTTTAGATTACTATGTAACTGATAAGCTGAAAGTTGAAACAGCTGCTAATGTCATCAAAGGGATTGCAAAAGGTTGTGAGTTAGCAAATTGTTCCTTGGTAGGCGGTGAAACAGCAGAGCACCCTGGTGCCTTTCCTGAAAATAGTTTTGATCTTGCAGGGTTTGCATTAGGTGTCGTAGAGGAAGGCGAAATTCTAGGCATAGAAGGTCCTAAAAATGAGGATATCTTAATTGGGATAGAATCTTCGGGTTTTCACTCTAATGGATTTTCTTTAATCCGTAAGGTTATAAATGACTTTGATATTGATCTTGAAGAAAAAATTGATGGTGAAAAACTAGGAGACATACTTTTAAAACCAACTCATGTGTACGTCAATGAAATCTTAGCTTTAAAAAAAATAATAAGCATCAATGCCATCTCACACATAACAGGTGGTGGATTCGATGAAAATATTCCAAGGATGCTTGGAGAGAATCAAAAAGCTATCATTGAACATGACTTTGATGATTGGCCTTCCGGGAAATATTTCAGATGGCTAATGGAAACGACCGGTATGCCTAAAGAAAATCTAGTTAATACATTTAATTGCGGTGTAGGTTTGATAATCTCTGTAAATAAATCAAATGAAGAGGATGTTTTGGGTGCCTTGAATCAATCTTTGTTTGCAAAAACCATTGGAAAAATTCAAGAAAAAGAGCCGAACGAATCACAAGTCTTATATGTCTAAATTTAATGAGTAAGTTTAAAGTAGCTGTACTTATATCGGGTAGTGGTTCTAATTTACAGGCAATAATTGATAAATTCGAATCAGACGAAACGGTTGAACTGTCTTGCGTTTTGAGCAATAAAAAAGATGCATATGGATTAAAGAGAGCTTCAGAAGCAAATATTGATAATTTCTTTGTAGACCATACTGATTTCCCTTCTAGGGAAGACTTTGATAAGGAGTTAATAGGAACTCTGGAAAAATATAAACCTGATTTAGTTGTCTTGGCAGGATTTATGAGAATTCTTAGCCCCCTATTTGTAAATAAATACTCAGGTAAGTTAATAAATATTCATCCTTCTTTATTACCTAAATACAAAGGCCTAGATACTCATAAAAGAGTATTAGATAATAATGAAGAATATCATGGTGTTACAGTTCATTATGTTGACAATACGTTAGATGGAGGGCCAATATGTGCCCAGTCGAGTTTAAAAGTAGAAACACAAGATATAGATGAACTGCAAAAAGCTATCCATGAATTAGAGCATGAGCTTTATCCATGGGTTATTAATCAAATAGCAAATAAAAAAATCTATTTGTCTGACGGGGAAATAATTAAACAAGCATAGATAATGAAAATAATACTTGCCTTGGCAATAATAATTGCTGCATCAATCCAAACATTAATAGCTGCAGAAGAAATCAAACCTTCTCGCGCTACATTAGAAAGTAATGTAGGAGAAATGCAGGTTGAAATGATCAAGCTAGATAATGGCTCTTGGAAGTTAACATCTTTATTGGACGGGGGTTCAATAGTCAGAAGGGAGGAATCTGAGGTTTTTGAACTTATTGATAATCAAATTAAACCTTTAAACTATAAATTTAATCAAAGAATATTATTCAGAAGGTCTAAGGCTTCAGCTGAATTTGATTGGAGCAAAGATGAAGTTTCATTTATTGAAAATAAAGATCAAGGAATTATTCCTCTCCAAGATAATGTATTAGGCCCTAGTTCGGCATCGTTGCAATTACGTCTAGACTTTAGAGAGTTTGGTGAAGAAAATATTCCTGACGAGATTTCTTACGTCGTATATTGGAAAGGTGTCATCAAAAATAGAATTTACAATGTAAATAAAGAAAAAGAATTTGTTGAAACTTCTTTTGGCACCTATGAGGCTTATAAAGTTTCTAGAAAATTTAGTGATGAAAGTGATCGTTCGCAAGTATTTTGGTTAGCACCTGATTTAGATTACTCAGTCATTAAAATTTATGACAAAAACGATAGAGAAGTCGTAATAAAGATTAAAGACTTTCAGGAGATAGGTTAGGCCTTAGGAAGAGTTACACCTCTTTGGCCTTGATATTTTCCACCTCTATCTTTGTAACTGACTTCGCATTCTTCGTCAGATTCTAAAAATAGCATCTGAGCCACGCCTTCATTGGCATAAATCTTAGCAGGCAGGCTAGTGGTATTGGAAAACTCCAAGGTAACATGGCCTTCCCATTCTGGTTCTAAAGGAGTTACGTTCACTATAATTCCACACCGTGCATAGGTAGATTTACCTAAGCAAATAGTTAAAACATTTCTAGGGATTTTGAAATATTCAATAGTACTAGCAAGCGCAAAAGAATTAGGCGGAATTACACAAACTTCACTTTGAATATCAACAAAACTGTCCTCATCAAACCTCTTCGGATCAACGGTTGCAGAATTGATATTGGTGAAGACTTTAAACTCATTTGAACATCTAACATCATAGCCATATGAAGAAGTACCGTATGAGATTAATTTCTCTTCATTTTTTCCAAACCGCACTTGTTCCAATTCAAAAGGTTTAATCATTTCGTGATGAATTGCCATTTCTTTGATCCACCTATCAGATTTAATACTCATATATTTTAAAAATTATTTGATATGTATGATACTGCTGAGTAAATAAAAAACATAAATATTTATTTAAAGAAGTAAAGACTTGAATATTTTCTTTAAAGAGCACCTAAATGTTTTGGCTTTACGAACTTTGACAATAAGTATCCTGTTATTAGCCAATTTATGGATTCACCAATAATTATTATCAAACTCCAAGTTAGCGAATTATCAGACCAAAAAAAATCAACTTCGTTATAGATAGTAAAGGAGCTGCCTAAAAGAAAAATAAATAATATTCTTTTTTTTGGTGTGTCTAACGTAGACATCACTCTGTGCATTATCCAAGTTAAAATCAGAATGACCATAAATTTCAAAAGGAAACTCCATAAGTAGTCATAAGTGGTAATGGCAGTTTGATGTTGAGGAATAAAAGAAATTAGGAATGTACTCGCTGCGTAAAAACCTACAAGCCCACAAGTAAAATTTATAATTGTTGTAAAAAGAAGACCGAAAAAAATTCTCATTTATTCTTCAATTCGTAAGTTTTGTCTTCCACTAAATGCATGCATTATCGTACCTCTATCAACATACTCTAATTCACCTCCTAAAGGAACACCCCTTGCTAACTTTGTAACCTTCAGATTCTCTAAAGTCTTGATTTTGTCATATATGAAATGAGATGTCGTTTCTCCCTCTAATGTTGAATTAGTGGCTAGAATAATCTCTTCTATCCCCTCTTCCCTAGCTCTTGCAAATAGTTTTTCAAGCCCAAGCTCTTCAGGACCAATATCGTCAATCGGTGAAAGGTGCCCATGCAATATAAAATATTGACCTGTAAATTGGTTACTCATCTCAATTGCAAATACATCTGAAACAGATTCAACAACACATATCTGCTTCTTATTACGTTTTTCATTTGAACAAATTTGACAAAACTCATCTTCAGTAAATATTCTGCAATTGGAACATTTATCCACAGTTTCCAAGGCATTACTTAGCGTATTTGCTAATATTAAGCCAGCATTCTTATTTCTTTCAAGAAGATGAAGAACCATTCTCTGCGCTGACTTAGGACCTACGCCAGGCAAGCACTGAAATGCCTCTATTAAGCTATCTACTAGAGGGCTAACTTTACTCACTTTTCTGTTCTAGGTTCTATTGACGACTCAACAACCTTAGCTCCAAAAGCTTCAACTAAACTTTGAACATTTGGATCTGCCTCAATTGCTCTTTGAGCTTGTTTCAATTCTTTTCTTTTTTCTTCTTCCTTGATCTGATTTGGAGATTCCTCCGAGTACTCTCCCTCCTCTAAAAATAAGTTACATTGAGTATTTAAGTGAGAAGAAAGAGCATCTTGAAGTTGTTTTCTATGCTTTCCGCTAAAAACATTTAGTTTTTCGCTGGGCATAGATAAATAAATTACTGATTCATCAGATTTAATGAAGGAACAATGAGAAGCTAATTGCTTTGTGCCCGGATCGAGTTTTAATTGGTCAAATACTCCCTTCCAATTTGTTGAACTGATATCTAGTTTTTGATTATTCTTTACCTCAATATCTTGATTTATTTCTTCTTCTTTTTCTTCTTTTAAATCTTCAGTTGAATTTTCAGTTTTAGTTATATTTGTAAAAGTGTCAGTTTTATTTTCTAATTCTAAAGACTCAACTTTTTTTTTAACTTCTTCCATTTCATTAGGAATAAAAGAAACCATTCTGAGAAGAGCCATATCGAAACCACCAGACAAGCTTGGTGCTAATTCCATATCACGTTTAGCAATTAGTCCTATTTGATATAACATTTGGAGATCTTCTTCAGAAAAAAGCTCCATTAATTTCAATGCTTCCACTTTATTGAGATCAATTTCATCAAGAATCTCTTCAGAAACTTTGGCGAAAGATAGTAATTGAAGATTTTCTAGAATTAAGTCCATCAACCTAAAATAATCAATACTCAATTGGTTAATTTCATTTAGATTGCTCAATAAAGACTTTGGATCTCTTTGAGCAATATTTTTGATCAATTTAAGTACATTGTCTGTAGGAAGTGTACCTAGCATATTAGCTACAGCTTCATCAGAAAGCTTACCTTCACAAAATGCAATGGCTTGATCGGTAATTGTTAGAGAATCTCTCAAGCTTCCTCTTCCTGCTCTGGCTATTTGCTCTATAGCATTCATATCAAAATCGATGTCCTCTTCTTTCAAAATATAAGAGAGTCGATCTATCAATTGTTTGTTAGTGAGATTTTTAAGATTGAATTGCAAACATCTTGAAAGAACAGTAGCAGGAATTTTCTCAGGTAAGGTAGTAGCTAAAATAAAAATGACGTGCTCAGGTGGCTCTTCTAAAGTTTTTAGTAGCATGTTAAAACTTTGAGTTGAAAGCATATGCACTTCGTCTAACAGGTATACTTTATATCTCGAAGAACTAGGCATATGCATGACTGTTTCTAGAAGTTGTTTCGTGTCATCAACTCCTCTGCTTGATGCAGCATCTATTTCCTGGAAATCCATAAAACTTCCATCAGAAATTGATAAGCATGTTGGACATTTTCCGCAAGGTTTAGAATCTAGTCCCTCTTCACAATTGAGACTCTTAGCTAATATCCTTGCAATGGTAGTTTTTCCAACACCTCTGGTGCCGCTTAAAACAAATGCCTGATGAACCTTTTGATTATCTAAACTATTGGATAGGGCCTGGACCACATGTTCTTGCCCGACGACTTCTGAAAAGTCATTGGGTCTCCATTTTCTAGCTAAAACTTGGTAACTCATGTTGTCTTCATTAGTATAGTTTAAGTAAGAAGAAGTTTTATAAATTTTCCCTATTGAATTCTGAAAAAGCCTTGTCTATATCTTGAAATTCGTAACCTCGGTAATTTAAGAATTTTTTTAATTTAAGAATCTCCTTTGTTTCCTTAAGATCTTTTCCATTCGTTTTCTTTTTTAAAGCTTTCAGAGCACATGCCGTCCAATCAGTATCTCTTTGAATAGAATCAAAAATACTATCTTTTACACCTCGTTGATTAAGCTCATTTTTGATTCTAAGGGGACCGAAACCTTTATTTTTTCTGCTTTGAAAATAGCTTTCGGCAAATCTTTCGTCACTTAATAAACCATCCTCCACTAGATCATCAATGGCCTGAAGCAACATATCTTGGGATTCAACCCTGTATGAAAGTTTTTGAAAAATCTCTTTTGCGGAGTGCTCTCTTCTTGAAAGAAAATCCATGATTTTTATTCTTATAGCCTTTGAATCATCTAGAATTTTCATTTATATAGAGTATATTCTGTATCTTTAAATTTTAAAGTACCTAAATACAATATAATTACTTTATGCAACTAAACTATCTAAATAAACCTTATTTTGGAAACGGCTCAATAGATAGTCTTCCTATGATTATTAAAAATTTAAAACTCAAGAGTCCTTTAATTTGTAGTGATCCTGGTCTATCTGAAGTAGGAATGACAAATAAAATTGTAGATCTCATTTCAAATGAAGTTTCTGTATCATTGTATGAAGAAACTCCTGCAAACCCTAATGAGAAAGCTGTAAGTGATGCTTTATCTTTATATAGATCGGGTGAGTGCGATAGTGTTATAGGGTTTGGTGGAGGATCTAGCATGGATCTTGCTAAAGCAGTAGCTTTAATGGCCAACCATCCAGGAAATGTTAGTGATTATTCTGTGAATGAAGGAGGAATAAAAAAAATTAGTGAGACAGTTCCAGTAATCGCTATTCCAACAACATCAGGAACTGGAAGTGAAGTTTCGTCTGGATCTGTAATAATTATGAACGACGGACGAAAGTTATTACTGATAAGTGAATTCCTTAGACCTAAAGCGGCAATATGCGATCCAGAACTTACTTTAGGATTACCTCCGCTAATTACTGCAGGTGCGGGTATGGATGCCCTTACCCATTGCATTGAAGCTATCCTATCGCCAAGAATAGATCCACCTGCTGAAGCGGTTGGGCTTGATGGAATTAAGAAAGTTATAAGAGAAAAGAGCTTAATCAGAGCAGTAAAAGATGGGCAAGATAAAGAAGCGAGATGGAATATGATGATGGCTTCAACTGAGGGAGCTATGGCTTTTTCTAAAGGCCTCGGTGCAGTTCATTCTATGAGTCATGCCATTGGTGCTAACCAAGAATTGAGACTTCATCATGGGACTCTTAATGCGGTAATTTTACCTACAGTGCTCAGGTTCAATAAAGATCATGTTGGAAATAAATATTCCAATATATCCAGAGCAATGGGGAAAAAGGATTCTTCAGATCTATCTGAGATAATTGAGTTACTTAATATAGAAATCGGGTTACCAGTTGGCTTAAAAGAAATGGGAGTAACTGAAAATATGATACCTTCACTTGTTGAACACTCAGAAACAGATCCAAGTAATGCCACTACACCCAGGCTTCCTAACCGAGATGAATGGGAAAAATTATTTTTAGACTCTATGTAGTTTCTTATTTATCTGGGAAATCGGCATCATCAGATTGAACTTTTTTTTCTTGATCCCTATAAGGAATATATTTAGACCATTTTGGTCTATTCTCTCTTTCAGTTTGTTTTTTTGAAGCCTTAAATTTGAGAAGATAAAAAAAAGTAAGGAAAGATAATATTCCTAGAATTGCAATAAGAGTATTCAAATTTTGTTACCTTGATCTGAGCTTCATCAAAAGTCTAAGAATTTCAATATATAGCCATATTAGAGTAGCGACTAAAGCCATAGCACCAAACCACTCCATGTATTTTGGAGCTCCCTGCTCATCCGCTTGTTCAATAATGTCGAAGTCAAGGACCAAATTGAGTGCCGCAATAGCGACGACAAAAAGACTTATACCTATACCCATCCAACCAGTATCTGAAAAAATTGAGAAGGAGCTTCCGGTAAAAAGACTAAAAATAAAACTAGAAAAGTAGGTGAGAAAAATACCCAAAGTTGCTGCAAATATCATCAATACAAAATTCTGTGTAGGTCTAATTATTCCGGTCTTGTAAGCCAGTAGTAAGGAAGCTGCGACGAAGAAAGTTAGAGAAACTGCCTGTATAACGATTCCAGGAAACATTGCTTCAGCTTGTTGAGAAATGATTCCAATCATAAATCCCATTCCTACCGCATATATTGGGCCAGTTTTAGGTGCCAGATGTGGTCTGGGATTAATTATCCACCCAATAAAAAAGAAGTAAAAACCAAAAGTTGAAATAGCGGCTATTACACCGGAAGCAACTCCAATAGTTGAAACTAGAGACATAAAAGGTCCTTGAAAATTCCAGCTGATGGCCGCAGATAAAACTGTTAAAAATAATAAAATACCAGTTTTATTGACTGCACCTTCTAACGTCATCTTTTCTCCACTTATTGAAGTTTCCTGAAAAGCTGATGACCTGATTATTGGATTACCTGATCTACCAAAAGTATCTAAAGCTTGATGTCTTGACATAATTTTATTAGTTATTAAAAAAAGTTAATTATATTATCTATCCCTATTATTAAAATTGCCAGTGCAATAGACCATATTAAACAGGCAAGTATTGAGCTGATAAAAAAGACAACTGGTGTCATCGATGAAATGCCTGCTATGAAAGGAATAAAAGGTCTTATAGCTGGTATCAATCTTCCGATAAGGATTCCACCCCAACCGTATTTTTTAAAGAAATCTTCCCCTCTTATAAAAACAGCTTGTCTTTTTTGCAAAAAATTAAGCTTCTTTAATCTCGGTCCAAAAAATAAACCAGAGTAAAAGCTTAGAGTATCTCCTATCCAAGATCCTAATCCGGCTCCTATGCAAATATAGGCAAGCTTAATATCAGATTCACTTAGTCCAACTGCAAATAATAAAAGAATTACACTAGGCCATACGGCACCTGAAATAAAAAAAGATTCAAGAAAACCTATAATGAACATTGCAAGGCCAGCATACTCAGGATTGCTTATAATCCAATTTAAGAACTGTTCTGAATTCATTTGAGTTAGGATAATTATTAAGAAACTTTAATTTTAAGGTAAGTACATGATAAAGAAATGGGAAAAAAATTCTTCTAAATATTTATTAGAAAATAAAATCTTTAAAATGAGGGAAGATTTAGTCACGTCTCCAAAGCTTGGTACAGAACATAAAGTATGGGTGATGGAAGTACCCACATGGGTAAATATTATTCCTATTACTTCTTCTGGAGAGGTAATTTTAGTAAATCAATATAGATTTGGTCTTGAAAAGACGTCCTTAGAAATACCTGGAGGAATGGCTGATTATGGAGAGGACCCAAAACATGCAGCCATTCGAGAATTGAAAGAAGAAACAGGCTTTGAAGGAAGCGAAGTTGTTGAAATAGGGAGAGTAGAATCTAATCCTGCAATTATGGCTAACCATACTTACACATACCTTGCTCTTAATTGCGAAAAATCTGCTGATCAGAGTTTGGATGGAACAGAGGACATTGAGATTACCAGAAAAAAAATTGACGACATACCTTCTTTGATAAAAAATCGGGAGATTGAACATGCTTTGGTTATAAGTGCCTTTTATTTTTATAACTTGTATAGGCTAAGTGAAGATATGTAATGTGGACTGACGAAGACAAAATAAAAGGAAAAATTCTTTTCTTTTCTCCGAATGAAGAAGGAACATCTTATTTTACTGACTCATTAATATATATTTGTGATCATAATGAACAAGGTTCACTTGGCTTAATTTTTAATAGACCTTTAGAGCTTGATTTAAAGGAGCTACTAAGAGGCTTAAAGATAAGTGAAGTTGATAA
The DNA here is from genome assembly GCA_902610065.1 of uncultured SAR86 cluster bacterium. Lineage (GTDB taxonomy): Bacteria > Pseudomonadota > Gammaproteobacteria > Magnimaribacterales > Magnimaribacteraceae > Magnimaribacter. Next base: position 51,495 of record CACLUH010000001.1, read on the forward strand.
TGCTAAAGGGAATGTATTTTTAGGAGGACCAGTAAATCCTGGAGCAATATTTATACTTCATAGTTCAGATAAATGCTGGAAGGGAACCTTAAAAGTGAGTGAAAATGTCTACATGAGTACAGATTTTGAGGCTATAGAGGATATTGCTAGAGGGGATGGTCCAGAAAATTTTAGGTTAGCATTAGGTTATACAGGTTGGGGTCCAGGACAGCTCAATGCTGAAATCTCAGATAATGCTTGGATTAGTTTTGATGAAAATAGTAATTTAATATTTAAAATAAATCCAAGTGACCAAATCAATGAAATATCAAAAATTGTTGGTTATGATATCCGAATGATAAGTCCCAATTTTGGTAACGCATGAAAATAAGCAGATTAGTATCAATAATATTAGCCCTAACTTTTTTTGGGTGCTCTGATGATATTCAAATTTTGGAAGAGAGAATTAAAAATCAAGCAGAATTAAATAATACTGAAATTTCTTCTGTAGAGATAAAAAAGACTGCACTCTATCTCAATGCTTGGAGTAAAAAAGATTTTTATGAGGACGCCATAGATGGATTCTTAGAAAAAGATAAGTTAGATTTTCCTAAAGAAATTGAAGTTCTTTTTACAGGTAGTTCTAGTATAAGATTTTGGAATTCTTTGGAAGATGATATGCAACCCCTCAAAGTTTTAAACAGAGGTTTTGGTGGTGCTCATATCGCCCATGTTAATCATCATTTCGAAGATGTCATTCAACGTTATTCTCCTAAAGCTATTGTTTTCTTTTGTGGAACAAATGACTTAACTGCTCTAAAAACACCTGAAGAAACTATTCAAGATTTCGAAATCCTCAAAGAAAAGGTTCATCAAGCTTTACCTGGTGTTCATTTATTTGTAATAGGTATAAAACCATCTCCAGCTAGAGTTTATTTAGAAAAAGAAGAGATAGCTTACAATGAGATGATTGCCGAAATAGCATCAAGAGATGATTTGGTAACTTTTATTGATATCTGGGATGCTATGTTATCAGCTGAGGGAGAACGTATTCCTGACCTTTTTGTTGAAGATGGCCTACATATAAATGCTAAAGGGTACGAGATTTGGACGAAACTAGTCAGAGAGCATTTAAAAACAATGTTTACTCTTTAGGTAATAAACCAAACATCTTATAACCGATAAAATCATCTGAAATACCATTTTTTGGTCTCTCAGGAAGGGTAGTAATAGGAAAAGCAATAGGAGTTACGTCACTATCAATTTTTTCTCCTACCTTTATGTTAGATCTATCGACACTAAAATGAAATTTGTCATCACCTCTAGTGCATCCATCAGCAAAAAAAATTGCGGTATGAACTATTCTGTCATAATTTGAAATATTTGATTTAGCTCTATGAAATGTCAAGCCATGGTGAAAGGAAACATCACCCTCTTTCATAACTTGATAACTTATCTGATCTGCACTTACATTGGCAGTTTCCAAAAAATTATTTTCATCAACTTTGCCTGAGAAAATATTTATAAATTTTTTGTCCTTAATCTTATGAGAGCCTGAATAAAATCCTAATTGACCGTTAGTCTCATCAATATCACATAAAGGAATCCAGGCTGTTATTGTTTTGGTTTCCTTTATAGGCCAATAAGGCTGATCATGATGAGGATCAGTTTCCCTACCGCCTGATTCCTTCACTAAAGCTTGATCATGCCATAATCTGATTGCCTCAGTATCTAAAAGCTTTGATGCTATTTTGCAAACCCTTTGATCGAAAGTTAGCTTTCTAATATCTATGTAATCTTCCCATAAATTTTGACATTGAGTAAATGACTGTTCGTAATCTGATCGATCTTTTAAAACCCTTTCATCAAAGTGTTTTCTCTCTTTAATAGCTTCTTTTATTACTTCTCTGTAAAATTTAATTTCAGAGCTATCAAATAAGTCTCTTACGACTACGAAACCGTCTTCGTTAAAACTTTTTTTTAAATCTTCAAACATGCTTAAAGAGATTAATTACAAACTTAATAAGAATATCATAAAGTTCTTAATTCTCTGTGGAGTTATCTTTACGAATCACCATATATTTTCAGATGCGAAGTTCTATGAAAGCGACTCAAGTATAGAACTAATTTCAGAAACATACTCCATTCAACCTGAAGACAGTTTTGTGTTGGGTGTTAAATTTAAACTTGCAAAAGATTGGCATACTTACTGGGAGAATCCAGGTGATGCTGGTGAAGGGGCTACTATAGATTGGATATTACCAAAAGGTTTAGAAGCTTCATCTATTCTTTGGCCAGGACCAGAAAGGATTCCCGTTGAGCCCTTAATGACTTTTGGTTACAACAATGAAGTTATCTTGTTAACAAAGATATCCTCTACAAATGACATAGAGTTTCCTGTAAATATCGAAGCGAAAGTTGGTTGGTTTACGTGCAAAGATATATGTATTCCTCAAGAAGGAATCGTAGACATTCAAATAAATGAGGGTCTGTTCGTATCTTCATCTTATCGAGAAGAAATAAATGATTATTTAGTTACTGTACCTGGCGATTTTAGCCAAGATTATCGAATTGAGAAATTAGATGGTAGCTTCTTCCTTCAGACTGATATAAGCGATGGAGAACATTTCGATGACATCTATTTCTTTCCCAAAGAATACGGCTTAACCAGTTATGCTGAAGAACAAATTTATGAAAAGAATCAGAATAGTTTCATTTTAGAAATTAAAGCTTCTAAAGCTGATCTTAATTTAAGTAAATTTGAAGGTGTAATAGAGGCGTCAAACAAAGAAGGTAAATCCTATTACCAAATATCATTCCCGCTGACTGTAGATTTACCTAAAAACGAACAAGGAATATTGCTATTGATTGTGTTTGCTTTCCTTGGCGGATTGATCCTAAACATCATGCCGTGTGTATTTCCCATACTCAGTATCAAAATATTGAGATTTATGGAGCATGGAGAAAATTCATCCTCACAAGCTTATAAATTTGGATTATTTTATACCTTAGGGGTAATCCTGAGTTTCTTGTTAATTGCCCTACTTTTAATCTTATTAAAATCAAGTGGTGAAAATATAGGTTGGGGATTTCAGCTACAGTACCCCTTAGTTATAAGTACTCTTTTTTATTTATTTGTCGCACTAGGCTTCATGTTTATGAGTAATTTAGTCTTTGGAAGTCAAATGGGGCAATTGAGCTCTATGGCCCAAGTAAAGAATGAATCTCTTGAATCTTTCCTTACAGGCATCTTAGCGGTAGTAGTGGCCTCGCCTTGCACAGCTCCTTTCATGGGTTCTGCAATTGGTTTTGCATTGTTACAGCCTAGTGGAAATTCATTTCTTATTTTTCTTAGCTTAGGACTTGGATTCGCACTTCCGTACTTAGTGCTCAGCGTAAAACCCTCATTATTATCTTTCTTACCAAAACCCGGTGCATGGATGGAGACATTCAAACAATTTATGGCATTTCCTATGTGGGCATCCGCACTTTGGCTTTTGTGGGTATTAAGCGGTCAGGTAGATAGCAATACAGTATTATTGGTCTTAGTTGGTGGTTTAGTTATCAGCCTTTCATTATGGATATTAGAAAAGAATACTTCACCTCGAAAGTGGTTAAGGTGGTTGGTAAGATTTATTGTTTTGATTTTGGTTGTAGGTTCAATATCAATTATTCCTACTGAATACAGCACTCAAGATACTCAAGAAGAGATAGTTTTTAGTGAAGAAATATTGAATGAATACAGAGAAGCTAAAGAACTTGTCTTTTTAAATTTCACAGCTGACTGGTGTATTACTTGTAAGGTAAATGAAAGAGTTGCTTTGAGTTCAAAGAAAGTGACTGAATTAATGAGCAAACGCAATATTATCTACTTAGAGGCGGATTGGACTAGGAAAGATGGAGCCATTGCCGAAAAGTTAGAACAATTTGGTAGAACTGGTGTACCTCTATATTTACTCTATCCTTCAGAGGGCGAACCCATTATCTTGCCAGAAATTCTTACAGAAGATATTCTATTAAGGTATCTAAACGAGTTAAGCTGATGAAAAAATTTATTACTCTTACTTTCCTGATTTTTTATTTTTCACAATTCTTATCTAGCTATGTTGAAAATGAGAATAGCGCGCCCGAATTCAAATTACTTAATAGCTATGGAAACGAGATATCTTTAAGTTCATTCATTGGTAAAAAAGTTGTATTGGAGTGGACAAATCATGGATGTCCTTATGTTGCAAAACATTATGAAACAGGAAATATGCAGTCTACTCAAGAATTTGCTAAGGAAGAAGAAATCATATGGTTGAGTATTATTTCCTCAGCTCCAGGTACTCAAGGATACGTTTCATCTGATGATGCCAATGCGCTAACCATAACAAGGAAGGCTTCTCCATCGCATGTTCTATTCGATCCAACAGGCAAAGTAGGTCGAATTTATGATGCCAAGACTACTCCTCATATGTATATCATCAACGAGGAAGGCCTAATGAAATACCAGGGAGCTATTGATGATGCTGGTGGTAGAGGTTTTATGAGTAGAGATCTTCTTAAAGCAAAGAACTATGTAAAAGAGAGCTTGCAACAGATGGGAACCGGCGAAGAAATATCTTCACCAGTTACAAAGCCTTATGGGTGTTCTGTAAAATATGCCTCTTAAGAGAATTATTCCGGGGCTTTAAATACTGATCCTAGCTTTTGTCCTAATCCCATATCTCCTGAAAACTTTACTTTTCCTTGCATAAAAGCCCCCATTGCAGCTTGCTGATCTCCAGAAAATACTTTTTCCATAGTCTCTTGGCTATCAAAAGTTAAAGTTAAACCTGGATCTTCATGCTCAGACTCTACTACAGATAACGTTCCATCATTTATATCCACATAGAAATTTGTTAGATCTTCAATATTAATTTGAATTGTTGCTTCTATTCCTTTAGCACCTTCGGCATCAAAGGCAGTTTCAAGCCCAGTTTTTAATTCTTCAAAAGTTGCCATATTTACTCCATTTCATTATTTTGTGAACTTATCTTCTCAAATTAAGTGAACTTAAACCACCCTATGTGGAAATAAATTGATAAAATTTTTGTCATGGAAAGAAAAGATATAGATCAACAATCTAAAAATGATTTCTCAAGTAAGATTAACGAGCAAGTTGGAAGAACTTCTAACAGAGAGTTAACTCTCACAAAGTATATGACTCAAGAACAGAAAAAAAGTTGGAATAATTCAGGCTATATTTTAATACCCAATTTTGTTGATGAGAACTTCTGTAATGAGATGAATGATGAAGTAATTAGTATTATAAAATCTATTGTTCCAGAGGATAGTGCTTTTAGTCATGCCTATGCGGGAGATGGTCACATAGCGATAAGAGAAATGAAACCCAGTAAAAATGCGTCTAGCATCGAGGATGAAATATCCAAGCTATTTAGAATTCACTCAAAAGGTATTTTTAATTCATTTATCAAAGATGAAACCTTGTGCAATCTACTGGAAGATATAATTGGACCTGATATAGATTGTTTTTTAAGCCAATTTATATTCAAGAATCCAGGCGCATGGGGACAGCCTTGGCATCAAGATTCTTCTTATTTTCCTTTCGACAGAGAACCGCAAGTTGCCGCTTGGTTAGCAACAAGCGAAGCGACACTGGATAATGGATGTTTGGTAGTTCTACCTGGTTCACATCAAGAACATCTTCATGAACACCTTCCGGATGATAGAAAAGAATCAAATTATGGATACACCGAAATAAAGGATCATGATTTCAGTGATGAAATACCTATGACCTTAAATAAAGGGGATTTATTATTGTTTCACAGCTTTCTAATGCATAAATCCTATGACAATAAGTCTGATTCTAGAAGAACAGCAATGGTTTATCATTTTGCTGAAACTGGAACTGATTATGGAGCTATTGATAGTCCAACCAATGAATGGATCTCTATTAGAGGTCGTGGGCTAAATGCTTAGAGTCTTAAAATTAATAGGATTAGTTTTAAGTCCTTTTCTTTTAATATTTATCTATGTCTTTATTTCCTCTTCGGGCCTAGTAGGCAATCTTCCTGAAGATGGAGAATTAGTCTATTCCCCTAGACCAGTTGACATTATGCCATTAAGTGAAAAGCAAATATTCTTTGGTGATTTGCATGTTCATACTACCTTTTCACAAGATGCTTTTCTCTTCAGCTTGCCCATGCTTCAGGGAGAAGGAGTTCATCCTCCAGCTGATGCTTGTAATTTTGCTCGTTTTTGCTCCTCTTTGGACTTTTTTTCAATTACTGACCACGCAGAAGGTATGACTAGGAAGATGTGGCAAGATTCCTTAGAATCTATGAGGAACTGTGATTCTATTTCGGATGAAAACAATAAGGATCTGGTTGTTTTTGCCGGTTGGGAATGGACACAAATGGGGGCTAATCCAGAAACACACTATTCTCATAAAAATGTAATCCTTAGAGACTTAAATAATGTTCCTGATGTACCAATTGGAGCAGGTCTAACTGGTCTTGATTTGTTGATTGAAAATGGCCTTACACCTTTTTTACCCTTAGTTGCTGATTTTCCTCCTGAAGCAATTGATTTTGATTTCCTTAAATTCAGAGAAGAATCCTATTCGATTCCATTTTGTGATCAAGAGAGGAATTTAAATGAAGAATGTAAAGAAAGGGCCGAAACTCCCAAAGAATTATTTACTAGGCTTGATGAGCTTGGTTTAGAAGCAATTGTCATACCGCATGGGACAACATGGGGAATACACTCCCCAGCGAATTCTAGTATGAGCTCCCAACTCTATAATGGTAATCATGATCCTGATAAACAAAGACTTATGGAAGTATATTCGGGTCATGGAAATACAGAAATCTATCAAAAGTTTCTTCATGCTGAAGAAATTTCTCCAGGAATATTCAAATGCCCTCCTCCAACAGATAACTTTGAGCCTTGTTGCTGGAGGGCGGGAATAATAGTTAATGAGCAATGTAAAAAGGAAACTGGTGTTGCATGTGTAGATAAAGCGAATGATATTAAAGAACAGTTTGCCAATAATGCCTCAGGATTATTAAGATTTGGTCTAGTTGAAAATGCAACAGAAGAAGATTGGAATCAATGTGGACAATTAAAAGATTCTTTTCTTCCAGCCTATACCTACAGGCCTGCTATGAGCTCTCAAGCTGCATTAGCATCTCAAATTAATATAGGTGGAGTCTTAAATTCCTTTAAATTAGGTCTCATAGGATCAACGGATAATCACAAGGCTAGGGCTGGATCTGGTTATAAAGAATTTGCAAGAAAATCGATGGGAGATTCTTGGGGAGCTAAAGATAATTTAACTTGGATATTACCTCCTGAACGGGGTGCATCTTTTTATTCAACAGGAGGCTTAGTTGCAGTTCATGCCGATAGACTAGATAGAAACAAAATTTATGATTCTTTGTATGAGAGAGAAGTATATGCAACATCGGGTGAAAGAATCTTACTTTGGTTTAATTTAATTAATGGTCAGGAAGAAATTCCTATGGGAAGTGAATTAGCTCTTTCTGAGAACCCTTTTTTTGAAGTGAGAGCTGTAGGATCCTATAAACAGCTTCCTGGGTGTCCTGATTATGTAAATAATTCTATGTCAAAAGAAGAGATAGAACGTCTATGTTTAAATGAGTGCTATAACCCAACTAATGAAAGAAATTTAATAGATAGAATTGAGGTTATTAAAATTACACCTACCGAAAAGTTAGATGCTTTGGACAATGCTATTCAAGATCCATGGTTAATATTTAACTGCAATGATACAGGCCAAGGTTGTTTGATTTCTTTCGAAGACAAACAATTTACCAAAGACAAAGTAAGTTCGGTTTACTACATAAGAGCCATTCAAGAAGAAAGCCTTGCTGTAGGGGGAGATCCTCTTCGTTGTGAATATAACGAAAACGGAGAATGTATAAAAATTAAACCCTGTTATGCAAGTGGACCTGAATTTGAACCTTCTGATGATTGTTTAGCTCCTATTGGAGAAAGGGCTTGGTCATCTCCAATTTTCTTAAACTATCTAAATTAAAGCTAAAGGTATAAGATGCCATCTCAAAAGTTAAAAGTAGATGGATTTTAGAGGCAACCACATCCTTTCTATAGATCAATTTGATCGTAAGGGCATAGAAAAATTATTCTCTGTTGCAGATAAATTAGAACCATTCGCTTCCAAAGAAAAAATAACAAGAGTGCTTGAAGGCGCAATCCTAGGGAATATGTTCTTCGAACCTAGTACAAGAACTAGGATAAGCTTCGGAGCCTCATTCAACCTACTCGGAGGAAATGTTAGAGAAATCACAGAAGTAGGAAGCTCTTCTCTAGCTAAAGGTGAATCTCTTGCAGATACAGCTCAAGTTCTCAGTGGATATAGCGATATTATAGTTATGCGACATCCTGAAAATGGATCTGTAAAACGGTTTGCAGATTCAAGTAGAGTTCCGGTGATAAATGCTGGGGATGGATCAAATGAGCACCCCTCTCAAGCGCTACTGGATCTTTATACTATTCAAAAAGAACTTTCAGAGAATAACAAATCTTTAGACGGCCTTAGAATTGCCTTAGTGGGAGATTTAAAGTACGGTAGAGCAGTTCACTCATTATGTAAAATTCTCTCTTTTTACTCTAATGTAAAATTAAATCTTATTTCTCCAAAAGAACTCAAACTCCCTCCAGAGTTATTAAATCAGCTAAGTGAATCTGGTCTAAATCTCTCTGAGACTGAGAATCTTGAAGAAGGTATATCTGAAGTTGACATTATTTATGTAACAAGAATTCAAGAAGAAAGATTTAAAAGTAAATCGGATGCCAATAAATACAGAGGACTTCTTAGCCTTAATCAGTCTATTTACACCGCCAATTGTGAACCTAACACTGTAATTATGCATCCCTTGCCCAGAGACTCTAGAAGTGATGCAAATGAATTAGATAGCGACCTATACGAAAATCCAAATCTAGCAATTTTTAGGCAGGCAGATAATGGCGTTGTAATTAGGATGGCCATATTTGCTTTAGTGCTGGGTGTAGAGAAAAAAATTGAGGAATCTTCAAGAATAGTCAACTGGAAAGTAGGTTTAGATAATTAGGTTAAAGAACTTTCTATATCTTCCAATAAATCATCGATAGACTCTATACCTACTGAAAGCCTCACTAGACCATCACTTATTCCAATTTCTTCTCGAACTTCAGGTGGAATTGATGCGTGAGTCATAATTGCTGGGTGCTCAATGAGACTCTCCACTCCCCCTAGACTCTCTGCCAAAGAAAATAATTTTGTTCTTTCTAGAAAGTTAGTAGCACTTTCTAAACCGCCTTTTATTTCCACCGATATCATGCCTCCGAATCCATTCATTTGCTTCTTGGCGATATTATGTTGTGGATGACTTTCTAGACCAGGATAAATTACCTTCTCGATTGAAGAATGGGACTCTAAAAAAACAGCAATATCCTGCGCATTTTTACAATGTCTCTCCATTCTAACTGGTAGAGTCTTTAAACTTCTCAATAACAAAAATGAATCAAATGGATTCATAATTGAACCTACAGCATTTTGCAGATAAAGAATTTCGTTAGCCATTTTTTCTTTATCTGGTGAACAAACTACAACTCCTCCTATTAAGTCCGAATGACCATTCAAGTACTTAGTAGCAGAATGAACGACAATATCAAAACCTAGTTCTATTGGATTCTGAACGAAAGGAGAGCAGAAAGTATTATCGCAAACTGAGATTAAGTCATGTTTTTTAGCAAAAGCAGAGATAGCAGATAAATCAGCGATTTTAAGAAGAGGATTAGTGGGACTCTCAACCCAAATCATTTTCGTCTTATCATTAATTGAAGCTTCAAGGTTGCTTAGATCGCTTAAATCACAAAATGTAAAATTTAGACCAGCAGAGCGTTTTCTTACATTCTCAAAAAGTCTATAAGTGCCCCCGTACAAATCATCCATTGCAATCAAATGATCACCGGCATTTAGTAGCTCTAATACAGTTGCACTAGCTGCCATACCGGAAGCAAAAGCATATCCAAAAGTACTACTCTCTAGATCGGCTATGCAAGATTCAAGTGCTTTACGAGTTGGGTTAGTACTTCTTGAATAATCATAGCCTTTGTGTACTCCTGGACTTTCTTGCACATAAGTAGAGCTTGTGAAAATAGGAGTCATTATGGCACCAGTGGTTGGATCGGGTTCTTGTCCGGCATGAATAGCTCTTGTTTCAAACCCTTGTTTATTCTTTTTTTCAGACATAAAAACTATTTGATTTTATTACGATAGTAATTTATTAAATCTACTTTTGTTACAAAACCAATAAAAGTTTCACCATCATAAATTATGGCTACTTTCCCTTCAGTAAGTATTGAAAGTAATTCATCTTTGGATGCATCAAATTGTAATGTGTCTAATTGATCCATCATGTAATCAGAAACATTATTAGAAAAAGAAGATTCATCTTTGCTGACAGCAAAAAGCAAATCTTCCTCATCAAGAATACCCATTAACTTATCGTTATTCATTACCGGGATTTGAGATACGTCCGATGCTCTCATTCTATTATATGCAACAAGTAGAGAATCGGTTTCGTTAACACTTATCATTTCTCCTTTATCAGCTCTTCTGTTGATTAAATCCCTTAAGTCTCCGTAAGTCTCCAAATCAAGGAGATTGTTATCCTGTAACCAGGCCTTATTGAAAGCTTTTGATAAATATTTGTTACCTGTGTCACATATAAAGGTCACAACATTTTTGTGTTCCTTTTGCTTACGGCACCACTTTGCTGCAGCAGCAACCAAAGTGCCTGTGGAAGATCCGCCAAGAATACCCTCTTCTTTCAAAATGATTTGTAAGACTTCAAAAGCTTCTTTATCTGAGACTGTTTCAGCATCATCCATAAGTGAGACCTCAAATGTATCGGGAATGAAATCTTCTCCTACACCCTCTACTAGCCAGCTTCCGCCATCGTAATTATATTCACCTTTGAGAACTGCATCTGAAATTATGGAACCTTCAGGATCGGCTGCAACCATGCAGATAGATGGATCTTTAGACTTGAAGAACTCTGCAAGTCCTGTAAGTGTTCCACCAGAGCCTACCCCCGCTACTACTGCATCAATATTCCCTTGCATTTGCTCCCACATTTCAGGCGCTGTGGTTGTCCTGTGAGCAGTTGGATTAGCAGGGTTGCTAAATTGATTCGCAAGAAATGCTCCTGGTGTTTCTTGGGCTAACTTTCTAGCCATATCTTGATAATATTCTGGATGACCTTCCGGAACATCAGATCTAGTTAAAATTATCTCAGCGCCAAGACCCTCGAGGTGTAGAATTTTTTCTCTACTCATCTTGTCTGGGATTACCAAAATAATTTTATAACCTTTTAACGCAGCTATTAATGCTAATCCAATTCCAGTATTACCTGCTGTTGCTTCTATAATTGTTCCACCGGGTTTAAGTTCACCCGACTTCTCTGCTTCCTCGATAATAGAAAGACCGACTCTATCCTTTATGGATCCGCCAGGATTGTTCAATTCTAATTTCACATAAAGGTCACAAGGCCCTGTATCAAGAGACTTCAATTTCATCATAGGTGTATTACCTATCAGATCTAAAAGGGAGTCATTCACGTCCATATTCATAAGGTGCAAATCTTACATTAATTCTTATAAAATGATATGGATCAATATAAGGATATGACTATGGAAGAAATAAATTTAAAACAGAAAGAATTCTGGTCTGGTTCAGGTGGCGATGTATGGGTAAACAAACAAAGGGAGATGGATATTATGCTTAATCCATTGGGAACTAAAGCAATAAGTAAACTAGATTTAAGTGGAGTAACAAAAATAATAGATATTGGTTGTGGTTGTGGCGCAACTACTCTAGAAATTGCAAAGCAATTAGGAGAAGGAGAGATCATAGGGGTAGATATATCCGAGCCTATGCTAGCTAGGGCAGCTAAAAATGCTTCTGATCAATCTTTATCTAATGCAAATTTTCAAGTTTTAGATGTGCAAGTTGATGATATGCCATCGGATTTTGATATTGCCTTTTCTAGGTTTGGCGTTATGTTTTTTGAAGATCCATACCAGGCATTTTCAAACATATACAAATCTTTAAGAGAAAATGGTCAACTCAGTTTTGTGTGTTGGCAAAATCCATCTTTAAATCCTTGGCAGAGTTTATCCTTACAAGTTATAAAAGAGTACCTCGATCTTCCCTCTCCTCCTCCAAAAAGTCCTGGACCCTTTGCGTTTGAAGATAAAAATTATATTTCAGATATTCTCAATCAATCTAATTTTAAAAATTTAGAGATAGAAGATAATCAAGAAGACATTGTTATGTTTTCAGGAAAATCTATAGAAGAAGCTTGTGAAGACTACTTAACTATTAATCCTGTTGTGACTGAAATGCTTAAAAATTCAAAAGAAGAACTGAAAGATGAGATTCTTCAAGCATTAATTCTTAAGTTTTCAGAGTTTCATAATGGTAATGGACTGTTGTTTCCAAGTGCAACCTGGATAGTTACAGCAAGAAAGTAGCAATTGTTCGTTTTTTATACAAAAGAATTTGCGTTTGCACTAAATTTGCTCGAATAGCGATGATAAAGTATTAAAAGCTTTGGCATAGAGATTGCATACTCTCAGGTATGGAAACTAAAAAAAATCTAAAACTTAAAACCCTCGGCAAAATAGGAAAAGAAATCAGCTATTTCATTCCTTTGGTAATGGGAGTCTATTTCATAGCAAGCTTTGTAAGCTCGACCTAAGCTTATGTCTGCAGAAATAACACCTAATAATACCAAAAAGAAATGGGGTATTGAAATGAGTGATTCGCTAAGAACTACACTCACAATTAGAATATTACTCGCTTATGTGATATTTGATACTATTGCTGATCTTCTATAAAACTAACCAAACTTACAGATTGTAAGTTTATTGCCGTCTAAATCTCTGACATATCCACCATAAAAAATGGGTGCCCTTTGACCCGGCGCTCCTTCATCGGAAGCACCAAGTGATAAAGCTTTTTCATACAGAGCATTAACATCTTCTTCGGTTTCCATAGTAAAACCTATCATACTTCCATTACCCACAGTTGCCTCTTCCCCGTCATAAGGAACGAATACGGCAAAATTTGTATCATCTCCAGGGATTGTCCAAAAAAAGCTTCTTTCATTGGGTCCAAAGCTAGTAGCTCCCATATCCTCAAACAAGGCATCATAGAAACTTTTTGCTCTTTCTAAATCGTTAGTTCCAACTGTTACATATTTGGCTATTTTTCCCTTCATACCTTTTCCTTAATTTTTAATTTGTTAAATTCGTCCCTAGTTTTGAATTCTAAAACTGTAGCATTAATACAGTATCTTGGTAAACCATTTGGACCATCTGGAAATACGTGACCTAAATGTATATCCGAGGAGACCGATCTTATTTCAATCCTTCTCATTCCATAGCTATTATCTGCAAGTCTATATACTGAACCTTCAACAGGTCTCGTAAAAGATAACCAGCCTGTTCTAGAATTAAATCTATATTTTGTATCAAATAAAGGGGCTCCGCTTAATTTATCAATGAAAACTCCGTCGGGTGTATTTTTGAAGATTTCGTATTCCTTACAATATCTTGCATCGGTACCTTCGTTGAATGCTACTCGATATGCCTCAGTATTTCCTAATTTAAATAGCCCCAGAGCTTGATAAAATTCTTTGGGAGATAAGTAACCCTGATGTCCAAAAACTTCAGAACCTCTCTCTAAAAACAGTATGGTTGGCGTAGCCCATGTTGGAGTCTTTATAGCCAAACCCTCTAAGTTAGATGCATCTCTGTAAACTAAGGGTATCGTCCCTGCATATTCATTAGAAACATCTTCACGAAATTTTTGGCAATATGGGCAAAAACCTTCAGGTTCAATGACGACTATACTCTTCCCAATCTTTAAAAGATTGTTGTCTTTTTTGGATTCATAATCATTCCTGGCAAACTTAATACCAGTTGAATGATCTGGACAATAACCATTCGGATTCTTCTTTATATAGTCTTGATGAAAATTTTCTGCAACAAAGAACTGTGATAGAGGTTTTACGATTGTTTGAATATCTCCGTATCCACCTTCTCTAAGCAATGTTTGATATTCCGCCATTAATTCCAAGATTTTGCTCTGCTGCGCCTCATCTGAATACAAAACTATTGACCTATATTGAGTTCCTATGTCATTACCCTGCCTGTTTAGCTGAGTGGGATCATGAGATTCCAAATAATGAATTATTAATTCTTCAAGTGTGATCAAATTTTTGTTGTAGGTAACCTCAACAACCTCAGCATGATTATTTGGGTTAAATTTATTGGAAAACTTAGTAATATCTCTATAAGTCGGTCTTACTCCTTCTCCATCAGCATAACCAGAAACAGCATTCAAAACTCCTTCTAGAGCTTCATAACCTTTCTCCGCCCCCCAAAAGCAACCAGAACCTAGTACGATTTTCTCCATATGGCTTGTAGATTCATTTTCAGAAGAAAATACAAGTACACTTATGAAGATAGTAAAAGTAGTAAGAAACTTTTTCATCTTTAACTAAAGTCCCCAATTGTTATTAGCCAACCAGCTTATCGAAATAATAAAGCCCCAGATTGATTGAGTGATCAGAACTATGAGACTACCGATAGTGCCTAGTGCTCTAAATATGCTGCTTGCCCCTTCTCTTGTGATACCGTAGGCATGAAATATTCTAGAGATTAAAAAAACATCTCCAAGGATACCGATAGCCAAAGTTGGAATATTTCCTACTGTCTCAAGAAGGAATGAAAGAATAAGAAAAAGAAGAGCATTTTCTAGTAAATTAGCGTGTGCTCTTGATATTTGTAACAATTCAAAGCTATCACCTAAACCTAGATTAGTTCCAGTTTTAAACCTTTGACGACCAGTCAGATAAGCTAACACTAATGCAAGTATCGTCAGTGCACATGCATAAAAAAGTGTGATCATTTTAATTCCTATAATTAAATTTGATAAAAGTGTATTGTAATAAAGTTATTTAATTAGGGGTAAAAAATGAAATCTTTCTTTTTAATTTTAATGATGTTTTCTTTATCGAGTTGTGCTGTGGCAAATTTGACAAAAACAGCTGTGACAACGGCCGTCAAAGTGGTTGAAGTTCCTTTTAAAGTAGTTGGAAGTGTATTGTCAGATGAAGAGGAAGAAACTGAAGAAGAGCAATAGACCTGGTAGACACGAGTGGACTCGAACCACCGACCCCCACCATGTCAAGGTGGTGCTCTAACCAGACTGAGCTACGTGTCTATTGTCAATTTTTTAGCATTATATAGAGAATTCCAGTCATATGATCACAATTGTTAAGACTAAATCTCTTATAAATATCCTAAAATAGACCACACTCATGTTGGTAATCATATTTATTATCATAGCTGCTTGGGAAATATATTGGACTTACCATGCTTGCTGGATAGCATCCAAACTAAACGATAAAAAGTCTTTTTTGTTTTTCCTAATTTTTAACCTTTTAGGTATTCCTGAAATCATCTACATTTATAGAAAGAAAAAAGAATATACTTATTTAAATGAATAACTGGGTGAATTGGGTAATAGGTATTTGTTTTATAATTGTAGCTGCACTTGAACTCTTCTTTTAAAGAAATATGATTGAACTGATTTTATTAGCTATATTAATTTTTATTGGAATATTATGGTTTAGAAATTTATCCGATAACTCTGACAAAGAAGAAAATCCCGATGTTGAAAAAACAAGAAAACAAATGACAAATAAATGGAGCGTCTATATGTCTATACTGGTTGTGAGTGGTTTTTTTGTATGGTTACTTATAACAAATGGAAACTTTAATTAATGATCTAAAGTAGATGCCAAAGAAACTTTATAAAATTGGTGATACAAAAAAAGATAGGAAAGGTAGGACAATTTTCTTTAAAGGTTACTCAACTGAAAGCCCAAAGAAAGGCCTTCCTATAGAACTTTGGGAGCCTTTTGAATAATGATAAAAAAATTGCTTAAGTTATTTTGGAGAGCCGGTGTTGAAGAAATTAAGCCACCTATGCGTCAACCGATGTCGGAGGACGAATTTAGTAAAAGGTCTCTCATAGGAGATGAAGAGGAATATGACGATATGTCTCAGCTAATTGATGAATTTGCTGAAAACCTGGAAGAAGAAGAAGTTGATTCAGTATTCAACAACCTTAAGGAGAACCAGCGAAATTAAAGTATTTCTATGAAGAAATTGATGTTTTTAATATGCTTTCTGTCTTCTTATAGTCTGTCTTCTTTTTCTTTTGAAGATCAACACGAGAATACAACAAATACTGATGATTCTAGATTGAGCAAAGTTGAGGAGATAAGAAAGAAAAAGTGTGATAGAACTTTTCCGAATTATGGAAATAAGCTCAGAAAGAAATGGGTAAGTTGTAAAAAGGATAAATGAGAATTATCTCTAAACACTCAATTCTTAGTGCTATTATTAGTTAAATTATTTTAGGAGTTAATATGAGATATATTTTAGGAACCTTTTTGTTAATGAGTTCAATTAATATTTTTGCTATGCATCATGCATCAAGTGAAATGTTAATGCCCGTTGCGAAACCTGGTCAAGTAATCGTTATTTATAAAGGAGAATGTCCCTCAGGAAAAGTTGATGAATCAATTGAGATTATAAAAAAGACAATCGCTTATGAAAGAGTTAATAGTCCTATCTCCTACTCTTCTTCTCCTGGAGTTTGGTCAGATGGCACCATAGGAGCAGTTGACCTTCATGACTCAATTGAGGCTATGGAAAAAGCATTTGATTGGCAAGCAAATGATAAGACATGGTCGGATCTTTATGACCAAGTTGCTAAGAAGTGCGGAACTACAGTTGAAGAATTTGCTGTTGTGAACTTGGTAGCTAGATAAATTCGAGGATATGACCGTAATTAAAAATGTTAGTGTAGAAACAAAGGCTAACTTTTATTTCGATGGAAAGGTTACAAGTAGAAATGTAATTTTTGACGATGGAAGTAAAAAAACCCTTGGAATTATGCTTCCTGGAGAATATGAATTTAGTACCACCCAAAAAGAATTAATGGAAATCACATCAGGCGAAATTGAAGTATGGATATCTGGAGATGAAAGTTGGAAAGAATTGAAAACTGGTATGTCTTTTGAGGTTCCTAAGAATTCCTCTTTTAAACTAAAAGTTTTAGGTATATTTGATTATTGTTGCTCTTACCTCGAAGAATAAAGTGCAGATTATTTTTCAAAGTTTTTTATATCTTGTGGTGAATTGTATTTCTCCTTTTTTTTAATATTATGATAAATTTTAAATCCTTCTAGGGCTTTTTCGTTTGCAAGATTTGAAGAATATACTCTCACTAAATTTTCATAAAAAACTAAATCATTTTTCTCTCTACAGATGCTCTCTTCTCGAAAACAAGAATCTATTGTCATAATGTTCTTACTATTATTAACCGATGATAAAAAAGATTTAGTTGAGGATTCGAAAGACTCTCTTAAAACCGCCCTACTTTGATCGATTTGTACTCTATTCGTGCAAACTTCTTTTCCAAAAGACATCAAAGGATTGGCACTTGTACCTATTGTGAAAATGCAATCAGGGGCCATATGACTTATATATTCCTGCAAATTATTAAAATTAATTTTTGAAGCTAGATTGTATTCCATCTGTTTTTTTGCTTCATAAGAATACATAAGAGGCTTTAAAGGTGAAGGAGTATTTTCAGAATAACTGTAAAAAATTCCTCTGAAAAATATAAAGCAAAATATTAAAGATATGAGAATAATTGGAAGTATCTTCTTTATAGAAAGTTCTTTATCTATAGAGAGGTAAAAAATAAGGGGCAATAATGACTGTGTATAAGTCCAATTCCTTCCCCAAAGCAGAACTGAAGAATAATGGAGAGCAATCAAACCTATATATAAAAATAAATCACTTCGATTCTTTTCTACAAGTGATTTAATTGATTGAAAAATAATGAAGAAATTTATTAGAGATATTAAGAAAATATAAGGCGAAGCTAACGGATAAAAACTAGTATAGTAATGTTTATTAAATGCAGGGAATAACTTAAGAAGAAACAAATCTAAGTTTAAGTCGAGTCTACCCTTGTCTAATGGATTATCTTGTACATAGAGAAACATAGTCTTTATATGGAAATAAGTTGTCTCTAATATATTAAGGTTATTAAAGCTAAATAAATGTATTAAAGAACCCAATGATATTGTGAGTAAAATTATAAGACCAAAATCTTTATACGATATTCTTTTACCAGATACTAAAGCAGCACAAAATATACCTATAAAATAAATTAAACCGCTATTTTGCTTAGAGAAGAACATAATGGAACAAACTATGCTTATAAAGAAGATATTCCTCAGCCTAAAATCTTTTGTTTGGTAATGCACTAAGTACAAAAGCAATACTCCAAGATAAAGGCCTGCATGATCCCAATAAAAACCGCCTATTTGGGGAATACTGACGGGTATTGATAATATTAAAATTAAATATGAATTTGTTATATTTCTCTTGTAAAGAAAGGAAATATTGAATACCAAAAAACAAAATAAAAAGAAAAAAAGTAAACTAAGTATAATAAAACCAATTCCCACTCCAAAGGGTATAGAAAATATATAGAGTAACATTTCCATAGAAAAACCAACTCCCGTTGTATCGAAATAAGAGGAAAACGTTTCAAATCGTAGAACATTATTTATTAGATTCCAGCTATCCAAAGTGTTTGGAGCAATAAAACTAGATGCAAATATGACAAACCACACAAATAAGAAAGATAGCAGATAAATTTCTTTTTTATGCATCAAGCTGAATTTGTCATACATATTCCCATTTTACAATATTATTAAAGTTGATTATGCAAAGGCTACTCTTTTGTTTAGTTTATAATTCGAATGATATGAAAATTGCAGTTATAGGTTCTGGTCTTTCTGCCTTAGGAGCTTTGTCAGCCTTAAACGGTAAAAAATTGAATATAGATTTGTACAGATCAGTAGAAATAGTAGATGAATCCCCTAAACACAGACTATATCTAAAGAATAGGAAACTTATAATCCATAAATCTGTAAAGACTTTAGAGGGTTTAAGGAAGATATTCGAAGAAAATAATTCACTAAGAGTGAAAAAAGGCACTGAGATTTGTGGTCTTTTATCGTCGAACTACATAGGTGGTTTGTCTAATTTTTGGGGTGGAAGTTCAAATAAGATAATGGACTTTGAAAAAAATGATTTTAAAGATGCCGGTTTAGATATTTCTGGTCATTATGAAAAGATTACCGAATTTATAAATAGTGAAATAATTTCTGATGAATATTATAGAAGTGATAATTCTGAATCAGAAAAAGATAAATGGTTATCTACAATAAATTTAAACAATCATCAAAGTTCAAGTATTTTCTCATCCTTTGAGTTCTTGAAGAACCTGGAAATAAATCAGATAGATAGGCATGTAATTGATATGGATCAGAAAGATACGGGGATAAAATTGTTTCATAAAAAAGGTAATAATATATGCCACACAGAATACGATTATGTTTTTGTTGCAGCTGGTGCCTTTGCTTCACCCATTCTTGCAGGTAGATTAAAGAAAAAATCTTTTACTACAGGTTTGTATACAAATGATCAGAGAATATTCCTTGCATCATATAAGCTGAAGTCACCTTTAATGAAGTTCTTAAAGGCCTACAATGGCCCACCATCTTTACTAGTTAACTTTGAAAATCAAAAATTTTACATCCAACTCTATCCAATTAAGAAACTATATCCTCTTAAACTTCTTAGTGGTCAAGAGATGATGAGTAATGGCTATTTAATTGGATATATATATAACCAATCTAAAAACTCAAACCACATAGAAATGAAATTTCATGATGGGAATTTAGAATTAGAAGTAAAAAAAAATAGAACTATACAGAATAAGAAAAAGGAAATTCAAAGAATACTCTCAAAAGATGGTATAAAATTAATTTCTCCATTAGTAAGCTTAAGCACCGGCAGCTCTCAACATATCGCTTCTAGTTTGTGCAATCCATTGAATGAATTAAATAATCTTGGTTCTCTTACAAATGATTTTTGTTTTAAAGATTACGAAAGAGTATTCTTCTTAGATTCCTCAGTTTTTCCATATTCACCGCTATGCACTATAGGATTGACTGCTATGACTTCCTCACACTACATAACTGAAAAAATTCTTAATAATCTATAAAAGTTTTGTCATCAGTGAGAAAGATAATTTTAAAAGTTTTTAACATAAAGAAAATTCAGTTCTATATTAGTATTATCCTTACTGGTTACGTACTTTTCTTTTTGTCGAGGAATTTAAATGAGTATCGGTTTTTGGTTTCTGAGCTAGGCCTCCAAACCTTTGTAATACTATTAGTTCTATCTTCTGTAATACATCTATTCATCCTTCCAAATAGGTTCTGGTTATTTTTAAAAGATAATATTTCAGGCTCTTTTACTTTCTTAGATTACTTGGCTGTTCATACATACTCCTTCCTTTTTTCAATCTCTCCGCTGGGAATATTAGGCTCAGAAGTAAATAGAATCTTTAATGTAAATTGGGATAATAAAATTAAAAATAATTCAAAGTTATATTTATTAGTACTAGATAGACTTTGTGGACTCTTAAGCGTACTTTTAGTAGCTAGTTATTTTGTTTCTATATGGATAACTTTATTTCTAATTATTAGTACTTTAGCCCTTATTTTAGTCACGAATCATATCCATGATAAATCTATATCAATAAAAAGGTGGCTAGGTATTTTTTTTCTGTCTGCATTTGGTTTTTTAATTTATGCAAACCAAATAAATATTCTTATAGGAGGTTTTTTACCAGATATTTTATTTTATGAATCGTTACTTATATCTGCACTATTAATTATAAGCGCAATCATTCCATTTTCTTTTCTCGGTTTATCTATTAGAGAAATAGCGTTTCAACAAATACTTATCGTCTTGGGGTTGTCTGATAGTCTTGCTATGAAAATTGCTATAATGGTTATTTTATCTGACCTAATAGTTAATTTAGCCTATTTGACTTTACAAAGAGCTTCTAGAATATACAAAAAATAGATATGACAATTTTTTGACATATATTCCGTAAAAAAGTATAAAGCGTTCATTAATAAATGGTCTCTCAGCAAAACAATATGAAAACTGTGTGTTTTCTGATTCCTGTAAAGGAAGATAGACGTGTAGTTGAAAGAGTTACAAATTTAAATAAAGCTCTCAAGAATTCGAAAATTCCCTCTTCCATAATCCATATTATCAAAGATGATGATTTTGATTACGAGATAAATGAAGGATCTTTGACGAGTAACTGTTCTGTAATAATATCCAAAAATCCAAATCAAGTTGGCAAAGGTAGTGCGGTAAAGTATGGACTTTCATTAAATGAATCAGACCTAATCTGCATAATTGATTCAGATGAATCAATTTCGTCAGAGGAAGTGATTAAGTCCTGCGAACTCTATAATGAAGGTACGTTCTTGTACGGTGTCAGGATTTATCATAATTCTTCAGAAAAAATTAGAAGGGTTTTGGGAGTTATCCAAAACTTACTTGCTAATCTAATTAGTTTAAAAGGATATATTCAGGATACTCAATGTCCCTTAAAAATTATTGATAAAAATATAGCTAAATTAATTTTAGATAATCTGAAAATTAAAGGAGGTATGTATGATGTGCAGATGTTTAAAATTATCCAAGAGAAACTAATTCCGTTAAAACTTTACCCAACTCTAAGATCAGATGAAGAAACTAGTATTTTGAGATTAAGAAATATTATCTTGGGAGATTTTTTTGATCTAATAAAAATAAGATTCCAAAAAGTTATATAAATTTTGAAATCTACTTCACAAAACTAGCTTTTAAAAAGTATTAAATGTCGCAAGCCCTAGTAAGAAAGAAAACTCTTTAAATTCTGAGTTTTTAAGTTTGTTTATATTTTCTTGAATTTATAATTTCTTTTGTCTATTTTGAATATGGATAGCGTTTTGATTCATCGCAAGTGTCGCCTCGTGAAGAGCCTCTGAGACGGTGGGATGGCTGAATATAGTCGAACTAAATTTTTCCGATGTTATTTCATTATCCATTGCGATTAAGCCTTGGTGCATGATCTCAGATGCAGAAGTTCCAAAAACTTGAATCCCTAGTATTTGATCTGTTTGCTTATCTGCATGGATGGTAACAGACCCTGTTGACTCTCCCGATGCTAAAGCTCTTCCACTGGCAGCAAAAGGGAAAGATCCAGATTTATAATCTACCTCTAGACTTTTAAGCTCTTTTTCATTTTTACCTACCCAGGCCACCTCAGGATGGGTATAAATCACATTAGGAATATGTGTATAATTTATTTGGGAATTTTCACCAGATATTCTTTCAGAAACCATAATTCCTTCTTCTGAAGCTTTATGAGCAAGCATTGGTCCTCTCACGGCATCTCCAATTGCCCATATGCTCTTGGTTTTAGTCTGGCAATGTTCATCGACTTCGATAAAACCTTTATCATCTATTGCAACTAAATCATTAGCAAATAAATCTTGAGTATTAGGCTTCCTTCCAATTGCTATAATCATTTTTTCAGCCTTCAAATTAATATTTTCTCCATTTTCTTGGAACTTAACTTCAACATTGGTTTTTGTATCTGAAATATCTAAAATATTAGATCCAAATCTTACATCTAACCCTTGTCTATTAAATTCTCTAAGAACTTGTCTAGACATCCTTACATCCAACATTGGTAAGAACTCTTGTTGAGCTTCCAAAATCGTTACTTTAGACCCTAATCTTGCCCAAACGCTTCCTAATTCAAGCCCTATAATTCCTGCTCCAATAACTACTAGTTGTTTGGGTATGCTTTCAAACTTCAAAGCACCCTCACTATCAACGATGTTACTTGTGAAGTTAATGCTATTTAATTCTGCAGGGCTAGAACCAGAAGCAATAATGATATTCTTAGTTTCAAAAATGTGACTTTTTCTATCTTTAAATACTTCAATTGATGATTGAGAAATGATTTTTGCTTTACCTTCAATCAGATCAATCTTATTGGACTTAAATAATGCACTCACTCCATTTGTAAGCTGTTTTACGACTTCATCTTTCCTAGACATCATCTTTTTCAAATCAATACTTACATCCTTTATTTCTATACCATGTTTTGAATACTGGTCTTCCAATTGATAATGCTTATATGAAGAATCTAGTAACGATTTTGATGGAATACAGCCAATATTTAAGCAAGTTCCACCAATAGATGATTGCTCAACACACCCTACTTTCAGTCCGAGTTGCGTAGCTCTTATTGCAGCGACATATCCTGCCGGTCCGCTTCCAATTATTAAGATATCGTACATTTTTATAGGACTATAATAATAACATCTATAAATGTTCCTCTTTATTTCTTTGTCCCTAAATAATGAGAGTTTTTGTTAGGACAGAATTTAGAAACTTCGAATATGCCTTATAAATAGGCGACTAGGAAGCCTGTTTATTAAAGCATAGAAGTATAAGCCCTATCTACGAACAAGATGGATGCCTTTGTTCCCGTTCCTTCATCAAATGGGCTAGAAGGAAAAATATCAGCTGCAGGGTCAAGTTCAACAACTTCTTCAAGCGTAAGTCCTTGATCTTTAAAAATTAAAAGCCTATCTCTGACTATTTCCATCTTAGAAACATACTCTTCTAGATCATTAATATTCGAAACTTCACCATGACCTGGTACGATTATCGTATCTTCATTAATAACTTTCATTACTTCCCTAATAGAAAAAATCATACCTTCAAGAGTGCCTCCGTTGCCTGCATCAATAAAAGGAAGGCCGGTTAAATTTGCAACATCTCCCAAATGAATAACATTGGAGTCTTCGAAATAGATAAAACTATCACCACTTGTATGAGCAGGTCCAAAGTGCATTATCTTTATACTTTGACCGTTAAGATGTAAGAACATTTCATCTTCGTAAGTAAACCTTGGGGTTGCTAAAATCTCATAAGGTTGCTGGGGCCAAACTATGCCTACTAGATTGATATCTGTTCCATTTCTGAAATAATCGATGGTATTTGCATGAGCTATAATATCAGCTCCTAGGGGTCCAAAAGCTCTATTGCCTTCAGCATGGTCGAAATGAAAATGAGTGTTTATGACGTAGTCTACAGAATTTCCACCGAGTTTATTAATTTCAGAAAGTATGGTGTCGAATACCTCTGGAAACTGACTATCTATAATTAAAACACCATCATCTCCTACAGATACTAGTATATTTCCTCCATAACCAAATATTACGCCTAAACCGTCTTTCAAATTTTCTGATCTTATTATTGATGGATCAAAGCCTATCCACTGAAATCTTTCTAAAACATAATTTTGCTCAGCGCTGTAAGCATTCATGTCAGGTAATAAAGTTCTGTCATCTTCTTTCGAACACGAAGTCGAAATGAAGATTATTATCAAAAGTGAAATCAATTTATGCATAATTTATCTCTATTTTTTAAAAAAGGTGTTATAACTAATTTATCTAATCAATTAACAATATACCAAGAGGTATTCATGATCAATTTAATACTAAAGTTACCAAACTTTTTTCTTCTGTGGTTATCAGGGAAAAAACAAATTATATTGGGAGAGAGAGAACTACTGCCTGCTTTTCAACTTATTTGCGAGCAAAATGAAAAGTTAGGAATTCAATATAGCCAGATCTCTCCAGTAGATCTTAGAGACAATTATAAGTCTCAGAATAGTGCAAAGATTGGCCTTGAAGAAATAAGAACTTCAAATCATCAAGTGCCAGTTGATGGAGATACTATAGAAGTAAGGGAATATTCTTCTGAAAATATCGGTGAATGTGCTTCATCGATGGTTTATTTTCACGGAGGTGGTTGGGTAATTGGTGATACTGATACTCATGACAATGTCTGCAGATATATCTGCAAAAAATTAAATATAAAAATATTTTCAGTAAATTACAGACTCTCACCAGAGTATAAATTTCCAATTCCTTTTAATGATTGTTTTGATGCCTATGAATGGATATCAAATCATGCAGATCTCTTAGAGATTGATTCTGAGATGATTTCAGTTGGTGGAGACAGTGCCGGTGGAAACCTAGCTACTTCAATATGTATTAAGAGGCAGAAAAAAGAAAAACCTTTACCGAAGGCTCAACTTCTTATCTATCCTGCGACAGATCTTAGATTAGTAACTAATTCAATGGTAAAAGATTGTAGTAAAGGATTTGTGCTTACTGAGGAGTTGATGAAGTGGTTTGTTGATCATTATCTGGATTCGGATGAGCTAAAAAATGATCCACGAGTATCGCCTTTGCTGGCAGAGAAGTTTGACGGCCTTCCACCGGCTTTGATTATCACCGCTGGTTTTGATCCATTAAGAGATGAAGGACTACAATATTCAGAGAAATTGAAACAAGACAATGTTACAGTTGTCTATAAAGAATATCCGTCTTATATCCATGGTTTCTTTAATATGCTACAAATTCCAGGTATAAAAAAATCAATAGATGAGATATGTGAGGAATTTAAAGAGCTTACAAAATAAAAGGTCCTAAAGGACCTTTTATTAATTATTAAGATGAAGCTCTAATCTCTGGTGACAATGGTCTCTTCAGATTGATCGGCATATTTAGAAAGTTCTTCCCTTGCAATTACTCTTCTATGAACTTCATCAGGTCCATCAGCTAATCTGAGTGTTCTCATATGAGCGTACATGCTTGCTAATGGAAAGTCTTGACTGACTCCTCCGCCACCGTGCATTTGTATTGCTCTATCAATTAATCTACAAGCTACAATAGGTACATGTACCTTTATTTGAGCTATTTCACTTCTAGCTACCTTATTTCCAACTGTATCCATCATATGCGAAGCATTTAAAGTTAGTAATCTTGACGTTTCGATATCTATTCTACTTTCAGCTATATAGTCATAGTTAGCGCCTAAGGTCGAAATTTTCTTTCCAAATGCAACTCTTTCTTCAGATCGTTTGATCATGAATTCAAGCGCTCTTTCCATCACTCCGATGGTTCTCATGCAGTGATGGATTCTTCCAGGCCCTAATCTACCTTGAGATATTTCAAAACCTCTCCCTTCACCGAGAAGTAAATTCTCTTTTGGTACTCTTACTTCTTTAAACGAAACACGACCGTGTCCGTGAGGTGCATCGTCATAGCCAAACACGTGCATCATTTGTTCAATTTTTATACCAGGGGTATCCATTGGAACAATAATCTGTGATTGTCTTTGATGTTTGGGATTGTCAGGGTTTGTCATGCACATAAAAATGAGAACTTTACATCGTGGATCGCCTGCTCCGGAAGTCCACCATTTCTCACCATTTATCACATACTCATCTCCGTCTAACACAGCAGATGAACAAATATTTGTAGCATCAGAAGAAGCGACCGCAGGTTCAGTCATTGCAAAGGCAGATCTAATCTCTCCATTTAATAATGGTTTTAACCATCTTTCTTGTTGCTCTTCATTTGCATATCTTGCCAAAACCTCCATATTTCCAGTATCTGGAGCTGAACAATTAAATATTTCCGAAGCTAAACCTGATCTTCCCATAATTTCAGCTAAAGGCGCATAATCCAAGTTACTCATACTTTCACCCATAGGATTCTCGGGAAGAAATAAATTCCAAAGACCTTCAGATTTTGCTATTTCTTTTTTATCTTCAATTATTTGTGGAATTTGCCATCTATCCCCTTGCTGCGTAAATTCTTCCATTTGTTGGGCATATATAGCCTCCGCCGGATAAACATGATCGTCTAAAAATTTAGAGATACGCAATTGCAAATCTTTGGATCTATCAGAAAATTCAAAACTCATTTTTTTCCCCTTATCATTTATATAAATACTGTTTTGGTATATTATAAATCTTAGTTATAACGTTTTATTATCAATTTTGTAAATCATAGAGATATATAACTAGTTAGTCTATAAGTCTCAGTTAAATCTGAAAAAAAATTCAATCCAATATGAAAATTAAAGATACAGACCTAAATTTATTCATAGCATTTGATGTCATATATACAGAAAAAAACTTGACTAAGTCTGGGCAGGTGCTTGGTATAACACAACCGGCTGTAAGTAATGCATTGGCAAGGTTAAGAGATCTTTTTAACGATGAGTTATTTATAAGAACATCAAGAGGAATGATTCCAACACCTGTTGCAAATCAATTGATTGGAGATATAAGAAATGCTTTATCCCTGATACAGAATACAATTTCTGTAAGTGAAAAGTTTGATCCCTCAACTGCAGAAATGACTTTTAAAATTTCAATTGGTGATACCTCAGAATATAGACTTCTTCCTTTATTGATCAAACAACTTGCTGAGATAGCTCCTAAAGTAAAAGTTGAGACATACCTCACTGCAAGGAAAGATGCTCCTAGAGAACTGGCTTCAGGTGCAATAGACTTTAGCATTGACCCTCCACTTCAAAGTGATCAACACCTCAAACATGAAAAAATATATCAAGAAGATTATGTGATGATCGTTAGAGAAGATCATCCAATTCTAAAAAAACAAAAAATAACTATAGAAGATTATTTAGACCTCTCACATATCCATATTTCAAATAGAAAGACTGGAATGGGTCATGTTGATATGACTCTATACAAGTTGGGTTTAACTAGGGATATATATTTAAGAGCTCAGCATTTCCTAGTGGCACCTTACATAGTTGAACAGTCAGATATGGCCATAACAACCACAAAAGGATTTGCCGTTGATAGAAATCTAGCTTGGAGAGAATTACCTTTTGATATCGATCCACTGGTTTTGCATCTGTATTGGCACGAGAATAATGACAACGAGTCCTCATCAAAATGGATGAGAGATTTAATGCTAAAAACTTACGGAAAACTGCAACAAGTAAGTTAATTATTGGTGCGGATGAGAGGACTCGAACCTCCACACCTTGCGGCACCAGAACCTAAATCTGGCGTGTCTACCAATTCCACCACATCCGCGAGAGCGATCATTATAGGCATACAATTGAAGAATGTAACCTATTCGTTTTCAGCTTGCGATAGGGCTAACTCCAGATTATTAAGCTGCTCTCTTAGATTAAGTAATGATTGATTTACCTGAACGCGATATGCATTGAAAGAATCAATACTTTCCTGAATATCTGCCAATTTATCGGATGCAGTTTCATTAGGAGCACTCTCATCAAAGTTATCTAGCTGACTGTTAATATTATCTTGAATATTTTTTATCCTGGCTAACTCAAGTGTAAGAGCTCTTTGTTGAGCAGATAAAACTTCGTCTTTTTTGTCTATGCTTTCAATTTTCTCATTCAAGTTCTCAATTGAATTTAGATTTTCAGAGATATTTTTTCTATTTCTCTTATTGCTAAGATCCCATAATTTTCTTATTTCTTTATTGACAAATTTCAAGTCTGCCTCGACTTCTTCAGATAAGATGTTTATTTGTTGATCCTTTTGAGCGAGTCTTTCTTCCAAGACGCTAATTCTTTCAACAAAATTTTGCCCAGCTTGTTGTTGATTCCCTGAGGTATTAAAAAACCATAAGAACAAAATTATTAAACCTATTGAATTCAATATAAGAACCAAAGAGGAGAATAAAAAACCTCCACCACCCGTTTTTCTTGCTCTTCTATTTGAAGACAAATCTGGTCTTTCAGGTTTTATATCCTTTTTTTCTTCACTAAGATTTTGATTCATAGTTTCTCAATTTGCTCTTTCATTCTATTTGATCGCATATACAATAGATTCTAAAATAGAGTTTAACAATTAATATAAAATAGAATTAGATTTAAATAGAGGAATATTATGAATTTTGAATTTTCTGCTGATCAAATGCAATTAAAAGATATTGCTAGAAAATTTCTTGAAAAAGAAGAATCAGTTAAAAGAGCTAGAAATGTGCTAGAAGGAGAAGCGTCTTATGATGAAGATCTCTGGTCCCAAATCATAGAAATGGGTTTCACCGCTACTGCAATTCCTGAAGAATATGGTGGACTAGGATTAGGCTACTTGGAGTTATGTGTTATCGCTGAAGAGCTAGGAAGAAGCTTGGCTCCAACTCCCTTTTCATCAAGTGTATACTTGGCATCTGAAGCGATAATAAATTTTGGGGACGAGTCACAGAAAGAATCTTTTCTTCCAGGCCTTGCATCCGGAGAAAAAATTGGCGCTTTTGCTCATAGTGAAACCAATACATCACCTACAGAAGCTAATATCAGCTGCTCTTTTTCTGGTGGGACTTTATCAGGTACAAAAATTGCTGTAGCTGACGGAGATGTGGCAAATACTTTTATAGTGACAGCTAATAACGGTTCAGGTGTAAGCCTTTATTTGGTTGACGGCACAGCTGATGGCATACAGATAGAGCCTCAAACTACTTTAGATCCTTCAAGATCTCATGCCTCTATAACTTTTAGTAATACTCCAGCGACTGAACTTAAATCAGAGTGGTCAGATGTTCTAAGTTTACTTGATAGGGCAGCTGTTTTATTTTCCTTTGAGCAATTAGGGGGTGCAGAGGCTTGTATGGATATGGCGAAGGAATACGCTATGGGAAGATATGCGTTTGGAAGATCTATTGCATCCTTCCAGGCAATAAAACATAAACTGGCAGACATGTTTATAGCTGTTGAACTTGCTCGTTCAAATTGCTACTACGGAGCTTGGGCATTAAGTACCGATGCTCCAGAATTACCCACTGCTGCTGCTACTTGTCGCGTAAGTGCAAGTCAGGCCTTTCATGAGTGTTCGAAAGAAAATATTCAAACTCATGGGGGTATGGGTTTTACTTGGGAATTTGACTGTCATCTATACTATAGAAGATGTCGTCAACTTGCTGCCAATATAGGTAGCCAATCAATTTGGAAAGATAAACTAATCGGTTCTTTAGAAAGAGCCAATCAAATATAGGAGAAAGATATGGACTTTAATGATACTCCCGAAGAAGCTAAATTTAGAAAAGAAGCTTACGAGTGGCTTGCATCAAATGCTGAGCTTAAAGAAGGACCAAAAGATAGCTGGAGAGCCTCATCTGAAGAAGAAGGCTTAAACCAAGTCAAAGTATGGCAAAAGAAACTTCATGAAGGTGGTTGGGCATGTCTTCATTGGCCTAAAACATATGGTGGCAGAGAATCAACTCCTATAGAGAGAGTAATTTGGGGCCAGGAAGTCTCAAAATTCAAAGTACCTGGAGGCTATCTTGAAATTGGTCAAGGAATGGCTGGACCAGTAATGATGATGTATGCAACTGAGGAACAAAAAGAAAGATATCTTCCTCCTCTAGCGACCGGCGAAGAAATTTGGTGCCAACTTTTCAGCGAGCCAGCTGCTGGATCAGATGTTGCAGGCATCAAAACTAAAGCTGAACTGGATGGGGATACCTGGACTATCAACGGACAAAAGGTTTGGACTTCCGGTGCTCACTTTAGTGATTACGGAATACTTGTGACCAGAAGTGATCCTTCTGCACCTAAGCACAAAGGTCTAACTTTCTTTTTTGTAGATATGAAATCTCCAGGAATAGAAGTGAAACCAATAAAACAAATTTCCGGTGGAGCTAATTTCAATGAAGTCTATTTCACAGATGTGAAAATACCTGACAGTCAAAGACTCGGGGCTGTAGGAGATGGATGGAAAGTATCTCTAACTACTTTAATGAATGAAAGATTAGCTGTTGGTGATGCCTCGGGACCTGATTTCGAAGAAGCTTTTTCTCTAGCCAGAGGACAAGACCTGAATGGCAAATTAGCTATCGAGAATGATTCTGTCAGAGAAAAACTAGCTGATTGGTATTGTCAACAGAGTGGATTGAAATATGCTAAGTATAGAAATATTTCAGCTCTATCAAGAGGTGAAACACCTGGACCACAATCATCTATAACTAAAATAGTAAGTGGTAATAAACTTCAGGAAATTGCTAATTTTGGTTTAGATATGCTTGATTCTGCAGGAATTTTGAGAACGGATGAAGAAGGTGCTGAACAATCTATGTATCAATATGGATTTTATGGAGCCGCTGGAATAAGAATTGCCGGTGGCACAGATGAAATTCTTAAAAATATTATTTCAGAACAGGTACTTGGTATGCCTCAAGACATGAGAGCAGATAAAGGACTACCTTTCAACGAAATACCTACAGGAAATAAGTAGAAAAAAAAATATCAAAAAAGGCGCAAACTCATTTTTGTATAGTGAGTTTGCGCCTTTTTCTTTAAAAAATAATACCCTTTTTTCAGAAGAATTTGATGATTTGTACTCTTCTGCAAAGGGTGCAGTTGCCGAATGTAATCATGTGTTTATAAAAGGGAATAATCTCAATGAAAGGTTTGAAAACCTTGGAGAAAATTCAAAGTTTTATATTGGTGAGATAGGTTTTGGTATCGGAATTAATTTTTTAACCACATGTAAGAGCTGGTTAGATCATACAAAGCAAAATCAGGTTTTAGAGTTTTACTCGTTTGATAAATACCTATTCAGATTAAGTGATTTTAAAACATTAAATGTTTCTTGCCCTGATCTTAAAGAATATATTTCAGAATTAGAACGTAATTATCCAAGAAATATTCAAGGTGCTCAAAAAATATCATTATTTGGTGGGAGGATAATTCTTAATTTAATAATTGGAGAAATTGATAATACTCAGGAATATATAAAGTTAATGGATAAAGTAGATGCATGGTATTTTGATGGATTCTCTCCTTCAAAGAATCCTGATCTTTGGTCAATAAAGCTATTTAAGTGTATTCATAAATCCTGTCATGAAAACACTACATTTTCTACCTATACATCATCTGGGTTAGTTAAAAATAATTTAACTGAATCTGGTTTTAATCATAGTAGAGCTATGGGATTTTCAGATAAAAGGCATATGCTTAAAGGTACTGTTGATACACAACTGAAGAAGAATACTTCTAACACTAAAGTAGCAGTTATAGGATCTGGAATAGCAGGATGTGTATTGAGTTACACACTTGCTAAGAAAGGCATAGAGGTTGATTTATACGAAAAGTCTGACAGTATTTGTTCAGGAGCGTCTTCACATGAGCTACTTGTTACCTATCCTAGACTTTCTGCTCATGATACTGCTTTTGGTTCTTTCACCCTCCATTCATATATCTTTGCAACAAATTTTTATAAACAGTTAAAAACAGATAC
Organism: uncultured SAR86 cluster bacterium; assembly: GCA_902610065.1. Taxonomy (GTDB): domain Bacteria; phylum Pseudomonadota; class Gammaproteobacteria; order Magnimaribacterales; family Magnimaribacteraceae; genus Magnimaribacter. Next base: position 83,677 of record CACLUH010000001.1, read on the forward strand.
ATGGAAAAAAACAGGAGTAATTATCCTTAACCATAGTGCAGCGAGTGAAAAAAGACAATCATCTCTTCTTGAAAAAAGAGCTGATGGAGAGATCTATCGATATATTGATCCTGATGAAGCATCAGAAATATCAGGAATAGATATTAAATTGAATGGGCTAATCTATGAAGATGCAGGATATATTCTGCCTGAGGAGATGTGTAAATTTCTTATAGAATCTCCAAAAATAAATATTTTTACTTCTTCTCATGTAAAAAGCATAAAGAAAAATAGAGAGGTTTTTAGTTTAAATATAGGAAGGAAAAAATTTGAATATCAGAATGTTTGCGTATGTGCGGGCAGCGAGACTGGTAACATCGTCGATATTGACGGTATCAGTATAAAAAGAGGTCAAGTAACTCACATAGAAAGTCTAGATCATGTTTCAAGAATCAAATTACCAATTTGTGCAAAGGGATATATTTCACCTCAAGTAAATAATATTCATTTAGTTGGCTCAAGTTATAGCGATAGTGAAGATACAGATTTATCTGAAGAAGAGCATTTATATAATTTGAATAACTTAAAGTTAGTAATAGATGAAGAAATGAATGTGATCACTGGACAAACTGGTCACAGAGCTGTTTCTAAGGACCATATGCCTCTTGTAGGCAAGAAAGATGGTATCTACATAAATACCTGTCATGGCTCGAGAGCTTCTGTTACTGCCCCTATTAGCGCTGAAATTATTGCTAGTATGATTGTAGAAGAGGCGCCACCTTTGATGGGGAGAGAATTAGAGTCTCTATCGCCAGAAAGGTTTAATTAAAACTAGTCAAGACCTCTTGGATTAAGGAATCTACACCAGCTTGATCATACTTATCACTTGCTCTTTTAAATCTAGTAAAAGCATACCACACGACATCGTCGGTTTTGGTATCGTGAAATCTAATAGATATTTCATCTTTTTCTGACCTGATAAAACGTTGGTCCCTTGAATCAAGGTACCCGTATCGGTAATAACCATAGCCTCCAAGGTCTGTTGATCTTTCTACTTCTCTCTTTGTACCTATGTAAAATCTTACTGTTATGTCAGAATTTTCAGACTTATTAAGTCCTTTTTGACTTAGCACAGAGTCTAATGCTCTAGCAATTCTTTGAATAAGAATAGGGTTTATGCTGATCATCTCTTCTTGATCATCAAGAGTCGGCGTGACAATCGAATAGGTTTTAAATGCAGATAAGTCGTACTGCGAATCAGAGTCAGATTGAACAACAAGAGAGCTAGCACATGAAGTAAGTAATGATAAGAAAGCTACACTAATAGATATTTTAATTTTATGTTTCATATGTAAATTTTAGAAAAAAATGAATCTTCTTCCTAATTTCTTTTTGCAGCCGTTGTATTGTACTTGATACCTATCAGCTTGTCTTTGTACTTTGTCCGCTACTGATAGAAGCCATGGCTTAGTTCTATAGCTTCCTCTTTTATATCCGCCTCGTCCCTCATGATAGGCCAAATATAAAGCCCTAGCATTTGTGACTGATATGCCTAATTGTTTATGAGTCTTATAGTTGTACCAACCTACGAAATCAACTGAATCTTCGAAATCATTCCTACTGACAAACCACCCCCCTCTATCATTTAGGTACATCTCCCATGTACCATCAACTGCCTGAGCATAACCTCTAGCACTAGTGACTCTTTTCCATGGAATAAAACCTAAAAGCTTCCTTCTTTCTGGTCGTGCGTCAGCTCTGAAGCTTGATTCTTGTTTAATAATAGCCATTGAAACAGAAACTGGGATTTTCCATCTTTTCTCGGTCTTTTTTGCAGCCTTATACCAGCTGTATCTTTCTTTAAAAATCTTACAAACATCTGTAGTAGTGCTTGGAGGGCTATTTGATGCACAGGCATTCAATATTATTAAAATGAAAATACTAATGAATATTTTATACATCTAACTGTCCAGAATCTTTAAGGCCTCTTCTTCATCAAGAATTGGAATGTGAAGATCAGATGCTTTTTTTAGTTTTGAACCGGGTTTTTCTCCCGCAATCAAAAATTCTGTCTTACTAGAAACAGAACTAGAAACTTTTGCGCCAACCCTTATTAATTCTTCCTTCAGTTGACTTCTTGCTATGCCATAAAACGAACCTGTAATGACGATTGATTTAGAGCTAAAAGGATTATCCCCTTTGATTTCAAATGCTTTAGGATTGACTCCTAAAGTGATTAAGTCTTTAACTAAACTTATATTTTCCTCTATAGCTAGAAATTCTTTTATAAAATTAGATGCAACCGGTCCTATATCATTTATCTCTAATAAATCTTCTTCTTTTGCTAAGAGAAAATTAGTTATGTTATTAAAATTTAAAGCTAGGTTCATAGCCGTTGCTTCACCAACCTCCCTTATTCCAAGTGAATATATAAATCTAGGTAAAGTAGTTTCTCTACTTTCTTGAATAGAACGAATTAAATTAGTAGCTGACTTCTCACCAAATCCTTCAAGATCAACAATATCCTTTATTTCTAATCTAAATAAGTCGGCGAAATTTAATACTAAATTTTTATCTACCAATAATTCAATTATCCTTTCGCCTAGGCCATCAATATTTAAAGCATTTCTTGAAACAAAATGTATTAAAGCTCCAATTCTTTGTGCAGGGCAATCGAGCCCCATGATACATCTTAAGATAGCTTCCCCTTCTATTTTTACTAAATCAGTATTACAAGATGGGCATCTTTTTGGTAAAGATACTTTTGAAGATCCGTTTTTTCTTTTATCCAAATCCACAGAAATAATCTGAGGTATAACATCTCCAGCTCTTTTAATATCAACTGTATCACCTTCCCTTACATCTAATCGATCTATCTCATCAAAATTATGAATGCTGGCATGTGAAACGGTAACTCCTCCAATATTGACCGGAGCAAATTCGGCGACCGGCGTGATCCCACCCACTCTTCCAACCTGATAAGAGATTTTTTTTACTACGGTAGTTCCAACTTCAGCAGGAAATTTTCTTGCAATGGCCCATCTGGGGGCTCTAGAGACTTGTCCCAAAGAAATTTGCTTATCTAGGTCATTAACTTTGAACACTATGCCATCAATTTCGTACGGAAGATCATCTCTCGCATTCGAAATTTTAAGAAAATATTTTCCACAAGCTTTTAAATCAACTGCCACATCACTGAAAGGATTAATTGGGAGTCCCCATGATTGATATTGTTTTAACATCTCTGATTGAGAGTCAGGAAGTTTAAAGTTCCCTTCCTCAATAAAACCGACACCATGAGCGTAAAATTTCAAAGGTCTTGAAGCAGCAATAGAAGGATCTAATTGTCGAAGACTACCAGCCGCAGCGTTTCTCGGATTGGCAAAAGTTTTTTCTCCTTCTTGGATTGCTTTTTTATTTGCTAAATCAAAATCCTTCTTTTCGATAAAAACTTCTCCTCTTATCTCAATAAGGCTTGGCAATTCAGAATTATCATCTATTAGTGAGAGAGGTATTGAATTAATGGTTTTTATATTGTGAGTGATGTCTTCGCCAATCTTTCCATCTCCTCTAGTACTGGCTATATCTAGATGACCGCTTTTGTATAGTAGATTTACTGCAATTCCATCTAATTTAGGTTCGCATGAAAAGCTTATGTTGCCTTCAATAAGTAGTCTTTCTAAGATACGCTTATTAAAGTCTTTCATATCTTCATCATTAAATGCATTGTCTAAAGAAAGCATAGGAGTCAAGTGTTCTATTTTCTTGAAACCTTCAAGAGGCTTGCCGCCGACTCTTTGAGAAGGAGAATAAGAAAATTGATATTTTGGAAATTTAACTTCCAGATCAAGTAGCTCATTGAACAGTGCATCATATTGATGATCTTCAATAGAAGGTTCATCCAAGGAATGATAGTTATGAGAATGAAGGTTTATAAGTTTATGGAGTTCCAATACCCTTTCTTTGATCTTAGGACTATCTTTCATCAATAATCGAACTAACTAGCAGAGGCAAGAAATTGCCTTTGATGTTCATGAAATTGATTTTTCATATGTTCAATCATTTGTTTGGTCATAAAGTTTCGATCTTCATCCAGTATTTGGCATTGGAAGGTCTCTTGGATACTTTGAGAAACCTCGACGAACAACTCGAAAGATTCGATTGGATTTGTTAAGTTTTGAGGGTCAAGAACTAGAGCAATATCATTCGATTTGATAGATTCAGAAAAGAAACCAGGGTTCTTACCATTCAAAATCGTAAATGAAGGAGCATTATCTGAATCTAGAATTGTAAATATGCCTTTTTCTTCAAATCTATGGTTATAAAAAACCAAGGCTTGAGATAATGAAGACTCAGAAAACACTGAATCACTTTCGTCATGAAGATGAATAATATTTAAGTTGACAGTAGGAGCGATATCTAAATCTTCTTCATGATCATCTGCTGATGATAATACTTCAGATTCTTCTTTATCTTCATATCCCTGCCATTCCTCTTCGAAATCTAGACTTTCTTCAGTTGAGGGATTGATTAGATCAACTTTCAGCTTACTTCTTCTAATTCTTAAAGCTCGTCTAATGCCATCTATGAAGACTAATGCTAATAAACAGCCAATAAGTAATGTAAGAATTTCTGCAAGGTTAAACATATTAACTCGCAGCCATTTCCACAGCTTGATCCACATCAACTGCTACCATTCTAGAAACACCAGGCTCTTGCATTGTAACTCCCATAAGATGCTTACTTTTTTCCATAGAAATCTTATTGTGAGTTATGTATACAAACTGGACTCTCTGGGACATCTCCTCAACAAGGTCGATAAATCTCATAGTATTGAGATCATCTAAAGGTGCATCTACCTCATCAAGAAGACAGAAAGGAGCTGGATTAAGTTCAAAAAAAGCGAAGACTGTAGCTATGGCAGTAAGTGCTTTCTCACCACCTGACAATTGAGAAACGCTTGCATTCTTTTTCCCTGGTGGCCTTGCAGTGATTCCTATTCCGCAAGTAAGTAAATCATCTCCCAACATTACCAATTCAGCATGACCACCTCCAAATAATTTTGGGAAAGATAGAGATAAACTTTTGTTTAATTTATCAAAAGTATCTTTAAAAGTCGTACGAGTTTCTTTATCTATCTTAGTTATAGCTCTTTCTAAAGTTTCTAGAGCCTCCATAAGTTCTTTATGTTGATCATCAAGTAATGTCTTTCTTTTTAACTCTTGATCATATTCTTCCATTGCCACAAGATTTATTGCACCCAATCTAGAAATCTTTAATTCTATTTCCTCTAATTCAGCAGCGTAGTTCTGAACTGTTCTGTTTTTATCTAAATCATCTTTTATTTTTGAGAGATTTCCATTTAAGTCAATAACTTGGGATTCAATGTTCTCCTGTTCAATCTTCGAGGCTTGTCTGTCTAACCTAAGATTTTCTAGCAATTCTCTAAGTGTTATTGCGGCTTGCTCTTTCTCGATCTTTTCTCTTTCTATGTTATGTATAGAGGCATTACATTCTTCAATATCTTTCCTTGATTGGAGCAATTTATCCTCAACCTTGAGTCTATCTGATAAAAGTGAATCAAGCTTCTTTTGTATTTCACTAATTGGCTCTTTCAATTCATTCGACTCCACTTTGAGATTTGAATTTTCTTTTTTTAGATCATGCATCTTCCCATCTAAATGAGATCCTTCAGAATTGAGTGAAGCAAGTTTTGACTGTAATTCAGCATACTTATCAGTTTTATCAATTAAGTTTATTCTTTGTTGCTTCGCACCTTCAGATGCATTAATCAAAAAATCTTGTGTCAACTTAGTTAATCTTACTGGTTCAGATTCTAGGTTACTTATCTCCTTTCGAATAGAATCTACCTTTGCAAATACATCTTCTATTGATTCTTTTTTAAGCAACTTAGATTGTATATTTTCAATAGCAGTGGAAAGGTCTAATATTAAGTTTTTAGTTTGAGTAATAAACACCAGCCAAGAGCCTTCTATTTTTTTAGCTTCAGCTTTATTAGATTCCTCATCACCCGATTCTTTAAGAAACTTTAATTCCTTTTCAATATTAATAAGTTCTTTCTGAGCAGACGATTTATTTGCCTCAAGATTTTGTAAATCCTTAAATCGTGCATCAATAAGAATTGAATTAGTTGAAATTTTTTCATTTATTTCATTAACTCTGTCTTTTTTAAGGGAAATATCTTGTTCAGTTCTAGATATATCGGCACCGAAACTATAAAACTCTTGTTGAACTTTATCTAATGCAGTCTGTAGCTCAATTTGCTTTGCCCTTAGTTTAATAATCTCGCTATCAGATGTATTTTTTTCAGAATTTATCTTTTCGACTTTGAGTTCCTGATTCTTGACTTCCTGTTCTTTTATTATCAGTGCTGATGAAACATCTCTCCATTTAGAACCTAGAAGTATTAATTGAGCTTGCGTCTCATCTTTTCTTAGCTCATGATATTTTTCTGCAGCCTTGGCCTGTCTCTGGAGTTTAAATAATAATCTCGTAATCTCTTCCCTCAAATCATCTAATCTTGATAAATTTTCTTTAGTTCTTTTTATTCTTGATTCGGTTTCTTTTTTTCTCTCAAGGTATCTTGAGATACCAGCTACTTCCTCTATGTAGCCTCTCATTTCTTCAGGTTTAGCACTTACCAATTGCGATATCATTCCTTGTTCTATGATTGCATAAGATCTAGGTCCTAATCCTGTACCTAAGAAAACATCAGTAATATCTTTTTTTCTGCAGCTTGTTCCGTTTAAATAGTAATTAGATTGACCATCTAATTCTAAACTTCGCCTTACAGAGATTTCACTATAACTTGAGAATTCTCCACCTATTCGTCCCTCTTTATTGTCAAAAAATAATTCTACTGAAGCTTTTGAGACTGGTTTTCGTGAAGATGAGCCATTAAAAACTACATCAGTCATTGAATCACTTCTTAAATTTTTTGCCGAACTCTCACCTAGAACCCAACGAACGGCATCTATAACATTAGATTTCCCACAACCATTTGGGCCAACGATACATGACATACTTGAAGGAAACGTAACAGAAGTTGGGTCAACGAAAGATTTGAAGCCAGAAAGCTTGATAGAATTGAGTCTCATAATTGTAATTCCTTTAGGGGGTAAGAAACCAATGCCTTGAATAAAGGCATGAATGAAACAAAATTAGCTTTCATTTGCTAAGAAATTTTAGTCTATATAGGCTTTGGAAACTACTGATTTTTTCTTTTTTTTACTGCTTCTATGAGTGACCTTAAATCATCTTTCTCTTTCTCAGAATTCAACAAGGGGATAGCTTGGTTCCATAACTGAATAGTTAATTGAGGATTACTTTTTTCAAGTTCAGCTAAACCTTTTAGAGTTAAGGCTGAAGGATTATTTGGATTTTTTTTAACTGCTTCTTCTAACAAAATATATATGGAGTCATTAAATTTTCTACCCTCACTCATAAACAGCACTTGAGCATATTCAGCAACTACTTCTCCGTCCAAATCATTACCAAATCTATTATAAATCTCCTTGTAAAGATCTCTAGAGAGCATAAATTCATTAATATTCTTTAACTGGCGTGCGAGAATGTATAATTCTCCTGGCTCTATATCTCTTTTTTTAACAAGCTGAGTAATCAAGTTATTTACTTGTTCTCTTTCATTTTCTTTTTCTTGCTGATCTTCTCCAAGAAATATCTCTAATGATTGTTTCTGATATGCTAACTCTAGAGATCCATCAGAGAGTAAATTTTCATAAACTAGCAAAGAAGAAACTGTAACTAATCCAGCAATAATTATTTTGATATTAAATTTAAAAAAATTATCCTTATCAGCCAATACAGCATACAAAGGAATAAATATAATTAAAAAAAAATAGATATAGCTCATCAAATTATTCTTTTTCTAACTAAAATAATTACTAATGCCGACAAGAGTATCAAAATGAATGGGCCGAACCATAATGCATATGTAGCTGGCTCGATAGGCGGATTATAGATAATAAAATTACCATATCTATCAACTAGATGATCTTTAATCTGTCTAGAAGATTTGCCTTCTACCACTAATTCATAAACTTCTCGCTTCAAATCATTTGAAATAGGTGAATTTGAACCTGCAAGATTTGAACTTTGGCACTTAGGGCACCTTAACTCATTTAGAAGAGAATAAAATAATGACTCTTTTGTTTCACTTGTAAATGGATATGCATCTTTATCAAAATTTACTTGCCCCTCCTCAACGCTTACTTGCAGAGAACAAATGATAAATAATAAAAAAAGAATGAGTTTATTCATTAAGATATTTAGAAAATTTTTCTTCCCAAACTCTTTCATCTATTACTCCAACATGTCTTTCTCGAATAAGACCATTTTTATCAATAAAGAAAGTTTCAGGTGCACCATACACTCCTAAGTCAATCGCTAATCGGCCTTCAAAATCATATATTGAAAATTCAAATGGGTTTCCATCTCTTTCAAGTAGATCAAGAGCCTTTAATTTATTATCTTTATAATTTAAGCCGTATATTGTGAGTATAGATTCTTCTTTTAATTTCATTAAAAAAGGATGCTCAACCCTGCAAGCTATACACCATGTAGCCCAAACATTTATCAATGCTGGTAATTTAATTATGTCTTGTTTAGTTAAGAGCCTAGACTCGTCTGATAATGATCCAAGGTTGAAATCTGGAAAAGAGCTATCTATCAGTGCTGTTTCTAACTGATCATCTTTATCACTTAAAAAAGAGAAAAGTACGACGATTAATGAGGCGAAAACAACCAAGGGTAATGCATCTATAATTTTTTTCATCTTCTTTTAAATTGTTTCACTCCTGCCAAGAAACTACCAATTGCGATCAAAAGAGCACCTAGCCAAATCCAACGTATGAAAGGTTTAATTTGAATCTTAAAAGACCAAATATTAGACTGTAAATTGTCTCCAATCGATACATATAAATCTTTGAAAAGGTCTGCTTGAATTCCTGCCTCAGTTGTTATCTGGCCTGAGGGTAAATAAGTTCTTTTCTCAGTTACTATATTAGAAAGTTCGCTTCCATCTTCAAAAGAGACAACAGCAGATTTAGATGTGTAATTTGGCCCCAATAGATCATCTATAGATTGGAAATTAATAGTTTGATCACTAAAATCTGTTGAATCTCCCGGCGATAAGATAATCTCTTTTTCCAAAGAGTAACTTGATACTACCCCTACTCCAATGGTCAGAATAGCCATTCCTGCATGAGCAAATGTTACGGCTAATCTCTTTCTTAAGAAATTCCAATAGCTCAAGTTTCTTTTTTTGGTTATTTGTAATGTTCCTACTAGGATCCAAGAGGCTAAAAATATTGTTGCAAAAGAACTAAGATGTAGATTATCAAAGAGAACAAATAAAATCAGAATGATTAGCGAAAATATAGATAAAGACTCTATAAACAGTCTAGGTAAAAAACTAAAAGATGAAGATTTTCCCCAAGAGAGATAAAGGGCTACGCCTTGAAGCAATCCTAATGCTAAGGCAAAGGGAAAAAGTATAATTTCGAAGTAAGGTGCCCCTACAGATATTTGCTTTCCTCCGGTAAATGCTTCGTAGATAAGGGGAAAAATTGTTCCAAATAAAATTGAGATAGCAAGAACAACAAGAAGCAGATTATTCAATAAGAAACCAAATTCTTTGGAGGTGAGCTCATATTTATTTTCTTCAACATGCCCAAAGTCCGTTATTGAATAGATCAAAAGACTTCCTATTACAAAGAAAGCAAGAATAGCTAAAATAAATAGGCCTCTTTCAGGATCTAAAGCAAAGGCATGCACAGAAGTTAATATTCCTGACCTAACCAAAAAAGTACCCAGTAAGCTTGTAGCAAAAGCAAAGATTGAAAGAAGAATAGACCACTTACCAAATACTCCTCTATTTTGACTGGTGATCAAAGAATGGAATAAAGCAACAGATAGAAGCCAAGGTACGAAAGCTGCATTTTCTACAGGATCCCAAAACCACCATCCGCCCCAACCTAATTCATAATAAGCCCACCAACTTCCCAACGCTATTCCCAATGTTAAAAAACTGCAAGATAGAAGCGTCCAAGGTCTAGAGTAACTTGCCCATTCTCTAGTGTCTTTTTTAAACAACATTGCAGATACTGCTATAGCAAAAGGGATCAATAAACCAGAATATCCAAAATAAAGTAAGGGTGGATGTACTGTAAAAGCAAAATCTTGTAGTGAAGGATTAAGATCAGCTCCATTTAGAGGAGGTATAGGTAGAATTCTCTCAAAAGGATTGGATGTGAAGAGTGTAAATAGTGAAAAAGCAAAGATAACCTGACAAGAAATAGAAAATACGGTTGCCAGGAAGTCTTTATCTTTAGAATGTGTAAAAAAGATAAAGCCTATCAGCCATGCATTCATTGCCAGAATCCATAGAACTAATGATCCTTCATGGGCTCCCCATGTTGCTGCAAACTTATAATAAACTGGTAAGTTGATATTGGAGTTTTGAGCGACATATGCAACAGAAAAATCGTCGACTAGAAAAGAATAAATTAAAGATAGAAAAGAGATGGTTATTAATATAAAAAGTGTAACTGATAGTTTCTTTATTGAAATCTCAAGAGATCTATAATTTGCATAAACTACTAAAAGTGGCAGTGTTCCACCCAATAGACTCAAAACTAAATGAACAATTAAAATTAAATGGCCGAATTCAGGTATCATTCTTTCGCCTCAATTAACTTTGCGACCTCTGGAGGCATATAATTCTCATCATGTTTAGCAAGAACTTCAATTGCCTTAAAGGAGCCATCAGTTTTCAAATTTCCTCTTACAACCACTCCAGCATTTTCGTCAAATAAATCAGGCAATATACCTTCGTAATTTATTATCAATTCATTTTGATAATCTGTGACAGTAAATCTGACATTTAAAGAATCTTTACTTTTTTCAATAGAGCCTTGCTTCACCATTCCTCCAGCTCTGATCAAAACATTTTCATCAATATCAGCTTCTAATATTTCGCTAGGAGAATAAAACAAATTCATATTCTCGGATAAAGCTGAAACAACTAGCCAAGTAGCTAATAGCGACCCTATTAGAACTGCAATCAAGGCATAGAGTCTCTGTTTTCTTAATGGGTTCATGAAGATCTAATTAATTTAATAAGCTGCCTTTTCTTCTTTATGGCATAAAGGATATTTAGACTGACAACAAGAACAAAAAAGGTCATACAGAACCATACAAAAAGACCATTGCCATCCATATAAAGTAAATTATTAAAGTTTTCTAACATTTCTTAGTTGACAAATATTTGCTTGACCCAATTCTTTGATCTTTCTCTATCAATGACCTCATTCCTAAGATTTAAAGTTAATGTAAAAGCGAAAATTAAATAAAATCCAATCACACATAATAAAAGAGGTTGATACATGTCAGGAGACATTGAGGGAGAAGAAGTCAACGTAAAAGTAGATGGCTGATGAAGTGTTTGCCACCAATCTACTGATTTCTTTATCACGGGTATAATCGCCAAACCTACAATCGACAAGATAGAGACTGCCCTGTCAGCTCTGGTTTTATCATCTATTGAGGAATACAGGCCTATTAATGCAGCATAAATAAATAATAATATAAGAGTTGAAGTGAGACGTGCATCCCATACCCACCAAGTTCCCCAGGTTGGTTTGCCCCAAACGGAACCTGTTACTAAAGCTATGAGAGTGAAGCTCATTCCTATAGGTGCGGCAGATTTCAACATCATTCCCGATATCTTTGCTCTCCAGACAACATTAATAAGACCGCAAGCTGCCATAAACATAAAAATAGACTGACCGAGTATCGCTGAGGGGACATGAACATATAAAATTCTATAAACATCACCTTGCTTATAGTCAGTTGGAGCAAATACTAACCCCCAAAAAAGTCCTACTGATAGAAAAATTATGGCCAAAATCCCTAACCAAGGAATAATCTTTGAAGACCATCGATAAAATAAAGGAGGTGATCCCATTTCAATAAACCACCTTTTGGTGACATTCCAAATCCTAGTCATAATTCAACAGTAAAGCTTCTACAGTTAACAAACATAGCAATGGAATACCTATTGCAAGCATGGCACCCATTATCATTAGAAAACCTGAATAATCTTGATTATTGAGCGAAAAAGTTACTACAGAAGTACCCATTAATAATGTTGGTATAGAAAAAGGTAAGACTATAATTGCGCTAAGGATAGCTGATTTTCCCAAAGACAAAGCTGCACCCAGAGCACCCAATAAACTCATAAAGGATGTTCCAAGAAGAAGGCTTAGAATCATAGGCACAAAGCTTTCTAAAGGAAGATATAAAATAATTGCTGCAAGAGAAGAGGCAATGAGAATTGGCAGCCCTGTAATTAGCCAGTGGATCATAACTTTTGTAAATACCAAAATAAAAGAAGGTTCTAAAGAAATAAAGAAATCATCTAGAGAACCATCTCTAAAGTCTTCACTAAATATACTCTCTACTGCGAGCAACGAAGCCAATAAAGCGGCAATCCAAATTACTCCAGGAGCCAAAGAACTTAATAAACTTTCTTGAGGCCCCAGTGCTAAAGGAAAAAAAGTTATAACAATTAAAAAGAAGACTAAAGGTGTTATGTATGTTGAGGATCTTCTAAAAGCAATAACTAGATCCCTTTTTAATATAATTCCTAACCAATCCAATACTGAACTCTTCATATCAAATCTCAACAAGGGTTGCGTTAATATTTGAGGATCTGTGCCCTGTAATAACAAATGAGCTACCCTTTTGATTAAGTTCGTTAATTATTTCTTTAATTAAATCAGAGGCAGGATCATCTAAAGCAGTAAAAGGTTCGTCTATAAAATAAATTTTAAAGTCTTTGAGTAGCCATCTTGCAATTGAAATTCGCTTTTTTTGTCCTACAGATAGATCTGATGCCATCTCGTTTATCTTATAAAGACCCACTCTCTCGAGGCACTTATGTATATCCTCTGCGTTCATGCCTTTTGCGTTTTGAGTTAACTTCAAGTTTTCAAAAACGGTAAGCATGTTCTTTATACCCATTTGGTGTCCTTGATAGAAACAGTCAAAAGATCTATATTCATTAAAATTATTATCTTCATCTAGCCAATTAATAGTCCCTTCCTCTTTGTTAATGAGACCTAATAGTGTTCTTAGTAATGTTGTCTTTCCAGAACCATTTGAGCCAATAATCTCTATATTTTGACCAGGTAGAACTTCAAAGTTTAAATTTTTGAATATAGCTTTTTCTGATCGAACACAAGACAGGTTCTCTACTTTTAAATTAGGAAGCATTGATAAGTCTATTTTAACAAAAAACTCCTTTAAACTGAATTCTAGATGCTATTGGCTTGGGACAATTATGTTCTGTTAAAATGAAATCACTTAATAGGAAAAATTGTGAATAAAATAAAATTTGCCCAACGATCATCTGTTGAATTTGTAGAAGAAGGGAATATTCTTGCGCCTAAATTTAATTCAGAAGAAATTATCCCCGTTGTTGTTACTGAAACTAAATCAGGTTTGGTATTAATGCTTGGTTACATGAATAAAGAAGCTTTAGATAAAACAATTCTTACCAAAGAAGCACACTACTGGAGCAGAAGCAGAAAAGCTTTGTGGAAAAAAGGTGAGTCTAGTGGAATGGTCCATAAAACAGATGAAATACTCATAGATGATGACCAAGATTCCATCTGGCTAAAAGTCACCATAGAGGGCTTAGGAGCAAGTTGCCATGTTGGTTATAAATCCTGTTTTTATCGATCAGTTGATTCAATAGAACAAGATGAAGTTATACTAAATTTTACTGAATCGGAGAAAATATTTGATCCAGAAGAAATCTATCCTGGTATTGAAAATCCAACCAAGCTTTAGGTAAATTTTGTTGATAAATTAACTTGCTTTCTTAATGGCTTGATCAATATCGTTAATAATATCTTCTACGTTTTCAATACCAACTGATAGCCTTACATATCCGGGTGTTACACCAGCAGATAATTGTTCTTTTGTAGTTAATTGACTGTGCGTTGTAGAGGCTGGATGAATTGCAAGTGATCTGGAGTCTCCAATATTCGCAACATGGTAAAGAAGCTCAAGGGAATCAATAAATTTCCTTCCAGCTTCAACTCCTCCAGGTAACTCAAAACCAATTAGAGCACCATATCCGCCTGATAAATATGTATCTGCTCTCTCTTTACTAATACCTTCTGAAATTCCAGGATAAGTTACTGAAGAAACAAGACTATTATCCACGAGATATTGAGCAACCTGATGGGCATTCTTACCATGTTCTCTCATCCTAAGAGGTAAAGTTTCAAGACCTTGAATGAATGACCAAGCATTAAATGGACTCATTGCTCCGCCTAAATCTCTAAGTAAGGTAGTTCTAGCCTTCATAATATAGGCTATCGGCCCCATTTCTTTAGTAGCTTCAGTCCAAACTACTCCGTTATAGCAAGGATCGGGCGTATTAAGAGTTGGTTGTCGTTCCGAACCAGCTTCTATCCAATCAAAGTTTCCGCCATCTATTATCAAACCTCCTATTGAAGTTCCGTGACCTCCAATATATTTTGTGGTCGAGTAGGTAGTTATTGCTGCCCCATGATCAAAAGGCCTACAAAATATTGGAGCGGCTGTATTATCAACTATTAAAGGAATTCCATTTTTTCTTCCAAGATCTGCAACTTCTCTAATAGGAAAAACTTGTAGCTTTGGATTAGGTAAAGTTTCTCCAAAAAAAGCTCGTGTTTTGGTGTCTGAAGCCTTAATAAACATCAAAGGATCTGTTGGATCAACAAATCTCACTTCGATACCCATTTCGGATAGATTATTTTTGAATTGATTATAAGTACCTCCATACAAATGAGAAGAAGCAACAATGTTATCTCCAGCTCTGGCTAGGTTCTGAATAGAATAAGCCGAGGCGGTTTGTCCAGAGGCGACAGCTAAGCCAGCTGCACCTCCATCAAGAGCTGCCATCCTCTCTTCGAGAACAGCTGTAGTAGGATTCATTATTCTTGTATAAATATTTCCCAACTCCGCTAAAGCGAATAGATCTGCAGCCTTTTCAGTGCTTTCAAACTGATAACTAGTCGTTTGATGTATGGGAACAGCTACTGATCCTGTAGTTTCATCCGCTCTCCAGCCTGCATGTAGTGCTATTGTTTCTAAATTTTTACCTTCGTAACTCATCTTATTTCTCCAAAAAAAACCTGCCAGCTTTCGCTAAACAGGTTTGTCTTCAAGAATCCTATTTAGCAGTATTTATAAAGCACCCGCAATCTGGTTCAAATCGGTGCTTGAAGAATAATAATCAAAGAAAATTTAAAATCAAGACTAAATTGTTAAAATGCCTTTAAAATGCCCCGTTAGCTCAGTCGGATAGAGCGCTGGATTCCTAATCCAGAGGCCATAGGTTCAAATCCTGTACGGGGCACTAGAATTATGAGTTGGAAAAAAGAAACAACAGAAATAAAAAAAAGAAGAAAGCTTGCTAAAGCACAAGGTGGGAAGGAAGCTATTAAGCTTCAACATGCAAAAGGAAGGCTAACTTTAAGAGAAAGAATAGAGCTTTTGTTAGATCCTAACTCTTTTCAAGAACAAGGTGAAATCGCAGGCGGGTCAGAACTTAATGATGAAGGTAAGCTGGAATCTTTAACGCCCGCAAATTTTATCCTAGGTTTTGGCAAAATTAATAATAAACAAGTTGTAGTTGGCGGAGAAGACTTTACGGTTAAAGGTGGATCACCTAATTCAGCAGGTCTAAGAAAAAGTGTTTATACAGAGGAGCTTGCCCTTAAGTACAAAATCCCACTTATCAGGCTTCATGAAGGTGGTGGCGGATCTGTTGCTGGTCCTGGAAAAAAATCTGGAGGCTATGGAGGTGATCCCGTCTTTTCAAAGTCTAGGTTTAAATCTATTGCAGATACGTTGAGAGAAATTCCAGTAGCATCAGCAGCATTAGGTCCTGTTGCAGGTATGCCTGCTGCTAGATTTGTTGGTTCACATTTTAGAGTAATGACAAAAGAAACGGCTCAAATACTTGTTGCAGGTCCTGCGGTTGTAGAAAGAGCTTTTGGGAAAAAGATGTCTAAAGAAGAGTTAGGTGGTTCTGAAATCCACAAGGTAAATGGCGTGACAGATAATGTTGCCTCTACAGAACAAGATGCATTCCTTCAAATCAAGAAATTCCTTTCTTATTTTCCTCAAAATAAATATGAAATTACTGAAAAACTAGATTGTGACGATCCAATAGAAAGAATGGAAGAAGATTTACTATCAATTATTCCAAAAGATAGAAAAAGATCCTACGAAATGAGAGACATAGTCAAATTGATATTTGATAAGGATTCTTTCTTTGAAATGACTAGATATTATGGACGAGGCATAATTACGGGCTTTGCAAGGATTAATGGGTATGCAGTTGCAATATTTGCTAATGATTCAAATTTTTATGCCGGGTCCATGTCTGCAGAAGGTGCCCAAAAAACCACCAGATTCATACGATTATGTGACACTTTTAATATTCCAATTGTTAGCTTAGTAGACGAACCAGGATTCCTAATAGGACCAGATGCAGAAAAGGCTGGAACAATTTTACATGGTACCGAAGCAGTATTAGCCACTACAGAATCTACGGTTCCCTGGACTACGGTAATGATTAGAAAATCATTTGGAGTAGCTGCTGCAGCTCATTATGGTCCAGATGGTTATGTTCTTGCCTGGCCTTCTGCAGAGTCTGGACCGCTTCCATTAGAAGGTGGAGTAGCTGTAGCTTTTAAAAAGGAAATTTCTGAGGCGGAAGATCCTGAAGCAAAAAGAAAAGAACTAGAAGAAAAAATGGCTAAAAATCAGAATCCATTTCCTAGGGCGGAAGCTTTTTCCGTTCATGAAATAATAGATCCTCGGGAGACAAGAAAGTATATTTCATTATGGGCTGAAAGAATTCAAAGCCAACTCAAAGCCAGTCTAATGAGCAGGTAAACAAAGTAAATTTAACTTAACTTTGTATAATCCTAATATATACTTATAGGTCAAATATACGGAGAGTAATAATGAAAACTTATGAACAATTTTATATAAACGGAGAATGGGTTGATCCTGTGGAAGGAAAAAACATGTTTGATATTTTAAACCCTTCAAACGAAGAAGTAATAGGACAAATTGCTATGGGGAGTTCTGCTGACGTAGATAATGCCGTCAAAGCAGCATCCAAAGCCTTTGATAGCTTTAGCCAAACCACGGTCGAAGAAAGATTAGCCATACTTGGAAAGATTGTTGAGGTCTATCAATCTAGATATGACGAAATAGCTGAAACTATTTCTTCAGAAATGGGAGCCCCATTATCTTTGTCGAAAGCAGCGCAAGCGGCAACAGGCCTTGGTCATTTTGCACAAGCAATAGAAGTCTTACAAAACTTTGAGTGGGAAGAAACAAGAGGTAAAACAGTCCTAAGACGCGAACCTATAGGTGTTGTAGGTATGATTACTCCATGGAACTGGCCCATTAACCAGATCTCCTGCAAAGTAGCTCCTGCACTAGCTGCAGGATGCACTATGGTTCTAAAACCAACTGAAATGGCTCCTCTAAATGCAATGATCTTTGCTGAAATACTTCATGAAGCTGGTGTGCCCGCAGGAGTTTTCAATCTAGTCAATGGAGATGGTCCTACAGTCGGTGAAGCAATGTCTTCTCATCCGAGCATTGATATGATGTCTTTTACTGGCTCAACAAGAGCCGGAATAGCGGTTGCCAAAGGTGCTGCGGACACTGTTAAGAGAGTGGCTCAAGAGTTAGGAGGAAAATCTGCAAACATAATATTAGATGATGCAGATTTTGAATCTGCTATATCTGGAGGTGCAAAGCACTGTTTCAATAATAGCGGTCAGTCTTGTAATGCCCCTACTAGAATGTTGGTTCCAGAATCAAGGCACGAAGAGGCAAAAGAAATTGCAAAGAAAACGGCTGAAGCTACAAAAGTCGGCGATCCTTTTGCAGAAGATACTGGTATTGGACCGGTAGTGAGCGATGTTCAATTCAATAAAATTCAAGGTCTTATAGAGAAAGGAATTGAAGAAGGAGCTGAACTTATAGCAGGCGGACCAGGAAAACCCGAAGGTCTAAATGCAGGATACTTTGTTAGACCAACAGTATTTGCAAATGTTAACAATGATATGACAATTGCAAGAGAGGAGATATTTGGTCCTGTTCTTTCAATCCTTCCTTATAAAGATGAGGAAGAAGCAATTGAAATCGCTAATGATACTGAGTACGGCCTTTATGGTTATGTATCATCTGGGGATGTAGAGCATGCTAAAAAAGTTGCAAACAGAATAAGAGCTGGAAGTATTGCTATTAATGGAGCCGGTGCAGATTTTACAACTCCATTTGGTGGGTATAAACAGTCTGGAAATGGAAGAGAGTGGGGTCTATTTGGATTCGAAGAATTCTTAGAAGTTAAAGCTGTTGTAGGCTTTACTGGCTAAACCTTCTCTAACTAAAAAGGCCGCACAAGCGGCCTTTTTTATACTTGATTAAGTAATTTTTTACCCTCTCTCAAACGCCTGTAATTATCAATAAACAGTTCAACCGCTCTCAAAGGTGCCCTTGGACCCCAAGCTGAATCATGGGGGGTAATAAAACAATTTTCTAGAGTCCATAAAGGTGAACTCGAATCAAGAGGTTCTGGGTCGGTTGTATCAATAGCAGCGCATAATATTTTCTTCTCTTGAAGAGCTTCCGCTAGACTAACTTCATCTACTGATTCTCCTCTGCCTACATTTATAAACATCGAGGATGTCTTCATTAATTCAAATCGAGACTTTGAAAAAACTTTATAAGTTTCTTCACTAGATGGAAGACAATTTATTACAAAATCACAAAGAGGGAGCATCTCATCTAGTTCACTTGGTTTGAATAACTGATCAAGATTATCTGATATTACAGGTGTTCTCTTTGTAGCGTATACTTTCATGCGAAAAGCCTTAGCTATTCTTGCTACTTCTTGTCCTATACCACCAAATCCAGTAATTCCTATTGTCATGTCCGTAAGCTCTCCGACAGACATCATTTGTTTCCAGCTCTTTTCTCTTTGAAGTTCAATGTGAGCATCTATAGATTTTATAGATCTTAAAATCTGTGCAAAAACATAAGTGGCTATTGGAATGGCATGAAGGCCACCTCCATGAGAAAAAATTTTAGCATGAGAAATTAAGGCTTGTGCTTGAGGAGATTCGGTACCAGCCCATGATCCTTGCACAAAAGAACACTCATCAATCAAAGCGAGATATCTTTCGAAAAAACTTTCTGACTTCAAAGCCTTGAACATAAGTTCGTAAGAGACCAAAGCAATATCTGGCTTACCCTCTCCTGATGTTATATTGGCCTCTGAATCTATAAGAATGAATTCATCGTTTTTGAAGTTTTTTTCTAGCAGTTCCTCAAAAGATTTATAGGTGAACTCACTCAAGCAAATTTTCATGCGTTAATCTAGATCTCCTTCTTCTCTCATTTTTTTTCTTATCTTAGTTGCACTAATTTTAGTTACCGAATCATCAAAAGTTTCCTCTTCAAAGACGTATCCAACTCCCCTGCCATAAGTAATATTTACGATGTTAGGGACCATCATAATTTCATAGTGAATTCCTCTTTCGTATCCATCTACAAGGAGTCCATCAGAAATATTTCTACAAACCTCATCCCAGTCAAAGGGGTTATCATCTTGGCCATCACCACCCGAGGCGCCATGTACATCTCGGACTTGGATCATGACTTGCCCAGTTTTTTCTATCGCTCTTTTAAATAATTCTTGATGTCCTGTATGCCAAGGCTGCCACCTGCCTAGCATTTGAACTGTTGGTTTTTTCCAATCAAACATTTTTTTTAATTTGTTTTGCTATATCTTCATGATTGTGATCATTCCATTCAGTGATGTGAAAATCAACTGAAGAAGGTGGTTCAAATAACGCATTAGTGTCTTCAAAACGACCCTCTATAATTGTATCAAGCCAAATAGTTACATCTGCATCAAATATCTTCCTAGTTTCTTGAGTTGGGCAAACGAAGTCACAAATCACGATCCTATTATGATGTGATTCGAAATCAGCAATTGATTTCATTCTTAAACTTTGTCTTAATCTACCTTCCTCACTAAAATCCCAATCAC
Organism: uncultured SAR86 cluster bacterium; assembly: GCA_902610065.1. Taxonomy (GTDB): domain Bacteria; phylum Pseudomonadota; class Gammaproteobacteria; order Magnimaribacterales; family Magnimaribacteraceae; genus Magnimaribacter. Next base: position 103,841 of record CACLUH010000001.1, read on the forward strand.
CTGCCATAGATCTGACTTTATCAGCATTAAACCATGCAGACTCTAACAATGGCTGAAGTCTTTCGGCTAAATAGGTTTTACCACTCCCAGGTAATCCCATAACAAGAATTTTCATATCTAAGTAATTAATTAAGAATAATTCAGCTTATTATGTACTTCTGCCCTTTCAAGTCCATAATCTTCTAAAGAATATTTATGTTCAGCTTTCGCATCACTAGAACCTTCCTCGATGTAAGCATTCATAAGAGATAGAGTTCGATCGTCCAAAGAAATAGAAAAATTCTTGTATATGTCTTTTATTAAATTAATTGGGTCATCTAATAAATCATCATATTGAACTTGCATATATTGATTTGAGGATAAGTCAGATCTTTGGGCTTCGTTCTTTTCATTCGATTTTGCCCAAAAATTAAGTGTCTCTTGACCTAAGCGCTTTGTATCCAAATCTTTCGAAAACCCTTTTCTTACTTGTGCGGTTAAGCTACAAATCGAAGGAATAGTTTCGGCAGGATCTCGAGTAATGTGAATAAAACATGCATCAGGATAAACGCTTAATATTTCTTTAAGATTTCCCAAGTGGCTGGGGTCTTTAAGTAACCATCTCGTGGGTTTTAGTTGATTCTCAAGAATACTTAAAAATTTATGGTGCCATGAATAACTAATCCGAGTATCACAATTTGATAAATAATTTAAGTAAGTAGGAACATTCGCCATATAGAAATATAAAATACTTTGCAGACCAAATACCTTAATTAGTAGACATTCTTCAGGACTAGTAGATTTTATTTTGTGAAGATTATCTAGATTTGGTATGAAACTTTCTTTAAATAATAAAATTAAATCAGATTGCAATATTCTTACTTTCTTTCTAAAGCCGTCTTTATTTAGCAAAGGAAAAGGCTTCATCATCTCCCAAAACAAGGGACTTCTGTTGTCTTGATCTTTGCTTAAAAGATTAAATAAAAATGTTGTTCCTGATCTAGGCAAACCAATGACAATGAGAGGCTTTGATACTGAATGATTTTTTAAGCTATAGGCCTTATCGATGAGTATTCGATTATTTATGTGTTGTTTTAATTGATATTCAACAGCTAGTTGCCCGATAGAACCTAAATTAGCCTCATTATTGAGGGAATCTATCAATACATTATATGGCTCGATAAATTCCTTATCTGTGGAAACCAATTCTAATTCACGAATAAACTTAGATTTTTCGATCATCTAATTTGAAACTATCTAATTTCTCCAAATCCCTTGATTTACAGGCATATTTTTATCAATGTCTTCGTATTTTCCTGTGTAGGCAGTATGTTCTCCTTTAATATCAATTAATGTTATTGCCTTATCATTAACTAGTAAGGGCTCAAATTGAGTTTTAGAAGTAAAGCTTTGTAAGTATTTATATGACTCCCTAGCATTCATGGCACCTCTGGCAGATTTTACTTCTACCTCTTTTATTTTCCCCTTGGAATTAATAATGTAGGAAAATTCAATTTTAGTTTTACCTGATTTAACGTTTTCTGGCTTTTCAAAAAATTTGGAAACATAACTAGGTGTGCAAAAAAGAAGTTTACACACTGCCTCGTCACCTTTTTTTTCTTCAGGCCAGGCTTTCAACTGACAAGAATTATCAGTACATGTTAAACAAGTTGAATAGGTCTGATCTCTAAATTCACTTAATTTAGCTGCAGTATCTTTATTAAGTTCTTGATTGATATTACAGATAGGTGAACTTGAAACTGATAAAGCGAAAATGCCTAAAAAAATTACTACAATATATCTTCTCATAAGATGTCCCCAGAATTTAAATCAGAATAACATTTCATTCTTTATTGAGTCTATAGGTTTAATAAATATGCACCATTACTGAATGGAAAACCAAGTAGTTATATGATTATCCTATGACTGATTCTTAATAATGTTAAAAGAACCCAATATCGTTAATTTTGACTCTCGTTTCATTATAGATTTTGTTTGCTTATCCATGTTCCAATTATTTATGTAATGCAGTGTAGATGCAGCAATATAAATTAACCAAAGATTAAATCTATATTCATCAATCTTTTCGTTTCCAAGGTACTTTTGCTTGAAGGAATTCATTCCTATTTCTCCATTAGAGTATCTTGCATCCAAACAAGTCACAGCAAGGTCTGCTAGTGGATCTCCAATAGCGGCATATTCCCAATCAAGAATACCGCTTATGTTTTCATTGTTCCAAAGTATGTTCCCTGGCCAATAGTCTCCATGTAAAAGACATTTTTTTCCTTTATATTCATCTATAGTAAGATTTTTTATAAAGTTTCTAATTTCATTCCAATCTCTTCCTTTTGGAATATAAGCAAGTAATTGATCTAGAGGATCAACTCTAAGAGATAACTCAGATAATTTATCAATTTCTATTTGATGGATATTTCTAAGTTGAGTTGCCATCAATTCATGATCGCAAATTACTTTTTCATTAGAAGTGCCTAAAGATCCATCTAAGTAAGACATTATCATGAAAGGTTTATGTAAAATCTTGCAGCTTGTGTCTAAATAGATTGCTTCAGAAACTGGTAAGTTGGTTTTACTGAGTACTTTGAGTAAATTAAATTCTGTTTCAATTGAGTTATCAGCTGGATAAGAGCCCTCGGATCGGAAAACTAATTTGACTTCTTTATTAGCTGTTTGGATATCCAGAATGAAGACATCGCATGAAAACCCTCCCTCTAACCTTTTTGCGTTAATAAGCCTTCCATGAGGATAAAGAGTATCTGATACTTCAAATAAATCTTTTTCATGTATTCGTTTCACACCAACTAAACCTTCAGGTTATCTATTAATCTCACATTATTGATAGTAGCTGCACAAAAAAGAATAATATCTTCGAGATCGTTAGATGACTTTAAACTTACTCTAGATCTCGCCTCGAAGTAGTCAACTTTAAAACTATTTTCTTCCAATAATTCGATAGCTTCATCTAGAGCTTGATCTAAAGACGATAAATCTAGAATAGACTGTCTTACTTTGCATAAGCTTCTATAGATTAAGGTTGCTTTCGCTTTCTCATCATTGCTCAAATACTTATTCCTACTACTTTTTGCTAAACCAGACTCCTCTCTTTCAGTTGATATTCCTTCAATATTAATATTCAGATCATGTCTGGCAACAAACTCTTTAATAATCATCAATTGTTGGTAATCTTTTTCTCCAAAATAAGTTGATTTTGGTTTAAACAATTCAAAAAGTCTGTTGACTATCGTGACTACTCCATCAAAATGATTTGTTCTTGTTTTTCCACATAAAATTGAGGACAAATAAGGATCGGCTTTGCATTCTCGTATATTAAGCAGTAAATCCTTTGTCTCTGGAAGGAATAGAAGAGAACAATTTGTGTTTTCTAGTTTACTAATATCTTCGTCTAAAGTTCTGGGATAAGTACTGTAATCCTCCTTTGGTCCAAACTGAAGAGGATTAACAAAGATGGAAACACATACGAAATCAGAAATTTCACTTGCTTGATTTACTAACTTTAAATGACCTTCATGAAGATTTCCCATCGTAGGGACTAAAGATATGTGCTTGAATTTTGTTCGGTGTATCCTTAATGCCTCTTCAAGTTCAGCAGTATCGGAGATTATCAGCATTACTTAAAACTATGTTCTATACCAGGAAATTTTTTCTCTTTTACTTCAGAAACGTAACTTTTTATGGCTTCCTCAATAGAAGATGCGCCTTGCAGGTAATTCTTCACAAATTTAGGTGGCTTTTCCATTTGAGTAATACCAAGTAGATCATAATTTACCATTATTTGACCATCTACTTCGACACCGGCTCCTATACCTATCACGGGGATCTTTAGAGATTCGCTTATATTTTTTGCTAATTCAGAAGGAACACACTCTAATAAAAGCATGCTTGCACCGGACTCTTCTAACAATTTAGCCTCTTTAATTAACTCTTCTGCTTTGTCGGGATTTCTACCTTGCACAATATAACCACCTATTCTATTTACAGATTGCGGTGTTAAACCCATATGAGCACAAACTGGAATCCCTCTTTCTGTGAGAAGTTCTGTTGATCTACTTATCCACGAAGTGCCTTCTAGTTTGACGCAATTTGCACCAGCCCTCATCAAGGCTGCTGCATTCTCGAGTGTTTGTTCTTCTGATGCATAACTCATAAATGGCATATCAGCCATAATCATAGAACCAAGGTTTGTTCTTTTAACACTATCAAGGTGATACAGAATATCTTCCATTGTTACAGGTAAAGTACTGTCATGACCTTGTAAAATCATTCCTAAGGAATCACCAACTAGAATAACTTCTATACCGCAAGAGCTCTCTAATGCTGAAAATGTTGCATCATATGCAGTGAGACAAGCAATTTTCTCGCCTCTTGCTTTCATTTCATTAAGATTTGAAATAGTCACTGGATTTGATGAGGAATAAGTACTCATAAAAAACCTCCTTATTAACTGATTTAAAAGATTATTATTCTCTTGTGACCTTTATTAAGGCTGAACCTAAATTAGCAACATAAAATGGTTGAGATTCATCTCCAATTATCATTCCAGTAAGTAAACCAGGCATCTCTCCAGTCAATTCTGGAGTTAGTAGCTCCGCGAACCCACCTCCCGTCTCCATACGTTTTATACCTTCTTCCATATTTTCAAAACCGATTTCTGTTTGTGCATCAAAAACTATATAAGATTCACCATTTTCTGGATCAATTGAGTAGATTTGGTTTGATAAAGGAGATGCAACCCACAACTGACCTTTACTATTTAGCTCCATATTATCTGGAGTAGGCATAATTGCTAAGATGGTTTGGTTTGTAAGTGATCCAGTAGTTATGTCTAAATCAAAAGCTAAAACTCTATTTTTCATCATTTCAGAAAGATAAAATTTATTCCTCTTTTCATCTATATAAAATCCATTAGCAAAATATAAGTTTTCAAGTATTGGTTCAGGCATGGAAAGAGTCCCATCTTCAGAAATGGGAAGTCTGTATAAAGCACCATCTGGAATTACTTTGTCTAGTGCACCAAATAATCTCTCTTCATTTTGATTTTCGGTTGACTGAGTGAACCAAAGAGAACCTGTTGAATCTTCTCTTGCCGTATTTGTGCCATATTTATGGATATAAATTATTTCAGTAGAATTATTTTCTATTGATGTCTTATAAATCTTTCCATTAAAAACATCAGCTGTGATGACATATTGCTTGTCTGGAGTGAGATGAACTCCATTGGGTCCAGATTCAACTTTAGGAGGATTGTGCTCATAATCCAATGCTTCGAAATCACCAAATGGGGTTACATTTCCAGCTAGATCAATTTTGGCTAGACCATATCTTTGGTCAGCGACTATCAAAGTTCCATTTGAAAGAATTACACCATCTTCAGCTCTAGAAAGCTGTGTACCCCCTGGATATTCAACTCCATCAGAAAAATTCCATGAGACTTTGTTGGATGAATTATCTTCAACAGAGCAAGAGATAATAATAAAAAGAAGAGAAGATAAAAGGGTTTTTTTGAACCCCGGTATAGGTTTTGAAATCATGATATCTCCTAAAAATTAATTAATCTAATCAAGTGGTACTAATTTATTTTTATATAGTCTAGTTGCCACCAATAGATCACTATTATATTCATTTATAGATAATATTTTTCCTTCTTTGAATTTATAAACGAAAACATACTTATTATCATATTCACCATTTATACCTTCGGCATCTCCTTCCATAATAACTGCCACACCATTCTCGTCTGCAATCATATCTGTCGTAGTTAAAGTTATGCCATTTGGCAATAAAGCACCTACAACATTGGGTATCCAATCATCGAAGTAAGCTTCTCTATCAAATGCAATATTTGATATTTCAGTTTCTCCCATAAAAGTAAAGGTAAAATCTGGATGCGTTAAAGGTTGAGCCGACTTTGGATTTTCTGATAATGCTAAATTAAGAAAATCTCCTGCCATTTTTTTATTTTGCTCAGTTTTATCTGTTCCTGAACAGTTAATTAAAAAAATTGTTAAAAATGCTAAAGCCAAACGTTTTAAATTCATAAATATTCCTCGTTATGAAGAAATATTAACTGAATTAAGTTGTGGATGTTATTTTTTTTATTTGCATAAATAGACTGGCGGAGAGGGAGGGATTCGAACCCTCGATAGGGGTTTACCCTATACTCCCTTAGCAGGGGAGCGCTTTCAACCACTCAGCCACCTCTCCGGGATCGTCTATTCTAAGACTATGTCTATGATTGTCTAATGGAATCTGCTGCCTTTTCTGCGATCATAATTGTAGGTGCGTTAGTATTACCTCCAATCAAGGTAGGCATGATTGAAGCGTCTACAACCCTTAAACCTTCAAGGCCATGCACCTGTAAATTATTATTTACAACAGCCATATCATCTTCACCCATTTTGCAGGTCCCTACAGGGTGATAAAGAGTTTCTCCTGTATTTCGAATCCACTCATCAAGTTGATCATCATCGTCTACATCTACATCACTACCGGGTTTTGTTTGATCTCCTCTGTAGGGATCAAATGCCTTTTGTAAAAAAACTCTTCTAGTTTCTCTTAGTGCATTTCTAGTATCAATCATGTCTTGCTCTTCAGATAAATAATTAGGGAACATGAGTGGTTCATCACTTGGGTCAGAGCTATTGAGTGCTATATGCCCCCTGCTTTGCGGTCTGCATATGTAAATAACAGCTGTGAATCCATGATCTTTGTCTACACCTTCTCGGCCATGCAGATCCTTTGTCTGGATTGAAGTAAAGTGAAGTTGAGTGTCTGGAATATCTTTATCAGGACTAGATTTGAAAAAAGCACCAGCACTTGTTGGAGGATATGCAGCATCTCCAGTACCAAACAAAAGGTATTTTACACCTGATAACCCTGTATTTAATAAACCAGCTGATCTATGAAGTGTGACTGGCTGAGTTGCATAAAAAGAATTTAAAACTCCATAATGGTCTTGAAGATTTTTTCCAACTCCCTTTAACTCATGAACAATATTTATATTATGTTTTTTTAACTCTTCAGAGTCCCCTATTCCGCTATTCATTAATATCTGAGGAGAATTAATCGCCCCAGCAGACAAAATGATTTCCTTGTTTGATTTGCAGGTAATTATTTCTCCATCCTTTAAATACTCAATACCGATGGCTTTTTTTCCTTCAAAAAGGATCTTATTAACTTGTACATTTGTCTCTGTTGATAGATTTTTTCTCTTGAGTGCAGGATGAAGATATGCCCTCGCAGCACTCCATCTTCTAGGTCCAAAAGTTGTATCCTTCATAGTATGTTCGTACCTGGAGAATCCTTCTTGTTCTTTACCATTAAAGTCATCCGTTAATGGGAAACCAGCCTCTTGTCCTGCTTCTAGAAAAACATCCATTAAGAGATCATCGGTTCGGGAGGATTTTTTTACATTCAGTGGACCTTCAAATCCATGAAACTCATCATCTCCATCACCTTGAAAATTCTCTGCTTTTTTAAAGTATGGTAGAACATCATCATATGACCAACCTGTATTACCAAGCTGTCTCCACAGATCATAATCATAGGAATTACCACGAATATAGACCATTGCATTTATCGAAGATGAGCCACCCCATACTTTGCCTCTTGGCCAGTAAAGTTTTCTATTATTTGTAGTTGATTCAGGTTGTGTCTCATAACCATAATTTAAGTTACTTTTTTTAGGTACTATTTGCGAATAGCCTGAGGGCATATGAATGAAGAAGTTCTTATCTTTGCCACCCGCTTCAATACTAAGAACTGTATCTTTGCCGTTCTCAGAAAGTCTATTAGCCATTACGCAGCCTGCACTTCCAGCACCAATGACGATGTAGTCAAAATTCCTTTCCATTAAATTCCCCTAATTAAGATTTAGATTGAGTAATTCTAAGCTTTAAAAACAAGCAATAAAAGAGGAAAGATTTAAGAATAGTTATCTGCATAAGAATGATTTACTTCACTATGTTTTTGTTCATCATTTCTTACGGCTATAATTAGATCAGAAAGTTTGGCATTACGATCCAAATCATAATATTGAATGGCAAGCAGAGGAGCTTGGAAATTTACAATCTCACCATCTTCAACCTTTTTTAAATACTCAGTGTAACTTTTAACGGCTTCGTCTTCGAAATAACCGATCATCCTATGTGCTGTCCTGGTGAAGAATAGATACATTATTAAGTAAAAAAAGCCAAATATCATTTGAGCCAACAAGACAAGGACTCTCTCAATAAAATTAGGTTTCGCTATTTCAATAAAGAACATCAAATGCATTCTTTCATTTTCAGCTTCCGCTAACATCTCTCTGATAGATTCCCCATAACCCACTTTCATAGATCTCAGACTTTTAAAATGCATTATCACGCCAGCTACCATTCCAGGAACTCCTGCTACAGTTTCTAGAACAACTGCTCTATGACCGTATCTATCAACAAAAAAGGTATCTGCTATGAATCTAAAGAAGCGAGTCATGGAGTGAGCAAATTTGTCCGATATTAAACCCGGAAGCGTGGTTATGAGAGTTTTGATATAAATTAAACTTATTGATTAATATAAGTTTCGATTATATATGTTAGATTATTAAATTGAAACCTTTAAATACTTCTAAGATGAAGAATGATCTTTTCCATTATTTCATCTGCTAAACCATCAGGTAGCTCATGTCCCACCCCTTCCATAATATATTTTTTTGCATTAGGTATTTTTTCATACAGGACCATTCCATGATCTATACCTATTATCGCATCTTCTGTGCCGTGCATGATTAAAGTGGGTGTGTTAATTTCGGATAGTCTAGAAGTTCTATTTTGACTTGCGGCTGTCTCTCCATGTTTGCAAAATGGATTATGACCATGGGCCATTACTGATACCAAAAGCTCTCTAAATTTTTTTTCATCGAAAGGAAATCTTGAACCAGAAAGCTCCCTGTAAGTTCTTACAAGTGAGTCAGTGTGTTTTCCTTTAGCATCAAGAATGGCGGACTCTTTTATGCCATTAACTAGACTAGGTGTCATATTAGATAATCCTGGGTCTTGCATTCCCGGTGAGGTCATAATGGGTGTGATAGAAAGAACACGCTCAGGATAATCCAAAGCTATTAACTGTGTAATCATTCCACCTAAAGAAGCGCCGATGATGTGAGCTTTATCGACCTTGAGATGATCCATTAAGCTTATGGCATCTTTCGTCATATCATCTAAAGTATAAGAGGGATTTTTTATTTCAATATCTTTCATATACCCATTTTCATCGATAATTGAATGAAAAATGCGGTTCAAAAAGACTTTTACTAGGAATTCGGGAATAAAATATCTTATTAATTTAGAAGAAAAAGATTCTTTACCGAACCAAGTACTTTTGCCTACGTCTCGGTTGTCGAACCTTATGACATGGTAACCTGCATTTACTAAAGGCTCTATGAATTGATGAGGCCAATACATTGCATTTGCATTAGCTCCCATGATGAGAAGGATTGATGGATCAGATGGATTGCCGAAGTCTTCCCACCAAATATTGATGTTATTAACTTCGGCTATTCCTTCAGACATATAGACTAGAAATTTCTTCTAAACTCTACTCCATATCTTCTTGGTTCACCCCAATAGTCAGTTGTCATACCAAGGCTGAAGTTAGTTCCTCCAATCTCGATATCTCCAGATTGGCTAAGCATTGTATTGACATAATCTTCATCAGTAAGGTTTGTTCCCCATAATGAAATAGATGTTTGGCCATCGGCTAGGTTCCATGTAATTCTTGCATCTACTAGCTCATAGTCATCAGCTACTGATGAAGGTACATCTTCTAACGTATAATTTTCTTCATCATGGTAACTGATACCTATAGTACTTTGGATATCAGATCCATCACCAAGATCATAGGTGTGAATTAAGCTGACATCCCAAGTAAGACGATCGTCATTACCACCGAAACCTGTATCACTAATATCTCTCTCCACTACTATGGTAGATAGAGATCCATCAGCATTCGCCACAGACGTATTATCTTGGATGATGAATTCATCATACTCACCTTCAAAGGTAGCTAACATTGCAGTTAAAACTAAAGAATCAGATAACTGGGCAAGAACTTCAAATTCCATACCTTCCAAAGTAGCTTCTTGTGCGTTTACCAAATCGGCAATTGGAGTACCATTTACAATTCTTCCAACCGTAACCTGTTGATTTTCGTATGATGTACTAAACACAGTAGCGTTTACTCTAAGTCTGTTATCTAAAAATTCTCCTTTCATCCCAAATTCATAGTTATCAGATGTTTCAGGTAAGAAACGTCTCATTGCAACGTCACCATTAAAACCACCACTTGAATATCCCTTACTATAACTAGCGTAGAAAAGAACATCATCTGTTTGCTGGTAACTTAAAATCGCTCTTGGAGTTGTCTCGCTATACTCAACAGTTCTTGTACATCTGTCTGTTGTAGCAAAGCCAAAGGCATTTGTAACCATACCAGGACAAGCATAGAAAAGATTAAAGGTACCTGGCATTCCAATAGCGGCCGCATCTTCGTAAAGCTTAGAGCTTCTTGTATATTCTCTTTCGTCTTCGGTGTATCTAGCACCTAGAGTCAGATCTAATTTATCACTTAGACCGTAAGTACCCTCAAAGAATACAGCTTGGTTTTGCATATTAGTGATACTGCCCTGAGTTTCACTTCCTAGTAATTTAGTTTGTAACGCTACAGCTGCAAGTGCAGGAGGCAGTAAAGGTGAAGGATTAACACCTCTAAAAAGAGGAACATCTAAAACAGCTTCCCCATCCTCTTCAAATGCATATAAGCCTACTACCCAGTCCATATTTTCTGTTGATCCTGAGAGTCTTAACTCTTGTGACCATTGTTCATGACTCATAGTGTCATCGTGGATTTCTAAGAAATTAACACCAGGTCCATTTCCCATTACCCAACCCCAAGTACCACTAAAAGCTTCTAACTCTGAATAATTAGTGATGGATTCGATGGTTCCAATTTGAGTTTCAAAGAGTTGAGATAAAGTAATAGAGTCTTTCTCAGCAGTATTGCCTTCATTTGGAGAAGTATCAAGTGAAACGTCCTTTGTTGTTGATCTACAATTTGCTTTTAGAGCATCGTATATTCCAAATATATTTGCTACTGCCCCAAGTCCTCCAGAAAGAGCACCATTTTCAGGACCAGTGAATCGACAAGAACCTAAAGAAGCTCTTTCATCTTGATCGAATCTACTAAATGCTAAATTTGCAGTGTAAGCATCTGTATCATATTTAAGCTGTGCCCTGAAAGAAGTTGTATCTTCATTTCCTCTATCATTTCCAGTAATAGAATTGATAATAAAACCATCGGTTTCTTTGGTTAAGAAAGAAAATCTAAATGCCAAAGAATCACTTAGAGGTGTATTAAACATTCCTTCAATCAGTTGATGACTATCAGAACCAGCACCTAATCTAATCTTAGCTTCAGTTTCCTCAGTGGGTTGGTTCGTAATTATGTTTATCAATCCAGCAGTTGTATTCTTACCAAATAATGTTCCTTGAGGTCCTCTTAAAACCTCTACTCGCTGAAGATCATATAAATCAATTAATCCTCCTTGAGGTCTGGCAGCATAAACACCGTCTGTGTAGAGACCAATTTTTGGATCATGAGGTATCGCCCAGTTAGCCTGACCAATTCCTCTCATGTAGACTTCCAAAACACCGCTGTTTACAGCAGATGCTTGGATACTGAGGTTGGGAGCCAGTTTTTCAATATCTGTTAACTTTACAATATTCCTAATCTCTAGTTGTTCTTCGTTTAAAGCACTTATAGGTATCGGAACACTCTGCGAATACTCAGCCCTCTTACGCGCCGTAACAACTACTTCATCGAATACAGATACCTCTTCTTCGGCTACTATACTCACTGAAGGAATAGTTATGAGCGAAAGGCATAATAAAAAAATCCTTGTTTTCATTTTTTCCCCTATTTTTGTGTGAAATTTAATCTATGTAAGAGGCTACTTTACTATCTTATTTAATATTTAGACAGCTTTTGGGTGACGAGACTTATATTATTTTTGTCAAAAAATCGTCAATATTTAGCTCTGGAATAGATTTACCTTGTCTGCTTGGCGTTCCAACGTAAAGGTAACCTATTATCTCTGAGTTTTCTGGTAACTTTAAAGCCTCAACTACATATGGGTTAAAGGCCATTTTTCCTGTTCTCCAGACTGCACCATAGCCTAATGAATCAATTGCAAGGAGAATGTTTTGAGCAGAAGCGCCTAATGAAAGTAATTGTTCTACTTTTGGTACTTTGGGATGCTCTTTAACGTCTGCAACAAGAACTATTATCATAGGAGCTCTAAAAGGAGCATTTTCTAACTTCTGCTTTAGCTCGTCAGTTAAGGAATCACCATCCTTCATCGCTGCATCTAAAAAAGCCTTAGAGAGTTTATATCTACCTTCTCCTCGCACTTCCAGATATCGCCAAGGTCTAAGCCAGGCATGGTCAGGAGCACGTAACGCAGCTTTATAGACTTCAATCATCTCTGCTTCTGAAGGTGCTGGCTCTTCAAGAAATGGGATTGAGTTTCGTGTCTGTATATCTTTTAAAATTGACATAGTTTTAGATTTACACATTTTACTATACTTGCAATGTATAAATTAGATTATCTTCATTTAAACTTAATCTATAATTGCCTCCATGAAAGGTATACTGCTAATAAACCTAGGTTCCCCCAAAGACTTAGATGACAAATCCATAAAAGAATTTTTAATTGAATTTTTAAGTGATGACTTAGTAATAGACTACCCTAAGATTATTCAACAAACTCTTGTCAGAGGAGTCATTGTTCCTTTTAGATACAAAAATACTCAGGCTGCGTATGAAGAGATTTGGAGCGCGAAAGGATCTCCATTGATTGAAATGTCAAAAAATGTATCTAAAAAATTACAAGATAAGATTTCAACTCCAGTAGAAATAGGTATGCGCTATCAAGAACCATCTATTGAGCATGGTCTTAGATCATTGGTAAATAAGGGCTGTAATGAAATTAAAGTCATACCCCTCTATCCACATTACGCAATTTCAACTACTTTGACTACTAAGCTTAAAGTTGAAGAGATCGTGCATAATTTGGATAGTAATTTGAATATTGAATATGTAGATCATTTTTATAATTCTGAAAATTACATTAAAGCTCTTAGTTCGAGTATCCAAAATTATATTAAACCCGAAACAGATCTATTGTTATTTAGCTATCATGGCATACCAAAACGACACTTAAAGAAAGCAACTCCTGAAAGAAACCATTCAGAAGAACTATGCTTAAAATCACAATGCGTGATAAAGGAATTCTGCTATCGCCATCAAGTAATGGAAACATCTAGATTGTGTGCTGAAGAACTCAATCTCTCTGAAGATCAATGGAAGGTCTCCTTTCAATCAAGAGTAGGACCTGGATGGTTACAACCTTTCACGGACAAAGAACTAGAAAAATTACCTTCTTTGGGCGTAAAAAATATAACTGTAACTTGTCCTTCTTTTGTAAGTGATAATTTGGAGACCTTAGAAGAAATCAATATGGAAGCTAGGGAAACCTTTATGGATAACGGAGGAGAAGAATTCAACTACGCTCCATGTCTTAACGACGATGAATCGTGGATTGAGTTTCTTGCTTCGATATCCTAAAAAGGTGAAAGGGACCCAGGGGGTACCTGAATCCCTTTCTTAATCATCCTTTGGGGAGGGGTATGATTAATCTGTTAATATTTAAAGTCTGTAACAGATTCCGACTAGGGTTAGAACGAGTCCACTGCGCTTGGGACTCGTTCTAGGGCGCGTTTGTAATAACCAATCTTCTAAAGTTATTACAGGGCTGCACTAAATCAACCTAAGGTTGATTAAAACCTTCTCGTTATTGACAACCTAGCATTCACTTCTTCACCTACCGAAGCTTGGTGAGTACTGTGTGAGTGCGGGAAGTAAACTTCATCTGTAATGTTCTCAACATTCAATCTGATAGTTAGATCTTCAGAAACATCATAGAATGCGGCGAAATCTACTCTTGTATAATCAGGTAGGATCAATCCAGGTTTGTTGTTGCTTATATTCGATTCACCTTGTCTAGTAACACCTAGACCATAACCGAACTTATCGTTTACTTGATAAGTAGTCCAAAGAGACATTGTATTCTCAGGAATCTCTCTAGGCTCTCCTCCAGAACTAGTTTCGCCATCCATATCACTGTAACCAAATGACACATATAATTGGTCACTTACTTGTCCCTTAATTTCAAGCTCTATGCCATCTACTTGAAGACCAACTATCTCTGCGCCTTCGCCAGATTCGTCTCTTGTAGCGATAGTTTGTTCACTATCAAAATAACTGGCTCTGAGGCTTAAGTCAGAAGTAATATCCCAATTGATACCAATTTCAGAGCTTTCATAAACATCTGGATCAAGGGCCGCTGCACTTGCTGTAAGTTTCTTATATTGCTCACCGGATCTAGGTAAAAAGCTTTCGCTATAGCTGTAGTATAAAGAGACATTTTCTTGAGGTTTGAATATCACACCAGCTCTAGGAGAAAATTCATCATCTTCTCTAGACTGAGAAGTACCAGCTTTTACATCATCTACTGTAATATCAAACTGGTCTAAGCGACCGCCTAATAAGATTAACAAATTATCTGATAATTCTATTTGATCCTGAAAATAAACTGAAGTTACTTCAATTTCTGATGCAGTTCTTCTATTTAAGTCAGATGTGAAATCAAGAACTGTAGCAACGCCTGCAGCATTTGTAGATATATCCAGGGTTCCGCTCATGCTTGAAGGAATATTAAAAACTTCTCTATCTGTTCCAGTAGTAGAGAAATAAGAATCATATCTTTCGTTTTTATTATCGGTATCTATAAGTTCTGCACCAAACAAGATGGTATGTGTTGTATTTCCTATTTGTAGTTCATTAACTAGATTGGCGGACACAATTAGATTTTCACGTTCAGTAGGGTCTCTATAACCATCTACCCTTACAGTATTGGCCGTGTTATCTGCAGCATCATATCTTTGTGCATATAAGTTTTGATATAGTTTTTCAAACTCGCTTGAAGTAACTGAAAAAATACCTTTTGAAGTTTCAGAATAATCTGTTGTCATTGTAGCTCTAAAAATGTCTGCTTCTGCAGTTTGATAATTGACAGCTGATGTACCAAAAACAACATCTTTTAAAGGCTCATAAGGCTTACCGTTCAATGTAGGGATACCTCTATCAATAAATCTTTCATGATCTACATACTCATAAGATAAATCTATAGTTGTTGCATCACTCATTTGAATTCTAACCGTTGGATTGAAACCTGTTCGATCTCCATCATAAGAGTCCCTATGATTTTCTAATTGATCACTGTGTATGTTTATGCGAAGAGCAGTGCTATCTCCTGTGGAAGTATTATAGTCAGCTGCAAAATCAAAAGCTCCGAAGTCATCCGCGCCTATATCAAATGATCCAAATGTTTCACCAATCTGTGCTTTCTTAGAAACACGATTGATTATTCCACCAGTTCCACCTCTTCCAAAAAGAAGTGCATTAGGTCCTCTGAGAACCTCTACTTGATCAACATTGTAAAGAGAACGATAGTATTGAACATCATCTCTTGCTCCGTCTTGGTAAAAGTCTGCAGTAGATCTAACGCCTCTAAAAACTACTGAATCTCTATGTCCTTCACCCTGTGAAGTGTTGACACCAGGAGTATAACGAACTATGTCTCCTAACTCCCTGATACCTTGTTTACGTATTTCTTCATCTGTAACGATGGATAAAGATTGAGGTACATTTATAATCGCCGTTGGTGTTTTAAGCGCTGTAACTTGATCTGAATAAAGTACTTTGCCCTTAACTACTATTTCTTCTACTGGTTCATCAGCATACAAATTGGCTGTAAGAACCAAAGTTGTAAATATTAATGCTTTATATAAAGCTTTAATTATTTGAATCATCTTCCTAACTCCCGTTGTATTAAATAATCAATAAGAACCAAATGAGAATGAGAATTGTTCCTATTGTTCGGGCGGCATTATAGATGAGAATGATTCTCATATGCAACAACTAATTTTATTTTTTTTGTAAATTAATTGATTAGTTAATTACCGGTAAGATTTTAGTTTTTTTCAGTATCCTTTTTCTTCACGAACTTTAATTTTTGGCTGTTTGTGACGTATTTTTCCAATAATGGGATAAACATTAAAGGAACTAAACCCCCTAAAAAAATTCCATATGCAGCTGATCTCATAGTTGGGTCAAGTAAAGCAGCAATAAGATCTGCAATTATGTGAGCCAAGACTGCACCTATTATGCCGGCTATGTGCCCATTTGAAGTTTTCTTTAATAGGTGATTAATGCTCCAGCCGGAATAATATCCTATTATTCAAATGCCCACATGAACTAAGCCAAATATAAACCCTCTCCATATGCCTTCTTCTAAGGGCATGTAAGCAATAACTGCATCCATTATTCATCCAGCTCTTTATCCAAGTCAAAAGCATTATGTAATGATTTTACAGCCTCAGTCATCTCTGATCTCTTAATTACAACTGAGATTTTTATTTCCGATGTTGTAATCATTGAAATATTTATCTCACTTTTTGCTAATGCTTGGAACATCTTGCTTGCAACACCTGCATGAGCCCTCATACCTCTTCCGACTATACTAATCTTTGCTATTTCATCATCTACATCTATTAAACCTCCACCTAAGGTAGTAGATGTTTTTTTAAGAATCTCCTCAGCCTGTTTTGTATCGTCTTTATTGACGGTAAATGTAAAGTCAGTGGTGTTATCAGCTCCAATATTCTGGACAATGACATCGACCTCAATACCTGCCTCACTTATAGGACTTAAAATCTTTGCTGCAACACCAGGAATATCTGGCACACCTCTGATTGTTAGCTTGGCCTCAGAGTCTATGCTACTTATTCCTGAAACAATTGGTCGTTCCATAATATTTTTCTCCTCTTGAACTAATGTACCTTCGCCTTCATTAAAACTAGACAAAACCCTAATTGGTAAATTAAATTTACTGGCATATTCCACGGCTCTTAATTGTAAGACTTTTGCACCAGAACTTGATAATTCTAACATTTCTTCAAAACTGACCTCCTTAAGAAGCCTAGCTTTGTCATAAACTCTAGGGTCTGTTGTGAAAATGCCATCTACATCTGTATAAATTTGGCACTCATCGGCATTCAAAGCTGCAGCAAGAGCAACCCCAGTAGTGTCAGACCCTCCCCTTCCAAGAGTTGTAATGTCTCCAGACTCATTCATTCCTTGAAAACCAGTAATTACTGGCACAACACCTTCATTTAATTCAGAAGTAATCTTACTTACTTCAACATCCAATATTCTTGCCCTACTATGGCTTGAATTGGTTTTTATACCTAATTGATATGCAGTGTAAGACTTTCCTTTTATACCTCTTTTAATAAGAGCCATTGCCAATAAAGCTACCGATATTTGCTCACCCGTAGATACAAGAGCGTCATATTCTCGAAGATCGGGTTCAGGATTAATCTCTTTTGCTAATTTTATAAGTTCGTCCGTACTATCTCCCATTGCGGAAAGAACCACGGTAACCTTATTTCCCATGAGAATTTCAGATTCAATGTTATCTGCCACAGCTTCAATGCGTTCTGCATCAGCAACTGAGGTACCTCCGAACTTTTTAACGATTAATTTGCCCATAAAAAAGGCGAGTATTCTATATTATTGATTATTTAATGAAACAATTAAGTCTGCAACTGAAGTTAAAGCCAAATCTAAATCATTAATATTCTCTACTCCACCTTGAGCAAAGTCTGGCCTTCCTCCTCCACTTCCACCTAATTGATTAATTAAATGTTTCATTATTTCTCTTGCATCAATATCTACATCTTTAGAACAAGCAACTATCGCAGGTGCTTTGTCTTCAGATATTGAAATCAATACAATTATAGAGTTCTCACTTTTATTTCTCAGCCTATCGGCAATTTCCCTTAATTCTTTTGAGTCAGTATCTTCAAAGGTACTAGTAATGAGCTGATATCCCTCTACAAGTAAAGATGAATCAATTAAAGCCTGAATGGATGACCCTATATCTTCGGATTGAAGTTGCTTTGCTTCTTTTTTTAAAGAATTATTTGTATTCATTAGATTTTCAATTGCCTCTATGCAGGTATCAAGGATTTTTAATTCTAAAGGTCCTCTATTTAACTCTTTCAATAGGTCATTGTTTTCTTCTTTTATCTGAATAATCTTTTTTAAAACTTGATCATTTGAGCAATTAAGGGCTCCTGCAAAAGAAATATTTTCTTCTTCTAGAAAACGTAAGTAATCCAATGCATCAACTCCATCTCTAGAATCAATATCTTCAACAAAAAGTTCATTAGTAATGGCAGAATAATTTTGCGAAAGCTCATCCAATAATAAATTAGCGCCAACGCCAGTTACTGCCTCTATTCTTCTTACACCAGCAGATACTCCTGATTCAGAAGTAATCTTTAGCATGCCTATTTCGCCAGTCCTCTCAACATGAGTTCCACCACAAAGCTCAATAGAAAAACCATTTCCAATATTGAGGACACGAACCTCTTCACCATATTTATCGCCAAAAAAGGCTATGGCACCTTTTTCAATAGCTTCACTAATAGGTAAAATCTCAGTGACTGATTCAGAATTCTTCTTAATCTCTGCATTAATTAAATCTTCAATAGCAAGAATATCTTCAGCATCGATAGAACTATTATGAGCAAAATCAAATCTCAATCTGGATTCTTCAACTAATGAACCTTTTTGTTCCACATGATCGCCCAACACTTCTCTCAGAGCGGCATGAAGTAAATGGGTAGCACTATGATTACCCTTTATTCTGTTTCTTTGTTCAGAATTTATCTCCGCAACTACTGAATCACTCTTTTTTAAAGATCCTGATTTAACATGTCCTAAATGAAGAAAATGGTCCCCTTTTTTTTGAGTGTCATACACTTCGAAAATAGAATTATTTGATTTTATTAGTCCTGTATCTCCAACTTGACCACCCGACTCAGCATAAAATGGTGTTTGATCAAGCAATATCAAAGCTTCTTCACCTTCATTAATTTCTTCTTGGGAAGATGAGTTCGAAATTATTTCAATCACATTTGAAGTTGACGAATAAGACTCATAACCTACGAACTCTGTTTCACCTTTTATATCCAGAGATTCAGGAATTATAGAGTTGAAATTAGAGGAAGATCTTGCCCGTTCCTTTTGCTTTTGCATCAAGACCTCGTATTTATCTTCGTTTATTATTAAGTTTCTTTCTCTGGCAAAATCCGCTGTCATATCAGCTGGAAAGCCATAGGTATCATAGAGTTTAAAGACAATTTCTCCTGAAATTTCATTACCTTCTAAATTCTCTAATTCTGACTCAAGAAGCTGCATGCCTTGCTCTAGAGTAAGCGCAAATTGTTTCTCTTCTTTTAAGAGATTAGCTTTTATGATCTCTGAATTCTTTTTTAATAGAGGATATGTTTCTCCCATTTGATCTTCAAGAGTAGAAACAAGTTGAGAAAGGATGGGATCTTTCATTTCAAGTTTATATGCATGTCTAAGAGCACGTCGGATGATCCTTCGTAATACATAACCTCTTCCGTCATTTGAAGGAATCACACCATCGGCAATCAAAAATGAAGCAGCTCTAAGATGATCAGCTATTACTCTTAGCGAAGGATTTGAAAAATCCTCTTTTTTTGTTAACTCTCCTGCCTTAACAACAATGGCCTTTAGAATGTCCGTATCATAATTATTATGTTCGTTTTGCAATACAGCTGCCATCCTTTCCAAGCCCATGCCCGTATCGACGCATGGATTAGGTAATGGCTTCAAAGATCCATCTTGACCTTTATCAAATTGAGTAAAAACAAGGTTCCAAATTTCTATATATCGGTCACCTGGTTCATTTCCTGGTCTTGGAGGATCGCCTTCTAGATGATCACCATGATCATAAAATATTTCACTGCATGGCCCACAAGGTCCTGTATCTCCCATTGTCCAAAAATTGTCATCATCACCGAGTCTTGAAACTCTTTCAGGATCAATACCTATCTTTTTGATCCAAATTTCTTCAGACTCATCATCACTATCATGGACGGTTATCCAAAGTTTTTTTGGGTCTATTTTGTATCTTTCGGTTAAAAGTTCCCATGCAAAAGAAATTGCATCTTCTTTGAAGTAATCTCCAAAACTAAAATTACCAAGCATTTCAAAAAAGGTATGGTGTCTAGCGGTATAACCGACATTATCAAGATCATTGTGCTTTCCTCCTGCCCGCATACACCTTTGTGAACTGACCGCTCTTGTATAATTTCTTTTTTCCACTCCTAATAAAAGATCTTTGAAAGGTGCCATTCCAGCATTGATGAATAACAAGGTGGGGTCATTCAATGGAACCAATGAAGCACTTTCAACGAGTGTGTGACCTTTCTCTTCAAAAAAGTCCAAATAAATCTTTCTTACTTCATTCGTTGTAAGAGGGGAAGTTGCCATTAGAATATTTCTGAAAAAAAGTTCATCATTGACTGCCAAGATCTTTTATCAGCATTTTGATTGTATTGAACACCAAAATCTAAATCGTCGGCGCCTGGATTAGTGAAAGCATGATATGCATTACCATAACTATGTAATTGCCAGTCAGCTCCAGCTTCGGTCATCTCTTTTTGAAATTCGTCCACCATAGCTAGAGGGACCATTGGATCCCGTTCACCATGTAAAACGAGTATCTTTGCATTTATACCGTCACTAGAGATTTCCGATCCCATTAATAGACCATGAAAGCTTACAACACCGTTTATATCAGTTCCTGACCTGGCTAAATCAAGTACCACTAAACCGCCAAAACAATATCCTATTGCTGCTATCTTAGAAGAATCAACACCTTCAAGTTCTTTTCCTGCTTCTAAAGCAGCATTAATAACTGACTTAAGCTTTTCTCTATCATCTACAAGTGGAGCCATCATAGATTGATTTTCTTCAGTAGAAGAGCCAACCCTACCATCGCCATACATATCTACCGCCATTGCAATAAATCCTTCCTCGGCAAGCTCTCGTGCTTTAAGCTCGACAAAATCATCTTTTCCAGCCCAAGTGTGTGCTATTAAAATTAAAGGTGCTTTATCTAGCTCAGGATGCGCAACATAAGCTTTGAAGTTTTGACCTCCCAAGCTGTAATTAATTTCTTGTGTTTTCATATTATTTATCTAAGGATTGAAGTTCAGATTTAAATCTTATTGAATTTTGTACATAATGCTTCGCAGATAAAATCAAGCCTCGTTGTTGATCTTCGTTTAGCTCACCTTTTACCTTTCCAGGAGACCCCATCACCAGAGAACCATCGGGTACTTCCATACCCTCGGTGATTAAAGAATTTGCTCCGATCAAACAACCTCTTCCAATTTTTGCTCCATTTAAAATTACCGAGTTTATTCCAATTAGACTGCCGTCACCTATGGTGCAGCCATGCAACATGACTTTATGACCAACTGTTACATCTTTTCCTATATTTAGAGGAAATCCCATATCTGTATGCAAAACAGAGCATTCTTGCACGTTTGATCCTTCACCTATTGTAATGAGTTCTGTATCACCTCTCAAAACAGCACCAAACCAAACACTTGAATCATTACATAATCTAACCTTACCCAAAACAGTCGCAGATTCAGCAACATAAAAATTGCCATCAATAATTGGTTCATGTTCTCCAAGTTTATAAAGCATAATTTTTCCTCTAAACTAATTACCTTTTGTTTTTAAATCTATGTTTGCGTCTAAAGCTACATTCAAAAAATCGACAGTCATCATAGCTGTAAGGCCCCATATTATATAAGAGTCATACTCATAAGCGGGCATAAAAAATTTATCACCATCTCTATTAATTTCGTCATTTCGATGTCTCTTGTCTTCTAAAAGGAACTTAACAGGAACTCTAAAACAAGCTTCTATTTCTTCAGAATTATCATTCAATACAACATTCTCAGGGACTAAGCCCACATAAGGCGTAACGCTAATATTAAATCTTGAAACTACGGTGTCTATGGGTCCGATCACGTTAACTTTTGTTTTATCCAGTCCTGTTTCTTCCTCAGTCTCTCTAAGAGCTGTATTTTCTAGATCAACATCTTCCTTTTCATACATGCCCCCCGGGAATGAGACCTCTCCTCCATGTGTGCCAACTTTATTAGAGCGTAAGGTATAAATAAGCTCTGGCTCATCAGATTCAGTAACAGCTATTAGCACTGCCGCTTTTCTTAACTCAGCTACAGGGGGTTTTCCAGAGTAGGCTTGTATTTTATTCGCAATTTTATCTAACATCATTAAATGTAATATCTCATTGAAGATAGTTTATACTTCTGGCGCCTTAAATCGAAATATAATAAGTGAAATGAAATACTGCAGCGTGTGTGGTTCCCTGACAGTGAGAAAGATACCTGAGGGTGACAATAGGGAAAGAGACTGTTGTGAAAACTGCGGCACCATACACTATACAAATCCTAAAATTATTGTTGGAACTATTCCTTATAAAGACTCCGCAGTGCTGTTGTGTAAAAGAGGTATTGAGCCTAGATATGGAAAGTGGACTTTACCTGGAGGCTTCTTAGAAAATGGAGAAACTGTTTCTCAAGGAGCTTTTAGAGAAACTCTTGAAGAAACAAATACAGAAGTAGAAATGGGCGAGCTTTATGCAATCTACAATGTTCCTCAAATCAATCAAGTTTATATGCTTCACCTAGCAAGAGTCATTGCAGATGATTTTTCACCAACTTCGGAAAGTCTGGAAGTACAGTTTTTTAGAGAAGACGAGATACCATGGGATGAACTAGCCTTTCCTTTTGTTCCAATGACTCTTAAAAACTTCTTTTCTGATCATAAGGTTGGTGAGTACCCTCTAACCACTCAAACAATTGAAAGAAAAAAATAATCTCAGCCAATAAACTCTCTTGCATTATTAAAGAACTTTATCCAGGGACTGTAATGTGTCCATTCATCAGGACTCCAAGAATATTGATCTTTTAGAAATGCTCTTTCGGGATGGGGCATCATAATAGTAACCGTTCCACTGATATTAGTTACACCAGCGATACCATTTAAAGACCCATTGGGATTCGCGGGATAATCTTCAGTAAAGCTCCCTTTATCATCTGAATATGTAATCGTTGTGTAATGATTGTTATTTAATTCAGAAATATCACTGATAGATGCATCTACCCTGCCTTCTCCATGTGCCACTGGAACTGTGATAATCGAATCTCTCATATCTTTAAAGAAGATTGAAGATGATTCTTTTACAGAAACTTGAACTAATCTTGCTTCAAATTTCTCTGATTTATTCCTCTTGAAATCTGGCCAATTAGTCGCTCCAGGTATTAAAGATTTCAATAAGGACAATGTCTGACATCCATTACATACTCCCAGTGAAAATACATTTTCGTTATGAAAAAAGTCTCCAAATTGTGTCCTTAAGTCTTTATTAAAGAGAATACTATTTGCCCAACCGCCCCCTGCACCTAAGACATCACCATATGAAAATCCTCCACAAGCAACTAAACCTTCAAATTCAGCTAGGGTTTGCCTAGCTGATATCAGATCAGTCATATGTACATCAATGCAATTAAAACCAACTTCGTTAAAAGCAGCAGCCATTTCGTTTTGACCATTAACTCCTTGTTCTCTTAGTATGGCAACTCTTGGTCTAGTGCTATTTAATTGAATT
This sequence comes from uncultured SAR86 cluster bacterium, assembly GCA_902610065.1. Taxonomy (GTDB): domain Bacteria; phylum Pseudomonadota; class Gammaproteobacteria; order Magnimaribacterales; family Magnimaribacteraceae; genus Magnimaribacter. The sequence goes on from CACLUH010000001.1 coordinate 127,602, forward strand.
TTTTTAGGTATAGAAAAACTTATTTTCGGTCTCAATCCTGAATTATTGATATCAGTATCGTTTCTAAATTCCGCCTCTGCTGTGACAGGGTTATCTCTTAGAGACTGGATTTCAAAACCTACTTTATGCCAGTTTTCTAGTAAAGCTTTAAGAGGAAAAGATAATATTTTCTTGTCTCTATAGCTAAAATTAATTTCTTTGTTTGCAGAAATGCAGCCAAGGTTATGAGAATGATCTTTGAGACCCGATTCATCAAGTAGATCATAAACACAATCTAGATCTTTTGTAGCAACCTGTATCACTACTCCTAATTCTTCATTAAAAAGAAAATCTGTTAATTTCTTATCGTCCTCCAAAGCAGTATCTAAATTAATTTCTAAGCCCAATCTGCTAGCAAATGACATCTCGGTTAAAGTGGTTATAAGTCCACCATCGGATCGGTCATGGTAAGCCAATATCTTTTTATCAGTTAAAAGCTTGTGAATAGATTCAACAAAGTTCGGCATTTCTTTCAGGCATTCTACGTCGGGCGAGTCGCCTCCTATCTGTTTATTAACTTGAGCTAAAATGCTACCTCCCATTCTTTTTTTTCCCTTTGCTAGATCTATAAAAATTAAGGAAGTATCTTCATCTGCCTTTAATTGAGGGGTTATCGCAATGCTAATGTCCTCAACAGCCGCAAAACCAGAAACTATTAATGATAATGGAGATATTACTGACTTATCATTTTTACCATCAGTCCATTCTGTGGACATTGATAAGGAATCCTTTCCAACAGGAATAGTTATATTCCATTTAGGACACAGATCCATTCCAATAGCTTCTACCGCCTCAAAAAGGTCTTTATTTCCATCTAATTTTCCAGGTGAGCCCATCCAATTAGCAGAAAGTTTTATATCTGAAAGCTTAGCAATACCAGAAGGAATTATATTTGTTATGACCTCAGCTACAGAAATTTTTGCAGCCGACTTAGAGCTTATCAATGATAGTGGAGTTCGCTCACCTATCGCCATAGCCTCACCAGACTTGCCTGCAAAGCTAGTTTTACATAAGCCGTAATCTGAAACTGGAACCTGCCAAGGGCCCACAAACTGGTCTCGAGCGATTAAACCTGTAACGGATCTATCTCCAATGGTAATTAAAAAACCTTTGCTTGCGACAGTCGGATGTCTGAGCACTTCGCAAAGTAAATCCTCTGTAATTTTTTCAGGCAAATTTAATGTGGAACTATTTTTATTTGAACTCTGAAAAGCTAAATGAGTTTTTGGAGGCTTTCCAAAGAGAATCTCTAAGGAGATACTTATAGGATAATTATCAAAATGGGAATCATAGACTTCAAGATTATTACCATTTGTAATCTCACCTACAACAGAATAGGGACATCTCTCTCTTAAACAAATAGAAGAGAATCTTTCTAAATCATCTTCATCAATTGCCAATACATATCTCTCTTGAGATTCGTTGCACCATATTTCCATCGGACTCATTCCTGGCTCTGAGTTTGGAATATCACGCAGATTAATTAGACCACCATGTCCGCTATCTTTTACAAGTTCAGGGATAGCATTAGAGAGACCTCCTGCACCAACATCATGAATAAATAATATTGGGTTATTTTCATCCTGCCAGCACCTATCGAGTACCTCCTGACATCTTCTTTCCATCTCAGGATTTTCTCTTTGAACTGAAGCAAAGTCTAAATCTGTATCGCCTTCTCCTGAAGATAAAGATGATGCAGAACCTCCACCTAATCCAATTAGCATTGCAGGCCCTCCAAGGACAACTAATTTCGAACCTACTGGAACTTTCTTCTTAAATGCATGCTCTTTTCTTATATTACCTAATCCACCTGCCAGCATTATTGGTTTGTGATATCCAAAATGGATATCGCTAGTTTTAGCTTCGTAAGTTCTAAAATATCCAAGGATATTTGGTCTTCCAAACTCATTATTAAATGAAGCTGCTCCAATAGGTGCGTCAATCATTATCTCCAGAGGTGAAGCTATACGGTCTGGTTTATCTTCATCTATTTCCCATCTCTCTTTTAGACTTGGTAAACGCAAGTTAGAAACTGAGAATCCGGTTAAGCCTGCCTTAGGTTTAGCTCCAATTCCTGTTGCACCCTCATCCCTAATTTCACCCCCAGAACCAGTGGAAGCTCCTGAAAATGGAGATATAGCAGTTGGATGGTTATGTGTTTCTACCTTTATTACCAAATCAACATCTTCTTCATGTGACGAATACTTACCATCTCGTGGATAAAACCTTTCTGCTTTATTTCCTGAAAGAATTGCAGCATTGTCTTCATATGCAGATATGACACCTTCGGAATAATTAATATGAGTATTTCTTATCATATCGAAGAGACTCTTTGGCTGGGAATTTCCATCTATCGTCCAACTGGCATTGAAGATTTTATGCCTGCAGTGTTCGGAGTTCGCTTGAGCAAACATCATCAACTCTGCATCGGTAGGGTCCTTGTTAGTCTTCGAATAACTATCGAATAAATACATTATTTCTTCATCATTAAGTGCTAAGCCAAGCTCAAGGTTAGCTTGTTGAAGAGCTAATAATTGTTTTGAAGATATATCTATATTCTCTATTGGGCTTGGGTGCAGATCAGAAAAGAGGTCAGAAATATCATTTAAATTCAAAATAACATCTTGAGTCATTCTGTCTGCTATAGATTTTCCCGCCAGTTTTAAATCTTGCATTTTAATTTCTTTTGACCACTTGAAACATTCTCCTTTTTCAACTCTGTCAATAAAAGAAAGCCCGCAGTTTTTTAAAATTTCAGTAGCTTTTGAAGACCAAGGAGAAATTGTTCCTATTCTAGGTGTTATAAAAAAGAAACTCTTCTCTGGGAAATTCTGATTATCATTGGCATTTAATAGACTTAGCAATTCAAGTAATTCATTTTCTTTAATCGAAGAAATATTTCTGTTTAACATACAAAAATAAATTTCTTGGGTCTCAATATCTCCTGCATTATCTAACTGAATAGATTGTCTTAATTGGTTTAATCTAAATTCAGAATTATTTTCATAACCTAATATGGCAATGATTTGTGGTGAAACTTCGATTATAGAGTTCATTGATGACAGTTCCACATTGTAATAAAAGCCCTTGCTAAGTAAATACCTTATCTAGTGGTTTGTATAATAAAAACACACTACATATAGTATTTTTTTAGTATTATTGACTTTGAGGGTGGAAATTTTTTATATATCACCTAAAATGCTGAAAAATTTGGGGAGTCACGTTGAATAATTTTAAATTTCGATACTCTTTTATAGCTTTCCTTAGCCTATTGACTGTTCTGAGTTTGGAGGCCCCTATCCTTGCGTCCTATTCGGAAGAGAATAAATCGCTTCTTCAGGATGATTTAGATTTTTTATGGAAAGAAGATAAAGCAGGTTTTAGTACTTTCCTTCAAAGAGCAGATACAAGGCTACCGAAATATAAAACTTATTTTCAAGAGGCGGCAAGGAATATAGATGTTCATTGGACTCTCATTGCAGCTATTAGCTATCAGGAATCACATTGGAATCCTAAAGCTATTTCTAATACTGGTGTTCGTGGAATGATGATGTTGACACAAAAAACAGCTAAAGAAATGGGTATAAAGAAAAGAACTAGTGCAGGAGACAGTATTGCAGGAGGGGCGAAGTACTTTCAAAAAACAATGGACAAATTCCCAAGTGAAATTTCTAAACTAGACAGAATTTGGATGTCATTAGCTGCATATAATCTAGGCTATAAGAATATTGAATTAGCTAGAGATCTCGCAAAATCAGGTAGTTTAAATCCTAACTTATGGTCTGAAGTCTCAATGGCATTAGAAGTAGTATTAATTGATCGCTATGGAGAAGAATCAAGAGAATTTGTTAAATATGATCAAGTCATGCAGTACGTAGGGCGCGTAGATTTATATTACAAAACTTTGTCAATGCTCTATAAGGACGAAGAACTCCTTTTATTAGCTCAGAAGTAGTTTATCTTTAAGTTCTTCTACTCTATCCCGATAGCTTGCTGCTTCTTCGAATTCTAGATTCTTAGCATATTTATACATTTGGTCTTCTAGTCTAATTATTTCTTTCTTGACCTTATCAGGATTATCAAAACTCTCAATTGGGTCAAAATCTATCGCTCCTAGCTTATCTAGTTTTCTTCTTGTTTTAGATTTTCCTTTTACAGATCTTGCTCCTTCCATTATGTCCCCAATGCTTTTTTTAATTCCAGTAGGTTTTATAGAATTCTCTTTATTGAAAGCTTCTTGTATATCGCGTCTTCTATTGGTTTCTTGGATAGCTCTTTCCATAGATCCAGTAATTTTATCCGCATAAAGTATAGCTTTACCTTCTATATGTCTGGCTGCTCTTCCAATTGTTTGAATTAGTGAACTTTCTGATCTAAGAAAGCCTTCTTTGTCTGCATCTAAAATTGCCACTAAAGCAACCTCTGGAATGTCTAAGCCTTCTCTTAATAAGTTAATTCCTACTAAAACATCAAAAGCACCAAGGCGTAAGTCTCTAATTATTTCTACTCGTTCCACAGTATCAATATCGGAGTGCAAATACCTTACTTTGGTTCCATTCTCATCTAAATATTCTGTAAGATCTTCAGCCATTCTTTTTGTTAAGGTCGTTACTAGAACCCTATTCCCTTTCGAAACTATTTGGTTTATTTCTTCTTGGAGATCATCCACTTGATGAGTTGCAGGTCTTATTTCAATCTCAGGATCTGTCAAGCCCGTTGGTCTAGCAACTAATTCGCTAATATTTCCAGAATTTTCAAGTTCATATTTTGCTGGAGTTGCTGAAAGGAATATTCTTTGGCCAGATAACTTCTCCCATTCATCAAATCTAAGAGGCCTATTATCTAATGCCACTGGTAGTCTAAAACCATAATCAACTAAAGTTTGTTTCCTTGATCTGTCACCTCGATACATTCCTCCCAGTTGAGGCAAAGAGACATGAGACTCGTCAATAAAGACTAAAGCATCTTGAGGTAGATATTCGTATAGAGTTGGAGGCGCTTCTCCGGGTTGTCTATCTGATAAAAACCTAGAATAATTTTCAATACCAGAACAAAACCCAAGTTCTTTGAGCATTTCAATATCATATTTTGTTCTCTCCTCAAGTCGTTGAGCTTCAACCAGTTTATTTTCCTTTCTCAAATAATCTAATCTTTGTACTAACTCTTCCTTAATAAATTCTATTGCCTGCAGTACTTTTTCTCTTGAAGTAACATAATGAGATTTTGGATATATCGTTATCCTTGGAACTTCCCTTAATATTTCACCAGTTAGGGGATCAAAGAGTTTTAATGCATCTATTTCATTTCCAAAAAGCTCTATTCTCAGGGCTTCTTTTTCAGAGTCAGCAGGAAATACATCAATTACATCTCCACGAACTCTATACATCGATCTTTTGAATTCTACTTCATTTCGTTGATATTGGAGTTCAGCAAGTCTTCTTAAAAGAGTTCTTTGATCAACTTCATCACCTCTATCTAAGTGAAGAACCATTTGAAGATAGGATTGAGGATCTCCTAAACCATAAATTGCTGAAACAGAAGCTACAATTACAACATCTCTCCTTTCCATTATTGCTTTTGTCGCTGACAACCTCATTTGTTCAATATGCTCATTAATAGATGCATCCTTTTCGATGTAAATATCAGTAGTTGGAACGTAAGCTTCGGGCTGATAATAATCGTAATAAGAAACAAAATATTCGACTGCATTGTTTGGAAAATATTCTTTAAACTCACCATAAAGCTGAGCTGCTAGAGTTTTGTTATGAGCCATTACTATCGCAGGTCTTTGAACTTCCTGTATAACATTTGCAATAGTGAATGTCTTACCAGAGCCGGTAACTCCTAATAATGTTTGATTAAGCAGTCCATCGTTTAAACCCTTAACAATCTCCTCGATAGCCCTCGGTTGATCACCAGCAGGTTTGTAGTTTGATACTAGGTCGAATTTTTTTGACATACTTTTTATAAAAAATATTATAACGCTTACTTTCTAAGCGTTATAATTAGATTATTCCCCGATAGCTCAGTTGGTAGAGCAAATGACTGTTAATCATTGGGTCGCTGGTTCGAGCCCAGCTCGGGGAGCCAAATTTCAGGCTCACTATAAAAGTGAGCCTTTTTTTTATGGTAGTATTATTTTACATATGCCAGCAAAATTATTTAACCCTAATTCTGAAGAACCTTTCGTTTTAAGCCGTTCCAGAATTGATAACTTTATAGAATGTCCAAGATGTTTCTACTTAACAAATAGGGTTGGAATTGCAAGACCACCCTCTTTTCCATTTAATCTAAATAATGCTGTTGATGAACTTTTAAAAAATGAATTTGATATCTATAGAGAACGAGAAGAACGTCATCCAATAATGATTGAAAATAATCTAAATGCGTTACCTTATCAACATCCAGACCTTGAAGAATGGAGGGAATCACTTAGACATGGGGTTAAAAGAAATCATCCAGAAACTAATTTAATACTTCGCGGAGGGTTAGATGATTTATGGATCAATACAGACACTAATCAACTGATAGTAGTTGATTACAAGGCCACATCCAAAAAAGGAGAGGTTAGTATAGATGCTGACTGGCAGGTGGGTTACAAAAGGCAAATTGAATTTTATCAATGGTTACTAAGAGGGAATTCCTTCGATGTATCAGATATTGGATACTTTGTTTACTGCAATGGTATTACTGAAAAGGATGAGTTCAATAATAGTCTTGAATTTAAAACCAAGCTTATACCCTATAAAGGAAATGATTCTTGGATCGAACCGACTCTCCGTGATTTGAAAGAGACGTTAATGAAAGACGAAGTGCCAGAACCTAATGTTAAATGCAGTTATTGTTCTTATGTTAAAAAAACTTTAATGGTCTAAGCTAAGACTTCTTCCATATCGTTTTTGCACCTTTATCTTCTAAGGTTATTCCTTTCTCAAGAAGATCATCTCTGATTTTGTCTGAAAGTTCGAAGTCTTTTTCTTTTCTAGCTTTATTTCTTCTCTCGATTGCCTCCTCAATATCTTGATTACTTAAATCTATGCCACTTGTGAAGTATTCTTCAGGATTATCCAAAAGTATCCCTAGAATATTTGATAATGAAATGAGTTCTGAGGCCAAAGTATTAGCATGAGTTAACTGATCCTCTTTCTTAAGAATGTTTATTTGCTTTACCATCTCAAACAAGACAGATATAGCTGACGGAGAATTAAAGTCATCCTGCATTGCATCATGAAACTTCTCTGAATATTCAGAAGGAATATGCTCGTCCGTTTCGTAAGAAAGGTCTTGTAAAGAGTTATAAAGGCGATCCAGGGAATTCTTCGCTTCCTTCAAACCTTCATCAGAATAATTTAATGGACTGCGGTAGTGACTAGAAATTAAGAAAAAACGGAGCACTTCCGAAGAGCTATCATTCAGAGCCTCCTTTATAGTTATGAAGTTCTTGAGAGATTTAGACATTTTCTGCTCATCAATCCTTAAAGATCCAGTGTGCATCCATACTTTTGCAAACTCTTTGCCTGTGACACATTCGGATTGAGCTATTTCATTTTCATGATGAGGAAACTTGAGATCTGATCCACCGCCATGAATATCAAAAGTTTCCCCCAGAGCATCCATGCTCATTGCTGAGCACTCTATATGCCAACCTGGTCTTCCTGGTCCCCAAGGTGAGTCCCATTTCAATCCCTCAGTATCCTTTTTCCATAAAACAAAATCAGCAGGATTTTTCTTATCTAGATCAATATCAATCCTGGCTCCAGATAACATATCTTCTAACTTTCTTTTGCTAAGCTTTCCATATTCTTCAAAAGATTCGGTAGAAAAGTAGACATCTGATTCACCCACGTATGCATGACCCTTATCTATAAGTTTTGTAATGAGAGTAATAATTGAGTCAATATTCTCGGTAGCCCTAGGTTCAGCATCAGGACTAATCATTCCCAGAGCCTTGAAATCATTATGCATTGAATTTATACAATCTTTTGTTAATTCTGATGGACTTATATTCAATTCTTCTGCCCTTGCAATAATTTTGTCATCAACATCAGTAATGTTTCTTATGTATTGGACTTCATAATTGATACTTCTTAAATATCTGACAATAAGATCAAAAGATAGGAAAGTCCTTGCATGGCCTATGTGTGTCTCATCATAGACAGTCATACCGCATACATACATTCTAATTTTAGTGTCCTCTATAGGCTCAAAGATTTCTTTCTTTCCAGAAAGAGTATTAAAGATTTTCATATCTGCGCAGCCTCTTTAAATCTCTCAAGAACTCTTTCAAGACCTATTAGTTCAATGACTTTGTCCAGTTCAGGGCCTCTAGTTTGTCCTGTTATAGCTACCCTTAATGGCATAAATAATTCTTTTCCTTTTTTACCAGTTCTAGCTTCAATATCCTTACATGTTTGTTTCCAATCGGATATTCCTGGATTTACAACTTCAAGTGCCTGAATGAAGAATTCCTGACCTGCAGATTGTATGATTTTCAAATTCTCTTCATCCTCACTAAGAGCATTAATAAATAAGTTATTTGCGTATTCTCTTGCTTCATTTGGAAAATTTATGTTTTCTTTTATCAATTCTATAAAGCTTCTTTCTTGGACTGTGGATGGCAAATTATCTAGATTTCCACTCAGCCAACTAGTACATTCATCAATAGTTAAATTATCAACAGCTTTCTTTTGCCAAAAAAGTAGTTGATCTGTATCGAACTTACTAGGAGAAGTTGAGATATTTTTGGTTTCGAATAAATCAGCTAATTCTTTTTGGGTCTTGAGGTCATTATCATTTATTGTATGTCCGACTCTGGATAAATAATTTGTGACAGCAATAGGTAAGTATCCCATTTCTCTTAAGTCATTTATGGAAAGGCTACCATTTCTTTTAGATAAAGGTGCCCCATCAGACCCTGTAAATAATGACACATGAGCAAACTGAGGTAGTGAAAGATTGAGTGATTTCAATAAGGCAATTTGCCTTGGTGTATTGCTTAAATGATCATCTCCCCTTAGAACAAGGTCAACTACCATCAAAGAATCATCAATAGCATTAGCAAACATGAAGGTTGGAGAACTGTCTTTTTTTCTTACAATGAAATCATCTAGATCATTAGTTGAAAAAGATTGTTCACCTTTTACAAGATCCATAAAGCTAATAGTTTCATTTTTAGGAATTCTAAACCTGTAAACAGGCTTATTTCCTTTATCCAATTGTTCTTGCACTTCTTCCTTAGAGGCTTGAGACCAAACACCTGTATATCGCGGGGGTTGCCCCGAAGCGATCTGATTTCTGCGTATGATCTTTAATTCTTCCTCGCTCGTAAAACAAGGGTAAATCAGATCCTGACCTAGAAGTTCCTCGTAAAACTCTTCGTAAAGTTCTAGTCTCTGAGATTGATAGTAAGACTTTTCTTTTCCTTCTACTCCTGGGCCTTCATCCCACTCTAAACCTACCCATTTCAGATCTGTGCATATTGCGTCAGAAAATTCTTTCTTTGATCTTTCTAAATCAGTATCTTCAATTCTCAATAAGAAGGACCCTTTAGACTTTTTGGCCATCAAGAAGCTAAACAATGACGTACGCAGATTTCCTAGATGCAAAAGACCTGTAGGACTGGGACAAAATCTGGTTTTATTTACCTTCATAACCTTAATATATTGGAAGCTTAACCATAAAGTCCTATTATAGCCCTCTCATACTAATGAATTTAAAAGAAATATGAACAAACTCTCTTCTTTCAAAGACTTAATATTAATTTTAATTAGTCTTGTTTGGATAGTGAGCTGTTCTCAAAATGAAAAGGAGATAAAAGTGATAACTTTTGAAACAACACTGGGGCCAATAGTAATAGAACTGTTTGAAGAAGAGGCACCCATAACCTCTAAAAACTTCATAGAGTACGCTGAGAGTGGTTTCTTTAATGGGACATTATTCCACAGAGTCATTCCAGGGTTTGTTATACAAGGTGGTGGTATGGAATCGGGAATGGTTAACAAAGAAGGAAATCCTCCAATCGTGAATGAGGGGAATAATGGTATTAAGAATCTCAAGTGGACTTTATCAATGGCCCGAACAAATGATCCTCATTCAGCTAGTTCTCAATTTTTTATAAACTTAGTAAATAATGTTTCACTTGATCACACGGAAGAAACTATACAGGGTTGGGGATATGCGGTTTTCGGCGAAGTTGTTGATGGATTTGAAACTGTTGAAGCAATCGCAGCAACAGCAACAGGTAGTTCGGGTTTTCATCAAGATGTTCCGATTGAAGAAATATCAATTACCGATACCAAAGTGACAACTGAGTAAATATGTCCTACTGCTTTATATCTGATCTTCACTTACAGGAAAATAGACCAGATATCACTGAAGCATTTCTAAACTTTCTAGAGGAAACCGCTTCAAAATCAGAAAAGCTTTATATACTTGGGGATCTATTTGAAGTCTGGATTGGAGATGACCTTCAAAATGACTTTATCATTAAAATTCGAGATGCTTTAAAAGAGACCAATAAATCAACTGAAATTTTCATAATGCATGGAAATAGAGATTTTCTTTTAGGGCCTGAATTCGCGTCTTCTTCTGGTATGAAGATTTTAACCGATCCTTACACTGAAGAAATGTTCGGTAAGTCGGTTTTATTAATGCATGGGGATTTACTTTGCACTGATGATATAGATTATCAATCATTTAGAAAAACTAGTAGAGATAGAAAATGGCAAGAAGACTTCCTCAGTAAATCATTGAAAGAAAGACAAAGAATTGCTGAAGATCTGAGAGATGTAAGTAAAAAAGCAACAAGCGAAAAAAAGGAAGAAATCATGGACGTAACGCCTTCTGAAGTTCTAAATACCATGGAGCGATCTTCTGTAAGTCTTCTAATTCATGGTCACACCCATCGGCCAAATTCTCATGATATTCAAATAAATAATCAGCCTGCCAAGAGGATGGTACTTGGAGACTGGGATCAGTATGGTTGGTATGTATGGATGGATTCTGATTCTTGTGAACTCAATAGATTTCCTATCGTTTAGAAAAAAATAATTGAGTCGAAAGACCAATAATTAATAACAACATACCCAAAAAGATTCTCATATCGCTATAAAAAGCTATCGGCTCTGCAGGATAAGCGATTGTCTTCTTCATTGCTGCAACCTTGAACTCATGTCTATCAATCATATCTGGATGGGTAACTATTTCAAGAAAGGCTCTGCGGCTTTTATATCTCATTAGTGCTACTTGATCCCAAGTTTCAGCTCCCTCTATACCAACTAAATCCATAGATTGCCAAATAGTATTGCCTCCAAAAATTGGGTGAGAGGCTCTTTTAAGGAGGTTTGGCCATAGATGTTCCATATATCTAGATAGTAATTGATCAGAAGACTCACCAGGATTTGCTCCAGGAACATCTCCGGGATCTTCGTTCATCTCAATATTATTGACCATAATAAATTGTTTGCCATTATCCTCTTCCATAAACCTGGTAATGAAATCTATTCTCAGTCGAAACTCTTCTGAGTCTGGGGATACTCCACTATTAAGAATATTTTGTTCTTGTTTTTCGATAAAGCCTTGTATTTCTTCTTGAGTTAATTTCCCTCCCAGATCTGTATACCAGAAGAAAAACCCAGTATAAATTACCCCTAAAATTAACCAAATTTTCATATTTCTTAAGACTTAATATTTTTAATATAAAGAATAGTAGGTTAAAAGCTTTACAAAATCACTCATTAATTATACTGTATATATATACAGTATTAATTTATAAAACCCTTATGAAAATTGACTATCTGGGCGATGCATCGGAGGAGGACTTGTCCCTTCTAGAGATCCCCTATTTCTTAAATACTGTCAGGGTTGGCTGGCCAAGTCCTGCCGATGATTATGTAGAAAGACCTATAGATTTGAATGAATATTTAATTAAAAATTCAGCCGCCACATACTTTGTTCGTGTCAGTGGAGATTCGATGATCAATGCCCACATAGGAGATGGTGCTATCTTAATAGTCGATAGAAGCATAGAGCCAGGCCATAACAAAATTGTCATAGCTTCAATAGATGGATCTTATGCATGTAAAAGACTATTACTTAAACCAAAAATATGTCTTATGTCTGAAAATCCAAAATATCCGCCTATACTAATCAATCAGGAAGAGGAGCTGGAAATAGCTGGTACGGTAATAGCCTCTATAAACCTTTATTAAGTCATGACCTTTGCTTTAGTTGATTGCAATAGCTTCTATGCGTCATGCGAAAGAATATTTAGACCAGACATTAAAAAACGGCCTGTGGTTGTTCTATCGAATAATGATGGTTGTGTCGTTGCCCTATCAAAAGAGGCTAAGCAGTTAGGGATAAAAATGTGCGAGCCCTGGTTCAAAATAGAAAAGTCTTTTGTAAAAAAAGGAGGTATTGCATTCTCTTCAAATTATGAGTTATATGCCGATGTCTCTTCTAGGGTAATGCAAACCTTAGAGTACTTATCCCCTGCAGTGGAGGTATACAGCATAGATGAAGCCTTCTTAGATATAACGGGTCTTAGAAACTATGAAGCATTCGGACATCAATGTCGGAAAACCATAGATCTTTGGGTTGGTGTACCAGTTTGCGTAGGCATAGGTCCAACAAAAACCTTAGCCAAAGTAGCTAATTACGGTGCAAAGCATTATCCAGCTACCAATGGAGTAGTTGATTTAACAGATCCAGAGAGACGAAAAAAATTAATGGGATTGATGCCTGTAAGGGAAGTCTGGGGAGTTGGTAGTAGGATTAATAAAAAATTGAATAGCCTGGGAGTAGAGACAGCTCTTGAGTTAGCTGAGCTAGATACTAAGCTGATAAAAAGAAAATTTAGTAGCGTTCTTGAGAGAACAGTAATGGAATTAAAAGGTTATCCGTGTATTGGTTTAGAGCAACAGCCCAAGACTAAAAAACAAATAGTGGTGAGTAGAACATTCAGCAAAAAAGTTGATGATCTCGACTCTATTAATGAAGCTGTAAGTGATTATGCATCGCGAGCATGTGAAAAATTAAGAAGAGAAGATCAATACTGCAAGATGGTCTCCGTTTTTATGAGGACTAACTATTTTCGCAAACAAGATAAACAGTATCATGGATTTAGAAGCTATAAATTGTTTTCTCCAACAAATGATACTAGAGATATTTTGAATGTTACCAGACAATTAACAAAACAAATCTTTAAAACAAATATCAATTTTATAAAAGCAGGTGTAATGCTCAGTGATTTTTATGACGAAGATGTATATCAAGGTGATTTATTTAGAACCATAGACAAAAGAATTAATAGTAAAGAATTGATGATGACCATAGATAGAATAAATACTTCTGGAGTAGGAAGAGTAACTTTTGCCTCTCAAGGAATTAAGAAAACATGGTCTATGAGAAGGTTATTAAAATCACCAAGATATCTTACTAATTGGGAAGAAATGCCAGTTGTTAAATAGGTTTAATAGCCACTATGGAATCGAAAGAGCTCATCTTTCTTATTGATAAAATTAGATTCAATAGATGATAGTCTTTTAAGCCTTTGTGACCAATTTTCAGAAAAAATTTTAGAAAAGATATCTAAATAAAGATCGCAATGACGTGCTTCTGCTTTGTAAAGTCTGGAATAAAAACCACTTAAAGAAGAAGGTAGGTGAGGTATTAGAGCATGAAACCTTTCGCATGATCTAGCCTCTATAATTGAACATATAATTAAACTATCTTTGAGTTTTTCCGGTTCTTTATTTGAGGAGGAATCATAAAGAGTCTTAGCATACTTACTGGGTTTCAAGTTTGTATATTTAAAACCATGTTTTTCTATAAGCTTATGTACCTGTTCAAAATGCAAAAGTTCTTCTCTTGCAAGTGGAGAAAGATATTTAGCTAGGTTATGTTGAGGATACTTGTGGATTAATGAAATAGCCGAGGTAGCAGCTTTCTTTTCACAATGCGCATGATCAATCAAAAGTATATCTAAAGAAAGTAACGCGCGATCTATCAACGCTTTGGGTGTAGGAGATCTGAGAACTGCTTCCCAGGTTTCAGACATTAAAATATTTTTCGACTTTAAAATAACGCTGATGATGAGCTTCGGATAGCTCAAAGAGTTCTTCTTCTATCATTTTTTTAAGTTCGGATAAATCGGTAGGCGCAGAACCCTTAAGGTCAAAGCCAAAATCTTTGGGGTCTTGGATAGACTCACTTCCTGACCTAAGTAAATCAAATACCCAACAAAGAGGATTATTATCCTCAACAAATCGGATCTTGTAATGTTTAAGTTTTTCTCTCAATAAGCTTTGGTCAAGCACTTGAATCTTAGGGTCTATAATTTGTACCTTTAGAGTTTCCAGTCGATCTAAAACAGCTCTTTTTTCTGAATCATTAAAAGAATTCCATTCAATAATCTCATTCTGGTAGCGTTTACATCCCCTGCAAACCTCGTCTCCAAAAACAGTAGAGCATATACCGATACAAGGGGTTTTTACTGATTTAGTCATCTATTATCATGATATATCTAAGTTTTTTCTGCGCAACTTTAAATTGAAGAATATGTTAAAATAAAGGACTATTTATACATATCTGCGCTACAAATCATGCTACAAGATTATAAAATTCATGTACAAGAGAGATTAGAACAAGGGATACCTCCTCTACCATTAAATGCTGAGCAAGTATCTAGGCTTGTCGAGCTCTTAAAATCTCCGCCTCCTTCTGAGGAAGAATATATTCTGGACATGATAACAAACAGAACACCTGCAGGTGTTGATCCTGCCGCATATATTAAAGCTGCTTTTTTAACTGATGTAGCGAAAGGGAACACTTCTTGTCCTCTGATAGATAGAAAGCATGCAACTAAATTACTTGGCACTATGCTTGGTGGCTATAATGTTGAATCTCTTATTAATTTGCTAACAGATGATGAAGTCGGCTCACTTGCAGCTGATGGTTTATGTAATACACTTTTAATGTTTAATGCCAAGCATGATGTTATCGAACTAGCTAAAAAAAATGAAAACGCTGAGAGAGTTGTAGAATCTTGGTCAGAAGCAGAATGGTTCACGAGCAAACCTGAACTTCCTAAAATGATAAAGGCCATAGTCTTTAGAGTAGATGGAGAAATCAATACTGATGATCTCTCTCCAGCTCCAGATGCTCCTTCTAGACCCGATATACCCCTTCACGCTTTGGCAATGCTTAAAAAAACCATGCAAGATCCTATAACAACAATTGATAATCTTAAAGAATCTGGATTACCTGTAGTTTTTGTAGGTGATGTAGTCGGAACAGGATCATCAAGAAAGTCAGCTACTAACTCACTCCTCTGGCATATAGGTGAGGATATTCCTTTCATACCAAATAAGAAACAAGCAGGGATATGCATAGGTGGAAAAATTGCTCCAATCTTTTTCAATACACTTGAAGATTCTGGAGCCTTAGCATTTGAATGTGATGTAAGCAAAATGAATCTCGGCGATGTAATTGAAATCTATCCTTATGATAAGAAAGTTCTTAATTCCGAAACACAAGAATTACTATGTGAGTATGAATATAAATCTAATACTTTACTGGATGGTGTTAGAGCGGGAGGAAGAATACCGTTAATTATTGGTAGAAGTCTTACTGATGAGACTAGAGAAATTCTGAGATTAGAAAGCTCATCTGTTTTTACTCGTCCTGAAGAAGCAGAGAAAAGCGAGAAAGGATTTACACTGGCTCAAAAAATGGTTGGAAAAGCCTGCGGAGTGGAGGGAATAAGACCTGGAATATATTGTGAACCAAGAATGTCTACTGTAGGCAGTCAGGACACTACAGGTCCAATGACAAGAGATGAACTGAAAGAACTGGCCTGCTTAGGTTTTAACTCTGATTTAGTTATGCAATCTTTTTGTCATACTGCAGCATACCCTTTGCCCAAGGATATAGAGACACAACATACTCTTCCTGAGTTCATCCAAACAAGAGGTGGGGTAGCACTTAGACCTGGAGATGGAATCATCCATTCTTGGTTAAATAGGATGCTGTTGCCGGATATGGTAGGAACTGGAGGAGACTCACACACTCGATTCCCTTTAGGAATTAGTTTCCCTGCCGGTTCTGGTTTAGTTGCTTTTGGAGCTGCCCTTGGAGTAATGCCTTTAGACATGCCGGAATCTGTCTTGGTGAAATTCACTGGAGAAATTCAGCCAGGTATAACATTAAGAGATTTAGTGAATGCCATACCTTATGCCGCCCTTCAATCTGGACAATTGACGCTCCCTAAAGAAGGAAAAATTAATATTTTTTCAGGCAGATGTTTAGAAATTGAAGGACTACCAGATTTAAAAGTTGAACAAGCATTTGAATTGTCAGATGCCTCTGCCGAAAGATCTGCTTCAGGTTGCACTATTAGACTTAGTGAAGAGCCAATAAGAGAATATCTTGAGTCAAATGTTACGTTACTAAGATGGCTGATTTCAGAAGGCTATGAAGACAAGAAGACTTTAGAAAGAAGAGCTCAAGCAATGGAAGCATGGTTAAAAAATCCTATTCTTATGCAAGCTGATGATGATGCTGAATATGCTGCCACTATAGAGATAGATCTCAATCAAATAACAGAACCTCTTCTGGCTTGTCCAAATGATCCTGATGACATTAAACCGTTATCAAAAGTATCCAATACTCATATTGACGAAGTATTTATAGGTTCATGTATGACAAATATTGGACACTTCAGAGCAGCAGGCAAACTTTTAAAGAATGAATCTAACCTACCATCAAAGCTTTGGGTCTCTCCACCAACAAAAATGGATAAGCATCAACTTACTGAAGAAGGTTATTATGAGATCTTTGAAAAAGCTGGTGTCCAACTCGAAATGCCTGGATGTTCCTTATGTATGGGTAATCAAGCAAGAGTTGAGGCAGAATCAACTGTTGTATCTACATCTACCCGTAATTTCCCTAACAGATTAGGAGATGGTGCAAATGTTTTTCTGGCCTCAGCAGAAGTAGCTGCGATAGCCGCTACTCTTGGTCATATTCCGACAAAAGAGGAGTACTCGGAATACATGTCAGAAATCAATTCAATGGGTACTGATATATATAGATATCTTAATTTCCATGAGATAGCTTCTTATAAACAGGCAGCAGATAGTGCTATTTTACCTTCAGTGACAATCGAAGAAGTTAAAATTTAATTAGCAGGTTTTCTTGAAAGCTTAGACTTATCGTTTCGAACATCTTCTAAGTTCTTAAGATATGTGTCGTCTATATCGTCAGTGACGTATTTACCGTCAAATATTGAACATTCAAACTGACTAATTTTTTCATTACCAACTTGAACTGTAGTAATAAGATCATCTAAGTCTTGATAGACTAACCAATCAGCCTTTATAAAATTTTCTATTTCTTTCTCTGTTCTTTGATGTGCTACCAATTCAGTAGTTGCGGCCATGTCAATTCCATAGACATTTTGATATCTAATCGGGGGAGCAGCAGAGGCAAAATAAACTTTCTTTGCTCCAGATGATCTTGCCATTTCTATGATTTGTCTACTTGTTGTACCTCTAACAATTGAATCATCAACTAGCAAAACAACCTTGTCTTTAAATTCTAAGTCTATCGGATTAAGCTTTTGTTTGACTGACTTTTCACGCTTTTCTTGAAAAGGCATTATGAATGTCCTTCCAATGTATCTATTTTTTACAAAACCTTCTCTATACTTTACTCCAAGAGTAGTCGCTAGCTGCAAAGCAGAAGTTGTACTACTGTCAGGAATGGGAATCACCACATCAATATCATGATCTGGTCTTTCCTTTAAGACCTTTTTAGCCAAAAATTCACCCATTCTCAATCTAGATTTATGAACTGATATTTTATCTATCTTCGCATCAGGTCTAGCCAAATACACGTACTCAAATATACATGGAGTTGGAATAGGATTATTAATGCATGACTCTGTTTCCATTGTTCCATCGGAGCTGATGAAAACTGCAGAGCCGGCCTTGATATCATCAATTACATCGTATCCTAAAGAGTCTAAAACAGTACTTTCAGAAGCTATCATGTAATCTTTACCAATTAAATCACTCTCTTTTGAGCCTACTATTAAAGGCCTGATACCAAAAGGATCTCTAAAACCAACAATACCAACACCATTAATCATTATCACTACAGAATAAGCTCCTCTTACTCTTTTGTGTAAGGACTTAACTGCTGCAAATATTTCTTTTGAACCAGGATTAATAGAGCCTTGTTTCTGAAGCTCGTGAGCGAATACATTGAGTAAAACTTCACTATCTGAATCAGTGTTCAAGTGCCTCAAATCTTTATGTACCAAGGAATCTCTTAACTCTTCATGATTGGTAAGATTACCATTATGAGAAATACTGATTCCAAAAGGAGAGTTTACATACATTGGCTGCGCAAGCTCTCTGTCTTCACTGCCGGCTGTTGGGTATCTGACATGCCCTATACCCATCTGCCCTCTTAGATTAAGTATGTGTTGATTCCTGACAACATCCCTCACTAATCCAAGTTGTTTTCGAAGAAAAAATCTATTATTGGTAGAAGTAGCAATGCCAGCAGCATCTTGGCCTCTGTGTTGAAGGATAGTTAGGGCATCATAAATGACAGGTGAAACTTCTGTTTGACTGACTATTCCAACTACTCCGCACATTACTTATATTCTATATTAAAGTTCAATCTTAGAATCATCTTTCTGAAGAATAATATCTGCTTTATCTATCCATTCGTCGAAGATAGGTTTCGAATATTCATAAAAACTAACTGAATAAGTTCTTGAATAAGAATCTAACCACCACTGATTTTTATCCAAATAGTTCAGATTAAAAACAAACAAGCTACTCAAAATAGCCAATACTTTTAAAGAGCTAAAAAATGCTCCCAGAAGCTTATCCAAGCTTTTTAAACCAATAGCAGAAATCAGTTTTGAAATAATGGAACCTAAGGTTTTCAAAACAACAAAAGAAAGTACAAATAGAATTATGAAACTGATTATATTTTTCACAGACTCAGAATCTACGTATTGGTCTACATAAGGAAAGATTAGTGGTCCATATAGCCACGCAATAGCCAAAGATAAAATCCAAGCCATGGCCGAAAATATCTCTTTAATAAAACCATTAAAAAGGCCTGTTATAGCAAATACCAAAAGTAAAGTTATCGAAATCCAATCAATTATTTCTAGGCTCTCAGTCATATTTTTGAACTTCTGGATTATAGCCATTTATATTTTTTAGCTCATCGACGACATTAAAAGAATCTTCTTTTTCCAGCGTAGGGCCAATAAATAACCCGTACTCGTCTTTATTGTCATTTTCATATCTTGAATAAACTTTATAGCCTAAATTTTTTAGGTTTTTTAAAGCAGTTTCAAGCTCTATTAAATCACTGTAAGTATCCACCTTTACAGTCCATGCTTGATCAAAATTTGTTCGAAAACCTTGATTGGGCATACTAAATTTTTGGTCTATATCTCTGTTGATAGATAGATTTTCTTCGAGCGGTATATTAAGACTCACTTCAGGAATCTCATCAGGAAATTCCCTTTGATTGCCTGAATCATACTCAACTGGATCCATTACTAAAGAAAGAATAATGAAACATAAAATAAAGATCACCAAAGAATAATTAACTATTTTCACGATTTAATAATTTTATTGTATCTAAAGCTCTATATGCCTCACTTACAGTTTTAAATGACCCGAAGACGATATAAGGTGTTCCTTCATGGTAACCTCTTTCTACAGCTGAATAAACTGTATCTGCGCTATTAACGTTAACATTTACTTTGCTTTTGGTTAAATTAATCAGGGAAGGTATATCAAATCTTTTATCTTCCATAAAACAAATATTCCATTCTGAAATTAAGTGAGCTATTTCTTTTATGATCGAAGAACTATCCTTGTCAGACATAGCAGCAAAAATAGCTTTAAATTTTCGATCCTTGAAATTTTTTTCAATAAAAGAAATAAGATTTTTTACAGAAGCAGGATTATGAGAAACATCCAAAATAAAATTATCAACAACGTCACATCTTCCCTTTAATTGTGTATCTTCAATAATAGATTGAAATCCTACTTCCTTGTTAGACAATAAATTGTAAGCTGTAAGAGCACTTGCTGCCGCATCACTATTTAAACTACCATTAGAAAGAAGGTCTAATTTACAGTTCTTTTCCGAAAAAGAATATGACCAGTGAGTCTTATCCTCTTGGATAAAAAAATCTTTATTGAGCTGGAAATGAGAAGAACAAATTTCAGTTGCCTTATTCGTTATAGAGTTTGGCATTTCATCAGAGCCAAGAATTGCTAATTTTCCTCTCTTTAAAATGGCTGCTTTTTGCTCTCCAATATCCTCTAAAGAAGATCCTAACCACTTTTCATGATCTAATTCTATATTTGTAATTATTGATAGATCTGAATTAATCAAATTTACTGGATCATACTTCCCGCCTATACCTATCTCAAGAATCGCAAAATCTAATTCCTCTTCAGAGAAGATATCAAATGCAGCCAAGGTTGCATAATCAAAATATGTAAGCCGAGTCTTTTTCTTCAAGTTATCTATCCGCTCAAAAGATCTTATGATTCTTTTATCTTCTATAGATTTATCATTTATTTTAATTCTCTCATTAAATTCTAATAAATGTGGTGAGGTATAGGATCCAATCTTGTATCCTGCAGATAGAAGAAAATTTTTAAGGAACTCGATCGTTGATCCCTTTCCATTAGTACCACCAACCAAAATGGTTTTTCTTGCTAAGGGGCTCTGGACGATTTCTGAGTAGATATCTTCAAGTCTTTCTAGGCCAAAATCACCTTCATTCGGCCTATTGGAATTTATATATGTTAACCAATCAGATAAATGATCTGAGTTCATATAGAATTATTTATTTGACATCAAACTAATTAGAAGACGATGAATTGTATCTTTAAGATCTTTCCTATGGACAATCATGTCGATTGCTCCGTGTTCTAACAAGAATTCACTTCTTTGAAATCCTTCTGGTAACTTCACATTTAACGTTTGTTCTATAACTCTAGGTCCAGTGAAACCAACTAATGCCCTAGGTTCTGCAATGTTAATGTCACCCAACATCGCTAGACTTGCAGATACACCACCATAAATAGGGTCAATCATTACAGAAATATAAGGTAACTTTGCTTGTCTCATTTTTTCTATGGCCGCACTTGTCTTTGCCATTTGATAAAGAGATATCAAAGATTCTTGCATCCGGGCTCCCCCACTAGTGGAAAAACAGACCATTGGAAGTTCATTTTCAAGAGCATAATCTACTGTATCAACAAATTTTTGTCCCACTACTGACCCCATAGAGCCTCCCATATATCTAAATTCAAAAGCAGAAGCTACGATGGGCATTTTTTTTAAATACCCTTTCATCGCTATTAAAGCCTCTTTTTCACTACTGACCTTTTCTGCAGAATCTATTCTTTCTTTATAAGACTTAGTATCCTTAAATTTTAACCAGTCTTTTGGGATTTTATCCTCTGAAATTTCAATAGTTTCAGTGGGGTCTAAGAAAAGTTCCAATCTTTTTCTAGCACCTATCCTAATATGGTGGCCACATTTAGGACAAACAAACAAATTAGATTCAAGTTCAGGAACGTATAAGATATTATTGCAATTGCTGCAGCTCTGCCATAGGCCTTCTGGAATTGTTGACTTCTTAGTTGTGCCCTTTCTAATAAAAGAAGGTAATATTTTTTCGAACCAATTTGCCATTCTTAATTCAATACTTCAGAAAGCTCTTTTGTTTTAGATTCCACCTTTTCAATTATATTGTCACCCTCTCCAATTAAATCAACAAATACACTGCCTACAACCACTCCATCAGCTACATCTTTTACAGAAGAAGCTGAGGCAGAATCTTTAATACCAAATCCTATGGCTATAGGTAAGTCAGTATGAGATCTAAGCTCACTAACTTTTACTTTAACTTCTTCGGCATTTATATTGGAGGCCCCTGTAATGCCCTTAACAGATATATAGTAAACATAACCGGAACACTGAGAACAAATTTTCTTAGCTCTTGAAGAGCTGGTTGTAGGTGCTATCAGTCTTATTATATCTACACCGACCTTTTCAGCTTCAATGCTAAAGTTTGAACTTTCTTCGGGAGGCATGTCTACTATCAATATGCCATCTAAACTAGCTTTAACAGCTTCTAGCATAAATTTATGAGCTCCTAGAGATTCAAATGTATTCATGTAACCCATAAATACAATGGGAGTTTTTTTATCATTTACCCTAAATTTTTTAAGTAATTCAAAAGCACCACTCAAAGAAGCACCCTTTTTTAATGCTCGTTCATGACCTTTTTGAATTGATATACCTTCTGCCATCGGATCTGAAAAAGGTATACCTAACTCAATGATATCAGTTCCTTGTTGAACCATAGAGTTCATGATCTCAATTGTAGTTTCAGTATCAGGATCACCCGAAACAATATATGTTATTAGCGCTTTTCTTTTTTCGGCTTTAATATTTGAAAAAACTTCTTTGATTTTAGAAGTCAAAGCTCTATTCCTTCTACTGAAGCAACTGTATTTATATCTTTGTCACCCCTACCAGAAACATTTACCACTATTGATTGGTCTTCTCTCATAGTAGGTGCAATCTTTTTTACATAAGCAATGCCGTGTGCCGTTTCAAGTGCAGGCATAATTCCTTCAACTCTAGATAATTCTTTAAAGGCATCTAATGCTTCTTCATCATCTGCAGACTCATACTCTGCTCTACCTATATCTTTTAACCATGCATGCTCTGGACCAACTCCAGGGTAATCTAATCCAGCAGAAACAGAATGTGTTTCAATAACTTGACCGGCATCGTCTTGCATTAGGTATGTTCTCATACCATGAAGAACTCCTTCTTTACCATCATTAAGAGGAGCTGCATGCTTACCTGTACTTAAGCCCAAACCACCTGCCTCAACACCTACTAACCTAACATTTTTCTTTTCAATGAAAGGATAAAATAGTCCCATAGCGTTTGAACCTCCTCCTACACAAGCTACTAGCATATCTGGATCTTTGCCAATTACTGATTTGCTTTGCTCTAGAACTTCTTCTCCCACAACTGCATTGAAGTCTCTTACTATTTGAGGATAAGGATGAGGTCCAGCCACACTACCTATTATGTAATAAGTATCATCTACATTGGTTACCCAATCGCGCATAGCTTCATTCATAGCATCCTTAAGAGTAGACGTTCCTGAGTTCACTCCTACTACCTTTGCTCCAAGCAATTTAATCCTAAAAACATTAAGTGATTGTCTTTGGATATCTTCTTCACCCATAAAAACTATACACTCTAAACCATGTCTAGCAGCTACAGAGGCCGTAGCTACACCATGCTGTCCTGCTCCGGTTTCAGCTATTATTCTTTTTTTGCCCATGTGTTTTGCTAATAAGATTTGTCCAACAGTATTATTGATCTTATGAGCTCCAGTATGATTTAGATCTTCTCTTTTGAGATAAATCTTTGCGCCACCAAGTAATTCTGTCCAACGTTTTGCAAAATATAAAGGAGAAGGTCTTCCGACATAATCTTTTAAATCATCTTTATATTCTTTAAGGAATTTCTCATCCTTTTTTATCAGCTCATATTGCTCAGATAACTCTTCTAGAGCTGGGACAAGTGTCTCAGCAACATACCTGCCACCGTATATTCCAAATCTACCATTTTTATCTGGCATTAATTCTTCAGACATGAAAACTCCTTACTTTTTTTATTAAATTCTCTACCTTGGAATGGTTTTTTATTCCAGGAAAATCCTCGACGCTTGAACAAACATCAATACCTATGCAGTTGTTTAAGAGAAGAGCATCTTCAAAATTAGATTCGTCGATACCTCCAGCTGCTAAATATGGAACCTCTGCTTTATCTTTTAGAAGATCAAAGTCAAAAGTCTTCCCTGTACCTCCATATTCCTTTTCATCGTAGCTGTCGAATATTAACATTTTAGCACTTTTGAAGTCTTGATTGATCTTTTCTATATCTGTATCAGACTTTACTCTAATTGCTTTTATATAATCTCTTCCAAAGCTTTCGCAATACTCTGTTGTTTCTTCCCCATGGAATTGAGGTATTGCTCTCGGTATCTCTGCTAAGCATTTAGAAATATATTCTTTTTCTTGATTTACAAAGATTAAAAAAACTTGGAAATGTTTAGGAAGTTTTTCTGACATTTTCACGGCTTCATTTAAATCAATAAATCTTTTACTTTTCTCATATAAATTAAAGCCTACTCCGTCAATAGGTAAAGACATGACAAGGTCAAGATCAGTTAGATTTGTAATACCGCAGACTTTTACGAAGTAGCTCATTATAAAATTATAAAATATAAAAACTAAATAATAATTATATTAAATTATTATTAAATTCCGGCACCTTATATTTCTTAGGATAGCAAGGTCCTAGAAAAAATAAGCCAGATGAATTTACCGTCTTACCTGCTATTTTTCTATTTTTTTGTTTGAGAATTTTATCAACTTCTTTGGGTTGTATTTCTTTTTTTCCAACCATTATTAGAGTTCCAACTATGATTCTAACCATATGAAGTAAGAAGGCATTTGCTGTAAATTCTAATGTAACAAAATCATCTTTCCTTGAGATTTTTATTGCTTGAATGTTTCTAATGGGTGTCTTTGATTGACATCCTGAACCTCTAAAGGAACTAAAATCATGTTCTCCTATAAGATATTTAGAGGCTTTTTTCATAGATTGTATATCTAATCTAATAGGTATAAATAGTGACCTATCTGCCCAAAGTGCCGAAGGAGTCGGATCATTCAGAATATTGTAAATATAGGATCTTTTGGTAGCAGAGAACCTAGCATGAAAACTTTCATCTATCTCCTTTGCCCATAAAACTCTAATGTCTTTCGGAAGGTAAGAATTTATACCTCTGGACCATTCAATAGACGATCTGACGGCCTTTGTATCAAAATGCATAACTTGCATAAAGGCATGCACACCTGCATCTGTTCTTCCGCTACAGAAGGTTTTTACTTTATGATCTGCAACCCTTGAAATCGATTCTTCTAGAGAACCTTGTATGGTTTGTTTTGTACTTTTTTGCTTTTGAAAGCCGAAATAGTTAGTTCCTTCATACTCAACTCCTAAAGCTATCCTAAAATCCATTACTTAAGAATTAGTTTTACTAAGTAACGATTTAATGGTGTTCTCTTCTTTTTCAGTTGGATTATCTTTGAGGACTTCTTCAAGCAAACGCTTGGCTTCATCTAACTGATCCATTTCTATTAAACTTCTTGAAAGATTAATCTTAGCAGTTTTTTCATTACCGATTTCATTTGATATATCTGTATCTGTAACAAGTGGTCTTTGTTTCCTTTCAAATTTAATTAAGAGTAAAGTTAAAGAAAAAAAGAGAAGGCCAAATAATAATCCACTCAAGCCCTCCAAATATATACCTGTAATAAAATAAAATTCAGTCTCAAGGCTTAATAAAAAATTTTCCATTCCTGTGTTAATCAAATATTAATTCTGCGATTTGCACACTATTCAATGCAGCTCCTTTAAGAAGGTTATCTGCAACAACCCATAAATTAATTCTTTTATCACTCCACAAATCTTTTCTTATTCTTCCTACATGAACTAAGTCATCTCCATCAGCGTCGGTAGCGGCAGTTGGGTAATCTTCTGATCCAGATCCATAGTGCACTTTCAAACCTGGTGCTTCCTGCATAACTTTTATTGCAGTATCCTCTAATATTGGTTTTGCAGTTTTAATATGAATTGATTCTGAATGACCATTCAAAACTGGAACTCTCACACACGTAGCAGTAACATGTATATTAGGATCAAGTATTTTATGCGTTTCTCTTAGAAGCTTATTTTCTTCTTTCGTATACCTGTTTTCCTCAAATACATCGCATTGTGGAAGGGCATTGTTTGCTATTTGTTTTGGATAAATATTCGATTCTATTTTCTTATTGCCTTCATAAGAGCTCAATTGATCTTGTAACTCTTCTGTTGCCTCCTTTCCTGTTCCAGATACAGCCTGTAAAGTAGTAATGTCTATTCTTTCAATTTTAAATTCATCATGAATGGGCTTTAAAGCAACCAACATTTGTATTGTTGAGCAGTTAGGATTTGCAATAATGCCAGGTAAATCATAATCATTTAAATTATGACCATTAACTTCTGGAACGATGAGGGGTATATCCGCTTCGTATCTAAAGCAAGAAGAATTGTCTACAACCACACACCCTTGAGAAACAGCAATTGGAGCAAATTTAGCTGAAACAGAAGCTCCAGCTGAAAAAAGGGCTAGATCTGTATTGCTAAAATCATATTCTGCAAGATCTGCAATGACATATTCTGAACCTCTAAAAGTAACTTTTTTACCCTCAGATTTTTTACTTGCCAATAAATCTATCTCAGCATTGACGAAAAACTTTTCTTCAAGTATCGACAGAAAAGCTTTTCCGACCATTCCTGTAGCTCCTACAATAGCTATTCTATTTGCTTTTTTCATGACCTTATTTTATCTTTTCAATGATTTTATTACCCATTTCAGAAGTAGATAATTTATTTTCCTTACTGCCTTCCAGGTCATAAGTTCGATAACCTTCAGACAAAACCTCTTGTATGGATTTCTCAATAGCTGAAGATGCCTCGTTCATATTGAAACTATATTTCAACATCATAGCAACAGATAAAATAGCTGCGATTGGGTTAGCTAATTCTTTACCCGTGATATCAGGTGCTGACCCATGCACAGGTTCATACATACCTTTATTATCTGAATTTAATGAAGCCGAAGGCAACATACCTATTGAGCCAGTTAACATTGCTGCAATATCTGACAAAATATCACCAAATAAATTACCTGTTACGATAACATCGAATTGTTTAGGATCTCTCACTAATTGCATTGCAGCATTATCTACAAGCATATGAGATAACTCGACATCAGGATATTCTTCTGAAAGTTCAGAAATTACTTCTCTCCATAAAACACTTACTTCTAAAACATTTGCTTTATCAACTGAACAAATATTTTTATTTCTTTTTTGGGCCGCTTCAAAAGCAATCCTTCCTATTCTCTCAATCTCATTTTTACTATAAATCATAGTATTGAAAGCAGAATCACCCGATTTAGATCTGCCTCTTGGTTCTCCAAAGTAAATTCCACCCGTTAGTTCTCTTACAATTAATAGATTGAGATCTTGAACTTTTTCTGGCTTGAGAGAAGAAGAATCACTTAAATATTTTGACAAAATTGCTGGTCTTAAGTTGGCAAATAAGTCTAATTCTGCTCGAAGTCCAAGCAAAGCTCTTTCAGGTCTCAGCTCATAATCAATATCATCCCATTGTGGTCCACCTACAGCGCCTAATAAAATAGCATCAGCCTCTTTAGCTGCCTTCAAAGTATCCTCTGGAAGAGGATTTCCAAATTCTTCGTACGCACTTCCACCAACTGCAGATTCCTCAATTACGATATCTAATTTATAAATATCATTTAGATGTTTAAGAACTTTTATTGCTTCATCACATACTTCAGGTCCTATTCCGTCACCAGGCAAAACAAGAATATTATTTTTTTTATTCATCAATCACTTTCTTTGTTAAAGATCCAAGGAGATTTAAGGCAATGTTTGCTTTCAAATTCCTTAATTTCTGACGAATGAGTTAGACTCAATCCAATTTCATCCAGACCTTCTAAGATGCATTTTTTTCTGAAAGGGTCAATTTCAAAATGCGCTATTTCATTTTCCTCAACAAAGATAATTTGATTGTGTAGATCTATTTCTATTTCTTTTCTCTCCTCAGATAAGTCAAGCAAAGTCAAAATCTCATGTTCTGAAATAACGATGGGCAAAAGACCGTTGTTAAAGCAGTTGTTATAAAAAATATCTGCAAAACTTTCGGCTATTACAACCTTAAATCCAAAGTCCATTAAAGACCATACTGCATGTTCTCTACTCGAACCACATCCAAAGTTTTTCTTACTAATCAATATGTCGGAATTTGTAAATTTCTCTTGGTTAAGAATAAATTCCTTATTAATTTTTCTATTGCTTATATCTTGCCCCGGAAATCCTTCATCTTCATATCTCCAAGCATCGAAAAGATTAGGTCCAAAGCCACTTTTGTTAATCGATTTGAGAAATTGTTTTGGGATAATTTGATCAGTATCGATATTATCTCGATTTAATGGAACAGCCAGCCCTTTATGATAAGTAGAGGTATTTTTCATGATAAATACTCCCTAACATCTACAAAATGTCCTTCTATAGCTGAAGCTGCTGCTGTGATAGGAGATACAAGATGAGTTCTTCCTCCATAACCTTGTCTGCCTTCAAAATTCCTATTTGAAGTAGAGGCACAATGCTCACCGTCTCCCAGTTGATCTGGGTTCATGGCTAAGCACATTGAGCAACCAGGGGCTCTCCATTCAAAGCCTGAGTCAATAAATATTTTATCTAAACCTTCATCAATGGCCTGTTGAGAAACAAGACCCGAACCAGGAACTACAATAGCCCTCTTAATTGATTCAGAAACCTTCTTGCCTTCAAGCACTTTTGCTGCTTCTCTTAAATCTTCTATTCGTGAGTTTGTACACGAACCTATAAAAACCTGATCTAGTTTAATGTCTTTTATTTTTTTCCCAGGTTCAAGGTTCATATAGCTTAGAGCATGTCTAATAGATTCGCTATTAGGCTCAGGTATTACACCATCAATATCACTGACCATTTCTGGTGAAGTTCCCCAAGTAACCTGAGGTGCTATAAAAGATCCATCAATTTCTACCTCTTTATCAAATTGAGCTTCGCTATCGCTGACAAGATCTAGCCATTGCTCTTTTGCTACCAACCATTGTTCTCCTGTTGGGGTAAATGGCCTATCTTTTATATAAGCTTCAGTTACTTGATCATATGCTACAAGTCCTGCCCTAGCTCCAGCTTCAATTGCCATATTACATACAGTCATTCTTCCTTCAATTGACATATTTTCGATGACAGAACCAGCATATTCTATCGCATAACCAGTTCCTCCTGCGGTCCCAATTCTTCCAATAACTGCCAATGTAACGTCCTTCGGAGTGACACCTTCTTGCAGCTCACCTGAAATGTTAACCCTCATATTTTTTAGTTTTGAGGTTTTCAAACATTGAGTAGCTAAAACATGTTCCACTTCGGAAGTGCCAATACCCATTGAAAGTGTCGCTAATGCCCCATGAGTAGAGGTGTGAGAATCTCCACAAACAATTGTCATGCCGGGTAAAGTTAATCCTTGTTCAGGCCCAACCACATGAACTATGCCCTGGCGTTTATCATGAATATCAAACTGCAGTATTTCATGCTCTTTACAATTATCATCTAACGTAACCACTTGAAGTTTTGATACCTCGTCATTTATACCAGCTATTCCCTTGTCCCTGTCAGTTGTGGGAACATTATGATCAGGTGTTGCGATATTAGCTGATATTCTCCAAGGCTTACGGCCAGCTAATTTCAATCCTTCAAATGCTTGAGGGGATGTAACTTCATGAATCAAATGTCTATCTATATATAAAAGATAGGTGCCGTCTTCTCTTCGAGAGACCTCATGAAGATTCCATAGCTTATCGTATAGGGTGAATGACATGAGATTACGAGATATCAGGGATTTCAGTTACGACGTCAGCATTTTGAGCTCTGTTCCTCAAAAAGTGGTCCATTATAACTAACGCAGTCATGGCCTCGGCTATTGGTGTTGCCCTAACCCCTACACATGGGTCATGTCTTCCTTTGACTTGAATCTTTTTAGATTCACCCTCCGAATCTATAGTCTGGCCTTCTTTGTTGATACTTGAAGTAGGTTTCAAGGCGATAGAAAGTTTTATTTCTTGACCAGTGCTTATTCCTCCTGAAATTCCACCTGAGTTATTTGACAAATAACCCTCTGAAGTAATTTCATCCCTCGTTTCCGAACCTTTAGAATGGATAAGATCAAAGCCCTTTCCTATCTCAAAACCTTTAACAGCATTTATACTCATAAGGCCTTTTGCTAAGTCTGCCTCAAGTTTATCAAAAACTGGTTCTCCTAAACCTATCGGCATATTGCTGACTGAGACTTCTATTTTTGCCCCCACTGAGTCACCATCTTTCCTAAGTTGATCAATTAAATCTTCGATGGAAGTCAAAACTTCTGGATCTGGGCAAAAGAAGGGATTGAGACTAATTTGTGAAGAATCAAAATTAGATATAGTAATAGAACCTATTTGAGATAAGTATCCTATGATTTTGATATCCAGTTTTTCGCTTAAGTATTTCTTAGCTATTGCTCCTGCTGCTACACGCATAGCAGTCTCTCTAGCAGACGATCTTCCTCCTCCTCTGTGATCTCTTATTCCATATTTTTTTGAATAAACATAATCTGCATGAGAAGGCCTAAAAACATCTTTGAGTTGATCATAGTCCTTAGATTTTTGATCCTTATTTCTAATAAGCAAACCTATAGGTGTTCCAGTTGTTTTGCCCTCGAAAACACCCGATAATATTTCTACTTCGTCATCTTCTTTTCTTTGAGTCGTATACTTAGAGGATCCAGGTTTTCTCTTATCTAATTCCTTCTGAATGTCTTCTTCACAAAGCTCTAATCCAGGTGGGCAGCCATCAACGATACAGCCAAGGGCTACTCCATGACTTTCACCAAAAGTGGTCACAATAAAAGAGCTTCCGAAAGAATTCCCTGACATTTTCTTATTTTATTACGTAATTTGCGGTGCGATTATAGAATTTTTGAACAATTTAGGTATTAAATTTGATATTTATTTAAAAACCTCCAAAATACTTCAAAAAAAATTATTGAATTTTTATGATAAAAGCAGTTTTTTGGGATTTCGGAGGAGTAATTACTAGTAGTCCTTTTGAATCATTTAATAGGTTTGAAAAAGAAAATGAATTGCCTTTAGATTTCTTAAGATTAGTCAATTCTACGAATCCTAACTCTAATGCATGGGCCAAATTAGAGAGGAACGAGTTAAATTTGGATGAATTTGATAAGCTTTTTCACAAAGAAAGTAGTGAGCTTGGTCATTCGGTCAAAGGTAAAGATGTAATTACTCTCCTGAAGGGTGAAGTAAGGCCTGACATGATTCGGGCTCTGAAAAAAATTAAAGGGAATCTTCTTCAAGCTTGTCTAACAAATAATATTCAACCTATGGGAAAAGAGAATTTTGAAGGTAATGTTTCTGCCTCAGGCAAGCATGATGAAGTAATGAAAATATTTGATTTTGTCTTTGAATCAAGCAAGGAAAATGTGAGAAAGCCTGATCCAGAATTTTATTTACGAGCTTGCGAAAGAGGCGAAGTCAATCCAGCAGAAGTTGTGTTTCTTGATGACTTAGGAATAAACCTGAAACCTGCCAAAAAATTAGGAATGAAGACGATTAAAGTTATAAATTCTAGTGAAGCCTTAACTGAGTTAGATAGCTTGATAGATATTAAACTTTTTTAGATTAATAAACTTTTGATTTAGAAGTAACATAATCCATTAATGCAAGTAAAACTCCAGAGAGAATGAATACAACATGAACAATAATCATCCAAAAGATCTCTCTATCGCTTATTTGAGATAAATCCATAAAGGCTGCTAATAAATTTATTCCGGAAATAGTAACAATTGAAGCGACTAATTTTAACTTCATCTCGCTGAAGTCCACTCGACCCATCCAAATTGGTTTATCTTCGCTCTCATCAGCTACATGTAACTTAGAAACGAAATTTTCATAACCAGCAAAAATTATCATGAGAACTAAATTGCCCACCAAAATAAGATCTACTATATTTAAAACAAATAACATAATCCCTTTGACATCTTGTTCAAGAATTACAGGTAAATAGAAGATAGTATCTTGAATAACTTTCATTGTTATAAATAAAAGTGACAGGCAAAGAACCAAGTAAATAGGAGCAAGAAGCCACCTACTTGCGAAAATAAGGCTCTCTAGATAATGTTCTAATTTATCCATTTGAATTATTCAGCTATGAAGAGGTTCATAAATTCAGGTACTGAGGTAATCTCTAGACTTTCTTGATCTGCACATAATGACAAAATTTCCTGGCACCTCTGATCTGAAAATTGAGTAGCTAGATTTCGTTTAAATTTGTCTACAAGCAAGGGAATACCTTGCTCTCTTCTTCGTCTGTGACCAATCGGATATTCGACTTCAATCTTCTCTGTTGAAGAGCCATCTGTAAAGAATATTTGAATTGAATTAGCGATAGACCTTTTATCAGCTTCTAAATATTCTTGTGAATATCTATTATCTTCTTCGATAAACATTTTCTCTCTCAATTGATCTACTCTTGGATCTGAAGCCACGTCATCCTCATAATCTTCAGCAACAAGATCTCCCTTTAGTAGTCCAATAGCAGTCATATATTGGAGACAGTGATCTCTATCAGCTGGATTATTTAAAATGCCTTCTTTACTAATAATCCTTATGGCTGATTCGTGTGTCGTAATTAAAATTTTCTCGATTTCATCAAACTTATCTTTGACCTGCTCATGTAGAATGACTGCCGCCTCAACTGCAGTCTGTGCATGGAATTCTGCCGGAAAGGAAATCTTGAATAAAACATTTTCCATGACATAAGAATCGAAATCTCTTGGTAGGCTGAAAGAATTTCCTTTAAATTGCACATCATAGAAACCCCAAGTAGGAGCAGTAAGAACACTTGGATAGCCTATTTGTCCTTTTTGTGTCAATAAAACCAACTGCAAAGCTCTGCTTGTAGCATCACCTGCTGCCCAAGATTTTCTAGGTCCTGCATTTGGAGCATGCCTGTAGGTTCTTAAACTTTGTCCATCTACCCAAGCTTGAGACAGTGCATCTATTGTTTGATCTTTATTCAATCCAAACATAGACGATATAACAGCTGTTGAAGCAACCTTTACTAAAACAACGTGATCTAAGCCAACCCTGTTAAAGCTATTCTCTAATGCCAAAACACCCTGTATTTCATGGGCTTTGATCATATTAGTTAAAACATCTTTCATAGATAATGGTTCTTTTCCTTCTAGTAGATTCTTTTGTGAAAGATAATCAGCTGCTGCCAAAATACCACCTAAGTTATCTGATGGATGTCCCCATTCTGCTGCTAACCAAGTATCATTAAAATCTAACCATCTAATTATTGCACCTATGTCCCAGGCTCCTTTTACAGGATCTAATACATGCTTGGTCCCAGGCACCCTGACACCGCCAGGAACTTGAGTGCCTTCGATGTAAGGACCCAATAAATTCTTGCAATCAGGAAAAGTAAGAGCTAAAAGTCCGCATCCTAAGGTATCCATTAAACAGTTTCTTGCAGTGTTGTAAGCTTCAGAACTTTCAATATCCTTATTTAAAACATAATCGGCTATTTTAACTAGTACGTCATCCGGATTAGGACGTACGTTTGTTTCAACGTTTCCAGACATAATTTTTCCCCTTGATTAACGATCAGACATATCGACCCAGACAGAGTTATCTGGTCCGATGTACTCTTCACTTGGACGAATAATTCTATTATCCGCTCTTTGCTCAATGATGTTTGCAGCCCAACCCGAGGTTCTGCCTATAACAAATAACGGAGTAAATATTGCAGTAGGTATCCCTAAGTAGTTGTAAGCAGAGGCCATAAAGAAGTCAGTGTTGGCAAACATTCCTTTTTCTTCATCCATGACTCTTTCTATTTCATCGGAAACTTCGAAAAGGGTTTTATCACCATCTATTTTAGAAAGTTTTTCTGACCAAACTTTAATAATCGCATTCCTAGGATCTTCAGTACTGTAGACAGCATGACCAAAGCCCATTATTTTTTCTTTTTTAGCCAACAGCTCAAGAACTCCCGCTTTAGCTTCTTCTCTACTAGAGTACTTCTCAATCATCTCCATTGCAGCCTCATTTGCACCCCCGTGCAACGGTCCTCTTAAAGTTCCAATTGCACCAGTAATGCAAGAGTGCATGTCAGATAATGTTGATGCACAAGTTCTAGCTGTGAAAGTAGATGCATTAAAGCCATGCTCAGCATAAAGTATCAACGAAACATCAAGTGCTCTAGCGTGTTCTTCAGAAGGTTCTTTTCCTGTCAATAATGATAAAAATTGACCTCCAATAGTAGGATGATCTGTTTCGGTTTCAACTCGAATACCGTCATGAGAATATCTATACCAATAAGTAACTATTGAGGCAAAAGAAGCCATTATCCTGTCAGCTGTTTCGTTCTGATTAGAGAAGTCACCTTCTGGTTCTAAATTTCCCAACATAGAGCAACCGGTTCTCATTACATCCATCGGATGTGCATCGGCTGGTATTCTTTCCAAAACCTCCTTGAGCTGATCAGGTAGTGATCTATATGATTTTAGTTTAGATGAATATAGGTCATACTCAGATTGATTTGGTAAGTTTCCATACAACAACATATAGGCCACTTCTTCAAAAGAAGCTTTTTCAGCGAGCTCCTCTATGGCATAACCTCTGTAAGTTAAACCTTTTCCTTCTTTTCCTACAGTTGAAAGGGCAGTCTTACCTGCAACTTGCCCTCTTAAACCTGCTCCATCTAACTTCTTCTCACCCATTTAATTTCCTAATCTAATTTTTGAATAGCTCGTCCAATTTATTTTCGAACGAATGATAATCTAGTACGTCATAAAGTTCATCTCTAGTTTGCATATTTTTTAAGAGACTTTCTTGATTATCTGACATTTTAATTTCTTTAAATACCTCTTCAGCAGCCTTACTCATTGCCCTAAATGCGGTAAGAGGATAAAGGACCATATCTACTCCTGACTGACTAAGCTCTTCGCAACCAAAAAGTGGTGTCTTTCCAAACTCTGTAATATTTGCAAGGATAGGTATTTTCAAGTGTTTCTTAAGTTCTCTATACTGATCTAGTTCGATAAAAGCTTCAGGGAAGAGAGCATCTGCCCCAGCTTCTTGATAAGCTACAGCCCTTTCTATGGCGAGATCAAGGCCTTCATTTGCAAGCGCATCTGTTCTTGCCATTACAACAAAATCATTATCTGTCTTTGCATCTACTGCAGCTTTGATTCGGTCAATCATTTCTGTAGTAGAAACAATTTCTTTATTTGGTCGATGACCACATCTTTTCTGGGAAACTTGATCCTCAATATGCAGTCCAGCAGCTCCATAGTTGATAAAAGATTTTACAGTTCTTGCAATATTAAATGCACCACCCCAACCAGTGTCGGCATCAACCAACAAAGGAACTGAAGTTGCATTTGTGATCCTCTCTACATCAATAAGTACATCTTGAAGAGAGGAAATACCTAGATCAGGAACCCCTAAACTTGAAGCAGCTACACCACCACCGGATAAGTAAATAGCATTATGACCCTCCTTTTCCGCTAATAAAGCTGAATAGGCATTTATCGTACCAACAATCTTAAGGGGATTATTATTTGCAATAGCATCTTTAAGTTTTTTCCCTTGAGATTGACTCATATTAAGACCTCCCTATAAAAGAAGAATTTTCTATCAGAACATTCTTCAAATCTTCATGACTTTCAACCCCTTCAATTTCTTTAAACTCTTCTCTTATGTGTTTCGGAGCTTGAAAAAAAACACCTAAATCTGCTTCTTGAAGCATTTGAATATCGTTATAAGAGTCACCAGATGCAAATACTTTAAATTTCATATCTTTTAATCCTTGAACCACTTTCTTCTTGTTCTCTAACTGTCTCAATGTATAGCCCTTTAATTTATTATTTTCTATATCTAAATAATGACAGTTAATAGAAGGAGTGCCAAGTTTTCTAAGTAGAGGCCAGGCTAGCTCGTAAAAAGAATCAGAGACAATAGTTAGCTGAAAGTTATCTCTTACCCAATCAATAAATTCTCTAGCTCCTTCGAAAGGCTCCATTTTATTGACTAAAGATTGAATTTCAAAAAAGGATAAACCAATCGACTGCACTAGATCAATTCTCATATCCATAAGCTCTGAATAATCTTTAAGATCTTGGGTCGTTAACTTAAATTGCTCTTCTCCGGTGTATTCAGCTACTTCAGCCCAAATTTCAGGTATTAATACACCTTCAAGATCAAGACAGACATGTTCCATTGATAGTTCTTCTCACTCTATAATTGAGATGAGGATTATACATTTTTTGAATTTAAATTCTTGAATTAAAATTGATCACTTGACCGGTAGGAACTTCTAAACAAGCTGACTTACAATTTTCTATTTGGTCGTCAAAAAATATATCGGCTCCAAAATCTTTTAAAAAACTGGCTTTATCCATGCCACCCAAAAAAAGCGATTCATCTATCCTGATTTTCCATTCTCTTAGAGTTTTTATGACTCTTTCATGGGAAGGTGCAGATCTAGCAGTTACTAGAGCAATCCTCACAGGGCATTCGGCTCGAGGAAAACTTTGCTGAACTTTATAAAGTTCTCTTAAGAAAGATTTAAATGGACCACCACTTAATGGGTTATCAGCTAGATTTTTTTCATTATCATTGAAAGCTTCTAATCCATACTCATCATATATTTTCTGGGATTCTTCAGAAAAAATAACTGAGTCTCCATCAAAAGCAACCTTTAGAGTTTCATTATCCACTTTAGAGTGCCTTGAAGGCATGATCCTTGCAGAAGCAATGCCACCATTGATAGAAGACTTACAATCTTCAAATTCAGTTGAAAGGAATAGATGTACTCCAAAGGATTTTGCATATATGTGAGGACTATTTCCTCCACAAAAAGCAGCCTTCTCAATATCAAGACCATGATATTGAATAGAATTAAAAATTCTCAATCCAGTATCAGCTGTATTTCTACTTAGTAAAAAAACCTCTACTAATTTTTCATCACTAAATTGATTATTTAAGTTTAATAACTTTTTAACTAAAGGAAATGCCTGACCAGGTTCTAAGGGACAATTTTCTTTTACGATTTGATGCTCTTTATATGCTTCAAGACCATTATTCTCAAATATTAAATGACTTGAGTCTAAATCAAAAAGCGCTCTTGAAGTTATACCGATTTTTAACATTATTGCATAATACAATATACTGTATATAATTACAGTAATTATTATGAAAAACCTAACAAAAAGACAAGAAGAAATTCTAAACTTAATCAAAGCACATATATTGGATTTGGGATTTCCTCCTACCAGAGCAGATATAGCTAGGTCTCTGGGCTTTAAGTCTCCTAATGCTGCTGAACAGCATTTGAGGGCCATAGAGAAGAAAGGTTTTATAAAGATATTATCTGGAGCTTCTAGAGGAATAGTGTTAAGTGAAAATGAAAATGATCAAATACCTGTAATCGGATTAGTTGCTGCCGGTGGTCCTATCTTAGCTGAAGAAAATATAGAAAAGACTATACCTAGATCAAACAACCTTCTTTCTGACGATATTGACTACTATTTGAGAGTAAAAGGAGACAGCATGGTCGATATAGGTATATTTGAAGAAGACCTGATTGGAGTCAGTAAATCTGCAAATACTAAAGTTGGATCTGTGGTGGTTGCCAGAATAAATAATGAAGTGACAGTTAAAACATTGATTGAAATGTCTCAAAATAAAGTTGTGCTAAGGCCAGAGAATCAAAATTACAATGATATTATTGTAAATCCACAAGTTGAGGAACTGGCTATTGAAGGTTCTTGTGTGGCTCTTCTTAGAGAAAGTATTTAAATAACTTTTGAGTCTTCAAGGGAAATAAAACTTTCTCCTTTTTTGAGCTTTAAGACTTCATTGATTATAAAATCTTGCTCTTCTTGATCCAATTTATACCAGTCATTTGGAATTTCAGTCTCCACTTCGCCTACCTTTAAATTCTTTACAAACTTAAACGCTTTACCAGGCTTTCTTATTTTTATTCCTACTGGCTGTATTGATTTATCTTCTTTATGAATAAATCCCAGAATTCTTAATGAATTTAAAACGTATCTTCTCCCAGAATCTGATTGATAATCTATCGTATTAGGTTCGTAGTAAGATACTTTAGGACTTGGATCTTTATCTTGAGGCTTAAGTTTGGTAGCTTTATTGAATCCATCAAATTCAGTATATTCTCCAAATCTTCCATTCTTTAAGATAATTGGTAGATTTGAATTAACTTCAGTAAATAATATATTCTCGGCATTGCTTGTATCTATGAGCTCTATAGCTCTATTCAAACCTATATCTAGAATAAATTCGTCTTCATCTGGTGTTCCAAAAAGCTTCTTTTCCTCTTCATTGAATGTCCATACACAAGGTCCATTTACACTTAAGTCTGCATAAATAGGTTTTCCTAGATCTGGGTGAAGCCCTAATTCCTTTGGAAGCTCTTGATAGGTTTCCCAGGTTGTATTAAATTCAAACGGTTTTTTAGTCCACTTACATTCCGAGCAGCCTACGAAATATCCCCAGGCTCCTGATTTCAAACTGATAGGACTAGAACATTTCGGGCATTCATTTCTATTCTGTCCGGATTCGTCTTTAGGGAAGATGACAGAACCAAGCTCTTCGTTAAGTAAGTCTAAAACTTGTCTAGTCTTAAATTCATCTTTATTACTTATTTCTATATCATTAATTTTTCTATTCAGGTAGTTCTGTAGCTCTGCCCAAAAAGCATTTAAAACTTCTTCGTAATTTTTATTTCCTGATGCAACTTCATCAAGATCCGCTTCCATTCGAGCTGTAAATTTTGTTTCTATAAAAAATTCCTCAAAAACTCTTTTTAGGTAGGAAGTTAAAACTCTTCCCAAATCAGAAGGAATAATTGACTTTGCACCGTAAGCATATTTTTTTGTTCTCAATCCTTTAACGATGGTTGCATATGTTGAGGGACGTCCAATACCTTCCTCTTCCATCTTTTTTATCAATG
The DNA here is from genome assembly GCA_902610065.1 of uncultured SAR86 cluster bacterium. GTDB lineage: Bacteria > Pseudomonadota > Gammaproteobacteria > Magnimaribacterales > Magnimaribacteraceae > Magnimaribacter. The sequence continues at coordinate 166,511 of CACLUH010000001.1, forward strand.
AAGCTTCAGAGTATCTATTCGGTGGTGTAGTAAATTTTTGCTCATATTTATTTGAAATTAAGCTGAGCTCACTCCCTTCCTCCAGTCCTTCAGGAAATAATGTAACTTTTTCATCTTCCGTGCCGGTAAGAATCTCAAAACCTTTGAATATGTTCTTTCTGGATGAAGCCTTAAATTCATATTTATTGTCTTCTGAAGATATTACTAGAGTTTTTCTTTCATATTTTGAACTCTCCATCTGACTTGCAACAGTTCTATTCCAGATCAAGCTGTATAACTTTTCTTCATCTCCCGATAGACCAGTATCTGAGGGCATCTTAGAAATATCAGTTGGTCTGATTGCCTCGTGCGCTTCTTGAGAGTTTTGTACTTTAGATTTATAAATTCGCGGTTCTCTAGAAAGAAAAGAGGAATCATAGTTAGAAGTAATAAAGTTTCTTATTTCCTGCAAAGGAGGTGGACCTGGATTTTCCTCAGAAAATGGTTCTCCTGTATTGGGGGATGTGCTTATAGATATACCATCAGTTCTTAAATAGGTTATTAAACCTCCTTCATAAAGTTTTTGTGCTGCCTGCATAGTCCTATCAGCCGTGAAGCCCAAGCCACTTGCAGAAGACATCTGCAATGTAGATGTTCTAAAGGGTGGTTTTGGGCTACTAGATTGAGCTTTAGACTCAATATTTTTTAGCTTGAAACTGGCAGTTCCGAGTTCGCTTACCAAATTATTAACTTCTTGCTCATCTCTAAGAGGTTCTTTATTGATACTTCTTTCTGAGATTTGAGTTAATTTTGCTTCAAATGAAGTTCCCAAAAAATCAAAACTTGATTCGAAAGGCCAATATTCTTCAGGCATATGTAAGTCTCTCTCATCTTCTTTTTCACAAAGAATTCTTAAAGTAGGAGATTGAACTCTCCCAGCAGATTTTGCTCTTGATACATGTCTCCATAACAAAGGTGAGACTTTGAAACCAATCAAGTGATCTAAGATTCTTCGCGTCAAATATGCGTCTACTAGATCTTTGTCTATTTCCCTAGGCGACTCGATGGCTTTTTTTATCGCTGAGGAGGTTATTTCATTAAAGGTTACTCTTCTTACCTCCACATCTTTGATCAATTTCTTATCATTAAAATCACTTAACAGATGCCAAGCTATAGCCTCCCCTTCTCTATCAGGATCTGTTGCAAGATAAAGTAGTTCAGATTCTTTACAGAATTTTCTAAGTTCTTTCATAACCTTCTTTCCTTTAGTAGAAAATTCCCATTTCAGGTTATTCCAATCATTAGGGTCAACAGCAGTTTCCGTATCAGAAAGGTCTCTCACGTGACCCACACAAGCTTCAACCTGCCAGTCTTTATCAGGAAAGTTAGAATCCAAATAGCCTTTTATTTTTTTTGCTTTTGCTCCAGATTCAACGATTACTAGTGATTTCATAAATTATTAAAAAGTAACTCCTTTACAGTATAAAGTTCAAAGATAGGGGGTATGTCAAGTATTTATTTTATACCGACTTAATTTTAAGAATGTCTTGTATAAGCTTGGGGCCCTCAAAAATAAATCCTGTATATACTTGCACTAAATCGGCACCTGCATTGATTTTCTCTAGATAATCTGAAGCTGACATGACACCTCCGGATGCAATTATTGGTATTCTATTTCCTACAATATTTTTTATAAATTTAAGTTTTTCTGTAGCCTTATCCTTTAAAGGTAAGCCGCTTAGACCGCCATAGCCATTCTTGTCAGTATGTTTAATCGTTGTGTTGCTTGAAATAATTCCATCAATCTTGTAATCGAGAATGCATTTACATATTTCTTCTAGTGCTTGATTATTCTCATCAGGACTTATCTTGATAAATATAGGAACATAGTCAAAAGATTTAGATAGTAGATTTTGTTTCTCTTTGATCTTGACAATAAGGTCTTTTAAAAATTCTTTGTTACTTAGGTCCCTCAGCTCTTTAGTGTTTGGTGAAGAAATATTTATCGCAATGTAACTAGAATATTGATAAACCTTTTCCATGCAAAAAAGATAGTCTCGATAAGCCTGTTCATTTGGTGTGTCGAAATTCTTACCAATACTTACACCAACAGGTATAGTTGATGATCTTTTTTTTAAATTCTCTACGAGGGATTCAACACCCTTATTATTGAAACCTAATCTATTAAGCAAGGATTTATGTTTTCTATTTCTAAATAGCCTAGGCTTCGGATTCCCTGCTTGTTTGACAGGTGTTACTGTACCCACCTCAATAAAACCAACCCCAAGAGCGGCTAAGCAATCGATAAATTCTCCGTCTTTGTCAAGTCCTGCTGCTATTCCCAGTTTATTTTTATACTTCTTAAAATTATTCAAAGATTGATCTTTAGAATCATTATTTACTATCTCTGTTTTTTCTAGATCGTATTTTGTGAAGATTTGTAAGAGGCCAGTTGAATAAATCACTTTTAGCCCATTTAATGCCAAAAAGTGAGAGAGTTCACTTGGAAGAAAGTGAAAAATTCTTGTAAAAAAGTTCAATAGAAACATGAAATAGCGTGTATGCTTCATTCTATAATAACTTTGTTCAAAAAAGTTAGATCTTAGTGCAAAATTGTTGAAAAACAGGTTTTTTGGTCTGGCATTACAATTGCATAACAAGTACATGAAGGGAGATATTTCTATGCTTAAAAAAAAGAAATTAAAGTTGACATAAAGATACGAACGACTTTTAATACGCATGTAGTTCCCAATCCCTAAAAAAATTGGACCAAAAATTAATAAAACGGGTTTTAAAATGAAAAAGATTTCAAACAATATAATTGCTTCCATAACTGGATTGGCATTTCTTTTAGTTCCTCAACTGGTGAATGCGCAAACAGAACAAGCCGCTAATGCTGGATCAAGTGGAGCTGCTGCTGGAGATGCCGCTGCCAATTCTGCAATTGGTGGTGTAAGCGCAGGAACAATCGCGGCCGTTGTAGCCATAGCTGCTGCTGCAGCTGCAATATCGGATAGCGGTTCAGGAGGTGGTGCTATTGCACCTGCTCCCGCACCTGCCCCCGCTCCCGCACCTGCCCCCGCTCCCGCACCAGAACCCGTCATAGAAGAGTACGTAACAGATATTATTGTAGATATACCTGGTGTTGCTGCGACTCAAACTTCTGGAGCTACTGCTACTAGAACAACTGGGGCTACTGCTACTAGAACTACTGGCGCTACTGCTACCAGAACAACTTCTGCAACTACAACATCTTCAGATAGTGGTGCAGCAGGAGCAACTATTGGAACTGACAGTAATGGTGATGTCTACAATGTTGTAGAAGAATACGACGTAGTTGAGACATACGACGTAGTTGAGACATACGATGTAGTAGAAGAATACGATGTTGTTGAAGAATATGACGTTGAAGAGACTTATACAACTACTGTTACTGTACCAGCTGTTGCTGCTTCAACAGCCACTGCTACAGCTACGGCAACCAGAGAAGCAAATTAATTTTAGATAATAATTTAACTGCTATAAAAAAAGCCTCTTTATTGAGGCTTTTTTGTGACTTCGATGTTTATTTCTGGCAACCTAGGCGAAATATTTTGTACAGATTTCCAAATAAAATTTGTCTCATCTATCCAATACTTATTGATTTTGTACCAACCAACTTCTTGAGATACTATCCTTTCTTCAATTAATCTAAGATTTTTGATTTCAAATGTAAGCTTCACTTCTTCAAAGTCTTTTTTTTCAAAGATCGACTTTAACCTAAGATTATTTAGACTTGGCTTATTGAATGAATTGTAGGAAATAAACTCCTTATTGACATGAAGATTTTCCCAATCTGGATCTAGATACATTTTTTCTATTAGATTATTTGGAAGGCCATGTGTCTTGATTATTATTCCATTCTTTATAACCAAACTGACCCCATCTGCACTAATCCAAGTATATTTGTCATCATTTACACTCTCTAAAATCATCAGTGCAGAAGGTCCTTTTCCAATCTTAACCAACATCGAAGCGTAAGGGATATTCTGAATAACTTCCGGAGGTATACTATTCTCTGCTCCTAAGATAAGTTGTTTAATTGAGCTGAATGCTTCAGCGTAACCTGGTGCAATTCTATTAGTGTCAATAATTGCACAAGAAGCGAGTACTATTGAAAGAGGCAATAAAACTGATTTCATTTTAGTTGAGTATATTATTCCAATCTCGAATTAACGAAGAGGAACTAGAATCTCCTAGTATCCCAATAAGAGAATTATGTTTGTTTAAAATGGCACCACCATCTTTTGTAAGAGGGTGTAGACCAAACGAAATGACTCCAGATCTAAAATCTGGATAAAATAAATGCGTAGGGACGGATATATAAAAGCCCTTATCAAAACTTCCTTCACCAAATTCTAATGCGGAAAGATCTGTTTTTGTTGCAAATATTCCAAGGGTAAACCCTGAATTAAATCTTTTTGATAAATCGAGGGTAACGCCTTTATCTCCAGCTAAATATTTACCAATAAGAAATTGCGAGCGTAATTGGAAGGGTAAATCATAATAAAAACCCAAATGGCCTGTAGTAGTTGAGTAATCTCTAAAAGAGAATAGCTGATTATATGCTCTTTGTTTTACTTTATGAATGGACAAACCCAATGAGTATTGTTTATTAAATGGACGATATAAGATCTCTCCTCCAATACCTCCAAACATTTCTTCTAGATATCCTACATCTAATCTTGTGAAGACATCCTTATAAGGATTAGAAAAATATTCAAGCTGCATTCTTTGTATATTGTTTTTACCCTCAGACAGGTAATCTTGAATATCGCTTCTTACATGAGGAATATTACTAGAACTGGGATTATTAAAATTTTTAAATGTATCATAAATATTTATGCCGAAAGATGTATACAAAGAAAGATTTCGTCTAAATTTTAATGTTGTATCTGTTTTCCATAATAACTGTCCTAAATAAAATCCTTCTGGACCGCCTATCTGATGTTTTATAGACGGAGACATATTCCAATTAAACTCTGGAAAATTAACTGTCGGTATGAAAGATGCATCTTTGTAAAGAGGTGAGGAGCTTCTTGACTCGAGACCACTTACACCCAAAAGCTCTACTGAGCTAATCTTGCCTAAATCTGAATTTTCAAAATATCTCTTTCCTAATGAAACTCTTGCAACTTCAAAATCTCCATTCATAGCGTGGACATTTATTTTTTCTATTTCATCAGGGGCTAAAGCAGCGACTATTCTTGCTGTTCGTCCTATAGGTCTGGTAAGCGAATAGAATCTTGAAGATGCGACTGCGACATCCACTTCATCTTCTTTTAAATTTGCAGCTTGTATATAAATTGATTCATCTCTCAAGCTTAAATTTAAGGAACGATAGAATATATCATTATCTTCTTTAATCTTATTTTGTTGTTCTTTATTAAGCTTTTGAACTTTCTTAGGAGGAGGTTTAGGAATCGTATCATTGAGAAAATTACCTTTTAAGCTAAATGCAACTCTGAAGTTTGAACCTCTTTCGTAATGAGAAGAAAAACTTAAGTTTTCTGAAAAAGAATAATTAAAACCTAAATTAAATCTACTTTGTACCTTTTCGACCTTCTGTCTTTTATCTGGTCTTGATGTATCATATTCTAATTTCAGTGTTAAACCTCTCTTAGGAAGGTCATACTCTATACCTCCAAATGCTGCAGTTTCTCCTGAAAACCAGTTTTTAAATGAAAAAGAACCTCCTTGACCAAAGCCATCATTTCTAAATTTAAAACTATCACTAAAAGATTGAAAGGGATTTGACATATTGTCATCTGCACCTAAGACGCCCCATCCGAATCCAAGCGTCAAATCTAAATGCCCAAACTTTTTTGTAGAGACTATATATTCCGATGAAAATAATCCTGTTCCTGCTATATCTCTAAGCCCTAGGGATACAGCAGGTAATATGTAACTTTCCCTTATAATCAATGCCTTTACATCAAACCCTTTATCTTTAAGTGATTGATTACCACTATAGGTAACAGGGCCGTATCTTTCATTTTTTATTTCTGCATATCTGTAAGTAGCTTCTAACCAGCTAAATGGAGAAGCAGTTAAGGAAGTGAACTCATTTGGAAATGAAGAAGAAAAACTGAATCTTAATGAAGCCTCGGGCAAGAATCGTGCATTTGGCATTTCTATAATGCCCGTATTACCATAATTGGAAGCTGAAGGAGTTATCCTGTAAGGATAATAATCTTCAATAGAGGAAAGAAGAATGTTTGATCCAACTATACAAGAAATTAAAAGCCATATCTTTGGCCTTACCATATCTTTATTTAATCACTTATAGCTGCAATTGCAGCTGCTGATGTTGCAAGATCTGCCAGAATAGGTGTTATGATCTGTGTTAAGTTTATAACATCAAAAGGTCTAGAATCTCTAGAAACTACTATAGTACTTCCCGGCAATAATTTGCTATTTGAAGAGAATAATGTTTTTTTCACTAATTGTGCTTTTCCATTGGGCAATATCACAAATATTTTATCTGCATCTGCTGAGTCATTTAAACCACCGGATAAATCTATATAATCAAAGATAGAAAGATTCGGATCAAAGCCTACTGTCGCACTATTCAATACTTCTCCCACGATCGAAACTGAAGACGGTCTTTTGGGAATATATAAAGTATCTTTATGTTGGACTTCAAAATTGATAATTGGATCAGATTTCAAAGAAAGCTCATCTAATTCCACGACCATCCGTCCTAGAGGTTCTTCTGTTCGTAATCTTGCAATTAAATTAGATACTGGTAGCAGAGTAAATTCTGTAATCTCATCGATAGTATCTTTTGTAATTACATCAACAATAGTATTCTCGAGCTCGTCTGCTGCTCTATCAAATGCTTCTTTTTGAGATTCTGCTACCTTTTTTCTTAAAAAAACAGCACCTTGAAAATAACTTTCATCTGTATAACCCCCAGCCCTCCGAATTATATCCAAAATTCTATCTCCAGGTTGTATGGAATATTCACCTGGATTCTTAACTTCACCAGAGATTTTAATTATTTCAGGTTTCAATCCAGAAACTGAAGAAATTGTTAAAACATCACCATCTTTCAAGACTTTATTTAAGTCTTTTGAAGAATCTAAATAAATGTATTTTCTCGCTGCACTTTCATTATCTACCGAACTTAATTCCATAGTCGGAATTCCCAATACTTCAGAGTTAAAACCGCCAGCTAACTGAATAATATCTTCGACTGTCTCTCCTTCTTTGATCTCATATCTATAAGGCCTTTTGAAGGCTCCGCCAAGTGTTACACTATCCTCAATAAAAGGAATAAATATAACATCACCGTCTTGTAAAAGAACGTCTGACTCTAAAGAACCTTTAAGTAAAAAGTCATAAAAATCGTATGTAGATACAATTTCATTACCTCTTTTAATTTGTATATTTCTTAATGATCCCTTTTCACTGACACCGCCAGTGACAAATAAAGCATTGGATACAGAGCTAAGCCCACTCATAACATATCTTCCAGGTTTGTAGGCTTCTCCTAAAACATAAACACCAATTGATCTTATTTCGCTCAAAGATAAATCAACATCAATTCCAATTAATTCTATTTCAACTTTTTTTGATAAAAAAGAACTTGCTTGTTCGTAGGTCATGCCCAAAAAATTAATAGGCCCTATGAAAGGAAGGACAACTTTTCCTTCTCTATTAATTACAACTTCAACTTCCCTCTCTTTGCTACCATAGAAATTAATTAACAATTTATCTCCTGGTCCAAGAAGGTAATTTGGCGTTACAGGACTGTTGTCAACTGGTGCAAATGTTGTAGGTGAAAATTGAAAAAAATTGAATCCATATATGCATTCCGGACAATATTCTTCAGAATCTTCTATATCTTTTAGTTCCGGTTTAAGTGTTAGAGAACTTGCCTCTTCAAATTTTTCTTCGATTTCTGCTTGTAAAGAAGACGCTGATTCCATTTTCTCCATTATATTGGCTCTCTGATCTGGCGGTAGCTGCTCTATCAAAAGCATTTGATCAGACGATACTTCACTTTTTGTAAACGTGGAGAAAATAATTGCTACAACAAAAAAAAGAAATTTACCGCTATTTGCTTTCATTGATTCATTTTACTTGTTTCTTGGTAAGAAATCTAAGGAGTATTTTTGGAAGGAACTCCTAAACTCCAACCTAGTTTATTCCTGCATGAATAAAAGAAGCTATGATCTACAGGATGAATCAAAGTTAATTCAGTGTCGGCTCTCTGAATGTAGACATCTTCATTTGGATTTACTTTTAAATTATTGTGACTATCCATGCTCAAATAAGCCTTTGATTTTCCTGTAACTCTGAGCTTGATTGTCCTGTCTTGGTTTGTAATTAAAGTTCGTGCATTCAAGCTATGTGGAAACATAGGTAGCAGGGTTATAGCTCTTACATCGGGAGAGATTATAGGGCCATTTCCAGATAATGAATAAGCAGTTGAGCCAGTGGAAGTGCTAATAATAAGTCCATCGGCTTTTTGTCTATATACAAACTCGTCATCTATAAAGAGATCATATTCTATTAACTGAGCTATGGAACCAGAATGCAGAACTATTTCATTTAATGCTTTAAAAGTTTGCTTATTACCCTGAACTTTAGCTTCAAGAAATATCCTTCTATCTTCTGTAAAACTTCCTTTCATGATTTCGTTAAGCATAAAAGTTAAATCTCTAGGTGGAATATCTGTTAAAAATCCTAAATTTCCTAGATTTATTCCTAAAACAGGAATTTGATAATAACCAAATTTTCTTGCAGTACTTAATAGAGTACCATCTCCTCCTATAGCAATTACCAAATCAGAACGGTTGACAATTGTCTTATCCGTATGGGATTTTTTTATAAGTTTACTATTAATTCTTGAAGATAAAGGAGATAAATAATTTATGCCTAGATTAGAAAGAACCTCTATGACCTGGTTGGCAATAGAATTTACTTTTTTATCATTTAGTGACGAATAAATTGCAACATTTTTAAACTTGAGATTACTTACCATTTTTTTACCCAATATATGAATATTGTATCAATTGCGGCGATTAAAACCTTAAAAACATATTTTGTTAAGGCGAGCATAAGAGCGGTAGACCAGTCCATTCCAGTAGCAAAAACCCAGGTGAACTGATAAATAAGAGTATCAATTAACTGAGAAGTAATAGTGGATAGGTTATTTCTCAACCATAGCTTAGATTCACCAGTTATGTTCTTAATCTTATTAAAAAACCATACATCAAAAGTTTGGCTCACTAGATAAGCCATTAGAGACCCTATAACAAAAGCTGGAGAATAGTAAGCTAATGTACTTATAGCATTATGGACTTCCAAGGCTGATCCAGTTATCTCTGAAGGTTTAAATTGAACGCTAAGAACTAAAGTTATCATCACTGCAATATTTGCAAAAAATCCAAGCATAACGGCTCTATTAGCTTCCTTCCTTCCGTATTTTTCATTTAGTACATCTGTAGCAAAATATATACCGGAATAAAGAATTGCTCCCATGCTTACTTTATAAGTTGACCCAAAAATTATAAGTTCACTAACTTTACCACCCTGTAAATTGCCCAAGACAATCCCAAGGACAACAGCAACATACAAACCATATTTACCGAAAAACCTGTATAGTAATAATGCCAATCCTAGGTCATAAACTACCGTTAACAACCAGAGTGATTCTTGGCTTAGATTAAAAATATCCATTTTTATTTAATTTTGTTTATATTCTATCTGAAAGAGAAACTAAGATGTCCTTAAAACTTCAGCATTTAATAGAAAAAAGTAAAAAATTAGTATTCTTCACAGGAGCGGGAATTAGCACCAATTCTGGCATACCCGATTTTAGAGGACCAAAAGGTGTATGGAAGACTTCAACCCCAATATATTTTCAAGACTTCATTGATTCAAGAGAAAAAAGAATGGAATCATGGGAAAGAAAGTTTTCAAATGAACTAAGTATAGATTCTGCTAAACCTAACATCGGGCATTTTAAGTTAGCTGAAATAATGAATTCAAAACAAGAAACTCATCTAATAACTCAAAATGTAGATAACTTGCATCAGGATTCAGGAATTGATAACTCTAAGATAACTGAACTTCACGGAAATGCGACATATGCGAAATGTCTAGACTGCTCAAAAAGATATGAGCTCGATTCTCTCAAAGAAGATTTCCTCATAAAAAAAGAGCCTCCTGTTTGCAGTGAATGTAAGGGAGTTATTAAGACGGCAACTATTTCTTTTGGTCAGGCAATGCCGGAAGAGGAAATGATTACTGCACAAAGGGTCTCAATTAAGTCAGATCTGTTTATATGTCTTGGATCTTCTCTTGCAGTTTTTCCTGCTGCAGATTTACCATTACTAGCCAAAGAAACTGGTGCTAATTTGGTGATCATTAATAATGAATCAACTCAAATGGACCATTTATCTGATTTAGTTATAAATAGAGACATTTCTGAAGTTTTGTCAGAGATTTCCTTGTAGATTAATCATGTGTTAAGGCTACTAATCCTAAAAGATCTCCATCTTTCATTTCTTTTAGAGTTTCATTTGCCTTTGAAACATCACGTGTTTCTACTGCGATAGGGTCAATCTTACCAGCAACAACAAGTTCCATCAGTTCTTTCATATCACCTAAACTACCTACATAAGATCCCATAAGTTTTTTTTCCGTAAGAGCTTGTAGAGGTAAAGGAAGGCTAATTTGTCCTCCAAAAAGTCCCACTATTACGTAACTTCCTCCTCGCGCAAGAAGGTTATATCCAAAATTAACAGATGCCTCGGCTCCAACAAAGTCAACAATAGATCTAGCACCGCCTTCTGTTAACTCTAAGAGCTTCTCAGCAGCACCTTCTTCAGAAGAATTGATTGTTGCAGATGCACCAAGTTGTCTTGCCATTCCTAATTTTTCATCATCTATATCAACCACGATAGGGTTTATACCATATGCTGCTTGGGCAATTTTCAAAGCTAGGACACCTAAACCTCCTGCAGATACTATGACTAATGAATTATCTTTCTTGTAAGGACCTGCTTTTTTTAACGCACTATAGGCAGTTAAGCCTCTACAAGCATAGCTACCAGCTAAACTATCAGGTGTATCTGCTGCATCAAATAAATATTTTTGATCAGGTACTAAAACATGATCTCCGTATCCCCCCGCTACATGAATACCTAGATTAGAATTATTTGCGCAATAATGAGTCATGTCATCATTACAAAGATCACAATCACCGCAGCCCATCCACGGATAAGCTACATATCTCTCTCCTACATTGATGCCTTCTACTTCATCACCAATTGCACTTACTTCTCCAAAAATTTCGTGACCCATAGTGAGGGGCTCGCCACCAGGTAATGGAGATGGTAGTTGAACTCCTCCCCCTAAATCAAAGTATCCATCATGAATGTGCACATCAGAATGACATACGCCACATGCAACTGTCCTAAGAACTACCTCTCTTCCTTTCGGTTCCGGAGTTTCTAATGTCCTCTCCTCTAGTGGTTTTCCATTTTCTATTACTTGAAAAGCTTTCATTTAAACTCCCTAGAATTTGTTTTGTTATCTTCAGAATATATCTATAATTGAATTTAAACAAGTAAATGAATAAGGAATAAAATGACAGATTTACAAACTTTTAGAGAAGAAACAAGAAATTGGTTAGAGGCTAATTGCCCACAAGAAATGAGAAAGCCAGGAGATGTGGCGTGGGGTGGCAGAAATGCTCAATTTTCTCATCCTGACCAAAAAAAATGGTTACAGAGAATGGGCGAAAAAGGATGGACTTGTCCTACTTGGCCAAGTGAATATGGCGGAGGTGGCCTTTCTAAAGAAGAAAATAAAATTCTTCAAGAAGAAATGGGGGCTATAGGGGCTAGATCTCCATTAGGTAGTTTTGGGATATGGATGTTAGGACCAGCGCTTCTAGAGTTTGCCAACGAAGAGCAGAAAAAAGAGCATTTACCTCCGATTGTTAGAGGGGAAGTATGGTGGTGCCAAGGTTATAGTGAACCTGGATCAGGCTCAGATTTGGCTTCGTTAAGCACTAAGGCGGTAGAGGACGGAGATGACTATGTTATTAATGGTCAAAAAATCTGGACATCATACGCAGATAAAGCCGATAAAATTTTCTGTTTAGTTAGAACTGGTCCTCAGGAGCCCAAACATGATGGTATAAGTTTTTTACTTATAGATATGGATCAGCCAGGTGTCACAACAAGGCCCATTACTTTAATAAGTGGAAAATCTCCATTTTGTGAAACTTTCTTTGATGATGCAAAAGCTCCTACGAAAGATCTCGTTGGGGGATTAAATAAAGGTTGGACGGTTGCTAAGAGACTTCTTGAGCATGAGCGAACTATGATCTCAGCTATGGGACTGTCAGGCGGTGGAGATGGTAGTAAAAAAACTAAATCAGGACTAGCTGAGATAGGAAAGAAATATGTCGGAATAGATTCTGATCAAAAGATTTCTGATAGAGCCTTAAGAAGAAAAGTGGCTATGCATGATCTTAACTCTAGAGCCTTTGGTCTAACTATGCAAAGGGTAGGAGAAGAAACTAAAGTCGGCGCACCGAGCCCGGCTGCGGCTATGGGCAAATACTATGGAACCGAACATAATAAACTTCGTTATGAGCTGATGCTGGAGGCAATGGGTACTCAAGGAGTTGGATGGGATGGAGAAGGATTTTCTATGGAAGAATTGGCGATTACAAGAGACTGGCTTAGAACTAAAGCAAATTCAATTGAAGGAGGTACTTCTGAAGTACAACTGAATGTTATTTCAAAAAGAGTTCTTGGTTTACCAGATAAGTAAAAATGGTGTTAATACTGAATGAGGAACAGCAATCCCTCAAAGATATTGCGAAAGAGTTTTTGCAAAAGAATGCTCCTGTAACTCATTTCAGAGAGATAAGAGATACTCAAAATGAATTAGGTTATGACCAATCTCTATGGTCAGAGATGGTTAATCTTGGTTGGTCAGGTATCTTAATTCCTGAGGAGTATGGCGGATTTGATTTTGGTATGGTCGGAATGGGAAGTATTTTTGAAGAAATGGGAAGGACATTAACGCCCTCACCGCTCTTTTCAACTGGTGTTTTAGGTGCAACTCTAATAACTTTAGGTGGAGATGATAAACAAAAACAAAATTACCTGCCTCGCATAGTAGATGGTAGTCTTACCACGGCTCTTGCCTTAGAGGAAGGTAACAGACATTCGCCGTTTTCTATTTCAACAAAAGCGAATAAAGTTGGTAATGATTTCAAGATTTCTGGAGAAAAGACTTTTGTTATTGACGGACATAGTTCGAATTTAATAGTAGTAGCTGCAAGAACAGGAGGTTCAGATATTGATGCTTCAGGAATTTCACTATTTCTAGTGGAAGCTGATACTGATGGGATTGAAATAACTAAAACCAGTATGGTAGATTCTAGAAATTCTGCCAATATCAAATTCAATGAAATTACTGTCTCGTATTCAAATCTTCTTGGAGAAGAAAATAATGGAGCTGCAATATTGGAAGAAGTTCTGGATAGAGCTCAAATTGCTATTTCTGCAGAAATGTTAGGAAATGCGTCGCAAGCATTTGATGTGACACTGGATTATCTCAAAGAAAGAAAGCAATTTGGTTCTGCCATAGGGACATTCCAAGCACTTCAACACAGGGCTGCAGAAATGTATTCTGAATTAGAATTAACTAAATCGTCAGTAATAGCTGCTTGCAATGCAGTTGATGAAAACTCAAATGATCTAAAAAGAATGGCAAGTCTAGCAAAATACAAAGCAGGAGAGACAAACCACCTAGTCACAAATGAAGCGGTTCAGATGCATGGCGGTGTAGGTGTTACCGATGAATATGATGTCGGGCTCTACCTAAAAAGAGCTAGAGTAACTGAACAAATTTTTGGAAATTCAGAATATCATCTGGATAGATACGCAACTCTTAGCGAATATTAATCTGAATAGTATACAAAAGCTTTTAGCCATCATGTCTCAATTAAGAGATAAAGATGATGGCTGTGAATGGGATAAAGAACAAACCTTCCGATCCATAGCTCCTTATACTATTGAAGAAGCATACGAAGTCGCTGATGCTATAGAAAGAGAAGATATTTCAGATCTAAAAGAGGAATTAGGCGACCTTCTTTTACAAGTGGTCTTTTTATCTCAAATTGCAAAAGAAGAAGAATTATTTTCCTTTGATGATGTTGCAAAAACTATTTCGAAAAAACTTGTAAGGAGACACCCTTTTGTCTTCTCAGATAAAAAAAATCATTCCTTAGACGAACAGGTTAACCAATGGGAAGAAACAAAAAAAAAGGAAAGGTCCAAAAAAAATCAAGGAGGTATCCTTGAAGGAATTGCTAAGAATTTACCATCCCTCCAAAGATCACAAAAGATTCAAAAGAGAGTTGCTAGTGTAGGCTTTGACTGGCCCGATACAAAGGGGGTATTCAAAAAGATTAAAGAAGAGCTCAGAGAGCTTGAAGAGGCAGTGGAAGCCAACAGCAAAGAATCTATTCAAGAAGAAATTGGCGATCTTTATATGATTATTACCAACTTATCAGAAAAGTTGGGTATAGATTCTGAGGAATCCTTAAGAAAATCTAATGTTAAATTTGAGAAGAGGTTTAACTATATTGAAAAAGAACTTGAAAAAGACAACTTAAAAGTATCTGAAATGGATTTAGATGAACTCAATACTCTTTGGGATGATTCTAAAAAATTAAGATAAAATAATTCTATGGAGATTATTAGGGGAGTCTTAGGGCTATTTGCAGTTGTCTTTAATACACTTTTCTGGTGCATATTCCTTCTAAGTATTGCGATCTTGAAATTACTTTTACCCATCGAAAGTTGGAAAAGAGTTTGTACTAAGCTAATAATTAATGTTGGAGAATGTTGGATATATTGTAATGGTCTATGGATTCAAGCGCTTCACAAGCCCGAATGGAAAATAGAAGGATTTGAATCACTAGATAACACAAGATGGTATTTATCTGTTGCAAATCATCAATCCTGGGCTGACATATTCGTTCTCCAAGCAATCACTAATAGAAAAGTGCCCATGCTTAAGTTTTTTATGAAACATGTACTCATTTGGGTTCCAGTTATTGGATTAGCATGGTGGGCATTGGATATGCCATTCTTAAAGAGATATTCGAAAGATGAATTAGACAAAAATCCGAATCTGAGAGGCAAAGATATTAAAGCTATGGAAAAATCTTTTGAAAGGTATTCTAGATATCCTGTTTCTATCTTTAGTTTTGCGGAAGGTACACGCTTTAATGAAGAGAAAAGGTTAACTCAAGATTCAAAATTCAAGAATCTACTTAACCCAAAATCTGGAGGTATAGGCTTAACATTGACTACTATGCCATACATTCAGTTGATGCTCGATTTTTCTATTTACTACCATAGTTCGAAAAGATCTTTTTGGGATTTTTTGTGCGGTAGAATGTCAAAAGTAACAATTAAAGTTCGCGAGATACCTATTCCAGAAAATCTACTTCAGAAAAACTACGAAGAAGACATAACATTCAGGGAAGATTTAAAATCTTGGATGGAAAACCTTTGGACAGAAAAAGATAACTTTATTGAGGATTTAAAAAAATGATAGATTTATATTACGCGCCAACTCCTAATGGATGGAAAATTTCAATCATGTTAGAGGAGTGTGACTTGGATTACAAAGTTGTGCCAGTTAACTTAGGCAAAGGTGATCAGTTTAAGCCTGATTTCCTAAAGATAAGTCCAAATAACAGAATGCCGGTTATAGTTGATCATACAAATATTATAGAAGGTGAACCATTAAGTGTATTTGAGTCTGGAGCAATACTCATGTATTTGGGCGAAAAGACAGGAAAATTCTTTCCTCAAGTTTCGCCTGATAAAGAAAGAGTTTTGGAGTGGCTTTTTTGGCAAGTTGGTGGTTTGGGGCCGATGGCCGGACAAGTGAGTCACTTTGTTAATTATGCGCCCAACTTTCCTGGTGATCATTCTTATTCTGAGAAAAGGTATAAAAATGAATACGATAGATTATTAGGAGTAATGAATAATATTTTGAATGAAAGAGATTATTTAGCAGGAGATTATTCCATAGCAGATATGGCTTCTTTTCCATGGATTACTGCCTATAAGAGATATGAGGTCAACCTTGATGAGTTTCCAAATGTTAGGAGATGGTTTGATGACATTAAATCAAGACCTGCTGTAAGAAAAGGTATTGAGGTAGGGAAAGAACAAAGAAATTTTGGTAAAGGTATTACAAAGGAAGGACTAAAGACTATGTTCGGTCAAGATTCAAAAAGCATTACCAAGATGGCAAAAGATAAAGAATAAGTAAATTAGATTCTTTGTTCAATAAGCTGAATTCTGTCATTCCCGAAGAACATATCTTGATCATCTAAGAAGAAAGTTGGAGATCCAAAACCACCTCTATCAATTAATTCTTGAGTGTTATTTATCAGTCTCTGTTTGGCTTCGTCTGTTGAAATAAATTCTAAATACTCCAAAGCCTTGCCTCCATTTTCCTCAGCAATTAAAGACAAATAGTCAGTATCTGAAATATCTTTGCCATTGGTCCAATATCCCTGGAAAACATCTTCAAGATAAAATTCAATTCCGCCCTTGTCTATAAAATAAAAAGCACCACGCATAGCTTTAACACTATTTACCGGAAATATCGTAGGCCAATTAATTGTTATCTCCCTTAATTCTGACCAATCTTTCAAGTCTTTTTGAGAGTAAGCCGCTTTTTCTTTTACAGGATTCTTTCTACTTTCATAAACAGTTGGATTTATTGAGTTAAAAATTCCTCCAACCAGGATCGGCTTCCAGACAATCTCAAAATCCTTCTTACGTTGCAAATCTAAGATTCCTCTGAACGAAAGATAGGTCCAAGGACTGCTGCAATCTAAGTAATATTCAATTTTCTTCATCTATGTAATCTTGTTTAATTTACTATCATATAGAAAAATGAAGAATATCTACTTATAGAATTCTATTTAATTAAATTTTTAGATAGAATACATATGCCCTACTTTCTTATTACATTATGAAACAGAATTTTCTACTAATAGCTATATTATTATGGTCTATAACGGTCACAACATCAGAAACTGAAGTAATTGAAAAGTATGCTTTCAGTCAAGACCAAGTAAATTTAGCTTCGGAGATAATTAATAAACTTGAGTCTAATCATCTTGTAAAAAAAGACTACAGAGCCGTAAAATCGGACTCGTTTGAGGTATTCATTGATAGATTAGATCCTAATAAAAATATTTTTACTACTTCGGAAGTTGAAGCAATATTCAAGGATATTAATGTAGATTCGACGATCACTGATGACCTGGAAAGAGCCTTTTTCCTATTCAATAATTACGTCAAACGTTACAAGCAAAGGTATACAACTCAAATAGACTTTCTTGATGATATTAACGAAAGTAATTTAAAGAGTTCTCGAACTTTAATTAGAACTCTCTCTGAAGGTGAAAGGCTAAATACATCTGAGGAATTGAAAAAGTTATGGATCGATTTAAGTATCAATGACGTTATTCAACTTATGCTTTCTGGAAACACAATTGATGAATCAGTAAGTAAAACCGTAAAAAGAATGGAGAACCAATTAAATTATTTTGAACAAACTAGAAATGAAGATGTCTTCAATATTTTTGTAAATTCTATTGCTTCAGTTTACGGGCCGCATACTGCTTATATGTCTCCAAAAAATTCTGAAGACTTTGATATCAATATGAGTCTTTCTTTAGAAGGAATAGGAGCACTTCTATCTTCTGATGGGCTTTATACATCTATATCTTCGCTCGTACCTGGCGGACCAGCGGAAAAGACAGAGTCTTTAAAACCAGAAGATAAAATTATTGGCGTAGGACAGGATGACAAAGGTGAGATTGTTGATGTTATAGGCTGGAGAATTGATGATGTCGTAGACTTAATAAGAGGTCCTAAAGGCTCTAAAGTTAGGTTACAAGTAATTCCGTCGACTTCAATTAATGATAATGAAACAAAAGAAATAGAAATCATAAGAAACGTCGTTAAGCTAGAAGATCAAGAGGCAGAAAGAAAAATTCTATCCTTAAAACGAAATGAGAAAGAATACAAAGTTGGTGTAATAGAATTGCCTGCGTTTTATTTCGACTTCGATGCCTACCAGAAACGAGATTATAATTATAAAAGTAGCAGTAAAGATGTTAAGAGACTCTTACAAGAATTAAAAACAGAAAATGTTGATGGTCTGGTCATAGACCTTAGAAACAATGGAGGTGGTTCTTTATTCGAAGCAAATGAGTTAGCTCACTTATTCCTTGGAAGAGGAACTACTGTTCAAGTGAAGAGTTCTAATGGCAATATTCAAGGGCTAGGCGGAAGATGGGGTTATCAGTATTTTGATAAACCACTAGTTATTTTAGTAAATAAATTTAGTGCATCGGCTTCAGAAATATTAGCAGGTGCAATTCAAGATTATGATAGAGGTTTAGTTGTCGGTACAAGTACTTTCGGAAAGGGAACCGTCCAAAAAGTTGATTTGCTCTCATCAGGTCAGATTAAATTTACAGAGTCTAAGTTTTATAGAGTATCAGGCAGTAGTACTCAAAATCTTGGTGTTGAGCCAGATATTAATCTTCCCTCATTATTCGATATTAAAGACTTAGGAGAGAGTAATCTAGATAGGGCTTTGGCACATGATACTATTCCAAGCACTAGCTTTAAAAACTTCAATAGAGTTAGTAATTTTAAGGAGTTACTTAAAGAGCAAAGCTTATCAAGAGTTCAAAGCTCAGCGCTGTTCGACAGCATAGAAGTGAGGAAAAAATGGCAAAAAGAAAATGAATTAGACTTTTTGGACCTAAATTTGGAAGTTAGATTGCAACAGAAAACAAAAATAGAAGAGTTTCTACTTAATAATGAGAACACGCTAAGAGCTTCTCTGGACCTTCCCACCTATGAGACATATAAAGAATTTGTAGAGAGAGAGGATGATCCAGAAGTACTTGATGTGGATTCTGAGATATTAGAAGAGGCTGCGAATATACTTATAGATCTCATAGAAATAAAAAATAAACCTCTACTAGCTTCAAATTTTGTTACGAAGTCTTCATGAAAATAATCTCATTTAATATAAACAGCATTAGAGCGAGGCCTCATCAAGTAGAAGCGATCGTTAAAAAGCATAAGCCCGATGCGATAGGACTTCAAGAGACTAAAGTTCATGACGATGATTTTCCCTATGAAATTCCAGAATCTCTAGGCTACAAGGCTCATATTCATGGCCAAAAAGGACATTATGGTGTTGCTATCCTTACAAAGGAGGAGCCGTTAAGTGTAAATAAAGGGTTTGAAACGGATGATGATGAATCTCAAAAAAGATTTATTTCAGTCACTTTAAAAAAAGATAGAAAAAAAATACACATATTAAATGGATACTTTCCACAAGGTGAAGAGAGGGAACATCCGGTAAAATTTCCCTATAAGGTCAAATTTTATAAAGATCTCATAACGCACTTACAAAAGAATTATGACCCGAAAGATCATTTAATAGTCATGGGTGACTTAAATATTTCACCCCAAGATATAGATATTGGTATTGGGGAAGAAAACAAAAAAAGATGGCTAAGAACTGGAAAATGTAGCTTCCTTCCAGAAGAGAGAGAAATGCTATCAGAGCTGACTGATTGGGGACTATTTGATTCTTACAGAACTCTTTATTCAGAAAAAAATGATGAATTTAGTTGGTTTGACTATAGAAGTAAGGGTTTTGAAGATAACCCTAAAAGAGGTTTGAGGATTGATCACATTTGGGTTACGAAAAAACTTAATTCAGCAGTCAAGGCATCAGGGATTGATTATGACATAAGAGGTATGGAGAAGCCTTCAGACCATGCTCCTATATGGACTGAGTTTAATTTATAGCCTCCTCTCTCTAAAAAAGCACTTTAATAAATCTGAAGACTCTTTAATTAGAGGTCCTTGTTTAAAGCTTACATTGTGATTTAGAAATTCTGCTTCAAGTAAATTTAGATTACTAATAACTGCTCCGGATTTAGGATCTGCAGCAGAGAAAATTAGATTGTCTATTCTTGCATGTACTAAAGCACCACAGCACATCATGCAAGGCTCTAAGGTTACATAGAGCGAAGTATTTGTAAGTCTATAATTTCCCATTAATTCTGCGCCTTTTCTTATAACATTTATTTCTGCATGCGCACTAGGATCATTCAATGAAATTGATCTGTTATGATCTTCTGCGATAATCTCATCATTCAGTGTTAATACCGCACCTACTGGAACTTCGCCCAAATTAGCAGCATCATTGGCCTGTTTGAGAGCTCTTTGCATAAAAAAAAGATCTTTTTTCATAAAATATCTAAGGAAAATTCTTTCATTACCTCCATGGGGATTATTTCTAGAGCCCTTCTATGTGTTGCCCTAGCAATTATTGACGGAGCTGAACCTGCTTCGTAAGCCTCAAACCATCTAGCTGCACATAAACACCATCTATCACCTGAATTTAAGCCTGGAAAATCAAATGCTGGAACAGGAGTAGATAGATCATTTCCTTTTGACTTACTGAATTTGAGAAACTCCTCTGTCATGATCGCACAAACTGTATGACTACCTGTATCTTGCTCAGAGGTTTCACAACATCCTGACCTAAAGAATCCAGTCACTGGATCAAAGCTACAAGCCTCTAAAGGCTCATTAAAAATATTTAATTGATCTTCTTCACTCATTTACTTCTTTAGTCATTTTATACATTGATACTTTATTACCTAGTCTGCTTATATATTGAACTTCATCTTCTACAACATATCCTTTTTTTTCATAGAGAAAGATGCCGGAGACGGTAGCCATCAATTCGTATTTATTAAAACCTTTGTCTTTAGCTTTTCTTTCAGATAATTCTAATATAAAACTTCCTACACCTTTTCTAATCCAATCAGGATGAGTATACATAGCTCGGATTTTTGCAAAGTCTTTACCTGGCTCAAGCATTGTATCTGATCTATTAGGAGTATGATCTCCACCAAATAAAGTTGATCGTAAACTATAACCTCCCGCTCCTATTAATTGTTCTTTTTCGAAAACTAAAAAATAACTACCATCTTCAACTAGTTGAGTATCTAAACCCATAGATTCTTTTGCAGCTTCTAACTGTCTTTCATCTACAATTTTACCGATAATTTCGTTAATGGATAAATTCATTAAAAACTCAATTTCTGGTGAGTCTTTAAGAGTTGCTTTTCTGTAAATAAACATAAAAAAGGTACACAAATAGAAGGTACATGTAAAATAAACACAAAAAAAAGTAGATTTAAGTGTTTTTACGTTTGCTTTGTGGTTAACACGTAATTAAAATGTAACCTGCGCTAAAGTCAATTACAGATTAACAACATAAAGTAATGTTTAAAACTTCTTTTTGTTAATTTCAAAGACGATAGCTTAATTTTATAAACTTTTGGGGAAATACAATATGTTTAGAACGAAACTAAATAGTTTAGTTATCTCTCTATCATTGATTACCTTACCAACAATTCCTTCAATTTTGTCTGCTGCAGATGAGATAGAAGAAGTAGTTGCAGTAGGGTCAAGAAGAGATGCTAGATCGGTGGGAGATTCTCCTGCACCTGTTGATGTAATATCAGCTGCTGATATAAAAAATCAGGGTGGAACGGACATGGACTATATGATTAGAACCCTTGTTCCTTCTTTCAATGTTAATACTCAACCAATAAGTGATGCTGCTACTTTAATTAGGCCAGCTAATCTAAGAGGCTTGCCGCCCGACAATATGCTTGTTTTGGTGAATGGAAAAAGAAGACACAGAGGATCTGTGATTTCTTTTTTAGGTGGTGGAATTGCTGATGGTGCTCAAGGACCAGATATCTCTGCCCTACCTTCAATTGCACTCAAAAAAGTTGAGGTCCTAAGAGACGGTGCAGCCGCTCAATATGGCTCTGATGCTATTGCAGGTATATTAAATTTTGTTTTAAACGATAGTTCTGAAGGTACTAGACTTGAAATTAGGCAAGGTGAATATAGCGAAGGTGATGGTGAAACATGGCGTATCGCTGCAAATGTTGGAATGCCATTTACGGATGATGGCTATGCAAATTTCTCAATGGAATTACAAGAAACTGATCCAACTGCTAGGAGCTCTCAGCGTGGTGATGCTGCTTCATTGAAAGCTGCAGGAGTACCAGTTTGGGAACATCCTTTTGGAAATGGTGAAGCTCAAGTTTGGGGTTCTCCTAAAGTAAGCGATGATTATAAATTCATTGCAAATATAGGATTAGACCTAACTGAATCTAGTAAATTCTACATGTTTGCAAACTATGCAGAAAAGAATGTTTTAGGTGGATTCTTTTTCAGGAATCCTAATAACAGAACTGGTGTTTATGATAATGGTAGTGACTTCAGGCTTATAGCTGATGCAGGAGAAGCTGCAGGTGGTGCTAGAACTTGTGCTGCTAATGGCACTGTAGACGCAACTGCTGGAAATTTAGTTGGAGCAGCTTTAGCAGCTTACACTAATGATGCAAACTGTTTTGTTTTCAATGAGCTTTTCCCTGGAGGATTCACTCCAAGCTTCGGTGGTGATGTAACTGACTGGTCTATAGCTTCAGGTGTTTCTGGAACTATGGAAAGTGGAACTGATTATGATATTAGTGCGCACATTGGTGAAAATAGATCAGACTTCTTTATTATGAATACTGTTAATCCTTCTTTAGGACCGCAGTCGCCAACGGAATTCAATCCGGGAAGCTATATTCAGTTAGAGAAGAATCTTAATATTGATTTTGTAAGATCTATCCCAATGCAAAGCTTTGATCTAAGTTTTGCTTATGGTTTTGAGTGGAGAGAAGAGCAATTTGAGATAGTCAATGGAGACGTTGCTAGTTTCACAACTGGACCTTACTTTACACAAGGTTTTGGTATAGGTTCAAATGGTTTCGCTGGTTTCACTCCTGATATTGCAGGAGTCTGGGATCAACAAAACTATGCAATTTATCTAGATTTTGAAGGTGATGTTACTGAGAATCTTGTTCTAGGACTAGCTACAAGATTTGAAGATTTCGATACCTTTGGAACTACTACTAATACTAAATTCTCTGCTTTATACAGAGCAACTGACAACTTGAAATTTAGAACGACTGTAAGTACTGGCTTCAGAGCCCCTACTCCAGGACAATCTAACGTATCCAATGTTACTACAGCATCTGTATCCGGAACTGGAGAGCTAGTTCAACAGGGAACACTGTCACCTACTAACCCTATTTCAGTTAGTGCAGGTGGAGCATCTCTGCAGCCTGAAGAGTCCGATAATCTAAGTTTCGGTATGGTATGGGATGTGACTGATGCACTTAATGTAACTATCGATGCCTATAACATCGAGATTACAGATCGTATTGCATTGACTGGTAACTTCTCTTTAAGCGATGCTCAGAGAGCGGTTTTAGTTGCCAATAAGGTACCAGGTGCTAGTGATATGGGAACTTTTAGATTCTTCGCAAATGACTTCGATACTACAACAGAAGGTATAGATGTTGTTGCTACTTACTCTGCTGAAATGATGGGTGGTGTTACTGACTTTACTTTTGTTTATAACGAAACAGAAACTGAAGTTGATAAGTCAACCCTAATCAGTGCAAGCAGAATTAGTGCCTTAGAAGCACTTCTTCCTGAAAGTAGATGGAATCTAAGTGCTGTGCACAATATTGGAGACTGGACGATTCTAGCAAGGTACATGTATGTTGGAGAATCAGATTATTATTCTGGTGTTCTTGCTTCTGGTGCTGCTGACATAACCAAGCTAGATGATCAATCACAATTAGATCTTGAGTTCACAAGAGACTTTGGAAACTACCAAATTACTCTTGGAGCTGAAAATATTACAGACGACTACCCTGAGAAAGGTACCGGTGTAACTTGTTGTGGTGCTGATTATCCAGAGTTCGCACCTCTAGGATTTATGGGTGCTTTCTACTACCTAAGAGTAGGTGTAGATCTTTAGTAGATACCAATAAAAAAAGGGCACCTTAGGGTGCCTTTTTTTATGGATAATTGCTTCTTATTTAAGGGCGATTTGCTTTAAAAGATAGCTAAATAAAAGAATATGGGTAGGAATAGTGCAAAATTGTGTCAAATCTGAACTAAACTATGGCATGAGAATTGCATAACTAGAAAGGTATAAATAATTATTTTGGGGTAACAGGATGTTAAAAACAAAATTAAATTTCATTCCCTTAGTACTTTCCCTTCTGGTACTGCCTTCGGTTCCTAACCTAGTTTCTGCTGCTGATGAAGTAGAAGAAGTTGTAGCTATTGGAACTAGAAGAGAAGCCAGGTCTGTTGGCGATTCGCCAGCACCAGTGGACGTTATATCAGGGTCTGATCTTAAAAATCAAGGCGCAACAGAACTAGATTATATGCTCAGAACTCTAGTGCCTTCCTTCAATGTCAATACGCAGCCGATTAGTGATGCTGCTACTTTAATAAGGCCACCTAACTTAAGAGGTCTTCCGCCCGACAATATGTTGGTACTAACTAATGGTAAAAGAAGGCACAGAGGGTCAGTTATATCTTTCTTAGGTGGAGGAATAGCCGATGGTGCCCAAGGGCCTGATATCTCAGCTATACCTTCGATAGCATTAAAAAAAGTTGAGGTACTCAGAGATGGTGCGGCTGCACAATACGGTTCTGATGCTATTGCTGGTGTTTTGAATTTTGTCTACAACGACAGCGCTGAAGGTGCACGTTTAGAAGTTAAATCAGGTGAATACAAAGAAGGTGATGGCCAATCTATCAGGATTTCTGCTAATGTTGGAATGCCCTTTACGGATGATGGGTATGCGAACTTTTCTATGGAATTACAAGAGACTGATCCGACTGCAAGAAGCGCTCAACGTGGTGATGCCGCTTCATTAAAAGAAGCAGGAGTTCCTGTTTGGGAACATCCTTTCGGAAATGGAGAAGCTCAAGTTTGGGGATCTCCAACAGTAAAGGATGATGTCAAATTTGTTGGAAATATAGGACTTCAACTAACACCTTCAAGTAAGTTTTATCTATTTGGTAACTACGCTGAAAAGAATGTTATGGGTGGTTTCTTTTTTAGAAATCCTAATAACCGAACAGGTGTTTTTGACAACGGAAGTGATATAAGACTAATTGCTGATGCAGGTCAGGCAGCTGGTGGCGTAAGAACTTGCCCTTCTGACATAGATGCTACAGCATATAATCTTATTGGCGATGCACTAGCAGTATATGAAAATGATCCTAATTGCTTTGTTTTCAATCAAGTATTCCCTGGAGGTTTCACTCCTTCATTTGGTGGTGATGTAACTGACTGGTCTATAGCTTCTGGTGTTGAAGGAATATATGAAAGCGGTACATCGTATGATTTCAGTGTCCACATAGGTGAAAACAGATCAGATTTCGTAATAATTAATACTTTAAATCCTTCATTAGGACCTTTATCTCCTACTGCATTCGAACCTGGTAGTTATATTCAGCTTGAAAAGAATTTAAATGCTGACTTCGTGACAGTTATACCAATGGATGGGTATGACTTAAACTTCGCTTATGGTTTTGAATGGAGAGAAGAGCAATTTGAAGTTGTTAATGGAGACGTACCAAGTTTCACTACAGGACCTTACCTTGACCAAGGATTTGGAATAGGCTCAAATGGTTTCGCTGGCTTTACTCCTGACATAGCTGGAGTATGGGATCAGCAGAACGTTGCTGCGTATATTGATATAGAATCTGATGTAACGGAAAACTTACTTTTAGGTTTCGCTTCAAGATATGAGCACTTTGATACTTTTGGTACCAGTACTAATTCAAAGATTGCTTTAATGTATTCCTTTTCGGATGCTTTTAAATTTAGAGCAACTGCAAGTACAGGATTCAGGGCTCCGACTCCAGGTCAAGCCAATATTTATAACGTAACAACTGCTTCAGTTTCTGGAACGGGTGAGTTAGTACAACAAGGTACAATTCCTCCAACAACTCCGATAGCTGCTA
Organism: uncultured SAR86 cluster bacterium; assembly: GCA_902610065.1. Classification (GTDB taxonomy): domain Bacteria; phylum Pseudomonadota; class Gammaproteobacteria; order Magnimaribacterales; family Magnimaribacteraceae; genus Magnimaribacter. The sequence continues at coordinate 192,556 of CACLUH010000001.1, forward strand.
CTGCAGGAGGTAAAGCTCTTACACCTGAAGAGTCAGATAACTTGAGCTTCGGAATTGTATGGGATGTAACTGATTCATTTAACATCACAGTTGATGCTTATCAGATTGAACTATCTGACAGAATAGCTCTAACAGGTAACTTTAGCTTGACTGCTGCTCAAAGAGCTCAACTCATTGCAGATAAAGTTCCAGGAGCAAGTGACATGGATACTTTTAAATTCTTTGCTAACGACTTCGATACGACAACAGAAGGGATAGATCTGGTTGCTACTTACTCGGCTGAAATGATGGGTGGTGTTACAGACTTCAGTTTTGTTTATAACGAAACAGATACTGAAGTTGATAAATCAACATTGCTTAGCGAAAACAGAATAGGTTCTTTAGAAGCTTTACTTCCTGAGACAAGATGGAACTTAACTGCAGTTCATAATGTAGGAGACTATACAATTGTAGCTAGATATATGCATGTTGGTGAGTCTGACTATTATGATTTCCCAGATATTGTTCAACTTGATAGCCAATCACAGCTAGATATAGAGGTTACTCAAGATTTTGGAAATATTGCCCTTACATTAGGAGCTGAAAACATTACAGATGAATATCCAGAAAAAGATACTGGTGTTACATGTTGTGGTGCTGTATATCCAGAATTTGCACCTTTAGGATTTATGGGAGCATTCTACTACCTAAGACTTGGTATGGAATTCTAATAACCGACAGCTAGCATTAAAAAAGGCACTCTTTAGAGTGCCTTTTTTATTTTGAGTAAACTATTTCTCCACCAACAATAGTCATATTTACTTTTGAAGTCATTATTTCTTCTTCGGGAATAGTCATTAAATCTTTTGAGAAAATAGTAAGGTCAGCTAGCTTACCTACCTCTATTGTTCCTTTTATATCTTCTTCAAAAACAGAATAAGATGCCCATTTTGTAAACATGTATAAGGCTTCTTCCCTAGAAACCACCTCTTCAACATTCCACCAATCCTCATAAAAACCATCTAAATCTTTTCTGCTAACTGCCGCTTTAAATTCAATTCTAGGATCTCCAATCTCAACCGGAGCATCAGAGCCACCCACAACAACTACGCCTAATTCAATTAAATTCTTCCATGTGTAGGCATCTTTTAATCTTTCTTCCCCTAACCTTTTATGTGCAAAATGAAGGTCACCTATTGCATGAGAAGGTTGCATAGAGGCTATAACCTTTAAATCTGAATATCTTTTCTGATCCTCTGGTTTAATATTCTGAGCATGCTCTACTCTCCAACGTGGATTTTCAATTATTCTATTTTCTGCAGAAACTTTGTTAAATGCCTCTTCGTACCAATCTAAAGTGATTTTATTTGCAAGATCTCCGATAGCATGAGTTTGTATCTGTATGCCATTCACAAGAGCTTTAATAAGTTTTGGCATAGTTTCCTCTTTCTGAAATATTAAAAAACCTTTTGTTTCATAATCATCATATTTATCAAAAAAAGCAGCCCCTCTAGAACCTATTGCCCCATCTGCATAAAACTTAATGCCCCTTGATGTAAGAAAGTGATCTGGATCTAAATAAGGGCCTTCATCGAGAAACTTATTACCATCTTCTCCATCACTTACATAAAATTGGATCCTAATAGGTAAGCCTTCGTCTTTTTTCAGTTCATTAAGAATTTCATAATCGGATAAAGGAGATCCAGCATCATGTAGTTGTGTCCACCCCATCTTCGCTGTCCTATTAAGTCCCTCCCTTAAAGCACGCTTTTCTTCCTGCCTAGTGCGTTTAGGAATTATAGATTCAACTAAGGATGATGCTTTGTCTATTAAGACTCCATTAGGCTCCCCATTAGCATCTTTATCTATTTTTCCTCCAATAGGATCCAAAGTATTTCTATCAATTCTTGCTAATTTAAGTGCAAGCGAATTAACAATAATTGCATGACCATCTGCTCTTTCTAAGGCTATTGGCTTTTTATCAGAAATAGCATCTAACTCCTCAATAGTAGGAAACCTTCCCTCTGGCCATTTTTTTTCTATCCACCCCCTACCCACTACCCAATCGCCGTCCGATAATTTATTTGAATGGATTTGAACCAAGGTGAGCATATTCTTCAAACTGTCCGCACCCTGAAGATTGAGGGTTATTTCTCGGTAACCTATACCTTTGAGATGCGCATGTGCATCAATGAATCCTGGGAATATAAAGGAATCTTTTAAATCTAAAACTCTATTCGATCCACACGCATAAGCAGAGGAATCTTTATTACTACCAATAAAGATGAATTTGTCACCTAAAATAGCTAAGGCTTCTGCCTCCCATTGATCGGCATTGGCAGTATAGATTTTACTATTTACTAAAACCAAATCTGCTTTGTAACATACCTCCTCTTTTGAGCAAGAAATAATGAGTGATATGATGAGAAGTGCTGATATTTGTTTTATATAAATTTTCATTCTTTAAAGTTTATTAGGCCAATAAATGGAAGATCCATCTTTTAAATCTTCTAATTCAGCATCTGAATATCCCATATTCTCCAGAACTTCTTTGGTATGTTCGCCTACATTAGGAGCTCTAGAAAAATCTATCTTATTCTCATCTTGGATTGTGAAAGGACTATTGATGGTTAATAGATTCTCAAAAGATTCATGACTGAGGGGAACCAAAGTTTTTGTTTCTAAAAATTGTTTATCATCTCTATGATCAGTAGTTTTACCGAGTACACCATAGGTAACACCAGAGTTCCTTAAAAGTTCATTTATTTCATCAAGTGACCTTTTCATAAACTCATCTGATAATTCTGATCTAAGTACATCTGCATTTTGGAAAGCATCATCAAAATCAAATAGTTCTCTTTGCAACCAATCCGCTCTATCTAATACTTCTGTTAGTTTCGGCCATTCAATTCTTGAATTAATCATACCAAGAGCAAATTCTCTATTATCTTTTGTCTTATAAAAATCGTAAAAGGGATGTCTTGGGACAGGCTCAGTTCTTTCAGGAAATTCAATATCCATTAAAGCTGCCTGAATAAAAACTCCATTAGCCCATGCTCCATTTGCCATTAATGAAGTAGATACTTCTCCTCCCTTTCCAGTTCTTTCTCTATTAAATAGAGCAGTCATTATTGCTCCATATAAAGCCATCCCTGTAGGATGATCTCCCATACCTGGTGTTGACCATGCAACAGGTGAGTTATTAGACGGTCTTACGAAATCCATTAATCCACTTCTAGCCCACCAGGCAACTGAGTCATAAGCAGTCCTATCTGCATCGGGCCCAACTTCACCATAACCAGTTAGAGAGGCATATATTAGTTTGCTGTTATGAGGTCGTATGTCTTCGGATGTTATTTTTAATTTTTTTCTGATTGGGAATGGCATATTAGTTATAAATACATCAGCTTCTTTTATAAGGTCAATCAGGATCTTGTGAGCTTTTTCATCTTTTAAATTAAGAGAAACACTTTTTTTGTTTCGAGAGGTTAATTCCCAGCAGTAATTTTCTGGTCCTTCAGGCATTCTTCCATTAGTGATCAAATTTCTTAAGCTATCTCCGTTTTGCGGCTCAATCTTTATTACTTCCGCTCCATAGTCAGACATTATTGTTGCTGCTGAAGGTCCAGCTATAAAACTTGCAGCATCTATAACTTTTATACCACTTAATAAGTAATCTTTTTTTAAAGTTTCCAAAGTTCTCTCCCTATCATTAATAAATATGATAACGAATTTACAAAAAAAATTTTAATTAATCTTATTACGAGGTATCTTGTAAGAAATATGGGGAGAAATTTGTAAATGCATCAAAGATTTAAAGTAATTGCATTAACTGTTGCAGCAGTTTTCATTTGTT
>CACLUH010000002.1:0-163493 GCA_902610065.1 uncultured SAR86 cluster bacterium
TCCTTTTCACTTACTTCATTAAGAAATTCTTCATCACTCACTATATTTAATACTTCATGGGCAACTGCACAGGCAATTGGATTACCTCCAAAAGTTGAGCCATGAGTGCCTGGCTGCATACTCTCGCCGATAATTCTTGTTGTTAGTGTTGCCCCAATAGGTATTCCACCTCCTAATCCTTTGGCGGATGTGACTATGTCCGGTTGAATGTTATAGTTCATATAACCATAAAGGCTTCCCATTCTCCCAACTCCACTTTGCACTTCATCAATTATTAGTAGAGCACCTTTTTTAGATGTCACTTCATTAAGTTTTGTCATAAAGTCATTTGTTGCTTTGAAGACTCCAGCCTCTCCTTGAACTGGTTCAAGAATAACAGCTGCAGTTTGCTCAGTAATGAGCTCATCTAGACCTGATAAGTCATTAAATACTCCGTGTTTGATTCCAGGCATTAGAGGTTCAAATCCATTCCTATGCATTTCAGAGCTTCCTAGGGAGATATTTAAAAGGGATCTGCCATGAAAAGAATTTTGAAAAGAAACTATTTCATTTCTATTTTCATTTCTCGAAGAGTGATATTTTCTAGCTATTTTTATAGCAGCTTCATTAGCCTCTGATCCCGAATTACTAAAAAAAACATTTTCTGCAAAAGTTAACTCAGTTAGCTTATTTGCTAATTTTATAGCCGGCTCATTTGTTAAGTAATTACTGAGATGCCATATTTTCTTCGACTGATCCGTTAGTGCTTTGATAAGAGATGGGTGGGAATGGCCCAAGGAATTGACGGCTATTCCTCCTCCAAAATCTATATATTCTTTATCATCTTGGTCCCATACCAAAGAACCCTCTGCCTTTTTCGGCACGAAATTTGCGGGGGAATAATTCGGTAACATGACGTTGTCATATTCCCCTCTTAATTTAATATTTTTACTATTTTGTTTCATTCACTGAAGTTTATTAGGCGAGACAGTAGTATTATAGATACCCTTTTTATATGGTCAAAATTGAAAATAACTTAAAAGATAATATATATCGGATATTGCTTCGTCCAAATCAATCTTCTGATTGGAAATCTAGTTTGATTTTTATCCTAATAATAGCATTCACATGTTTATCTATTGGCATCGGTTTTGCCTTAGCCGGCGCTGCCATGATTCTGCCATTTGCAGGCTTAGAAATACTTTTTGTTGGTATATGCGTATATCTAGTAATGAAAAAAACTTACAAACAAGAAGTGATAACTTTAACAAAAGAAACATTAAAAATTGAAAAAGGAGAGGGGAAACGAGACCAAGTTTGGGAATATTTTAGGATGTGGTCTTTTGTTTCAGTAGAACGACCTGAGCATCCTTGGTATCCAGCCCATATAGTAGTGTCATCAAAGGGAGAGCGTGTTCCTATAGGCGATTTTCTTACTGAAGATGAAAAAGAAGAGTTAGTAGAAAACCTTGAAAGAATAATTCTAGAATTAAAGTAACTATTTTCTTTGGTTAAATCTTTTTCCCACCATCGCTGAAGTGATATTTATCTTTTGAATATCTATAGTTCCGCCGGCTATTCCCCAGCCCCACACATCTCTATATTTTCTTTCCATGGAATATTCTTTGTTAAAACCATAACCACCCATTAGCTGCATAGCTGATGCAACTACTTCTCTAGCAGTTTCATTTGAAAAGCATTTTCCAACACTCGACTCAAAGATACTTGGAAAACCTTCTTGAGCATTATGAGCTGCTCGGTGAATAAGAAGTCTTGATGCTTCAACTTTCATTGCCATTTCAGCTAATTTCATTTGTACGGCTTGAAATTCGACAATGGGTTTACCAAACTGTTCTCTTTCTTGAACATATTTTATTGAACTCTCTAGTGCTCCAGAAGCCTGTCCTAAACACATTATCGCATTGCCACACCTTTCAAGATCAAAGGCTTCCATGAGCTTTTTAAAACCACCATTAGCTTCAACGATTATATTTTCAACAGGCACTTCAACGTTATCAAAATAAATGTCTGCAGAGGGTATACCATTCCAGCCCATAAGTTTTTCTTGCTGACCAAAACTTACTCCAGGACTGTCTTTCTCGATATAAACTGCTCCAATACCATTTGCACCTGGATCGTCTGACATTCTGCAATAAACAACATAACCTTCAGAATGTCCTCCACCAGAACACCATCTTTTAGTTCCATTTAGAATGAATTTATTGTCTTTAATTTCAGCTTTTGTAGTTAGATCAGTCAAGGCCGAACCTGCATTTGGTTCTGACATTGAAACAGCAACTACTATATTTCCGGCACAAACTTCGGGTATGACTTTCTGTTTTAATTCTTCAGAAGCAAAATGCTCTATTGCTTTAACAGGACCAACACAACTTTCAAATATTGGAAACGCAACTGCAGAGGAAACTTTAGCGAATTCTTCCATGACAAGTAGAGCGTCTAAATTAGATAAACCCAATCCACCATAATCTTCAGATACATTGATACCTAAGAAACCCATTTCTGAGTATTTTTTTAGCCATTCTTTAGAAAGTGGCTCGCTGGTTTGTTCCATAGAATTCGCGACTTCAACCATTTCATTTTGAGCAAATGATCGTGCCGTATTTTGAAGCTCTTTTTGCTGGTCGGATAGTTTAAAGTCCATATTGATCTCCTAGATAATTCTATCTATTTTAAATTGCTCTATGTCTTCTTGAGTGTAGCCAAGGCCAGAGAGAATTTCTACATTATGTTCACCTAATTCAGGCGATCTGGTTTTTATCTGTCCTGGATTTTCTGATAATTCTATAGCAGGACCGACTACTGAATATTCTTTATCCATTGTAGGATATTTCATCTTAATAAAAGAACCTTTTTTGAGAATATGTTCTTCATTTAGTGTCTCTTTTGCTTTAAGTACTTCTCCAACTGGAATTCTTGAACTTTCCAAGGCTTGTATAGCTTCTTGAGATGTCCTCTCTGCGCACCAATCCGACATTCTTGCGCTAATAAGTTCTCCGTTCTCACCCCTACTTAGGTCATCATTGAATCTCTCATCATTTAACCAATTTTCTTCTCCCATTAGCTTGACCCATCTTTCGAAAAGTGGGCCTCCTACGGTCTGAACAAGGATCCATCCATCTTTTGTTTTGAATGTATCTGATGGACCTGATGTTTGGGCTCTATTCATAGATGCAACTCTATTAACATTTAGTATTTCTTGTTCGATTAAAAGACTATTGGTCGTTGTAAGTGCAGTTTGTAATAAAGATGTTTGAACTCTCTGACCTTTGCCAGTTTTTTGTTTTTCCAAATAAGCCAATAGAGTTCCAAAGGCTGCAAGCGAGGCACTACAAAAATCTACATAAGGTGCGTATGCTTTGGTAGGCTGATCTGGATGCCCGGTCATATCCATAGCTCCTGACATAGCTTGAGCGACACCGTCAAATCCAACTCTTTCTGCGTAAGGACCTGTTGTCCCAAAAGCTGTGTTTGAAGTAAGTATTATTCCTGGATTTATTAATTTAAGATCATCATAATCAAGACCCATTGATTTGAGTGTCTGTTCTGGTAAGTTTGCGATGACAATATCAGAATTTTCTACAAGTCTTCTTACTATTTCCCTGCCTTTATCTTTAGTTGGATTTAATGTTAAACCCATTTTATTCCGATTAAGCTGCAGGAACATTGCACCTTGTCCATCTTCTGTCACAGGTGTTACGTATCTATCTTCACTTCCACTGACTCTTTCTATTCTGATAACTTCTGCACCATAGTCTGCGAGCAGGGCACCACAAAAGGGTCCTGCAATATATCTACCAAAATCTAAAACTTTTACACCTTCTAAAATTCCACTCATAAAACCTCTTTCCTTTAAATTAAATTTCCCCATTTATTTCATGCATACTAGGATTATAATCAAGCTATGACAGATCAAGAAATACCAGATGGTTTCAAGGAGTTAAAAATTCCCCAACCTCATATAGAAAATTTAGGACCGGGTTTTTATAAAAAAGATGATGAGCAATTATTTATGATCTTCTTTGCTAAAGAGGAGCATAGTAATTTTTATAACTCAGCACATGGTGGAGCGCTCATGGCATTAGCTGATTTTTGTCTGACATCTTCTATGATGAAAGATAGAAATAGTTTAGTGACTACGGTTAGCTTTCATTCAGAGTTTTTAGCCCCTGCACCTATAGGCAGCATGTTGTTAATCCGCTGTAAACCAAAAAAAATTGGTAAATCATTGGGCTTTTCTGAAGGTGACATAACTGTAGATGGAGAGACTATAATTACTTTTGGAGGAGTTGGAAGGATAATTAAAAATAATGGATAAAAAATACGAAATAATTCTTTACGGGGCTACTGGTTTTACAGGTCAGATTTGTTGTAAATATATTCGAGATAATTATCCTGATTTGCTTTGGGCAATTGGAGGGAGAAATAAAGAGAAACTTCAACAAATTAAATCAGATTTTAATCTCGATTGTGATGTAGTTGAAGCTAATGGAGCAGACATGGAGGCTTTAAAGTTGATGACCAGTCAAACTAAAGTTGTTTTATCTACTGCTGGGCCATTTGCAAGATATGGTTCTTTGTTGGTTCAAGCATGTGTTGAAGAAGGCTCTCACTACACTGATATAACTGGAGAGAATCATTGGGTAAAAGGTTTAATTGACAAGCATCATGAAGAGGCTGCTTCTAAAGGAATAAGAATTATTCCATCGTGCGGTTATGATTCTATACCTTCTGATATCGGAGCTTTTTTTACTATTTCTCAATTTGATAAACCTGTATCAAGAGTAGACGTCTATCATGAAGCTCAAGGCGGCGCCTCAGGCGGAACAACTGAGACAATATTTTCTATGGATGGTGTTGGAAAAGAAATGAGAGATCCTTTCGTTTTGAACCCTAAAGACACGATATCAGATGAGCAGAGAGAAAATTCTAAAGATGGATTTAAGGTAGAGAAAGTTGACGGCCTTGTGGGATGGGCCGGTGTAGGGATAATGGCTGTGGCCAATACAAGAGTCGTAAGACGATCTGCAGCCCTAATGGAACAGAATCAAAAACCCTATGGAAACAACTTTACTTTTGGAGAACATGGTTTATTTTCTTCAAAAAGAAATGCAAGATTAGCCTCGATAGGACTCGTAATAGGTTTTATAGTTTTAAGTACTCCAATAAAACGTCTAGTAAGACCTTTTCTTCCCAAACCAGGAGAAGGACCTAGTCAAGAAACACAAGATAATGGTTGGTTTAGGGCTACTTTTGTGGCTCGTTCTGAAGATAATGAAAAGAAGATTTGTTCAATGTACGGGTCTGGAGATCCGGGTTATAAATCTACGGCTAAATTAGTTTGTGAATCCGCAATGGCTCTTGCGCGTTCTGATAACCTGCCTGGCGGTCCAGAGTATGGAGGGGTTCTAACCTCTGCTGTTGGATTGGGAGAGGTATTAGTCGATAGATTAAAAAATGCAAAAATTGAATTTAAAGTTTTAACTTAAAATTTAAAATTTCTTAGCTTTTTCTTGATAAGTTTATTCTTCAAAGAAGCAGTTTGTATTACACCGTCTTCAAACGGCGCCCAAGCCTCACCTTGAATTAAGGGGCTTAGATAATTTTTACAAGATTGAGTAATACCAAAACCATCTTTTGAAATGAAATTTCTAGGCATCTTCTTCTCTATATTCGCCACTTTGCTCAATGCAACTTTTCCAACCTCCCAAGAGTAAGGTTTAGTTTTTTTTCTGACTATTATTGGCATAATCGCGTTTTCTCCCGAGGCAGCGTATTCAACAGCTGCTTTACCTACTGCATATGCATGATCTAAATCTACCTGGGATGAAATATGCCTAGCAGAGCGTTGTAAGTAGTCAGAAACTGCCCAATGATATTTAAAACCTAATTTATTGCTTATCATGTCAGCAATACGAGGCGCAACCCCACCAAGTTGTTTATGACCAAATGAGTCCACTGTTCCTGCGTCCGCAAGAAATCTTCCATTCTTATATTTAGCTCCTTCAGAAACCACAATGACGCAATAATCCTCTTTTTTTACCACTTCTTTTACTTTTCTAAGAAATAATTTTTCATTAAAGGTTATCTCTGGGAGCAAGATGATATGAGGAGCAGAGTTATTTTTTGATTTGGCAAGACCTGCAGAAGCAGCTAACCATCCTGCGTGCCTGCCCATAACCTCAAAGATAAAAACTTTAGTTGAGCTCTTAGACATACTTTTTACATCTAAAGCCGCTTCTTTAGTTGATGTGGCAATATACTTTGCAACAGATCCAAAACCAGGACAGTTATCTGTATAGGGCAAATCATTATCTATTGTTTTTGGTATGCCAATACAGGTGACGGGAAATCCTGCATCTTTTGTGTATTGGGCAATTTTGTTTGATGTATCTTGAGAATCACCTCCACCATTGTAAAAAAAATAACCAATATTGTGAGCCTTAAAAACATCAATGAGTCTTTCATATTCTTTTTTGCCTTGATTGACATCTTTAAGTTTATGTCTGCAGGAACCAAAAGCACCTCCCGGAGTGTGCATTAATTTTTTGATATCGGAAGAATTTTCCAGACTGGTATCAATTAATTCTTCATTGAGTATTCCAATGATTCCATCCTTGCCAGCATAAAGTTTATTAATTTTCTTTGATTTTCTAGAAGTCTCTATTACCGCAGAGGCAGTTGCATTAATAACAGAAGTTACCCCTCCTGATTGAGCATAGATTGCATTCTGAGATTTCATCGTAAGAATAATACTTTAAAACAAATCTATCTTGTAATCATTCTTGATAGTTATAATGAAGTCATGTCTAAAGAAAGAGTTCACATACTTGGTATTTGTGGAACTTTTATGGGCGGTCTTGCCATGATGGGGAAAGAGAAAGGTATAGAGATTTCTGGATGTGACGAAAACATATATCCTCCTATGTCAGATCATCTGAAGGACTTGGGCATAGAAATAATCGAAGGCTATGACTCCTCTGAACTACCTGTTGCTGATTACTATGTAATTGGGAATTCAATCTCCAGGGGCAATCCAGCACTGGAATATTTACTCTCTAAAAAGTCTAATCTTATTTCGGGTCCAGAATGGCTTTATGATTCGGTTATGAAAGATAAGAAAGTTATCGCAGTATCGGGAACTCATGGAAAAACTACCACTACTGCAATGATCGCTTGGATATTTGAAGATAATAATATTGATGTTGGCTACTTGATAGCAGGAAAACCGAAAGACTTTGAAAAGTCTGCAAGACTTGGAAGTGAAGATATATTCGTCATTGAGGCGGATGAATATGACACAGCATTCTTCGATAAAAGATCAAAATTTATTCACTACAAACCAGATACTTTGATCTTAAATAATCTAGAATTTGATCATGCAGATATATTTCCTGATATAACTTATATCTTTCGAGAATTTCATCATTTACTAAGGACTTTAAAGAAGGAAGCTCAGATCATTTTTCCAAATGATGATTCAAATATCTCAAAAGTTCTCGAGATGGGTACCTGGAGTAAATTAATAAGTTATGACGTTAATGGTAATCATACAAATGCAGTAATGTTTAATGATGATTCTAAGCAAACTACCTATAAGATTGATCAAGAAGAAGGTCGAATAGATTGGGAAATGTTTGGTGAACATAATGCAAGAAATGCTATGGCAGCAGCTTTAGCTGTAAAACAATACGGGATTTCGTTGAAAGATTCACTATGTTCACTAGAAAAGTTTCAAGGTGTCTCAAAAAGACAAGATATTCTTTTGGATACAGAAGATATTATGATTATAGAGGACTTTGCTCACCACCCAACAGCTATAAAAACAACCCTAGATGGTCTAAGGAAGAAATTTCCCAAAAAACGTTTATTAGCAGCAATTGAATTGAGATCAAATACAATGAAATCAGGTTTTCATGATGAGCAATTACTGCATTCAGTTTCCGAAGCTGACCATATATTTTGGAAAGGTGGCGATTCTGAACAAGTCAAAGGACTTATTGATAAGAATCCATCTAAATTTTCTGACATTTGTAATGTAGATAATTTTGTAGATGGTATCGATTCGTTATTTATTGCAGGTGATGTTTTACTTATTATGTCTAATGGAAATTTTGATAACCTCTCCAAAAAACTTTTGAAAAAATATATTTAATGGAAAAAGAAACCTCTTCAGCATTGTTTCCTTTATCTGTGAATGTTTTACCGGGTGCTTATCTACCCTTGCAGATATTTGAGCCTAGATATATTGATATGGTTAGTGAATGTTTAGCTAATTCTGAAGGTTTTTGTATTGTCCTTTTTAAAGACGAAGATAATGAAGAAAATATAGAGTATCTTCCTCATCATAATATTGCTACTTATGTTGAGATTGTTGATTTCAATAAACTAGATAATGGTTTACTAGGCATAACGGTTCAGGGTAAATACAAGATCAGGATTGAAGATGTATGGAAACAGGAAGATGAATTACTGATTGGAAAAATAGAAAAAATCAATGAAGAAGATGATAATCTGTCGAATGAACCGGAATACCTAGATTTATGGAATATGGTCAAAGAAATTACAAATCATCCTGAAATAAAAAAACTTAACTTGGACCTAGATCTCAATAGCTCTATAAGTGTTTGTTATATCCTAGCGAGTGTTCTTCCTCTGAGGCCTCAAGAGAAACAAACAATTCTAGAATTCGAAAACAACCGAGATAAGCTAGATTATTTAAAGGCTTTGATTAAAAGATTAGGCGGTTAACCTTGCCTCCAGTTTCCATGGAAACCATAAGGAATTCTGTGGGGTAGCATGGCCTTTGCAAGTGGCCCACTGGAAACATTTTCTGCATCAAAGATCATTAAATCTGAACGATTCTCCATACCTATGTAAGAAAGTGCAATTAGATAACCTTCTCCTTCTCTAGAATCCTGATTTTTTGGAACAAATATAGGTTCACCCACAGCATCAAGCTCAGACAGAGTAAAACTATCTTTATGGCCTGTATTATAGTCATAACTAGTTATTGAATTGAAGCTTACCCCTTTAGGAGAATCTCCATTATTTGAAGCATAATATCCATATCTGTACTTAGACATTGTTCTTCTTTCGTCTAGCCTAGGAAACTCGCCAATACTTTCATCGAGATACTGCTTTTTAATTGACCCCGAGTTTGAACTCAGATCAATTTCCCATCTATTCAGTCTGGCTTCGCCTTTTTTAAGATCAGGTCTTGATCCATCTAAATGAGGAAACATAGGTGCTTCCTCAAATTGCATCATATCAGCAATTATTTTATCTCCATCTTCGTAGGCATTCATTGGGTGGAAGACAAAACATGGATCACTCTCTATCCACTTTATATCTTCAGTTGAACCATCTCTCGGCATTATGCCTATTTGACTCGGGCGGTTAACATCCCAAGCAATAGGTGATTTACCTGCTGCTGCTAGATTAAAATCAATAATTAAAGGAAATATCGGGAAAATAACATGTTTGGTGGTAACAACAAAGTCATGCACCATGCTTGAGTAAGGAGTTTTAAACTCTTTGTATGTAGTCATTATGCCTTCGGAGTTCACTACAAAGTAGCTCATTTTATTCACCCCAAAACCATAGCTAAAACCAATCATCTCTCCAGTTTTTGGGTCGATCTTTGGATGTGCAGTCATTGCTGAGTCTAGTTTTCCTTTATAGTTCCAGGCACCTTTTGATTCTAAGGTTAAAGGGTCAAGTTCAAAGGGTTTATGGCCTTCTTCAAGGGCTAAAAGTTTTCCTGAGTGGAAAACTATATTGGTATTTGCAGTTCCATCTTCACCTTCAAAATTAAATTCTGGATCAGGATCCATGGGATTAAGTGCATTGATGAGTGATCTACCAGCTTTCCTCTCCTGTTTCCATTTAGAGGTTTGGGCCCATCGGTTTAAATAAGAAATCCTACCATTTTCAAAATGGAAGGCATGGATCATCCCATCGCCTGCAAACCAGTGGTAGTCTCCTCCCATGGGTGGAAATTGCGGATCTGGACCATTCCTGTAGTAACTGCCAAATAAATCTCTAGGAACCTCTCCTTCAATGATGAGATCTTGAATGTTGCACTCCATTCTTAAAGGAGCGTAATTACCCCTTAAATTTGGATGATCTGGATATAAATTTGTCATAGTTATGTATATTTTTTACTAAAGTATCTTATTAATATGAATAAAACAACAACGCCAATCAAAATCCAAAGGGAATCAAATAGGTCGATTTTGTCTGAGACTAGGGCTTGTGCTGCATAGTAACCGGGTACTGTGTAAACTAATGCCCATAAAAAACACGAAATAATCTCAATTAAGACGAATTTATTTATGTTCATGTTTAATGATCCTGCTGTAATGGGAAGCAGGGGCCTAATTGGACCTATAAACTTTCCTACAAAAAGACCAACCATCCCATACTTTCTAAAGAATGCCTGACCATTTTCAAGAAAATGGGGATATTTTGTAAAAGGCCAGATTTTTCTTAGAGAATTTCTAAGGCTATAGCCCAAGAAGAAACTAGCAATATCTGAAAGAAAGCTAGACACATAGGCTAATAAAACTACTTCATAAATACTTATAGAAGAAGAAGCTAGTCCAGATATCAAAGCAAGTAAAACAACACCAGGAATAATAATTCCTATTAAAGCAAATGATTCTATAAATGAAGCTCCTATAATTCCTAGGCCAATCCATTGAGGATTGTCTTCAAGCCAAATTATTATTTCGTTAAATTCGAACATCTTAAGTCTTTGAAAGCATAGATACTTAGGTAGAATATTCAACAATGACTCAGAGTAAAGAAATAAATACCTATATGAATAGGTTAGGATCTGAAGCAAAAGAAGCTTCTTTGATCTTAGCCCAAGCTTCCCTAGAGCAGAAAAATGAGGCACTGAGTTGCATCTCAGAACAAATAGAATCTGATAGAGATGAAATATTAAGCATAAATAAAAAAGATTTAGATTTAGCTAAACAAAAATCAATAGGATCAGCTCTCATTGACAGATTAGAACTAAATGACAGCAGAATTAATTCTATGATTTCTGGATTAAAGGTTGTCTCTGAGTTACCTGATCCCGTAGGAGAAATTACAGATTTAGATCCTACGCCTTCGGGAATTAAAGTTAGTAAAATGAGAGTGCCCTTAGGAGTTGTTGGAATAATATATGAATCCAGACCAAATGTTACTGCAGACGCTGCTGCACTCTGTCTTAAATCTGGAAATGCCTGCCTATTAAGAGGAGGCTCTGAAGCCATTCTATCCAATAAGATCATCTGGAACTGCCTGCAAGAAGGTCTTAAAAAGGCCAGTTTACCTAAGGAGTGTATTCAGCTCGTAGAGACTACTGATAGAGAGGCGGTAAAGACTCTATTGCATTTAGATAATTATTTGGATGTGGTTATTCCAAGAGGAGGCAAAGGTTTGGTTCAGCTCATTTCTGATGAATCAAGGGTACCTGTAATAAAACACTTAGATGGAATTTGTCACGTGTATATAGACGAGGCAGCAGACATAAAGAAGGCTGAAAATATTGCTTTTAATGCAAAGACTTACAGATATGGAATATGCGGTGCTATGGAAACGCTCTTAGTACATTCGTCGGTAGCATCTTCACTTTTACCTAGCTTAAATGATAGATTTTCTTCGGAAGGAGTAGAAGTTAGAGGCTGTCAAAAAACACTTCAAGTCATAAATGCAATTGAAGCTAAAGAAGATGATTGGTTAACTGAATATCTTGCTCCCATACTTTCCATAAAAGTTGTTGAGGATATGATCGAAGCCTTAGATCATATTCAAAAGTACGGATCACAACATACAGATTCCATAGTCACTGAAGATAAAAATAAAGCTGAATATTTTTTTAAAAACGTGGACTCGAGTTCAGTCATGCATAACTTACCGACATGCTGGGCTGATGGGTTTGAGTATGGACTAGGAGCTGAAGTTGGAATTTCTACTGATAAGATTCATGCAAGAGGTCCCGTGGGCTTAGAGGGATTAACTTCACAAAAGTTTATTGTGAAAGGTAATTCAAACTTACGAGGAGTTTAAAATAGCCAACAAAAGACTTATCGGTATATTTGGTGGCACTTTTGATCCTATTCATAAAGGACACGTCAAGGTAATAGAGAACTTTCTTAATTTAATCGATATAGATGAACTCATTGTTTTACCAAATGGTACTCCACCCCACAAAGAGAAAAGAATTAATGAACTCAATAAAATTAAGCTTGTTAATCTTGCTCTAAGTCATATAAATAATTTAATAATTGATGAAAGAGAGATCTTAAAAAGCAGTCCCTCATATGCCTACTTAACTTTAAGGGAGATTCAAAAAGAGAATCCTAATGACACTTTAGTATGGATAATGGGAATGGACTCTTTTTTGGAGATAGAAACATGGTACGAGTACAAGAATTTTTTAGAAGAAGTTAATTTATTAATATTGGAAAGACCAGGATATGAGGTAGATGAAACTTCATTCACACAAAATTTATTAAAAGCTAAAAGAATTTTAAATTTTCATGAGTTTAAGGACTCGAAAGGCAAAATTTTCATTTTGCCAATAGATCCTATTGAAGTTACCTCCACTGAGGTAAGAGAGTTGATAGCCAATAGTGAAGATGTGTCTGCTTTATTAGACAGCGATGTTTATCAGTTCATAAAAGATCAAAATTTATATAAAGAGCAATGACTCAAAAACTCAAAAATAAAATTATCAATTCTTTGGAAGATATCAAAGCAGTAAATCCTATCGTAATAGATGTAACAAGGATTAGTTCTTTAACAGATTTTATGGTCATTGCATCAGGAACATCAAATAGACATATAGCGGCTATGAGTGAGCATGTTTTGGAGGACCTAAAAGAAATAAATATTTCAGGAATCAAGATTGAAGGACAAGGAGGAGATGATTGGGTCCTCGTTGATGCGGGAGATGTAGTCATTCACCTTATGTCAGCAGATGCTAGAGAGTTTTACGATCTAGAGAGTTTATGGGATCCTGAACTTTAATGAAAATTAGGTTCATCTCAATAGAATCGAGCCGCCCTGACTGGGCAAAAAAAGCTTTTAGCACTTATGAATCTAAATTTAATAAATCAATAAATATTGATTGGCTTGGATTAAAACCAGTCAGCCGTATTGGGAACTATAGTGCTCTAGATGTTGTCGAAAAAGAGAGCAACTTATTACAATCAAAGGTTAAGAAGAATGAATTTGTGATAGCCCTAGACAAAGAAGGAATGAGCTTGAGTACTGAGAAATTAAGATTTCAGTTCGATAATTGGATCTCTAGCTCAAAAGACATATCTATTATCATTGGAGGCCCTGACGGATTAAGTCAAAAGCTCATTAAGCAATGCGACTTTTGTTGGTCCTTATCCCAATTAACTTTCCCCCATTCTATTGTTCCGGTTATAGTCTTGGAACAAATTTATAGAGTTTGGTCGATGACCCAAAATCATCCTTATCATAGGTAAAAGTAATGAGAACCATCCAGGATTTAAGAAGAGATGAAAAAGATACTCAATCATTGAGGAGCAGATCGGGTGTAATATTTTTTTTTCTACTGATTCTGATTATCTCAGGAGTATTTAAAATACTTCAATTAACTGTATTAGATAGAGTTAATTACGAGGCCGAATCAGATAAAAATAGAATAATTAACATACCTATATATCCAGCTAGAGGCCTTATAACATTGGAAGATGGAACTCTTATTGCAGAAAATATAGTTACGAAAGATCTCTACATTAAAACAAAGTTATATGAGACCTCAATTGATCAAGTTGAACATTTACATGACAAAGTTTTGGATGAAAATAGAAAATTAGATCAGTTGCAGGTTCTAATTCAAGATGAAGAAAAGATTTGGCTTGCACGAAAGTTAAGTGAACAAGAATTAGCCAGGTATGAAGTACAAAAAAATTCAATGCCTAATA
Organism: uncultured SAR86 cluster bacterium; assembly: GCA_902610065.1. GTDB lineage: Bacteria > Pseudomonadota > Gammaproteobacteria > Magnimaribacterales > Magnimaribacteraceae > Magnimaribacter. Next base: position 13,953 of record CACLUH010000002.1, read on the forward strand.
TTCAACTTGAAGCCAAATTAAGAAGATATCTTCCACATAAAAATCTCTTTTCTCATGTTATCGGTCACTTAGGTCTCATAAATATGGATGAAAGACTCTCTCTATCAAGAGCAGAATATCCAGATGATTCTTTCATTGGGAAAGTAGGATTAGAGAAGTCGTACGAAAATACACTAAGAGGTAAGACTGGAGTTAGCCTGATGGAGGTAGATGTATACGGAAATAAGATTAGAGAAATAAATAGAGTTTCCCCCGATAAGCCTTTCAACCTAACACTAACTCTTGACCTCAGATTACAGAAAATTGCTCAGGAAGAACTTGCCAATAGAAGAGGAGCTGTAGTGGCTTTGGACCCAAAAACTGGATTTATTAAAGCTCTTGTAAGCTCACCAGACTATAACCCCAATATTTTAAATGGTTCAGAAAGTGGTTATCCTGTTTCGGAATCTTCTATGGAAGACTCACCTTTCTTTAATCGAGCAATATCTGGTCTATACCCGCCAGCTTCAACTATAAAACCTTTTATTGGTTTGCTTGGTCTTGAAGAAGAGCTAATTACTGAGTCAACTATAGTAGAAGATAAAGGCTTTTTTCAGCTAAGAGAAGAAGGAAGAAAGTATCGTGGATGGAAAGAGGATGGGCATGGAAGGGTTGATCTTAAGAAGGCAATCGTTGAGTCATCAGATGTTTATTTTTATGAACTTGCTTCAAAACTTACCATCGATAGGATTTCATCATTCTTGTTGAGATTTGGTTTTGGAGAAATCAGCGGTATAGATTTGATCAATGAATCTAAAAGTATTTTACCAACTAGAAATTGGAAGTTAGGTAATATTGGTGAAGCCTGGTTCGAAGGAGATACGATAAATATCGGAATAGGTCAGGGATACATAAGCTCTACCCCACTTCAATTAGCTGTTTCACTCTCTGCAATCGCAAATAAAGGAAAGATTTTTCAGCCTAAACTCATAAACAATAATCTGCTTGATGATTATGAGCCTGACCTTTTGATGGAAGTACAAATTGAAAACCCAAGACATTGGAATATTATTGAAAAATCAATGATCTCTGTCATCAATTCTTGGAACGGAACAGCTCATAATTTATTCGAAGAAGGAGGAATAACTATAGCTGGTAAAACTGGAACCGCTCAAATTAAAAGTCTTACTGATCAAGATCTTACTGTAAGAGAAGAATACGAGGGAATAAGAAAAGATATAAAAAATAGAGATCACGCTCTTTTTGCAAGTTATGGCCCTGTTCCTAATCCTAATTTAGTTGTTGTTGTTATAGTAGAAAATGGTGAGTCTGGGAGTGCCGTAGCTGCACCCATTGCAAAGCGTCTTATTGAAGAATATCAAATAAATATTAATGAGTCATGAGCAACAGAAATCCTCTTGATTATTCTATAAATAAACCATTAGTTAAAAGCTTTAACCCTTTTAGTTATTTATTTAAGGACATAACATTGGTATCAGCCCTTATTGCCGTCCTTGTCTTTGGCTTAGCAATGTTGTACAGCTCAAGTGGTCAGTCCTTTTCGATGGTCATGCGTCAGTCGATTTATGTTTTTGTAGGTTTAATAATGATGATTTTCATTTCTCATCTAAAACCTGACTCTTATAAAAATATTTTGATGCATTCCTACTGGATGGGTCTTTTACTCCTTATTTATGTTCTGTTCAATCCAGCTGAAGGCTATACGACTAGTAGATGGATAGATATAGGTTTTTTTCAGTTTCAGCCGTCTGAAATTATAAGATTGATCTTGCCCCTATCAATTGTTGCTTATTTGCATAGAAAGGAATCAAAAATAAGATTAGAAGATTGGCTATATACAACTTTAGCTGCCCTTATATGTGCGTACTTGGTTTTTGAACAGCCTGATTTAGGAACTTCTATAATAGTTTTTACGTCTGGAATTATTCCAATATATTTAGCCGGTTTACCCTACAGGGTTATAGCTGCTTATGTAGGTATGTTGGCAATCGTTTCTCCTTTTATTTGGTCAAGCTTATTAGATTACCAAAAACAGAGGGTCCTCACTTATTTCGATAGTAACGTTGATCCTCTAGGAGATGGCTGGAATATCGCTCAGTCACAAACTGCCATAGGTTCTGGAGGTTTTTTTGGTAAGGGCTATTTAGAGGGTACTCAAAGTCAGCTCAATTTTATCCCCGAAAGTCATTCTGATTTCATTTTTTCTGTTATCGGAGAGGAGTTTGGCTTATTAGGAATATCTTGCCTATTTATTGTTTATGGAATAGTCATATGGCGAATTTTTAAGATAGGTTTATCAGCACAATCTCCTTTCGAAAGACTTGCCTGCTGTTCTTTGGGATTCATCTTCCTTTTATTTATTCTAATCAATGTATCTATGGTTATCGGTATAATTCCTGTTGTTGGAGTGCCTTTACCCTTGATTAGCCAAGGGGGAACTTCAATAGTTGTGCATTTATTGGCTTTTGGAGTTATTCTTTCTGCCAAGAGACCTCAGTTATGAATATAAGAAAATATTACAAAATCCTAGTAATTGCCTTTTTTACTTCGCAAAGCATATATTCTGACTATTCCGAAAACTATGAAACCGTTAAATTCATAGATTATATGGCCCAAAAACACGGATATGAAAAATCTTATCTAGAAGCTGTTTTTCAACGAGCAAAATATCAAGAAAGGGTCGTCAGGATAATGAATAGACAACCTGAAGGCACCATGACATGGGAAAGGTACAGAGGGATTATGGTTAATGAATCTAGAATTTCCGCTGGTAAAGAATTTATTAAGTCGCATAGACAGGATCTACAAAGAGCTGAAAAAATATACGGTGTTCCGGCTGAAATTATTGCATCTATCATTGGAATCGAAACTAGATATGGGAGAATTAAAGGAAATATTAGAGTAATAGATTCGTTATCCACCTTAGCTTTTGATTATCCTCGCAGGTCTAAATTCTTTAAAGCCCAGCTAGAAGAATTCCTTTTACTAAGCAGAGAAGAGAACTTTAACCTTGAAGAAATAGAAGGTTCAATAGCTGGTGCTATGGGGTATGGTCAATTTATGCCCGATAGTTATAGGGACTATGCCGTAGACTTCGATAATGATGGAGTGAGAGATATTTTGAATAATCCTATTGATGCTATAGGTAGTGTCGCTAATTTCCTTAACAAGAAAGGAAAATGGAAACCTAATGTGCCTATAGCTATAAGAGCTAAAGCCATAAGTGAAGTAAAAGAAATTACATCCTCATTCAAACCATATATGACAGAAATTGAGCTACAAAAATTTGGGCTAGAAGCTACCAAAATGATTCCTAGTAATCTTAAATTTGTGCCTATCTCACTTAATCTTGAAGAGGGGAACGAATACTGGCTTGGTTTTGATAACTATCAATCTATTTCCAGATACAATAGAAGTAAATTATATGTGATGGCGGTTTTTGAATTCAGCAACTCACTATCCAAGTTTTTATAAAATGAAAAAATTAAAGAAATTACCTTTTTTTATAGCTTTACTGAGCATCATTTCGGCTATTTCGCTTTATTCTGAGGAGAGTTTTATTCCAAAGCCTCCCTCTTTAAATGCCTCGAATTATATTTTGATGGATTCAGTGTCAGGAAGGATACTCGCTGAAAATGATTCTGATGAAAGGATTGAACCTGCAAGCATTACTAAAATTATGACGGGCTATGTCGCCGCAGATCAAATAGCTAAAGGATTTGTAAGTTTAGAAGACGAAGTATTTATTAGCGAGAATTGTTGGAAGAAAGGTGGTTCTAAGATGTTTATTAGAGAAGGAACAAGAGTTCTTTTTTCTGATCTAATCAAAGGAATGGTCATTCAGTCTGGTAATGATGCTAGTTGTGCTATCGCAGAGCACGTGGCTATTTCTGAAGAAGGTTTTGTTGAGCTTATGCAGCTGTATATAGAAGAGATGGGCATGGAGAATACCCAATTTAAAAATGTCAGTGGCTGGCCAGACCCTGAACATTATTCTTCAGCTAGAGACCTAGCAATTTTAACAAAAAATCTTATAGACAAATATCCTGATCACTATGCTCTTTATAAAGAGAAGTACTTTACTTTTAATGAAATCAAACAAAGAAATAGAAATAGCCTTCTATGGCAGGATGAGTCTATTGATGGAGTAAAAACAGGCCATACCGAAAGTGCTGGATATTGTTTAGTTTCCTCGGGTGTTAGAAATGACACAAGGTTAATTGCGGTTACCTTGAGAAGCGCTTCGGAAAAATCTAGATTAACTGATAATAGACGTTTATTGGATTATGGTTTCAGATACTACAGAACCAAACGGATCCTTGAAGCTGATTTATCTCTTATCAATGAGCAAGTGTGGGGCGGTGAAGCGGATTCGGTAAATTTATCTTCTGCTGAAGAGTTGTATCTAACCCTTTCACCCAGAGACTTTCCAAGAGTCGAACCTCAGATTGTTTTAAATGACTATCTTCAGGCACCAATTCAAAGAGGTCAGGTGGTTGGTCAGGTTGATCTAATTCTTGATGGAGACTCCCTTGCTTCTGTTGACCTTGTGGCCATGAAAGATGTTCCTGCTTTAGGTTTCCTTGGAAGAGCATGGTCAAATATTAAGCTACTTACTTATCAATTTCTTATGGAAGAGTAACAAGGTTGATGTGGGTTTATTTAAATGGAGAAATAATTCCTGCTGATGAAGCAAAGATTTCTCCTCTTGATAGAAGTTTCACTTTTGGCGATGGCGTTTATGAGGTTATTCCTTCATATAATCAAGAATTATTCTTGTTTGAGGAACATTTACAAAGACTCAAGATATCCTTAGCCAAAACTTTTATACCTGCTCCAACTGAGCTCAATAATCTTCAGGATATTCTGAAGAAGCTACATGTTAAGAATGAATATCAAAACCAGTCTTTTTACATACAAATCACTCGAGGAGTTCAAGAGTCAAGATCGCATACAGCAAGTAAAAATATTGTGCCAACTTTATTCATTAATTCACAAAATTTAGATATTAATCCTTTTAGAGGCAATGCCAATAAAGAAGGTTTAAGAGTTCGTTTGGAAGATGATATTAGATGGCAAAGGTGCGATATTAAAACAACCGCCCTCATTGGTAATATATTATCTATGCATGACCCCTCTTTAGAAGCAGTAGATGAAATACTTTTACATAAAGATGGAATACTAAACGAAGGGTCTAAGTCTAATGTCTTCTTAGTAAAACAGGGTAAGGTTTACACTCCCTCTTTGAATCAGAATATCCTCTCTGGTGTAACAAGAAATTTTATAATTGATCTTCTTAAAAAAAATAATATAGAGGTCTTTGAGGAGGAAATTTCTGTAGATTCAATTTATGAATGTGAAGAAATTTGGTTAACAAGTTCAACTAAAGAAATTCAACCCGTTGCGTTTATTGACGATTATAAAATTCCTACAAAAAAAACTAAACAATTAATTTGGAATAAAGTTCTGAACCTTTTCAATTCATATTAGAAATCCAAAGCCAGATCTCTAATAGACTGCCAAGGATTCTTATCTGATAAACCTTTTATTGCGGCATCTATTTCTGCGATATCTTTAAGTGAATTTTTTATTTTAGAAAAAGAAAGACCATTAGAACGTTTAGATAGTAAATCTAAGTAATATCGAGGCCCCCAAATATTTTTTGTAGTCCCTTGTTCCAAGACTTTATATAGATTGTTTATTTCTTTAGAAAGTGCCCACAATACAAGGGGAGGTTGTGTTCCTTCTGCTCTTAAAGTTTCAATGATTCTAACTGTTCTTTTTCTATTTCCTTCAAGAAAGGAATTAGAGAGATCGAATATTCCAAATTTTGAAGAATTAGAAATAGATTTTTCCATTTTTTCTAATGTAATTTCCTGTTCTGAAAATAAAAGAGATAGTTTCATTAACTCATGGGATGTAGCCAGCAGATTTCCTTCTGTTTTCTCCGATAAAAGTTGAATGGCCTGAACATCTAAATTAAGGTTTAAGCTCGAAGCCTTAGTTTTAATCCAGCTTGGCATAGAACTTTTATTAACGGGTGGTTCAACTACAAAAATACCACTTTCATCTAAGGCTTTAGCCCAGGCACTAGTTTGTTGCTTTTTTTCAAGCCTTTCAGCTGAAATGATTAGAAGTTTATGTTCATCTGCATCAAGACAATAATCCTTGATAGCTTTTGAACCTTTGTTTCCTGGTCCCGTTCCAATAAGTTTAATTTCAACTATTTTTTTTGAACCAAATAAATCAAAATTTTCATTGTCTGAACTAAGGAAGCTCCAATCTGTATCTTTAGTAATTATATGAGTTTGCTTATCCTCAAAACCAGCTGATTTTGCTTTCTTTATAACCTCATCAGTTAACTCAGAAATTTGAATTGATTCTTCTGCAAAGAAAGAATAAATAGCACCTAATTTAGTTTCTAAGTCTCTGATAAAGTTAGCTTTACTTACTTTCATTGAGTTGAGTGGATGCTATAAATTCTATATTCCTTATCGCTTTTGCAATAAAGGTTTTGGTTACTGAATGAATCTCTTCTTCAAATGCCAGAAGATTTGACTGATTAAAATCAATAAAAGATGAGTCTTCGAAAATATACATTATCAAATTACCACCATCATTTCTTATTTGATATTTCAATTTATAGTCTAATCTTACTTGTGTTGTTCTTGCACCTTGTCCAGTAGACCCAACAAATTTTTCTATTGAATGACTAATGATTTTGAGTTGCGAGTCAGAATCTGCATCTCTAGATAAAACATAATTCCTAGAATTAAGCTGATTTTCTAATTCTAGATTCAGTTCTGATTTTTTGGCATCATAATTTATGACTTGATTAGACAAACTTGTTGAGTAATTTCTGAGTTCATATCCACACGAATTAATTATTAAAACTAAAGTCAGAAGTAATTTAATATCCAATGCCTGTGTTATTTTCATATAACTATATTCAGTATCTTTCCTGGAACATAAATTATTTTTTTAACTTCAGAACCGTCTAAATGCTTTATTATTTTTTCGTCACTTAGAGCCATAGATTTTACAGAATCATCTTCAGTTTCTTTATCTATTTCGATTTCAGATCGCAGCTTTCCATTTACTTGAACAGCAATTTTTAATTTGTCGTCTATCAGCAAAGATTCTTCAATTTCTGGCCAAGACTTATCAATAATTGATTCTTGAGGATAAAGTTGCCACCATAGATGCTGACATAAATGAGGCGTAATTGGATTGAGCATTAATAGAATTGATTCAATAGCTTCATTGGCAACTTTTCTCATCTCTGGACTCGCACTTGAGTCAAACCATTCTTGTGGAATTTCATTAGAGAGCTCCATTACAGCTGCTATAGCAGTATTAAAACTATGTCTTCTTAAATAATCATCTTTTACTTTGGCTAAAGTCTTATGAATCTTTGATCGCATTAATTTCAAATCTTTAATTGAATGATTTATATCAGTATCTTCTGGCAGGCCTGCATCTATATGCTTATTAACAAGCTTCCATATTCTGTTAATGAATCTATGGGCACCTTGTACTCCTTGATCAGACCATTCGAGAGATTGCTCAGGAGGAGCAGCAAATAATACAAAAAGTCTCACAGTATCTGCTCCATATTTTTCAATTAAACCCTGTGGATCAACCGTATTTCCTTTTGATTTAGACATTTTGGCACCGTCTTTCAAAACCATACCTTGGCAAAGTAAATTTGTGAAAGGTTCGTCTCCTTCAACTAGACCGATGTCTCTCATGCATCTAAAGAAAAAACGTGAATATAGGAGATGTAATACGGCGTGTTCTATGCCACCTATATACTGGTCTACTGGAAGCCAGTAGTTCGCTCTATCATCAAGCATAGAATCATGACTATCATAACTAGCAAACCTTGCGTAATACCAAGATGATTCAAAGAATGTATCAAAAGTATCAGTTTCCCTTATAAGGCCTTTACCATCTTGCTCGACGTTTAAGAATTCAGGCATATCCTTCAATGGAGAACTGACACCCTTGAATTCAACCTTGGAAGGTAATTCAACTGGTAAACCTTTGGCATGGAAATTTTCTTTACCATCACTCAGAATTGGAATTGGTGCGCCCCAATATCTTTGTCTTGAAACTCCCCAATCCCTCAAACGAAAGTTAGTCTCTTTGTAACCACAGTTAAGTGCTGTTGCCTTTTTTTCTATCGCATGGAATGCATCATCAAAGTTTAATCCATCAAATTCACCTGAATTAATGAGAATATTTTTTTCAATAGTTGCCTCTTGAATTTTAACCTCATCATGACTATTTTTTATAACCGGCAAGATAGGTAACTTGTACTTAGTGGCAAATTCAAAATCTCTTTGATCATGAGCTGGAACTGCCATCAAAGCACCAGAGCCGTAGTCACTAAGAACAAAGTTAGCAATCCAAATGGGTATTTTTTCTTTTGTGAATGGATGAATTGCAAATAAATTTGTAAAAATGCCCTCTTTTTCTTGTTTAGCAAATTCAGCTTCTGATACTTTTATCTTGCTCTGCTTTTCAACAAACTCTTTTATATCATTTCTTTTTGCTGAAAGATCTGAAATTAGAAAATGAGATGATGATATAGCTATGAAGGAGACACCCATTATCGTATCGGGTCTTGTTGTGAAGACATCAAGTACTGCTTCTCCGTCTTCGATACCAAAACTAAAATTCATACCTTCAGATTTGCCTATCCAATTTTTTTGTTGTATTTTTACTTGTTCTGGCCAGCCATCTAATTTATCTGTTCCCTGCAGAAGTTCTTCCGCGAAGTCTGTTATCTTTAAAAACCATTGCTTTAAAACCTTTTTTTCTACTTCTGCTCCTGATCTCCAGCCTTTTCCGTCTATTACTTGTTCATTCGCGAGTACTGTTTGATCTACAGGATCCCAATTAACTTCAGCTTCTTCTTGATAAGCTAAGCCTTTTTCATGCATTTGAAGGAAGAACCATTGTTCCCATTTGTAGTAATCTGACTCTGAAGTAGCAAATTCTCTTTTCCAGTCGTATGCAAAGCCCAGCCTGGTAAGCTGCTTTTTCATGCTTTCTATATTTTCTGAAGTCCAATCTGATGGTTGGACCTTATTATCTATAGCAGCATTTTCAGCAGGTAGACCAAATGCATCCCAACCCATTGGTTGAAGTACGTTTTTCCCAAGCATCCTTTGAAATCTACTTATTGCATCGCCAATGGTGTAGTTTCTAACATGGCCCATATGAATTGATCCACTTGGATAAGGAAACATACTCAGGCAAAAGTACTTCTCTTTGCTATGGTCCTCGGTTACAGAAAACGATTCATTTTCTTTCCAATACTCTTGAACCTGATGCTCTATGTCTCCCGGTTCGTAAGGAAGATCTTTATCGGGCATTATTTTTCCTTATTGAGATTTTCTAGATAATTTATATTGAAAGTACCATTAATAAAATTAGGATCATTTATTAATTTTCTATGCATATCTAAATTTGTATCTATACCTAGAACATACATTTCATCTAGAGCTCTTTCTAATCTGGCTCTTGCGTCTTCACGGTCATTAGCTCGACAGATTACTTTTGCAATAAGAGAATCATAATATGGAGGAACTACATAATCTTTATACAGATGAGAATCCATCCTAACTCCGATTCCTCCAGGAGCATGATATTCAAGAATTTTACCGGGGGAGGGCAAAAATGTTTCTGAGTTTTCTGCATTAATTCTGCACTCTATGGCATGACCTTTTAAGATAATATCTTCTTGTTTAATTTTAAGTTCTTCATCTCTTGCTATCCTAAGCTGGAGTTTTACTAAGTCAATTCCCGTGACACTTTCTGTAACTGGATGCTCTACTTGGATTCTTGTATTCATCTCAATAAAATAAAAATTATCATTTTCATAGAGAAACTCAAAAGTACCAGCACTTACATAATCTAATTGACGACATGCTTCTATGCACTGCTCATATATTTCTTGCCTTTTTTCCTCTTTAATTCCAGGTGCGGGAGCTTCTTCAATCACTTTCTGATGCCTTCTTTGCAAAGAGCAATCTCTATCTCCGAGGTGAACTATATTTCCATGCCTGTCAGCCAGAACTTGAACCTCAATATGCCTAGGATTTTCTAAAAACTTTTCTAGATAAACTGTTGAATCCCCAAAAGCTACTGCAGACTCCTGTTGAGTTAATTCAATTGCACTATCTAATTCTTCGGGCGAATAAACTATCTTCATTCCTCTACCGCCACCACCTGAAGCCGCTTTAATTATTACTGGATAACCAAGTTTTTCTGCTTCCTCATGGACATTTTCATCTACTGCTCCGGAAGAACCGGGAACAATGGGCAAGCCAGATTTTAAGGCAAATTCTTTTGCAGAAACTTTATTCCCCATCATTCTAATGACTGAAGCTGAAGGGCCCACAAAATCGAAACCACTTTTTTCGACTTTTTCTGCGAAATCAGGATTTTCTGAAAGAAAGCCATACCCTGGATGTACACCATCCGATCCCGACAACTCCATAGCACTTATTATCGCTGGTATGTTTAGATAACTTTGAGAAGAATCTGCAGGTCCTATACAAATCGACTCATCAGCCATTTTCACATGCATCAGATCTTTATCCGCTTCTGAATAGGCTGCAACAGTTGGAATTTTTAACTCTTTTGCAGCTCTTAGAATACGAAGTGCTATTTCGCCTCTATTGGCGATTAAAAGTTTACTAAGCATTATTTTGAAAGTTCAAAAAGTGATTGACCATATTCAACCGGCTCAGCATTTTCAACATTGATAGATAAAACTTCGCCAGAGAACTCAGACTTAATTTCATTCATCATTTTCATTGCTTCGACTATACAAACTACATCTCCTTCTGCAACGATATCTCCGACTGATATAAAGGGCTTAGCACCAGGCGAGGCTGAGGCATAAAATGTACCAACCATTGGAGAATTTATTGAATTACTTTCTTCTTTAGTCTCTTCTTTGGATTCAATTTCTTCAGGGATAATTTCCTGTTTATTATCTTGGGGTACCATTATAGATTGAGGTGCAATATTTTGAAGATTTCCATGACTCTTAACTAATCTAACTGACTCTTCTCCTTCTTGTATTTCTATTTCTTCAAGGTTTGAATTCTCCAACATTTCAATTAGTTTTTTTACTTTTCTTATGTCCATTCTGTCTCCTAAATTATCAATTAAATTTTTTCATAGCTTTGACTAGAGCTAGTTCGTAACCTTCTACACCTAAACCTGAAATCACTCCCTCAGCTATATCAGATAGGTAAGATTTCTGTCTAAAATCTTCTCGTGCGTATATATTCGAAATATGAACTTCTATAAAAGGAATGTTGACACCTGTTAATGCGTCTCTTAAGGCTATACTACTATGAGTTAAAGCTCCTGGATTGATTATGATGCATTTCACTTGGTTATCTTTTGCTGAATGAATCAGATCTACTAACTCATGCTCAGCATTGCTTTGATGACATATTAAATTACATTTTTTATCTTTAGAGATTTCTACAAGATTTGCTTCTATATCTTCTAATGTTTCAGATCCATATAAATCAGGTTCTCTTGTTCCCAATAAATTTAAATTGGGGCCATTTAGGAGCATGTAGTTTGTCATTAGGGTTTTATGAGGTATTTTCGACGATTTTAAATGAATTTATAAGAAAAAGGTATCAGGGTTTTAGAAATTTTCTAAATTGTCAACCTGAATCTCTTTACTTATTGGAGGGTAACAAAAACCTTTCTCATTACATCCTTGATAAACTACCTTTACGGAACCAACGTTTTCAGTATTATCTATTGTCTGTCTAACGCTATTGTAGAAGACATCCACATTCCCAAAGTAAATATCATTTATCCTTATAGCCTCACCCTCTATTTTTTGGTTTTCAACAAGATCGGTATCTAAATAAGTTTTAAATTTATCTTTATACAAAAAGCAGTTTTCTTTAATAGTCCATGTAAGTATGATGCTTTCATCATCTTGTATATGAGCGCTAAAGATAAAAGCTTCATCTCCGGAAAGAACTTTATTGTTTGTAATTTTTTCTAGAAAAGATTCTGTAGACAAGGAGTAAGATGCTAACGCAAAGATAGGAACAATGACGAAATATTTTTTCAAAGTTATTTTTATAAGTTTTTTTACTTTTACAATCATCAGTTGCTCTAAACAAACTCCTCAAGATGTGATTATAAAGGATGCGCATCTTTATGTTCCCTTAAAAGGTATGATGATGACTAGCGGGTACTTGAGTATGGAAAATACTGCCAATAAATCTTTCGAGATAACAGGAATATCATGTTCGTCATCCAGAGCTGAAATTCATGAAACAAAAGTAAATGCTAGAGGAATTATGACAATGGAAAAAAAGGACACCTTTGTTTTAAATCCTTTTGAAAAAATAATTTTTGTCCCTGGCGGTAAACACATCATGCTTTGGGGATTGAGTGACCCTGCTGAGAACTATTTAGACTGTTCGTTTAATGTCTACGATGAAGATCCTATAAACTTTAAATTTACGGTACAAAAGCGTGGATAAAATATTAAAAATTAATAATTTAGTCATTGATTTTGAATCAAATGACTCAATTTTTAGAGCCGTAGATGATATTTCCCTTGCCATTGAAAAGGGCAAAACATTATCTCTAGTAGGCGAATCTGGATCAGGTAAATCTGTGACAGCACTATCCATCCTTCAGTTACTACCTGAAGGAACGGTTCAGTATTCTAGTGAATCATCAATCAAATTTGAAAATGATGAAATAATTGCTTGTCCTAAAAAGACCTTGTCCGCTTTGAGAGGTAATAAAATTTCTATGATATTTCAGGAACCAATGACATCGCTTAATCCTTATCAGAAAGTAGGTTTCCAGATAGATGAAACACTAATAATACATAAAAAATTAACATCAAAACAAGCTAGAAAAAAGACGATTGATCTATTAAAAAAAGTAAAAATTCCTGAACCAGAAACAAAAGTTGATTCTTATCCTCATCAGCTATCAGGAGGTCAAAGGCAAAGAATAATGATTGCTATGGCTCTAGCAAACGAACCAGAACTATTAATTGCTGACGAACCAACAACTGCTCTTGATGTAACTGTTGAGAAAGCACTATTAGAATTATTATCTGACTTACAGAAAGAGTTTGGCATGTCTATTTTATTCATTACACATGATTTAAATATTGTAAGAAGATTTTCTGATGAAGTTTGTGTCATGAAAGAAGGAAAAATTGTTGAATCAGGGAAGGTTAAGGATATTTTTGATAATCCTAAGCATCTCTATACCATCAAGTTACTTAATTCCATACCTGGAAAGAAAACGGAATTAAATCTTGAAAATGAGCAGTTGCTCACTGGTCGAAAAGTGGACATAAAATATCCGATAACCAAGAATATATTTGGCAAAACAGTAGATTTTTTGAATGCTGTAAAAAAAGTTGATATAACAATACACAGCGGCTCTACTACCGGCTTAGTTGGTGAATCTGGTTCTGGTAAGTCATCTTTGGCAAGAGCTTTGTTAGGTATTGAAAAGGCAGAAGGTAACATCATTTTTGATGGAAGAAATATACATCAGTTGAACTCCGGTGAAACAAGGAGATTTAAAAAAGATTTTCAAATAGTGTTCCAAGATCCTTTTGGCTCTTTGTCTCCAAGGATGACAATTGGAGAAATAGTAGGAGAAGGGCTGAGAGTTCATGAACCTAGTTTAATCAGAAGTGAGAGAGAAAAAAAAATCATTAAGGCTCTTGAGGATGTCGAATTAGACAAATCTTCTTTTTCAAGATTTCCACATGAATTATCCGGTGGACAAAGACAAAGAGTTGCTATTGCAAGGGCAATTATTTTGGAGCCTAAACTTATATTATTAGATGAGCCTACTTCCGCTCTAGATGTTTCAATTCAGATGCAAATATTGCATCTTTTGAAAGATCTTCAATCAAGACTTGGATTAGCCTACCTTTGTATTAGCCATGACTTGAAGGTCATTAGATTTTTATCTGATTATGTTTATGTGATGAAAGACGGCATTATAGTTGAGGATGGAACTTCAGAAGATTTGTTTGAGTCTCCAAAACAAGCCTACACTAAAGAGCTACTTGCTGCATCATTGGCTTAATTTATAAGTTCTGTTGTTTCTAATTTATAATTCACCTTATGTCTAAAGATAAAAGAAAATATTCATCGGAGATTGTCGATGGCGTAGAACAAGCCCCTTCAAGAGCCATGCTAAGAGCAGTAGGTTTTGAATCTGAAGATTTCAATAAACCACAAGTTGGTATTGCTTCAACTTGGAGTATGGTTACACCTTGCAATATGCATATCGATCAACTAGCTGAATCTGCTGCGAGTGGAGCAGATTCAGTTGGATCTAAATCAGTTATATTCAATACAATCACTGTCTCTGACGGCATATCAATGGGCACTAAGGGCATGAGGTATTCACTTATTTCAAGAGAAGTTATAGCTGATTCCATAGAAACAGTAGTTGGAGGCCAAGGCTTTGATGGATTAATTACGATTGGTGGATGCGATAAGAATATGCCAGCATGTGTAATGGCTATGGCACGATTAAATAGACCATCGATTTTTGTTTACGGAGGTAGCATCAAACCAGGATCTAATCGTACCGATGTTGTGTCAGTTTTTGAGGCGGTAGGAAAACACTCTGAAGGAGCTATATCTGATATTGAATTATTGGATATTGAGTCAACTGCAATACCTGGTCCTGGTTCTTGCGGAGGAATGTATACAGCAAATACTATGGCTTCAGCTATTGAAGCTTTAGGTATGAGTCTTCCCAATAGCTCAGCTCAAGAGGCAATTTCTCCAAGTAAACTAAAAGATTCTTCAGATGCGGGTGAATCGATCATGAATTTAATTTCTTTAGATTTAAAGCCACGCGATATTATGACTAAGCAGGCTTTTGAAAATGCAATTGCCGTTGTAATAGCCCTTGGAGGGTCTACTAATGCTGTATTACATTTATTGGCAATCGCCCATGAAGCAAAAATAAATCTATCTTTAAATGATTTTGAAAGAATTGGTAAAAGAACACCAGTCTTGGCAGACTTAAGACCGAGTGGGAATTATCTGATGTCCGAGTTGATCGAAATTGGCGGCATTGTTCCTCTTATGAAGAGTATGCTCGAAAAAGGTTTAATTGATGGAAATCAAATGACAGTTACAGGAAAAACACTTGAAGAAAATCTTTCAGACTATGATCATTATCCAAAAGATCAAAAAATAATTACATCAACAGATAAACCTATAAAAACAGATAGTCATTTAAGAATTTTGTATGGAAATTTAGCACCCTCTGGTGCAGTTGCCAAAATTTCAGGTAAGGAAGGTTTAAGTTTCCAAGGAAAAGCAAAAGTCTATAATTCTGAAGAAGATGCAATGGAAGGTATCCTATCTAATCAAATATCAGAAGGCGATGTCCTAGTTATTAGATATGAAGGACCAAGAGGAGCTCCAGGCATGAGAGAGATGTTAAGTCCAACATCGGCCATAATGGGCAAAGGTCTTGGTGACAAAGTAGCTTTCTTAACTGATGGTAGGTTTTCAGGCGGAACTCATGGTTTTGTTGTGGGACACATCACTCCTGAAGCATATGATGGAGGTCCTATAGCTTTAATTAATGATGGTGATCTTATTTCCATCGACGCAACAACCAACCAGGTAAATATTGATTTATCTGATGACGAATTAGCTAAGCGAAAAGAGTCATGGTTATGCCCTGTGCAAGACGAGGAAGGAGGGGTGCTAGATAAGTACAGGTCTCTTGTTACATCAGCTTCTGAAGGAGCAGTGACTACAAAAAAATAATTCTTTTAGAATCTTGATAAATTCACTATTTAGTCCAATAATAGTTTTTTAATGATCCTTTGTAAATTCCAATCAAAAATATCCTAAGGAGGAAATATGAATGTTGTCACGCTGACGGATGACAATTTCGAAACCGAAGTTAATGCATCTGATAAACCTGTGCTAGTTGATTACTGGGCAACCTGGTGTGGTCCTTGCAAGATGGTAGGTCCAATTGTTGAAGAAATAGCTATCGAGTTTTCGGACAAAATTAAAGTAGGAAAATTAGATGTTGATACAAATCAAACCTCCGCTGCTCAACAAAATGTTATGAGCATACCTACACTTGCCATATTTAAAGGTGGTGAGCTAGTTGCTCAACAGGTCGGTGCACTAAGCAAAACCCAATTAACAGAGTTCATAGAATCAAATCTATAGAAAAAACTAGACTCTCAATACTAAGAAGGTTAGTATAAATCCATCAAAGATTCTTTGGTCAACCCCTTTTCTCAAGCAATATCTTTATTTTATGCAATTAACAGAATTAAAAAAAATGCCGGTCGAACAGCTAATTGAGCTGGGCGAAGAGTGTGGCATAGAAAATGCTTCTCGAGCAAAAAGACAAGATATTGTATTTGGAATACTCAAGAGCAAAGCAAAGAACGGAGAAGATATAGAAGGTGAAGGTGTTCTTGAAATCCTTCAAGATGGTTTTGGTTTTTTAAGATCACCCGATTCTTCATACTTAGCTGGGCCAGACGATATTTATGTTTCTCCAAGTCAAATTAGAAGATTCGGTCTAAGAACTGGAGACACAATAAAAGGCAAAATTAGATCACCTAAAGACGGTGAAAGATATTTTGCAATTCTTAAGATTGAAGAAATTAACTTTGAACAACCAGATAAAACAAAAAATAAACCCTCATTTGAAAATCTAACACCTCTTTTCCCAGATGAGAGGATGCTTTTTGAATTAGGGACTGGAAGTACTGAAGATTTGTCTTCCAGGGTTATTGATCTCACAGCTCCTACTGGGAAAGGTCAGAGGTCTCTGATAGTTTCTCCACCTAAAGCTGGTAAGACGCTACTTCTTCAGAGCATAGCTCACTCTATTGAAAGAAATAATCCTGAATGTAAAATCATGGTTCTCCTTGTTGACGAAAGACCTGAGGAGGTCACTGAGATGAAACGTTCTGTTAAGGGCGAAGTAATTGCAAGTACTTTTGATGAAGCTCCAACTAGGCATGTTCAAGTCGCAGAAATGGCAATCAATAAAGCTCGAAGGCTAGTTGAACATAAACATGATGTAGTTATTTTACTTGATTCTATTACTCGTTTAGCTAGAGCATACAATTCTACTCAAGCAGCTTCTGGAAAGATTCTTACAGGTGGGGTCGATGCAAATGCATTGCAAAAACCGAAAAGATTTTTTGGAGCGGCAAGAAATATAGAAGGCGGTGGAAGTTTGTCAATAATTGCTACTGCACTTATTGATACAGGATCAAGAATGGACGAAGTTATCTTCGAAGAATTTAAAGGAACAGGAAATTCTGAGATCAATCTTGATCGTAAAATCGCAGAAAAAAGAGTTTTTCCTGCGATTAATGTCCGTAAAACTGGAACAAGAAGAGAGGATCTACTAACTTCTGATCTTGAACTAAGAAATATTACAGTACTTAGAAAACTTCTTAATGAGATGGACGATACAGCTGCAATGGAGTGGGTACTGGACAAACTTAAAGATTACAAGACTAATGCAGAATTCTTTGAGTCTATGAAAAGAAAATAATATTACTCTTCTTTTCCCTTCCTTTTACCAGCTCTTCTTGAGAAAAATAACTTCTCAACTATCCCAATACAAAGCACAAAAATCAAAGTAAAAAAAGCTATAAAAGAGATCATCATTTCTGAGTTCACGATAATTTCCTTATTCAAAAACTCTATCTTGGTAGGAGAAAAAAGATTGAGGGAGTCATTGAAAGTAATAACCAAAGTTATACATAAAAAAATAAGAATGAGGAACAATCTAGCTTTCATAGAGATAAAATTTTGTTTGTCCACTTTTTGATTGTTTTATTTGACCTAATTTGGTTTTGAGTGAATTTATATCAAGGTCCTTTTCGCATTCAATATAAACCAATCCATTTTTTGCTAACAAGGCATTTTCATCAATTATATCCAATGATCTTTGAATGAGCTTTTCATGAAATGGAGGATCTAAAAAAATTAAATCAAATTTAGCATTTAAGTTATTAAAATTAATCGAAGTTGAGTTTGCATTAATAATTCTGCATTTCTTTTTTATTCCGAGTTGTTTTGCAACATCTTCAATTGAATTACAAAGACTCTTTTGTTTTTCAATAAAGATAACCTTTTTTGCTCCTCTAGAAAGTGCTTCAAAACCTAAGGATCCTGTTCCAGCAAACATGTCGAGACAATTCTTATTATCAAGATCGTTTAATAACCAATTAAATAGTGTTTCTTTTGTCTTACTCTCAGTAGGCCTCAAACTTTTATTAGGCTTAAAAGTCAGCTTTGTTCCTCTATATTTACCGGCAATAATTCTTGTAGTTGCTTGTCTTTTGGCCATATGAACAATATTATGCTTTTTCAAACCACTAGTAACTAAATTTGATCTGTGGTTTTCCAAGATGGAAGATTTAAAAAAAAGCTATATCAATGCTATGCGAGGTGTTACCTCAACTGTGAATATCATCTCAGCCAAAGAAGATGATGAAAGACATGCAATGACTGCAACATCGGTAATCTCTTTATCGCTAGACCCACCTGCTATGTTAGTTTGTGTAAACAAAGATGCTTCAATACATAACATTATCAATTACGGGTCATCATTTTGTATAAATATATTATCTAGTAGACAAAAGGAGCTCGCAGAAGTGTGCAGTAAAAGCGAAGAAGGGGAAGCTAGATTTAAAGGCCAACTTTGGAAAGAGAATGATAGCTTTATTTATGCGAAACAGTCTTTATCGAATATCTTTTGTGAGTGTTCTAACCTTGTCGAACATTCAAGCCATACAATATTTATAGGAAATGTAACCAGTGTTATAAATAGTGATGAAGATTGTCCTTTGATATATGGTTCTGGGAAATACTTAAATTAATTATATGAAATTACTTGCTACTATCTTTTTATTGTTCCCTTTAATTATTTATTCCGAAAGTAAGGTTTATTTCATCAACCTTGAAGATGGAGACGAGTTACAATCTCCATTTCTCGTTCAATTCGGCCTCTCAGGAAAAGGTATAGCACCAGCTGGTGTTGATATAGATAATACGGGTCATCATCATTTATTAATAAATGTAGATTCAATAGATTACTATTTACCCATACCTTCATCTAGTCAGCATATTCATTTTGGTTTAGGTCAAACAGAAACCGAACTCAATTTGCCTCCAGGTAAGCACCAACTTCAATTAATTTTAGGCGATAAATATCACGTTCCCCATCAGCCGCCACTTGTCTCCAATAAAATTCAAGTAACAGTAACTGAATAAATGAAAAGCTACCTTTTACCAGGTCTTTTTCTGGGTTTAGTTTTTTCCTTAACCTTGAAAGCTGAGATTAGCATCGATGGTGTGCTAGATGAGAAAGAATGGCAAACTGCAAAAAAGATAACTACTTTTTACGAAGTTTATCCTTATTCTTTAAGAGAGGTCGAAGATATAAAAACTGAAGTCTTAATATATGAGGACAAAAAGGGAATCTATTTTGGGTTCAGTAATTATCAACCTAATAATACCATGCGTATCAAAAACCATCTTCGTGATGAAGAGAGATCTATATCTGACAAGAATGGCGTAGCTATTGATTTCGATGGTGATGGAATAAATGCTTACCAGTTTTTCACTTCTTCAAGTGGCTCTATCGGTGACTCCACTGTAAAAGATGAAAAAGAGAGAAATTGGGATTGGGACTCTGACTGGAGTGCAGAAACTAGTTTTCAAGAAGACATATGGTTCTCAGAAATATTCATTCCTTGGTCGGTAGCTACTATGAAGACGGTAGAAGGTGACAAAAGAAAAATAGGCCTTGCTTTTTATAGGATGGCTATGGGTCTAGGTAGAGGTTTTTCAACGATAAAAGGAAGCCCTTATCAAAATGTTTTCCTTTCTGTATTTGATGAACTATTGGTAGATAATTTTGATTCCTCTGAAATTGACATTTTTCCATACATTACAATAAATGAAGATATTGCAAATTCTGAGATTATTTCGAAGGGAGGTGCTGAGATATTCTGGAAGATTGATTCAAGTAAAGAGTTGAACATAACCTTAAATCCTGACTTCGGGCAAATAGAAAGTGACGAAGTTGTAGTAAATTTTTCCTCTGTTGAAACCTTTTATTCCGACAAAAGGCCATTTTTTTCTGAAAATCAATCATTATTTGATGTTAAAGACTCATTATTTAGAATCATAAATACCCGAAGAATCGGAGGTAGACCCGATTATGATTGTTCTAGATTTGATGAAGAAACTTTTTGTAATGAAAACAAGATTGGGTCAAATGATATTGATTACGCAATTAGGTATAGCCAAAAGGGTTCAGTAGATTTTGGTTTCCTTGGAGCTTCAGAGAGAGATGAAAAATTCAGTAATGGAAGAGATTTTTATGCGTTAAGGCTTAATACAAGCGCTGATGGACTTACCTATGGATATTTAGGAACATACGTAAATAAACCCTTTTATGATAGCAATGCTCAAGTTAATTCATTTGACTTTGAGTACAGACCTTCTAAAGAGTATGGGTATACAGGAAATATTATTCATTCAGATATCGAATCTGGAGAGGGTTATGGCTTGAGGGCAGGTTATAGATTTGATCCTAATCAGGATTTCCATTTGGGTGGGTCATTCTTATATCTAGATAATAAAATAGATCTTAATGATATGGGCTACCTGGCTTTAAATAATAGAGCTATGTTCAATGGTAGAACTCAATTCAAAACAACAAACTTTTCCAAAGAGTCTATCTTCAGATTTAGAATGTTTGAGTGGGGATATGGATTCAAGGCTGATTCCAATTTTAGAAAGCAAGCTGGCAATACAGCATTTAAAATAGAAAGTTCTTTTATTGATACATCGGATATGGTGTCAGAAATCTTTTATAGAACAAGTGGCAGAGATTTTAGAATCACAAGAAAGTCACCTCTTGCTCCTTATATAAATATGCCTGAGGGGTATGGTGGATATGTTGAGTACAATGGTCCCAGAAATCCTATTTTCTTTTATAGCGCGAGAATACAAAGAGAAAAGGGTAGCGAACATTCTCCTCAGCTTGGTTGGAAAAATTCTTATAGAGGTATGATTAAATATATGCCTACCGAGTTCCTATCTTTTTCACTATTCCATCAAGAAGAAAAAGAAGATTTATGGCTGAATTGGATACAAGATAATTTGCTTGCAACCTTTGAAAGGCAACAAAGGACGAGCATTATTGGTATGCAGTGGTTTTCTGGTTCTAAGCATGAATTAAGGATAAAGACTCAACTGGTAGCGTTTACTGGTAGAAATCCACAATCCTATTATGGCGATGTTCATGGCAATCTCACACCTGCAAATCTTCCAATACCCAATATAACAATTAGTGAATTGGCATTTCAAATTAGATATAGATATGAGTTTATGCCTTTAGCATACTTGTATCTGGTTTATTCTAAAGGCGGCAGAATTACTGCCGATGATGATGAAGATAATATGACAGAACTATACAGAAGGCCTTGGAAAGATCCTACCGATGAGAATCTCACTATAAAACTTAGATATAGATTTTAACGCCCTTAAATAATAGAATGATGCATTCTAAATAGGGGAGTTAACTTGCAGGAAAAGCTGCTCAGAGTCTTTTTTTTATATTCATTCTTTCTATCTCCACATATTCTGACTGTCGAAATTGACGTCGATGGAGTTCTTGATGAAAAAGAATGGTCACAAGCAAAAGAGATAACAAAATATTACGAAAGCCTTCCCTTTACTTTAAATGACGCTTCAGGGTCTCAAAAAGTTCTTGTTCTAGAAGATGAAGATGGAATCTATTTTGGTTTTATAAACTTTCAGGATGAGGAAACAATTAGGGTACAAAAACACCAAAGAGATGACGAAATGGCTAATGCTGATATGGTTGGTGTCTCTATTGATTTTGATGGTGATGGGCTTTTATCCTATGGATTTTCCATCTCAGCAGGAGGTTCCATTCTTGATAATGTAGTCAGAAATGAAAATGAAGTGAACTATGATTGGGACTCCGACTGGGGTCACGGGGTAAGCATAGGTAAGGATGTCTGGTATGCAGAAATGTTCATACCTTGGAGTGTAGCGCCCATGAAAGCTCAAAAAGGAGATAAGAGGAGAGTAAGATTGTCCTTTTATAGATGGATAGTGAGTAAGTACAAGGTACACAGTACAATTAAGGGCAATGCTATGACTGAAAAATTCATGTCCATTTTTAATGAATATGAATTTAATAACTACGATGTTTCAAAAATAGATTATTTCCCTTATGTTAATTTATCAGAAGATCGTATTCTAGAAGAAGATAGAACAAAAGTTGGAGCAGAGATATTTTGGAAGATCGATGCGGGAAAACAACTAAATGTTGCAATAAACCCAGATTTTGGGCAAGTAGAAAGTGACGAACTTGTGGTAAATTTTAATTCCAGCGAGACTTTTTATTCTGATAAAAGGCCTTTTTTTTCTGAAAATCATTCTTTGTTTGACGTAAAAGGTTTCAGATTCTTTTATGTAATCAATACCAGACGTATTGGCGCTGCGCCTGACTATAAATGTTCTTCTTTTGCAAGTTCTTTGAGAGATTTATGTGAAACATCAAAGGTGGGAATATCTGATATAGATTATGCCATTCGTTACACTCAACAAAATGAGACATTTGATTTCGGTTTCTTGGGTGCTTCAGAATCTGACGAAGAATTCAGTCAAGGAAGAGATTTTTATTCTTTAAGATTAAGAAAATCTGAAAAAAGACTGTCTCTGGGCTTTTTGGGAACATATACCAAAAGACCAGTTCTAAATAGAGAAGCTAATGTTAACTCTATAGATGTAATTTACAGGCCAAAAGATACATTGAGATTCGATGCAATTTTCATAAATTCACAAGTGGAGGACCCTCTTATAGACAAAGATTCTGGAAATGCTTTTCGTTTTAGAATGACATCTTCTCCAAATAAACAGAGATATCATGATATCGGTGTTTTTTATTTTGATGAAAACCTAGACATTACAGATATGGGATATCAAATGGAAAATAACTGGTTGTTTGTGGGGTCACAAAATGGTTTGAAGTTTACAGATTATGATAACTCATCAATTTTCCAATCTAATCAACTTGAATTAGGAATTGGGCATGAGGCTAACGGCGATCTTGATAAAGCAGCTGACTTTTCCTATCTTACTTATAAAAGTTATTTCAAAAATACTTCCTATTTGGAGTTAACAAATTTTTATAGAACTTCGAGCAAGGATTATTGGATAACAAGAAAAGATCCAACCGCACCTTTTATTAAAAAACCACAAAATTATGGAGCAAATATCCAATTTTCTGGCCCATCGAGAAGTTTTTTTAATTATTTTATAGAATTAAAAAGAGAAAAAGGAAGCCAATGGAGGTCTGCTATTAGCTTCGCTAATTCATATGCTACAAAACTTAGTTTTGCACCCAGAGATAATCTCAACTTCTCAATTTATTATCAGCATTTAGAAGAAGAGGAATGGTTAAACTGGATTCAAGATAATCTATTAGGTATCTATTCCAGAAAACAGAGAACAACAGTTGCAGATATGAATTGGTTCGGAGGTGATAGGCATGAGTTAAGAGTAAAGGCACAAATGGTTGCTTTTACTGCAAGAGATCCAAAACCTTATCTTGGAGATTCTAATGGTAATCTTAATCCTGTTAATTTTTCATTAGATCCTTTCACGCTTAGTGACCTAGCTTTTCAGATAAGATACAGATATGAGATACTTCCATTAGCTTATTTATATGTAGTTTATTCTAAAGGAGGGCGCATCATTCAAACTGATTTAGAAGATGATCTAGAGGAAATTTACAAGAGGCCTTGGAACGAACCTCAGTCAGATACCTTTACTGTAAAGGTTAGATATCGTTTTTAATCACACAATCCTCAGAACAAAACCAATATTCACCTTTCCTGATTGATTCCGAAGATGGAGTATTTAGATCACATACGCAACATTTAACAATTTCTATTTTGTTTGTTGTTGATTCAATTCTCTTATTACCCGTCAGTCTTGATGTTATGTAAACCAATAGGATTACCGCAATTAGGATAATCAATTGCCACATTTTTAAGGAGTCTCGGCATTAGGTCTTTTTATATCTTCTTTGCCAATTAAGCCTAAAGTAAGAATATTAGCCCATGATCTTTCCTTTACTGACTCATTCCCTTGAAAATCAAAGTTTGGATAATTAGCGTTGAGTATTTCTAAACTTGTTTTTCTTAACTCTTCATACTCAAGTATTTCATAGGCCTCAACTAGGATTGAAAGTGCAAAAGGAGTCTGGGGGGTATTAGGTAAATTTTCTATTACATATTTTGCTCTACCTATTGCAGCTAGATAGGCACCTCTTTTCATATAAAAGTCAGCAACATATATTTCGTGCTCAGCTAAAAGATTTCTTAAATAAATCATTCTTTGTTTTGCATGAGGTACATATTTACTTTCTGGGTATCTTGAAATAAATTCTGATAATTCTCCAAAGGAGGTTTGAGCCATCACGACCTCTCTTTTTGCTAAGTCAGATTGAAAATATCTTGAGAATAAGCCTGAATCATCTGTGAAGGCTGCAAGGCCTTTCATATAAAAGGCATAACCAGTATGGGAATGCCTTGGATGAAGATTTATAAATCTTTCAGAAGCTGATTGACTGGCTTCAAATTGTGAGTTCATATAATAAGCGTAAATGAGTTCTGCTTGCGCTTGCTCTGCATATCTACCAAAAGGGAATCTCGATTCTAGGGCTTCTAAGCTTAAGATGGCAGTTGAAAAGCTTCCATTTTTTAATCGAGTTTGGGCTTGATCATAAAGTTCTTTTTCTACTAAACGCTCATCAGGCATTTCCTCATTTGATGAACAAGAAGAAACTAAAAGCAAAAGCATAAAAATCCCTGAAATACTGAGATTTCTCTTGCTAGAATTAATAAAATTGTGAAGGATTGTCATTTAACTTACGAATTCTACAGATCAGACTAGTTCTTGGACAGAAAAAGGTTTGATGGGTTCCAATTTGGTTTAATGGAAAATAAAAAAAAGATATCACTTAACTACATCGCTCTTCCTGCCGACCAAGGACAAAGAGTTGATCAAATAACCGCAAAACAATTTCCTGATTATTCAAGAGCACATATTCAGAGGTGGATCAAAGATGGCGCCTTACTTGTAAATAGTAAGGAAGTTAAATCCAAATATATTGTGCAAACAGATGATGCTGTCTCAGTAAATTTTTTGGAAGAATCTCAATTAACCGATCTTCCTGAAGATATTGCTCTTGAGGTAATTTTTGAGGATACAGAAATACTTATAATTAATAAGCCTGCAGGCTTGGTTGTTCATCCGGGCTCGGGAAATAGAACGGGCACCCTGGTGAATGCTTTATTATCTCATGATGAGAATCTCAGCTTCCTGCCCCGAGCGGGAATAGTGCATAGACTGGATAAAGACACATCTGGTTTGATGGTTATATCTAAAACAGAAAGCTCTTATCTAAATTTAGTGGCGCAACTCAAGGAAAGATCAGTAACTAGAACATATTTAGCAATGGTCGTAGGAGTACCGGTTATCAATAAAATGATAAATGAGCCTATTGGAAGACATCCAAAAATAAGGACAAAGCAAGCTGTTAATCAAAATGGAAAGGAAGCAATTACAAGATTTAGTATTTTCGAAAACCTAGATGGGTATTCTTTGTTAAAGGTAAATCTAGAAACTGGACGCACTCATCAGATAAGAGTTCATTTATCTCATATAGGTTATCCAATAATTGGTGACCCTCTTTATGGCAGTAGAAATAAATTCTCTCGAGGATCAAGTGAAGAGCTAAAAAAAATAATTTCTAACTTTAAAAGACAAGCTCTGCATGCTGAGGAACTTCAATTAAACCATCCTGCTAGTGGCGAGTTGTTATCGTTTAAAGCTTCTATGCCTTCAGATATGCAAACTCTGCTAAATCAAATAAAAGTAAATGGGTCCTGACTTCTTAAAACCCAAGACACCCCTTGGAGAAAAAATTCAGTGCGTATCATTCACTGAAGATTATTTTTACAAAAATAATATAAGCTCAGAAAAATCTCAAATACTTAAGGTTTTTACTAAATTCGAAGATATCCCTATTCAATATATGAATCAGGTTCATGGAAACAACTTAGAAATAATATTCTCCCATTCATCATTACCTATAGATGAAACTGATTCACTATTTTCTTCAACCAGTAATATTGCCTTGGGTGTTTTAACTGCAGACTGTCTACCTATCGCTTTATCAAAAAATGATGGTAGTGAGTTTGCTATGCTGCATGCAGGCTGGAAAGGTCTTTTATCAGGAGTAATTGAGTCTACATTGACATCATTCACCAAAGGCTGCTCTGATGTGTCTGCATGGATAGGGCCTTCAATATCTCAAAAAAACTATGAAGTTGGCAATGATCTATATGAATCTTTTATAGATAAGGATGATGGATCAGAATCCAACTTTATAGAGAAAGGTTACGATAAATGGCTATTTAGCCTTCATGGGGAGGCTAAAAGAATTTTGGGCAAATACGATATCAATGTAGATGTTTCTTCGGAGTGCACATTCGAATCAGAATCATTATTCTCTTACCGAAGAGATCAAACTGAAAATAGAATACTTTCTATTATTTGGAGGAATGAATGAAAATTAGAGGTTTTATAGGATTAGGAATAATGGGATTTCCAATGGCTGGTTACATATCAAAAGAGTATCCCACTCACGTTTTCAATCGTACTCTTGCAAAGGCAGAAAATTGGGTTAATACCTATAAAGGTGAGATTAGTAATAGCCCAGCGGAACTAGGTAATGTGTGTGAAGAGATTTATATGTGTATAGGAAATGATGATGATGTAAGAGAAGTTATATCGGGAGAAAATGGTATTTTGAGTTCAATATCACCGGGAGGTATCATCGTTGATCACACTACCACATCTTCTATTCTTTCAAATGAGATGAGTGAAATGTGCTTGAAGAAAGGTGTTCATTACATAGATGCTCCTGTTTCGGGTGGCCAAGCGGGCGCGGAGAATGGTTCTCTTACGATTATGGCAGGCGGAGATAAAGATGCCTTTGATAAAGCTAATATCACTATGAACTGTTATGCAAAATTTACAAAATTAATGGGTTCCTCCGGATCAGGACAACTTACTAAGATGGTAAATCAAATATGTATAGCTGGATTAGTTCAAGGACTTGCTGAAGGTATCAACTTTTCTGAAAAAGCTGGTTTAGTAACTGAAGAAGTAATAGAAGTTATATCAAAAGGAGCAGCACAATCATGGCAAATGGACAACCGCTGGGAAACTATGTCGCAAGATCATTATGATCATGGTTTCGCTGTTGATCATATGCGTAAAGATTTAAACATAGCGATCCAAGAAGCGAAAAAACAAGGTGCTAGACTTGAAATTACGAAACTCATAGATAAATTTTACGAAGATATCCAAAACATGGGTGGCAGCAGGTGGGATACTTCCAGCTTATTGAAAAGACTACAAAATAATGACTAACTTCCCAAATGCTAGCGATGAAGCAGTAAGAAGCTTATTGGATCAATCCAAAGATAATTTCTTTAATTTGGCTGAACAAATGAAAATAGAGAATTTGAGTGAAGAATTTTTAGCTGAAATAGTCATTCCAATCTCTTTATATCTAGATCAGACATTTCCTAAAAGAAACCAACCATATTTTATTTGTTTTACGGGGGGACAAGGTTCTGGAAAGACTACACTTTCTTTTTTTATACAAAAAGTACTAAGTGAGATAGTTAAAAGACCTGCTATAGGATTTTCTATTGACGATATTTATAAGTCCCAAGAAGAAAGAAGATCTCTCGCAAATGAAATCCATCCACTTTGTTATGTAAGAGGAGTACCAGGCACCCATGATATTAGAATGGGTTTGGATCTAATTAAAGAATTATCCAATGCAAATCCTGATACAGAAACAAAGATCCCTGCCTTTTGTAAACCTAAAGATCGCCACTATCCTGCAGAAGAATGGCCTATCTACAAAGGAAAACCCGATTTTATTTTCTTTGATGCCTGGTGTGGTGGGGCTAAGCCATTGCCAGAAGAGGATTGGCTTCCACCCTTAAATCAGCTTGAAAAGGAAGAAGATCCAGATGGAATTTGGTCTAAATGGAGTAATCAGGAACTATCAAAGGACTATCAGACGATGTTTTCTTTATTCGATTTACTTTTAATGATCAAAGTGCCTAATATGGATTTTGTTTATGAAAGTAGGTGGATACAAGAGCAGACTTTAGCTAAGACCGTTAAAGATAAAGATCTAAAAGATAAGATAATGACAAAAGAAGAGGTATATCGTTTTGTAATGCATTATGAGCGTTTAACGCACTATATTTTAGAAGAACTACCTAGATTTTCTGATATTGTCTTAGCAAGAGATGGCAATTTTAAATTCACTATTTCAAAAACCCCTTAGAAGCAGTTAATATAGGGTTTTCTTGACTTAGACATATCAAATGTCACAATGCTCAACCTCCTTAGATTTGGAGGAACTTTAAACAAATATTAAATGGACAAAAGTAATAAATCTGGTGCTGAAGCATTAATCCATTCTCTTCATCTTGAAGGGGTAGATCTTATGTTTGGATATCCAGGTGGAGCAGCTCTGCATATATATGATGCAATATTTAATCAAACCTATGTAGACCATATTCTTGTTAGACATGAACAAGGAGCCGTCCATGCTGCTGATGGATATGCAAGAGCAACTGGAAAACCAGGCGTCGCATTAGTCACCTCAGGGCCAGGAGCCACTAATGCAATTACAGGTTTAGCCACTGCCTACATGGATTCCACGCCCATCGTAGTGATTTCAGGACAAGTTAAATCCAATTTAATTGGTACAGATTCTTTTCAAGAAACTGACATGATTGGCGTATCGCGACCTATTGTTAAGCATAGCTTTCTTGTTCAAAGAGCAGAAGATATACCTGATATTGTAAAAAAGGCTTTTCATATAGCTACAACAGGAAGAAAAGGTCCGGTTGTTATTGATATCCCTAAAGACTTTACCGATCCTGAATATAAATTCGAATTCAATTATCCAACAGAAGTTAATATGCGTTCGTATAATCCTCCAGAAGGTGCAGATACGTCGAGGATAAAAGAAGCAGCTGATATGATTGCAATAGCTAAAAGACCTGTCATTTATTCTGGTGGTGGGGTAAACCAAAATAATGCTTCTGAAGAATTAACTGCTCTAGCCAAACTTTTAAATTTTCCAGTTACCAATACTTTGATGGGATTGGGTGCCTTCCCAGGTTCAGACCCACAATTTATGGGTATGTTGGGTATGCATGGAACTTATCAGGCAAACATGGCTATGCATAATGCAGATTTAATCATTGCAGTAGGCGCAAGGTTCGATGATCGAATTACAAATGATCCAAAACAATTTGCCCTCAGTGCCAAGAAAATCCATATTGATGTAGATCCTGCATCTGTTTCAAAGATTATTCATGCCGATATACCAATCGTTGGTTCTGCAAAAGAATCATTAACTTCACTTATTGAAGAACTTAAATCTAGAGATTTGAATACTAATGAATCTGATATTTCTGAGTGGAACAAACAGATTAAAAACTGGCGAGATGCACATGGCCTGAACCATTCTCTATTAGAGATGGGGGCACAAAATGGAAAGATACTCCCTCAGCAAGTTATACAATCTCTCTATAAAGAAACTAATGGAGAGGCTTTCGTCACATCAGATGTAGGTCAACATCAGATGTTTGCTGCTCAGTACTATCATTTTGATAAACCAAGACAGTGGATAAATTCTGGAGGTCTTGGCACGATGGGCTTTGGGCTTCCATCGGCAATGGGTGTCCAGCTAGCATACCCCGAGTCTATAGTCTCATGTGTCACTGGTGAGGGAAGTATACAGATGTGTATCCAAGAACTTTCAACATGTCTTCAATATGGGTTGCCTATAAAAATAATTAATCTTAATAACGCTGCATTGGGAATGGTAAAACAATGGCAAGACATGCAATACGGAGGTAGGCATTCATCTAGTACATATGAAAATTCTCTACCAGATTTTGTAGCTCTTACTGAGTCATACGGACATGTTGGTATAAAAGTCTCTAAATTCGATGAGCTCGAGTCAGCTATGAAAGAGTGTATATCCCTTAAAGATAAACTGGTATTTTTGGATGTGGATGTTGATCCAAATGAACATGTTTATCCTATGCTAGAGGCTGGCAATGCAATGGATCACATGCGTCTTAGCAAAGACGAAAAGACTTGGTAATGAAAAGAGTAATTGCTTTATTGATGGAAAACCAACCCGGGGCTCTTTCCAGAGTAGTTGGCCTTTTTTCTCAAAGAGGTTACAACATTGAGACGCTAGTTGTGGCTCCCACTAATGATGCAACCTTGTCCAGATTAACCATGTCTACTGAGGGTGATGAAAAAGTGGTTGAACAAATAACCAAGCAATTGGATAAATTAATTGATGTTGTAATGGTTACTAATTTAAGTGAATCTGAATTTGTTGAAAGAGAGTTGATGTTGATAAAGTTTACAAAAGATTCTTTTCCCGAGAATGTCTTTAATGAATCCAATATAGTATCTAAGGATGATGAAATTATAAATGTACAGGTTGTAGGTACTTCATCGGAATTGGATAAATTGATTTCAGAGATTGATGTAAATAATCCCCTTGAAATTGTCAGGTCAGGTTCTTTAGGAATATCATCTGATGAAAAAACCTTAACTATAGAAAATTAACAGGAGCGAGTTATGCAAGTTTATTACGATAAAGATGCTGATCTAGATATTATAAAAAATAAAAAAGTAGTCATAGTTGGCTATGGTTCACAAGGTCATGCGCATGCAAATAATCTCAAAGATTCGGGTGGAAATGTAACCGTTGCCCTCAGAAAAGAATCTACCTCTTGGTCAAAAGCTGAAGCCGCTGGATTGAATGTTCAAGAAGTTGCAGAGGCTGTAAAAGATGCTGACATGGTAATGATTTTAATGCCTGACGAATTGCAATCTGCTACTTATAAGAGTGAGATAGAAAATAACATTAAACAAGGTGCTGTTTTGGCTTTCGCTCACGGATTTAATATCCATTTTGACATGATAGAGCCCAGGGAAGATCTTGATGTAATAATGGTTGCTCCTAAAGGTCCTGGCCATACTGTTAGATCTCAATATGAAATAGGTGCTGGAGTTCCTTGCCTTATTGCCATTCACAAAGATATCTCTGGTAATGCAAAAGAAATAGGGCTTTCATATGCTTCAGCTATAGGTTCTGGGAGAGCTGGTATTATTGAAACAAACTTTAAGGATGAAACAGAAACTGATTTATTTGGAGAACAGGCAGTTCTCTGTGGCGGGCTTACACAATTAATCCAAAACGGTTACGAGGTATTAGTTGAAGATGGTTATCCACCTGAAATGGCGTATTTCGAATGCTTACATGAAGTGAAACTTATAGTAGATCTTATATACGAAGGTGGATTAGAAAATATGAGATACAGTATTTCTAATACAGCAGAGTTTGGTGATTATGTAAGTGGACCAAAAGTTGTCAATTCAGATGCCAAAGAAGAGATGAGAGCTGTATTGAAGAGAATTCAATCAGGTGAATTTGCTCAAGAATTTATGAGTGATGCTAGAGAAAGCAATGATGGTAAGGGCGGACCAAGAATGAAGGAATATCGTCAGCAAACTTCAGAACATTCGATAGAAAAAGTAGGATCTGAACTTAGAGCTATGATGCCTTGGATAGCTCAAAACAAAATTGTAGATAAAGCCAAAAATTAAGCTTATGTCTGATGACCATCAAGAAAGTCTAGATCTCTTTGATGATCATGAAGAGGTTGTCTCCGAGGATGGTAAGAAGGTTACTCGAAAAGGAATATATTTACTTCCTAATCTGCTAACAACCGCTTCACTTTTTTCAGGATTTTTCTCAATTGTTTCTGCTATAAATGGAAATTTCATAGCTTCAGGTATGGCTCTATTTGCCGCTCAAATGCTCGATGGTCTGGATGGAAGAGTCGCAAGATTAACCAATTCTCAGAGTTTATTTGGTGCGCAATATGACAGCCTCTGTGATGTCATTTCTTTTGGCCTTGCACCGGCTATTATTGTTTTTCTCTGGGGTTTAGATTCCTTGGGCCAAACTGGCTGGGTCTTCTCATTTTTCTATGTTGCTGCTGCAGCATTAAGACTTGCCAGATTTAATACCTTGATAGGTTCAGAGGATACTTACTTCAAAGGACTTCCCAGTCCTGTGGCGAGCGCTACAGTAGTTTATTTTATATGGGCAATGAGTTCTTTTGGTATTCAAGGAGAAGAAGTTGGAAGAATCTTAGCAATATTCACCGCTATTCTGACCGGATGCGTCTCTCTTCTGATGGTTGTTAACATTCCTTACTACAGTTTCAAGGAGATTGAACTTAAAAAGAGAGTACCTTTCTTTTCTATGCTTTTTGTAGTCTTCATCTTTGCCTTAATATCAATAGATCCTCCAATTGTATTGGCTAGCTGTGCTTTTGCATACATACTTTCCGGACCTCTAATATGGTCATGGAAAAGATTAAAAAAGTAGTTAGCTGGTCTTTTTCCAGTAACCTGTAAAACTCATCTGATCAACATTGAGGTCTAAGTTCTTTTTGAGAGTTTTTCTAATTGCGGATATCTGTCTTGCTTCTCCCGCCCCAAATATATATAGCTTCTCTGAATTGACATCGAGCTGTTTAATTCTTTCAAGTAATTCAGTTCCTTCACCTGCTGGTTGATCATTTCTATAAATCCACTCTATACGATGTTCCGGATCATCATATTCAAATTTAGTTGTTTCATTTTGAGTTTCAAATAAACAAATAAAGTTTTCGTTTTTATTTAAGTTTTCAATTGAAGCTAAAGCAGCCGGTTGAGCAGTTTCATCTGCGATAAGTATGTAGTTATTTGTATCTAAAGGTGGAGTAAACGTTGTCCTTGGGCCCCATATAGCGACTTCAGAATTTACTTTTGCTTCTTTTGCCCAGATTGCTAAAGGACCCGGATGATCATGAAGAACAAACCACACATCTATTTCATTATCTCTGATTGATCTTATTGTGTAATAAGCCGCAGAGTAGGGATTCTCGCCTTTTGTATTCATTGCCCTGAAATCAGTCATTGAGAATCCTTCAGGGTATTTATGTTCAATATCACTATTAATAATGAAATACATAAACGCATCATTTTTAAGGTTGGGTAATTTTTGTAGACCACCTTTGAAAGTAATTTCTATAATATTGGATGATATCTCTCTTTTATTTTTTACTCTTGTTATGTAAGTATCTAGATTGAGAGTCTTTTCAATGAGTTTTTCTAGACGTGTCTTCGGATAATCTTCAGGAGCATCAGCTCTTGCTTTTGAGAGACATGAATAGAAGAAATTACTGACTCCAACTGAATCTTTCACCTTTTCTGGAAATTCTATTTGTTGAATCTTTTTTTCTTCATCCGTTTCAATAATCAAAGAAATTAATTCTGGCGAGATGTGTTTAATTTCGGTTTTTTTTGCTTTTACTTCTTTAAGATAATAGTGAGAAATAAGAAGTAGGGCGTCTTCGTTGACATCATTGTGTAAGTCAATCATTAGTTGGATATTTTCTTGACTATTCTTATCGAACATAAATTATAGTTCGTAAGCTCTGTAGTCATTCGCTTGTTTAACAAGCATATCTTTATATTCCTTTGCATTAATGCAAATTTCTTCAAAAGAAATAAAATAAATTTCTTCATTTGATTTTATGTAATAACCATCTATCGATAGAGAAAGCATTTTAGCTTCATTATCTTTTATGGAATGTTGGGCATTTAGTGCTGAAGATATGTTATTCGAGTGATCTTCATTCATATGTTCAATGATAGAAGACTCATTGCTACTCCATTTTGGTTTGTGTTGTTCCCATTTCTTTGCATCAAGCCAGGCAATTTTACCAAACCCTCCTATCCACCTAACTTGATTGATGTGTAGCCTGTAGAAATTGAAATCATGCATGGCAGCATATTTTTTACTTTCCGGTAAGAAATTTTCAAACCTATTTTTCACAGTTTCTACTTCTTCATTAGGTAAAGATTTTAAGTCTCCCAATAGTGTCATTCTGGATGAATTTTGTTTATCAAAATCGTCATCAATTTTGAATAAGGTTAAGCATGATTTAGAGTCTTCTTTTAAATTTATGGTGTGTTGCGCTATGTTACTTGCGTATATCAAAATACTTCTGTCGACGTCTGTTACAAAGGTTACAAAACTCCCAAAAGGATAACCATCATTTCGGACTGATATAGTAGATAAGACTCCTTCACTGGCATTTCTAAGAAGGCTTACCGCATCTTTTTCGTATTCTTTTTGTTTTGTATTCATAACTCAGTAATAGTTAATTCTGAAAGGGCTTTTTTCTATTTGCATATCTAAACCATATACTTTGCTCAAAGTTTCCTCATTAAGGACTGTCCTAGGAGCTCCAATTTCCAGTAGTTTACCTTCATTGAATATTGCAATTTGATCAGAGTACTTGGCGGCTAAGTTGAGGTCATGGAGTATCAAAAGGATACCTATACCCTCATCTCTTTTATTTTGTATAAGTCTCATCATTTTCTGCTCATGAAGAATATCTAAATTTGCAGTAGGCTCATCTAGAAACATATATCTAGGATCATCCGATCCGGATGGTCTCCATAGTTGGATAAGCGTTCTTGCAAAATGAACACGTCTTTTCTCTCCTCCAGATAAAGTATTAAAACTTTGTTCTAATAAATCCGCTACAGAACACTCGATAGATATTTTTTTAACGGCTTCTTCAAAATCTTTTGAATAATGTGATATACCTCTGTCAATCCATCCCATTTCAATGATTTCTTTTACAGTAAAATCATAGGCTATTTCTTGAGACTGGGACATTACACTTCGCATGAAGGATCTATCTTGAATAGAGATATTGCTTAGTGGAATATCATCAAACTTGATTTCTCCATCTGATGCACTTGAGTCGCCAGCTATAAGCTTTAAAAAAGAAGATTTCCCAGCACCATTAGGCCCTAATATAGTGAGTATCTCTCCTTGATTTATTTTTAGAGACACTTCGTCAACGATCCTTTTTGACTTTATTTCCCAAGTTAAATTAATTGTTTCAACGCTCATGTCTTTCTTATTCTAAAAATTAACCACAAAAAGAAGGGAGCCCCTATAGCGCTCGTTATCAAACCAACTGGCAATTCAGCTGGTTGTATCAATATTCTCGATAATAAGTCAGCTGTCATCATTAATGAGGCCCCTAGAAAAGCAGAACCAGGTAGTAAATAATTATGATTTACTCCTCCAATCAGTCTAACTAAATGAGGGACTACTAACCCTACAAATCCAATCATTCCTGATAAGGAAACACTTATACCAACTGTTATTGCCGAAGCAATAATAACTTTAAATTTGAGTTTTCTTACATCTACACCTAAACGGTAAGCTTCCGGTTCTCCCAGCTGCAAAAGATCTAATTTCCTTGCAGACGGTATCATCCAGAACATAGTTAAAGAAATTATTATCAAAGCTGGAATTATCAACTGCCAGGAAGCCCCACCAAAACTCCCCATAGTCCAGAAAGTCAGTCCTCTTAATTCCGAGTCTGTGCTGATATAAGTGAGAATGCCGATTCCAACTGAAGCGAATGCATTTACTGCAATTCCAACTAAAAGCATATAGGTAATGCCCTGATAACCAAATCCTTGAGTAAAAAGGTATAAAAGGCTTATGACAAGTGAAGCACCAATAATAGCGGAAATTGGGAGTATTAATGTCCCAAATATAAAGTCGGGGAGGATACCTGAGCCAAGAACTATCACTAGAGATGCGCCTAATGCTGCACCAGCCGAAACACCAATTAATCCGGGATCTGCCAAAGGATTTCTAAACAAACCTTGTAGAGAAGCACCCGAAAGCCCAAGACTTGCTCCAACAAAAGCTGCTAACAAAACTCTAGGAATTCTGATTTCCAAGAGAACAATATTATCTAATGAATTAGAGTCATTAAGTAACTCCTGAAGAGAAAAATTGAAACTCCCTAAAGTAATTGACGCAACTAATATTAATAAAGTAGAAATTACAAAGAGTGCAAGAATTCCCGTTTGAAAAGAATTAATAAATTTCAAAGAATGAACTTTTTTGGAAAGTATGGATGACATTATTTACTAAAAATTTTAGCAAACTTTATCGCCGTTGAAACTGTTCTTGTTCCAAAACCCAACATGGCCATGCCATCTTCGTTCAAGATCTTTCCTTCGCGCGCAGCATTCGTAAACTTGAGTGAAGTAGTGCTTGCTAGACTTTCAATATCAGGAAAAGAATTCATGCCTCTGTTGGTAATAATTATATAGTCAGGATTATACGAAATAATTGATTCGCTGCTTATTGGCTTCCAACCTTCAAATTTATTTGCAGCATTACTTGCTCCGGTCATTTTGATGAAACCGTCCCCGGAAGTTCCATTTCCAGCAACTATAGGTGAAGTTCCTTGCATATTCAGAATCAGCATCACTTTGATTCCTGATTCCTTATTTTCTTGCGCGAGTTCATTTAAGTAATTGACATCATCTTTAATCAAATCAATTTTTGATAAGGTATCTTTTGATTTAGTATTGAGAACTTCTGATAGGCATTCTATTTTTCGTAGAATACCCATAGATGTATGATCCTCTTCTAGAATACGTACATCCAAGCCCGTTAATGATAGTTGTTCCACAACAAGAGGAGGCCCCATATCATCTTCCCCCAAAATCAGAGAGGGTTTTAGCGATAAAATACCCTCCGTGGATAATGCCCTGACGTAACCTATGGAGGGGAGCTCCGAAGTTTCTGATGGAAAATTGGAAGTAATATCCACTCCGATAATTTTCTCTTCTTGCTCCAGAAAATATACTACTTCTGTTAGAGATCCTCCTGCTATAACAGTCTTAGATGAGTCTTTAGCAATGCTGCAATCTGACCAGCTTAAGTTCGTGAATATGAAAATAATATTTATTAAAAAAAAACGCATTTAAAGGATTGTATTGATTAAAAAGTTAAAGTAAATGATAATCATTCCCATTCGCATTAAGACAGAGGAAAAAAATGAATAAAATCAAGTTTATCAGAGTTTTAATTTTAGGATTAATGATATCTTTAAACCAGATATTAGCTGAAGATGACGTACAAGAAGTGGTTGTTATATCTTCGAAATATCCCGTTCCCTTGGAAGAAGTAGTTGGTAGTGTGGACTCTATATCACTCGAAGACCTAGAAACTAGAATGGTTAGTGATCTTGGAGATATGCTGGATAAAACTATAGGCGTATCTGTTTCAAAGAGAAATGTTTCTGGAAGGGCATACAATGATGGTATCTCTATCCGTGGCTTAGGCGGTAAAAGGGTTAACATTTTAATTGATGGCATCAGAGTAGCAGAAGCTTATACCGGATACGGAAGAGATGTTGTTGATGTAGAGCTCTTAAAACGAGTCGAAATTCTAAAAGGTCCTAGTTCAGCTTTATACGGTTCAGATGGACTTGCCGGAGCTGTTTCTTATATTACAAAAGATCCAAGTGATTTAGCCGAATTTGGGCAGAATTATTTTTCAGTAAATACTTCTTATGACGAAGATAATGAACAAACCAAGGTAGGCCTTCTAGCAGCTAGAGTAGGGGAAAGCTTGGAGAGCTTAATCCAGATAACTACAAGAGAACTTAGCCAAGTTGAATTGCATGATGACGCTAATCAAGAACTTGACCCTTTTGATGGAGAGCAATTGAGTGTATTGGCTAAATTTAAATTAAGTCTCTCTGATTCGGTAGGACTGACTTTAACTTTAGATTCCCAAGAATTTGAGGGTGACTATATTTTTGAGTCTCAAGCAGGTATGAGTTATTTTCCAGATGTTGTTAGTGCATCGAACGTCTTAGGTGTTGATGATGGCAATAGAGATAGAGGAACATTATCTCTTGATTTCAGTAATGAAACATCTATGTTTGATAATGGTTCAATTAGATTTTATGCTCAGGAAACTGATCAAAAGCAAATTACAACAAGATCTAAAACTTACTTTGCTGCAGGACCTCCAATGATGGTTAATGCTTATAGAGATTATCAATTTAATCAGGATATAGACGGGCTTTCCGCCGATTTCTTTAAGTCAATCAATAATAATGGAAGACTACATAATATTGTTTATGGATTTGAAATAGAGAATATTGAAATTCAACGTCCGAGGATAAGATACGAAACCAACCTTATGACTGGAGCCGTAAACACCTTTCTTGGTGGAGAGTACTACCCAAATAAAACTATTCCTGACACTGAGATAGAGAGACAGAGCTTCTTTTTCAATGACAGGCTTGAACTTAATGAGAAAACAACGATTGTTTTCGGAGCTCGATATGATGGTTACGAACTTACTCCTACAGCTGATGATTTATTCTTTGCAAATGCCCAATCAACGAATGAACTTTATTTTATAGATGATAGTGAGGTTTCTATGAAGTTGGGTTTCTTGAGAAATCTATCGGAAGAAGTTTCGTTTTATGCGCAGTATGCTGAAGGTTTCAGAGCACCAGATTTTCAAAGTGCTAACCTTAGTTTCACTAATTTAGCTTTCCGTTATGCTGTTGGTACTAGCACTGGTTTAAAGCCTGAAGAAAGTGAAGGTTACGAATTTGGCTTTAAAGGAGTAACTGATAACATGTCTTGGACTTTGGCATTTTATGATAATGATTATGAAAATTTCATAGATACTTATATCAAAGGGAGGAGTCCACAAGGCATTACCCTATATGAATATGGAAATCTTGATGAGGTTGAGATTAAGGGTGTTGAATTTGAAATGAATGCTGATCTTTCAGATAACTTACAGGCATCTTTAGGCTTTAGTGTCCCAGACGGTAATAAAAATGGTGAGCAGCTCGTATCTATAGATTCGGAAGAAGCGATATTAGGTTTAGTGTGGAACTCCAATAACGCTAAATTGAAACTCAGCGGTTACGCTAATATTACTGCTGGAAGTCATGATAATTTACCTCCATCTTGTGGAAGGGGTGGTTGTAATCCTCTACTAGCCTTATCTGGAACAACGACAATAGATGTTTATGGAAGTTATGAATTAACTTCAAATCTCAAACTTAGGTTTGCAATAAGGAATCTAACTGACGAAAGTTACTGGAACTGGGCTTCCGTCCAAGGAAAGAGTGCTACTGACCCTAATTTAGATATCTTTATGGAACCTGGAAGAAACATGAGTATGGGACTGAAATACGATTTCTAGATACATATAAAAAAAAGGGCCAAACGGCCCTTTTTTTTTGTTCTAGTTTTGTTAACTAGATTAGAGTTTTTGTTGTAATATGCTCGCTCCACGCAAGTGGGTCTGTAGCTCAGCTTGGTTAGAGCGCACCCCTGATAAGGGTGAGGTCGGAAGTTCAAGTCTTCCCAGACCCACCATTTTAAATTTCTATTAACTTCTATCCTTGTCTTCACTAAACTAAGAGAAGATTTAATTAATGCCTTTTCAAAAAATTCGTATGTTTAAAAAAATAATAGAAAGTTTTCTTATTTTTCTTTTCTCTTTTCAGACTTTTGCAGAAGTAAAAGAGTTAACTATTTTGCACACTAATGATTTACACGCGCACCTTTTTCCAAGAATAGCTCCTTGGATAAGTGAATCTAGAAAGATTGGTGGTTTCGCCAATCTAGCCACCTTAGTAAAACAAGAAAAGGCATCTAATCCTAACAATATTCTTATTGATGCTGGAGATTACTTCTCTGGTCCCTATATAAGCACTTTAACTAAAGGTGAGGCAGTGATTAAGTCGATGAACTTTTTGGGAATTGATGCAGCTTGTATTGGTAATCATGAATTTGATCATGGATGGGACAATATGTTGGAGCAAATCAAGAAAGCTAATTTTCCAATTCTGAATGGCAATCTTTTTTTTGAAGGAACTGATGATTTAGTTTGGGATAACCCTTATTTAATTCTAGAAAGAGCAGGATTAAAAATTGGAATTATTGGTCTTCATGGAAAATTTGCTTTCTATGACACCATCAATTTTAAAATGACTGAAGGTATTGAAGCTAGAGATGAAGAAGAGTATCTAAGACAATACATAAAAGAGTTAGAACCCATAACAGATATCATTATTCTCGCAGTGCATCAAGGAATGCCCGGGAGACAATCTACTATTGGATTAACTGATGTTGAGAGAAATCTTTATAAGGATATTCTTCTTGCTCAAAATGTTTCCGGTGTGGATATTATCGTTACTGGACATGCACACCAGGGAACAGAAAAGGCTCTGGTTTCAAATGGCACAATTATAGTTTCAACCAATGCAACTGCAACTGAACTTGGTAAGCTTCAAGTTATGTTTGATACAGAACAAAAGAAAATAGTTTCTCATTCTAATGAACTCATAACTATTTATGATGATGAGCTAGAAGATGATGCAGATATGCTGCGTGAAATTACTTTCTGGCAAAAAGAAGTAGACCAGGTTGCGAAAGTACCAATTGTTTCCTCCACAAAAAAACTTGTAAGAGCATACGGAAAAGAATCCAACATGGGCAACTTATTCGCTGATGCCATAGAAGCTTTTGATCCTAGAATAGACATAGCCGTTGTAAATAGTGGCGCTCTTAGACAAGACATAAAACCAGGAATAGTAACTAAAGGGGATTTAATTTCTGCATTTCCGTTTCCTAATACTGTTGTCATGACAAAATTAAAAGGCTCACAAGTTGTAAAAATATTTAATCATGCTGCAGGTATGACAAATGGAATATTGCAAGTTTCAAAAAATGCCAAATATTCATTTAGTCCCAGAAATAAGGCTCATGAAATTTGGATCAAAGGAAAGCGATTAAAAAATGATGATGAATATTGGGTAGCCGCTCCTAATTTTGTTACACAGGGGGGAGACGGATATTGGGAATTTCAGAACTCAATTGAGTATATTGATACAGGAGTATTGATAGTTGATGCTGCTGAGTTTTTTCTTCAAGATATGGAAGTTTATGAACCCAAATATGAAGGAAGAGTCCTAGTTATCAATTCAGAAATTTAATATCTATTCTTAACGCACTTCACAAGAAATTTACAAAAAGTTATTCAATTTTTAAATTTACTCAAACATAATGTTTTAATGAACTTTACAAAATATTTACCCAAATTTACCTTTCTCTTATTATTTGTTTTGAGCTGCGGCGTTTCCTCTCATGATGAAAGAAAGGTTGCTAAATATTCTTTGGAGTTAGCTCATGCACCTTCACCACTTCCGGATAGGGTAGTGCTAACTTGGGAAGATGATCCAGCGACAACTCAATCTGTTACATGGCGTACAGACGTCTCAACAAAAAAAGGAATGGCTCATTTGGCACTAGCAAATGCAAATGGAAGAGCTTTAGAAATAGAGGAGTTTGTAGCTGAAACTTCTTTCTTCGAGAGCGATATTAATGAGGCTAACTATCACAGTGTAACCTTCAAAAATCTTGATCCAGACAATCTCTATACTTATCGTGTGGGCGATGGAGTAAATTGGACTGAGTATTACCATTTCAAAACAGCTAGTGACAGACCTAGACCTTTTAGCTTCATTTATTTTGGTGACGCTCAAAATGAAGTGCGTACACATTGGTCGAGAGTTTTTAGGGAGGCATTTAGAGATGCACCAAGAGCTGCATTTACGTTACATGCTGGTGATTTAATCGATAATCCTAATTGGGATGCTGAGTGGGGAGATTGGCATCAAGGTCCTGACTGGGTGAATGGTACGATTCCTGTCATAGCAACTCCTGGTAATCATGAATACTATCGGATTAATCAAGGGCCTGAATCAGAGCGTTATTGGCAGACAAAAGATGGAAAGACTATTGATGTCATGATGACCGCATTTGAACCTGTGCCATCTGATAAAGGAACGACCTATAAAGTTTCATTTACTGGACCAGAAGGCAATAGTGCCTCCTTTGAGTTTAATGATGGAGGTAATATCATTTTTGTCGATGATCAAGTTGAATCCATTACAGGATTCAAAAAAAGCGAATTAGTTGGTTCAAGTTTTTACTCCAAGCCGCTATACGATCGACAAAGAAATCGAGGAACCCCAGCCGTTAGTAATCATTGGCGTCCACAATTTGCTTTTCCTATTCAAGATGTTCCTGATGAAACTCTAAAAGAGACTGTTTATTATATTGATTATCAGGGTGTTCGTTTTATTTCATTGGATTCAAATAAGGCAAAAGAAATACAGACCCCTTGGTTTAGGAAAGTATTGGAAGATAATCCTAATCGTTGGACTGTTGTTACTTTTCATCATCCAGTCTTTTCTCCTGGATCAGATCGAGATAATAAAGAGCTTCGTGAACTGTGGAAGCCTCTCTTGGATGAGTTTAAAGTAGATTTAGTGCTAAGTGGTCATGATCATACCTATGCTCGTACCGGTCAGGTAGATACTGAAAATCTGGAAAATGTACCCTCTGGCTATCAACAAGCTTATGACCCTGACATTGGAACAGTTTATGTTGTATCTGTAAGTGGACCGAAGATGTATGGCATTACTAAAGGTAATTATGCTAAGCGAGTAGCTGAAAATACTCAGCTTTATCAAATTATCAATATTGATGATAAAAACTTAACTTATAAAGCTTATGAGGCAACTGGAAAACTTTATGATCAATTTACACTCCAAAAAAGAAAAGGATTGCCTAACCTTTTACTCGAAGCTCTTCCTGAAGAAAATAGAAAATAACTTTTCTTAAGGGCTCTTCGATTGGTCAATATTTCACACTTAAGATATATTTCACGATGTGGAGAAAAATAAAGAAGCATACCTAAAGTTATTGGTCAGTAGGGGTTATGACAATCCTAAGCTAGCTGAGCTAAGTGAGTCAGCACTTATAGCGATTCTTAAGAATGAAGAATCCTTTTATAAGAGAAATTCTAGTGAGTAGAACATTACTATGGTTTGCTTACTTTTTGGTATTCACTACTCCAATACAGATTGCATTTTGCTTATGGACTTACTCTTTTCTTTTTTCTCCAGAGCATAGCTTAATGACTTTTAGTACTTCTGATTTCCTGGAACTTACATTCCTTAAGCCTGTAAAAGTTTGGATGTATTCTTGGTTTTGGAATGGTTTCTTAAATTTTGTCTGGAGTCTCCCAGCAAGCATAATGGTTACCGTGAAACTGATCGTAAATACATGGTTAGGGCTCTGGCTCCTTCCAATCGCAAAGGATTTATATGATAAAAAAAGCACTTAGAAATTTCTTGGCGAAACGCACCATAGGTAGCAAGCTTAGAAATTACAGCATGAATACTTTTTCTAGCTATGATCTATTTAAAAAGATAAGAACAGATGCTGAGGCTAAAAGGGATTTGGAAAATAGGCCGCACGAAGTAACATATTTTCATAAAGTAGATGATCCTTATTCCCATTTAACCGTTCAATATATAGAGAAAATTAAGGCATCTTATGACGTAGTTTTAAATCCTATCTTAGTTGGAGCTGAAAATCCTGAAACCATTCATGAACCTAATTTATATAATGCTTATTGTTTGGAAGATTCAAAACGCATAGCTCCTTACTATGGTATT
Organism: uncultured SAR86 cluster bacterium; assembly: GCA_902610065.1. Classification (GTDB taxonomy): domain Bacteria; phylum Pseudomonadota; class Gammaproteobacteria; order Magnimaribacterales; family Magnimaribacteraceae; genus Magnimaribacter. Next base: position 57,709 of record CACLUH010000002.1, read on the forward strand.
GACTTTCAACCAACAACTTATCCGAAAAAGGAATTAGTTGATTTGTCTAATGCTATTTTGACTTCGGTTGAAGAAGATAAGTTTTCAGAAGTTGCTCAAGAAGTAAGCAATGCATTATGGCAAGGGGATAAAGATACCTTGAGTTCTTTATCTAAGGTTTATAGTTCCACTGAGACAGAAGTATCAGAGAAATTAGCCTCAGGTAATTCAATAAGAAATGCAAAAGGTTATTATTTTGGATCAGCTTTTTACTACGAAAAAGAACTTTATTGGAGTGTAGATAGGATTCATCACTTAGAAGATAGATTATCGGAACTCGGTTTAAAGAAAGATTTAAATAATGAACCAATTTGTTCTCCTATTTTGAATTCTCCTCCATTGCTGGAATCAAATAAACAGGTCAATTTATATTACTATCCCTCTTTGAATAGTCCATATACCTATGCCAGTGCTAAAAGAGTCAGGGAAATGAAAGACGACTATCCTGTAAAGTTGATTACGAAGCCGGTTTTACCAATGCTAATGCGCAATATGAAAATTATTGATCTAAAAGCCAAGTATATTATTTCTGACGCAGCCCGTGAGGCAAGAAAACATGGATATCCAATGGGTCAAATTTATTCACCAATCGGCAAACCAGCTAGGAAAGCTTATTCTTTATTTCCTGTGATTGATGAGGCTGGAAAAGGATTTGAGTATATTGATGAATTATTAAAAGCTTCTTTTTATGATGGGATCAATATAGGCGAAGATGAATATTTAAAATCCCTTGTCGAAAGACTTGGACTTGATTGGTCTATAATCCATAAAGACTTAAATACAAAAAAATGGAAAAAGGTTTTGGATGATAATCTTAAAGATATGTATGCAGGTAACTGTTGGGGAGTGCCAAGCTTTAAAATTACTGACTTAGATGGTGCTGATCCATTTTATGTCTGGGGCCAAGATAGGATGTGGCTTCTGAAAGAAGAGATAAATAGGCGTTTAGCTTAATTATCTAATATTTTAAGAAATCAGGATGTAATTCTTAAAAATTGCCTATAAAAACTGGGGAAAAACATGCCTAACTTTAAAAGTTTCTGGATTCTAATTTTTTTTATGCTCAATGCTTGTTCAGAATCAGAACAAAAGATATCTACTGAGCAATATGCAGAAGAAATAAAGCAGGATATATATCCTAGACCAAAACCTAATCCAGATAAGAATGCTTATTTTGGTGATTTACACGTTCATACAGCAAACTCATTTGATGCATACACTTTTGGAACTATAAGCACACCTGCAGATGCATATAGATTTGCTCAAGGTGAAGCAATACCGCATCCTACTGGATACAAAATTCAACTAAAAAAGCCTTTAGATTTCTACGCTGTAACTGATCATGCAGTTTTTTTAGGACTATTAAAAGAATCGGCAGATACAAGTACTGAGTTCTCTAAGTATGAACTCTCAAAGCCTATGCATGACCTTAATAAAACAGTAAGTAATAGTATATTTTCAATTCTTAAGAGGAATGGTCTTTTTAGAGCCTTTGGTGCTGAACTTGCTGCAGGTGTAGAAGATGGAAGTATTGATAGAGATATAATTCAGAATGTAGGCAACTCAGTTTGGAAAAAAACTATTAAGGCAGCCAATGATGCATACAAACCAGGAGTATTTACTACATTCGCTGGTTATGAATTTACTTCAAGTGTAGAGCTATATGATAACTATCTTCATCGGAATGTGATCTTCAAGAATACAAAGAACCTTCCTGAAAGGATTTTCTCAAGAGCAGATAGCCTCAATCCTGAAAAACTATGGGACTGGATGGATGGATTAAGGGAAAGCGGTGTAGAGAGCTTGGCCATTCCTCATAATTCAAATATCTCAGGAGGATCTGCCTTCTCTATGAATGATTATAACGGAGGTCCGATAGATGAAGCTTATGTAAATCAGCGACTTCGGAATGAACCTCTAACTGAGATAACTCAGGCAAAAGGAACTTCTGAGACTCATCCATTTTTATCCAAGAATGATGAATGGGCAAACTTTGAAGCAAAAACAAATGTTGAAGGTGAGAACCTTATGAGTAATTTAAAGGGAAGTTATGTAAGAGATGCATACTTAAGAGGATTAATGTTTGAGGAAATGAGTTTATCTAATCCATATAAATTCGGAGTAATTGGATCGAGTGATACTCATGTTGCTGGAGGCTCCTATACCGAGGAAACGCATTTTTCCAAAATCGGACTTTTAGATGGAGAGCCATATTTACGAGGTTCGGTTCCTTTTAGAGGTTTTTATGGATTTATATCAAAAGTTTTTAGACCTCAAACAGTAAGTGAGATAGGGGGCGAGAGTTATTTAAATATTGGAACACGCCTTATTAGATTTGGATCTTCAGGACTTGCAGGTGTGTGGGCTGAGGAAAATACTCGTGAGTCGATTTATGATGCTTTTAGACGCAAGGAAACATTTGGCACCAGCGGACCAAGAATAAAAGTACGTTTTTTTGCTGGTTATAACCTAGAGGATTCTGAGCTGAGTGACCTTGGTCTCATAAAAGATGCTTATGTTAAAAATATTCCTATGGGAGGAACAATCAATCAAGTGGGTGATGAAAGTCCTAGATTTCTTGTTTGGGCTATTTCTGATCCTCTTGGAGCGCCATTACAGAGAGTTCAAATAATCAAAGGATGGCTGGAAGAAGGAGAGCATAGGGAAAAGGTTTTTGACATAGCTTGCTCTGACAATGCAAATATAAATCCAACAACCCATAGGTGCGAAGACCATGATACTAATATTAATTTAGATGATTGCTCCATAGACCTTAAAAAAGGGGATCCAGAGATAAAAACCTTTTGGAAAGACCCTGAATTTAAAAAAGATCAAAATACTTTTTATTATGCAAGAGTCCTAGAAAATCCTACTTGCAGGTGGTCAACTTGGGATGCGATCAGAGCAGGAGAGAAACCAAGACAAGATATACCCGCGACAATACAGGAAAGAGCCTGGTCTTCTCCAATATGGTTATCAGGAAGTTAATTACCTAACATTTATAGGTTTTTTTAAGTGTAAACTATCATCATGAGAAATATATTTTTGGTGATGATATCAGCTTTAGTCATCATTTCTTGCTCAGGAGGAGAAGATAATTTAGATAACTTGTTAGAGAGTGATAATTTCCTAAAGAATAATTTAAGTAATCCTGGAGTTTATGAAATTGAGGCTGGTCTTCAGTATGAAAAATTAAAGACGAGTGGTAGCGGAATAAGTCCAAGCCTTGAAGATGTAATTAATGCAGACTTCCATGGTACTTTATTAGATGGATCGGTTTTCTGGAGCTCCATTGAAAATGGAGAACCATTAGTGGTAACTCTTGCTCAACTTATTCCGGGATGCCAGAAAGCAATATCTTTAATGGAAGTTGGGGATAGTTGGAAATTATTTATACATCCTGACCTTGCTTATGGAACAGCAGGCAGACCAGGTATTCCTTCTAACTCCTTATTAATTTTCGAAGTAAGCCTTCATTCAATAGAAACTTAAGAAAAAGTGGATGGCCAATGATACGATTAAATTGACCAACCACTTTTCTCAAGATTATGATTTCTCATAACTCGCTCATCCGTGAGCGATGAGATCTTAGGTGAGATTAGAGCCGAGCGTCTACAATGTGTAAGGAAATGCGTGCCCGAAATTTTCCAAGATTATTAGCAAAGCGGCTCAATTAATTATTTAAGGGCAATTAAATTTTTTTCAAGATAAAAAATAGTTTTTTTAGTATAAAGTCACAAAAAAGGATGAATCATGAGATACGAAGAAGTCATAAATGATAGAAGAAGTGCAAGAGGATATTTAGATAAACCTGTACCAAAAGCAGTATTGGAAGAAGTCATAAAGTTGGCTACTAGAGCTCCATCCTCTATGAATACTCAGCCTTGGCATTTCCATGTCATAACCGGCACTGCCTTGGATAACATAAGAAAAGAGAATACAAAAAGAAATATTGAAGGTGTTCCGCCTTCAAGAGAAATCAGACCACCTATGGGTTATGAGGGTGTGCATAGAGAAAGACAAATAGAGATCGCCATTCAGCTTTTCAAGGAAATGGGTATAGAAAGAGATGATAAAGATGCTAGACAAGATTGGGTTTTAAGAGGTTTTAGACAGTTTGATGCACCAGTAGCCATAATTGTGACTTTTGATAAAGAATTAAATGATGAAGATATTTCGAAATTTGATTGTGGCGCGGCTGTTAATGGACTAGTAAATGCTGGCTGGTCAAAAGGACTAGGATCCGTTATTAATAGTCAGGGAATTATGCAGTCTCCAGTTGTGAGAGAACATGCAAAGATTCCGGATGATCAAGTCATTATGATTTGTGTGGCCATGGGTTATCCAGATGATAATTTTCCAGCCAATAAGGTCGTTTCAAAAAGGAGACCTGTTTCAGAAGTGGCTACTTTTATTGGATTTGAGGAATAGTAATGTATCGCTTACTTCTTTTAATATTTTTTTGGCCAAATTTAATTTTCAGCGCTGTATTTATCGATGTCAGAACAGCTGAAGAGTTTGAAAGTGAATCAATAATGAATACCCAAAATATTGAATGGCAAAATATTTCAGATATTCAGAATTTTATTTCGAAAGATGAGGAAATCTTTCTGTTTTGTAGAAGTGGCAATAGGTCTGGGAAAGCACAAAAAATTCTTGTAGCAGAAGGCTACACTAGTGTAAAAAATATTGGTGGACTCGAGGAAGCTAAAGAATTTATCAGTTCCAAGAGAAGTAATCCTTAAAATTGATGCCAATGCATATAAAGGCTAGAATGCAAACATGGAGTGGTTAAGTCATCATCTTGAGCATTGGGCGTTAGTTTGGTTCGGCTTTTTATTTTGGGGCAGTATTTTTGCAGCTACTCTACTTTATATTTTTGAAGCAAGTCTTCTTATTTCTTCAATCGGCTACGCTTTTGGACTTCTATTTGGTCTTTTAGCAAAAAATAAAGGTTGGTCATGGATTACGTAGGCAATGATTCAATGGATTTATCTATAGAAGCAGAAAGAGAAGTTGCTAGAACTTTTATGGGCCGAATTGAATGGGAAATGATCCTAATAGGTCTTGGACAATTCACAATATGGGTTGTTACTTGGGTACTTGTTGTTAACGCAATAATTCCACTTTTCTTAGGATTTTTGGTTGCTCTTTTTACAGCTTGTAATGCCTATCTTCCGTCTCATGCTGGTCAGCATGGCCATTTGTCAGGAGGAAGGAAGAATCTTCAATGGCTAGATTTTTGGGTAGGACAAATAAGTGTAATCCCATTAGCGCAGTCTCATGATGCATTGAAGGCCACTCATTTAAAACATCATGCTCATACAAATGATCCAGATAATGATCCAGATTTTTTCCATGGTAATGCTAACACTTGGCTTGGAGCAGTTAGAAATGTAAATGTCTCTTACAATGATGATGGTCCGGCTATGAAAACTATTGGAAAACATATGGAAGAGGATCCAAAATTTAAAGCTGCGTTAGAAAAAGGAGGAGCATGGACTCTACTTTTTTACTTCGTTCAAATCTTTATGGCTATTCTTTATCCCCTTGAAACCTTACTCTTGTGGTGGATCCCAAAAAGAGTAGCAACGTCCTACTTGGGCGTTGTATTCTCCTACTTGCCACACTCTGGCCTGGGTAGCGGACGTTATAAAGATACCAGATTTTGGACTAATAAAATTCCCAGATTTTTGAATCATTCCATGCAAATACACTCTATGCATCATATGTATCCTAGGATTTGTCACTATGATGAAGCTAAAGCTATCCAGGCCTTAAAGCCGTTTATGATTGAAAGGGGTATACCGGGAGCCGAGCATATTCCTGATAAGCTGAGATGGAATCCCGTAACTTATATTAAAGAGGTTTATTATGGACGCTAAAGAGAAAATTAAAGAAGGTGTACAGTTATATTTTGATTCTATGTATGAGTCAGATCCTGGAAAAGTGAGACAAGCCTTTCATCCAAATGCAATGATTACTGGTTATCTAGAAACAGGTCTTGCAGAAATGACTGTAGATGAATTTGCAGAATTTGTTGAGAGTCAAAATCCATCACCAAAGGAAAAAGGAGACGAAATTCTTCTCGAAATAGTCTCTTGTGATATAGCAGGCTCAACCGCATCTGTCTCAGTAAGAGATGGGTACATTGGCCATGTCTTTTTAGATACGCTTTCTTTCTTAGAAAAAGATGGTGAATGGAAAATTTATAATAAATTGTTCCATGTAGAGTCATAAATAGTGAGTATGGAAGTTAAACAGATTTCAGCTGCTCTTGGTGCTGAGATAACGAACGTTGATTTATCACAAGTATCTGATGATCAAGTGGAAGAGATTAAATCTCTTTTAACCGAGCATAAGGTAATTTTTTTTCCAGGTCAGAAGTTAAGTCAAGATGAGCATGTTGAATATGGTGCTAAGTTTGGTGAACTTGAAGGTCATCCAAACCTAAAAAATAAAACAGTAACTCACCCAAAGATCTTTGAACTTGCTGCTAGCTCCGGTGGAATAGCTGATGAGTGGCATACGGATATAACTTTTCAAGACTCCCCAGCTATTATGTCCGTACTTCACATGGTGAAGTGTCCTGAATTGGGTGGAGATACAATGTGGAGTAATTTGAACGCGGCCTACGAAGCTTTATCTGATCCAATAAAAGATTTATGTGAAGGAATAACTGCCCTTCATGATGCAAGACCTCATGGAAAACCTGAAAAAACTGCTATACATCCTGTTGTGAGGTTGCATCCCATTTCAGGAAAGAAAGTCTTATATGTAAATGAGCATTTCACTAGAAGAATAGTAGAAATGAATATTGAAGAGAGCGATATGCTACTTTCTTACTTAACAAAGTGGGTTACTAGGCCTCAGTTCACCGTTCGTTATCAATGGACTCCGGGTACTATTGCTATGTGGGACAACAGAAGTACCCAACATTATGTTGTAAATGATTTCGTGGGTGAGAGGATTATTCAGAGAGTGACTATCATGGGAGATGAAGTTGTAGGATCATCAAATCCAAGATGGAATCCAGCTCTTAAAGAAGGATTCTCCGCGGTAACAACTCACGATAAACAACTGATAACCCACCTAAAAGAAAAAGGATCTCTCTAGAAACGGGTTGGAGCTAATTTTTTACAAAGTTTGCAATCGATAAAGCGGTTTCGTCACTGATCTCGGGACATCCAAGAAATATATCTGTTCCATGGACTGAGCCCATCACTTGTCTGCACTGAGCATCTACATCTGCTTCACGTAGTAGACGATAAAAATTTACTCCTTCATCTCTTAGAGGATCCATTTCATTGACTAAGATGTAAGTTTTCGGAAGACCTTTAACATCATCTTCAGTTGCAAAGCTTGGCCAAGCTAGTGGGTCTTTATTTATATAAGCATCTACTCCATAAATAATTGCTCCATGAGAGTATTCATGTTCACTATGAAGCGAAAGTAAAATACCTTCATTTTCTTCAGACGAGGGATTTTCCGGTAAAGGCCATTGCCCTGCAATATAAGGACATAATGCATATAGACCTTTTATCAATCCAATATCTCCATCTTGTTTAAGTTTCAAACTTGTGGCGATGGTTAAATTTCCTCCTCCACTCTCACCAGCTATGACAATTTTGCTATTATCTATGTTTAAATCTTTTGCATTAGCATGCACCCACTTAAGACCAGAAACACAGTCATTCAGTCCTGCGGGATAAGGTTCGACTTCAGGAGCAGACGAAGCCCACATAGCATTTCTAAAATCTACCATCGCTACTGCAACACCTTGCCTGGCAATACATCTCCCCCAAGCTGCATATAACTCATCAAAACACGAACTGACCATCATGCCACCACCATGGATATAGTAAACACAGGGTAATTCTTCCTCTGTATCTGGTCGAATATACTGGATCTTGATCGTATTACCGTCTGGATCTGAAATAAATTCTTTTGTGGATGTTAATAGGCCTGTATCAGGAACAACTTCTTTGTAATGTGAAGCATTATTGACCATTTCTAAAATGGCTCTACCTTGTTTGGCTTCTTCACTTTCTTGATCAGCCATTATTCCTTCACGAGTTGAGGCTGGGCTTGATGTAACAGAGCCGAGTTCCACTTCTCCAAAAACTGCACGTATTCGTTTATCTATTTTTAAATTATTTTTAATTTTGTTTTCCATTTTTTCTTCCTCTTTTATCTGCCTTTAAAAACTGGTTCTTTTTTTTCTACAAATGCTTTAGTGGCATTTCTATGGTCTTCAGTTTGACCGCAATGTATGTGATGAGTTGCTTCTAAATCAAGGCAATCATCTACTTCACCATTCATAGCTCTATTCAAATTTTCTTTCATATATCGATATGCAACTGAAGGACCAGAAGCAAGTCGATTTGCGATTTCCATAGTCTTTTCCATTAACTCTTCAGGATCACAAACCCAGTTTGTTAATCCAAGATTTAGAGCTTCATCTGCGGTAATTCGATCAGACAGGTAATACAGCTCTCTTGCTTTCGCTGACCCTAAGAGTTGGGTCATGAAGTAGGAGCCTCCATAGTCTCCTGAAAAACCAACTTTAGCAAATGCAGTAGTCATGATTGCTGAACTCGACATGACTCTTAAATCACATGCTAAAGCATAAGAGAGTCCTGCTCCTGCTGCGGCTCCTGGAAGAGCAGCAATAGTTGGTTTTGGCATTTTAAATAATTTGCCTGATGTCGCTCTTTGATGAACTCTTTGCTTATGAATAGCCGAGTCAATCGTATTATCCCCAACTGTCCCATCTCCTGAAGATGCCATTCCTTTTACATCTCCTCCAGCGCAGAAACCTTTTCCAGCACCAGTTAGAACAACACATCTTATTTCTTTATCTAATTCGACTTCGGCCAGAACTTCTTGCATGGCTTGATTCATTTCTCCTGACATAGCGTTTCTTGCTTCGGGTCTGTTCATTGTCAGTAATGCAACGCCTTTAGCCTTTTCAAAAATGAGGTGATCAGTACCTGTATCAATTTTTTCCATAGTTTTTCTCCCCTTAACTATATCTTTGCTATTCTATATCTAAGATGCAAGGAAAAATTTATCAATTAGGCTTACTTTTTTGCACTATTTTCCTGATCTCACAAGAGAGATTGTTTGCTGAAGAGAAACCACTGCTGACTAGTCCATTAGTAGAAAATCCTAAGTCTATAGTTTTCATTGGAAATAGCTTTTTCTACTATAACAATGGGGTTCATAAGCCCACTCTTGGCATGGTTAAAGCTAATCCAGATCTTGGTAAAGGGCATCGATTTAGAAATATCACAATAAACAGCTCTTCTTTAGAATGGCATGATGTTGAATCTTATGTGACTAATGACAAGATAGGTTCTTTCTCCATCACTTCAAAAAATCAATACAAGGAGTATCAGCCAGAAAATTACGAATTAGCAATCATGATGGATTGTAGCCAATGCCCAGTTCATCCAGATAGAAAAGATTTATTTAATTTTTATGTAGATAAGCATAGTAAAACACTACGCAACAATGATGTAGAACCTTCTCTTTTAATGACATGGGCCTATAAAGATAAGCCAGATATGCTGGAAGGACTTGCTTCAGCTTACATCGCAGCAGGGAATAAAAATAAAATAGCTGTTTTTCCTGTAGGTCTTGCATTTGACCTTTCTCAAAAAGAAAATCCTTCAATAGAACTTTATACTCCAGACAAGAGGCATCCGAGCAAGGCGGGTACATATCTGATGGCGGCCGTGATTTATTCATCGATATATAATGTTTCACCAGTAAACAATTCTTACGATTATGGAATTAGTAGTGAGATACAAAGAAAGTTACAAGAATCAGCATGGAAAACTGTTTTGAAATACAAAGGAAAAGAATATGATTTTAAAAAATAGATATTTTTTAGTGATAGTAGCTCTTTTACTAGGCTCTTTCATTGGTTTCAAATTAACGGAAACATTCGCTATTAAATACATTATGGAAAATCTTCCAATTGATACTGCTACGCTTGATGAAAAAGATGTCTATGTGACTGAAATAGAAGACGGCGTATTTGCTTCTCCGAAAGAACTAACTTATATCGATAATAAAGCTAAAAATATAATTTTGCTCATTGCAGATGGCATGAGTCTTAGTCAAATAACAGCCTATCGAATGATGCAGGGTAGTCTTAATGAACGTATCTCAATGGATAAATTCCCTTACTCTGGAATTGTTTTGACACATTCCTATGATGCAGCCGTTACTGACTCAGCATCATCTGCTACGGCATACAGCACCGGTTTTAAAACAAATAATGGCGCTCTTGGTTTAGATCCGGATCTCAATGAATTAGAAAATTTAACCGAAACTATCGACAAATTCGGATTTGTCAGCTCTTTGATCAGTACATCAGAAGTTACTCATGCTACACCAGCTGCATTTGCTGCTCACGTAGATTTAAGATGGAAGACAGATCTTATAAGTGCACAAATGATTGATTCTAAAGTAGCTACTATCCTTGGTGGGGGGCGCTTCTTCTTTACTCCAGAAGAAGAAGGCGGAAAAAGAGAAGATGGACGAAACCTATTAGATGAGATTAAAGAATCTCACGTTCTAGTTACAGAAAAAAATCAATTATCCAATGTCTCAGACTCACTTGATAAGCAAGTATTAGGCCTTTTTGCTGATGAGCATTTGAGAGATGAAGACAAAAAAGAAAATCATAATCTTGAACCCTCATTAGCAGAAATGCTTCAGTACTCAATAACACGCTCAGACTTACTGATAAATCAAGGCTGCAAAGGTTTCTTCATCATGGCCGAGGGCTCTCAAGTAGATTGGGCAGGCCACGTAAATGATTTTGATTATCTTATAAGGGAAATGGAAGATTTTGACGAGGCAGTAGATCTAGCCTTAGAAATTGCAAAGGAAAGGGAAGATACTCTTGTTTTAGTCACCTCAGATCATGAGGTCGGTGGTTTATTAATAGAACCTGCTAATCCCATAGATAATTCACTTGATGACGTAAAGTTTTCTTTTAATACCGCTGTAGGAAGTGGAACCCATACTGGTGTTCCGGTGCCAGTATATGCTTACGGACCAGGCTCAGAAAATTTCACTGGTACACTTGATAATACAGATATTTATTATGCTATGTTGGCTGCTTTAGACTTAGATGACAAAGAAGGAACATGTCTAAGGAGATAAAAATTTGTATTCTGTAATTTTATATTCTTTATTTCTTTTATTTTGGGTAGCCATCATCTATGACTTTGCAAAAAGACCGAAGGATCGAGATGATGATAAGTTCATGGATCTTCCTTCACTAAGACAATTAGCACGAACATTCTGGGTGGGCTGGATTGCTATTGTCTTATTATATACACTCATTGTAAGTTTGAATTAGATAAGGGGAGATTGGAATGGAACCGCCAAAAATTATAAAAGCAGATTCATCGAATGTTAAGAAAGTCAAAAGTGCAATCACTTTAGGATTTGCCGCCGATCCGTTTTTAAGGTGGTTCTTTCCGGATCCTCACATATATCTCAAAAATTTTGCATTTTGGATGGATGCTTTTTCCAAGCCCGCACTTGAATCAGACTCTATATTCACAGACGAAAACTTTTATGGTGGTGCCATTTGGCATCCTCCTGGTATCCATTTAGATTCTGATGTTTTGGCACCAACATTGGGAGATATACCTGATTTTAGGCTTGAAAGTGCCTTACAAATGTTTGAAGAATTCAATGAATGTCACCCTAAAGAAGATCACTGGTATCTACCTTTTATAGGCTTAGATCCATCAAAACAAGGACAAGGCATAGGTTCATTGATTCTCAAGGAATCATTGAAACAAGCAGATGAACAGGGAAAGGTCGCATATCTAGAATCTTCCAATCCTATGAATATGAGTCTTTATGAGAGACATGGATTTGAAACCATGAAAAAAGTCCAAATTGGAGATTCTCCTCCTGCACATCCCATGATTAGGTATCCAAGATAGATTATGAAACATTTAGAATTTCCCGATGTAGAAATACACGAACTTAAATCAGAAATAATTGGAGAAACTTTTGAAATTTTAGTCAAACAACCCGATTCTAATATTGTTTCTTTGTTTGGAGATGAGCCATTACCGGTTATATATGGCACAGATGCAAATATATCTTCAGGAGGTTATATAAATACTATTGATAGCTTATACCTAGGCGGAGAAATTCCACCAGTTCTTTTTGTAGGTATACGCTACAAGCTTGGTGGCGAACCGGACTTTATGCAGTTCGTTACTAACAGAACTCGTGAATTCACGCCTGTTGAGGATATCGAAAATCAAAAATTAATGGAGCAAATGACTCTAAGGCAAGTCAAGGGCGGGGGTGCTGATAACTTCCTCAAGTTTTTGACAACTGAATTAAGAGATTGGGTTTCAGAGAGATTTAATGTTTCCGATGATACGACATATATTGGAGATTCTATGGGCGGGTTATTTGGTCTCTACACATTGTTTCATCAGCCAAAGGCTTTTAAGAGATATGTCATTGGTAGTCCTTGGCAAGAATGGAGTTATCCTAATACTTTCGATCTTGAAGAAAAATATGCCGAAAGTAATGAAGATATGGAAGCTATTGTATATATGGCTTCTGGATCGGAGGAAGATGTTATTGGTCCTTATCTGGAAAAAATGAATCCAGTAATGGTTGAGATCTTCTCCAAAGCCAAAACCGCTGAATATACTGAACAAATGATAAAAAAGCTCAATGGCAGAAATTACCCAAGCCTTAAACTAAAAGGTCTAATTTTAGAAGATGAGACACACTTCACAATAACTGGAGCTTTATTTAATAGAGGGTTAAGGCACGTCTTTAATGTTAAGTGACTAATATGAAAAATTTAAGAAACCGTAAATGGACCTTAGCAAACAGACCAGTCGGGATGGTTGGGGAACATAATTTTTCCTATGAAGAGGAAGAAGTAAGAGATATTGAAGATGGAGAATTTCTTATTAAGAACTTATATCTAAGTTTTGATCCTGCTCAAAGAGGTTGGATGGAAGATAGAAAAAGCTATGTTCCACCCGTTGGAATTGGAGAGGTAATGAGAGCTGGTTCTGTTGGCCAAGTCATTGAATCGAATAATCCTGATTATGCCGTTGGTGATAAAGTTCAAGGCACCTTTGGATGGCAAGAGTATGCCATTTCAGATGGAAAGAGTATTTTAAACGCTACTGTCATTCCAGAAGGAGCATCTCTTACCGCACCTCTGAGTGTCTTCGGCATTACAGGGCTGACAGCTTATTTTGGTTTATTAGACGTGGGACAACCTAAAGAAGGGGAAACGGTTCTTGTATCTGGAGCAGCGGGCTCTACAGGATCAATCGTTGCACAGATTGCTAAAATTAAAGGCTGTCGTGTCATAGGTGTTGCTGGCGGAGTTGAGAAATGTAAATGGTTAACTGAGGAAGTAAAAATCGATGCAGCAATAGATTACAAAACTGCAAATTTACAGGAAGTTATTCCTGAATTATGTCCAGAAGGCATAGATGTTATTTTTGATAATGTGGGAGGTGAGTTTTTAAACACATCACTTTTGAGTATTAATCAAAATGCAAGAGTGGCAATTTGTGGAGCCATCTCAGGCTACAATAATGAGGCACCAGCTCCTGGACCATCAAACTATACCGCTCTCTTAATTCAAAGAGCCAAGATGGAAGGATTTATTGTGCTGGATTATATGGATAGATTTCCTGAAGCAATTGGAGAATTAATGCAATGGGTTCAGGAAGGAAAAATAATATATCAAGAAGATATCCAGGAGGGCATTGAGAATGCACCTGAAACTTTATTGAGGCTCTACACGGGTCAAAATAAAGGCAAGCAACTTCTTAAAATAGCTGATCCCGAATAAATTTAAAGATCTTTGTGAGTTCCGTCACAAAATGCACCGTTTTTACTCATCTTGCATCCACAGAAGAAAACATCTTTCTCTTCATCAGGTTTTACTTTCAATGGTAAGAATTCAGTTCCCTCATGAGAGCCATCGCAAAAAGGTTGTTTAGAACTTTTTCCACAGCTACACCACCGATAACTTTTTTCAGACTCAACGGTAACTTTATAAGGAAACTTTTGAACTACTTTTGGATTATTCATAAAAAAAAAGTAACATAAATTATAGATAAAATTACTAATGAGATTTATTCTCAGATACTCTATAAAGTAGATTTTATGAGCGTAAAAGAAATATTAAAAATGGGTAACCCTCTTTTAAGAAAAGAGGCTGATGATTTCACTATTGAAGAAATCAAAAGTCCCGAAACTAAATTATTACTTGAAGATATGTGGGATTCTTTAGAAGTCGCTGGTGGGATTGGATTAGCAGCTCCTCAAATAGGTGTCCTAAAAAAGCTTGCTGTAATAAAGCTATCTGAAGAATCAGATAGATATCCAAATATGGAGGACAGTGAACCTTATATAATCTTCAATCCAAAAGTTTCCGTACTAGATCAGACAGAGCAAGGCTTCTGGGAAGGTTGCCTAAGTGTTCCAGGGCTAAGAGGTTTTGTCGAAAGACCAAGAGGCATAAGAGTAGATTATTTAGATGAAAATGCGGAATCAAGATCTATTGAGGCTGAAGATTTTCTAGCTACAGTTTTTCAACACGAATTGGATCATCTAGTTGGAAAACTTTATGTAGATAGAATGAAAGACATAAAGACGTTAATGTTTGAGGATGAAATGATTTTTGAAGAAATAGAAGAAGAAGTATTAGATTAATTTGAGGATATATTATGACGAACGAAGAACGAATTAGAGCTGCTTGGCAAGGGAGAATATCAGGTTGCTTGTTGGGGAAACCAGTAGAAATGATTTCTATGAGAGAAGGGCCCAAAGGCTTAAATACCTTTTTACAGGACTCAGGATCACTGCCTCTTAGAAACTATGTTAACTATATGGAGCATGAATTACTGAGGGGTGCTAATAAGCGATGTTGCTTAGGAATGATGGACAGAGCTGAAGTTGATGATGATATTACTTATCTGGTATTAGCTTTAATGATGATGGAACAATATGGTTTAGATTTAACTACAGATGATGTTGCAAGATCATGGATTAACTTATTACCAGTCGGAGCCACATTTACTGCAGAAAGAGATTCGTATTTAAAGCTCATTGAAAAATCAAATATGGCATATCAATTTGGTGGACCGCGTAGCTTTGATTTAGAGGAAATAAATGATGGTGAATATAATGACTGGATAGGAGCTCAGATCAGGATTGATATGTATGGATGGCTGCTACCAGGGAAGCCAAAATTAGCTGCAGACTTAGCAAGAAGAGACGCAATGCTATCGCATAGGTCCTGTGCTGTTGAGGCCTCAGCTTATATCGCTGCATTGTGTGCCTTAGTTCCCGTTTCTTCTTCAAGAGAAGATGCTGTTCAAGCCGCATTAGACCTAATTGAAAAAGATTCTCTTGCTTATGAGGCTGTTGAAGTAGGAATTAAGTACAAGAATGAACCTGCCTCTAATCTTCACGAATATTATGGAGATATGTCTCCTGTTCATAGCTTAAACAATTTAGCGGTAGTGGTGTGGGCATTTTTGTCATTTCAGGATTCATTTGATGAAGCAATCGGAGAAACCATCTGTTGTGGGTGGGATACAGATTGCACAGGTGCAACAGTAGGAGGATTGCTTGGCTTAGATATGGGAGCAATACCAGAATCATGGACATCTCCATGGCAAGGTAGAGTACAAACAGCGATTGCCGGAGTTGGAGAACTCGATCTAGATAGCTTAGTTAAAAGAACATGTACCCTTGTCGATAAATTTTCCTCTTTAGCTGACCTAGGTTAAATTTCATGAAAAATCCGATTGCAGTCTTTGGCAGCATCAATATGGATTTAGTGGTTTATAGCTCTACTAAACCCAAAGATGGTGAAACAATTTTTGGAAAAACCTTTGAAACTTTTCTTGGAGGCAAGGGTGCCAACCAAGCAGTAGCCTGTTCAAGACTAGGTTCAAATGTGTCGTTCGTTGGGAAAGTCGGTAATGATCTATATGGTGAATTACTTAGAGAAAAACTTAACTCAGAAAATATTGATACAGAATTATTGGGACTGCATGATGGAGAATCCGGAGTGGCTTTAATTAATGTCGTCGAAAGTACCTCTCAAAATCAAATAATAGTTGTCCCGGGAGCAAATTCTCATACAAGATCCGAACAGATGAGTGATCAGGTGCTTTCATCTACGGATATCCTTATTTCTCAAATGGAAGTTGAATCCAGAGAAATTGAGAAACTATTCTTAAGGGCTAAAGAAAGAAATTGCTATCGTATATTAAATGTAGCGCCAGCTTTGACATTGAGTAACTCCCTTTTTTCTGAGACTGATTTATTTGTAGTTAATGAAATTGAGTTAGAGTCTCTAACAAAAAAATCTATTCAAATGGATTGCTTGGATTCAATCAAAGAAAGTATTGAATCCATGAGTTTAAATAATCAACAATCTATAGTCGTTACTCTTGGATCAAATGGAGTCTATATCTATCAAAATAATCAATATGAGTTTATCGAGAGTCATAAAGTTGATGCCATTGATACAACTGGATCGGGAGATTGTTTTATTGGAGCATTAGCAAGCTGCCTGTCTGAGAAGCATGATTTATTAGAGGCCGCTGTCTTTGCTAATAAAGCTGCTGCTATTTCTGTGACAAAGAAAGGTGCATCGTCTTCTATGCCAACTACCCAAGAAGTCTTAAAGTTTGGATAAATTATAGTTCTACCAAAAAATCTATTACCCTCTCCTTAAATAAGGAATTAAAAGCTTCAACATCTAAATCTAAAGCAACTTCAGAGTTGGGCTTAGGTTTGAAGATCTGTCCCATGATAGATTCATTGAATTCGCTAACTGTCTGTCCATCAGTAAATTCACCTTTAGTTTCTACAGATACATATGCTTCTTTGAAATCTGCTATTTCAGGCATAAACGAGAGGGCAACTGCTAATGAGTCATATAAATGAAGTCCTTGATCAATTATTTCTTTATTTGGATTTATTTTTAACCATGGATCTACTGATTTCTGCACAAATTGACAAAAAGGATGTTCATTTTCTCCAATTAAATTCAACTGCTCTCTGCCAAATCTAGTTTTATGACATACGTCTAGTGGAACCATTCTTATTGGAATGCCAGAGCCAAAGACTCGAGCGGCTGATTCAGGATCAGCCCATACATTAAACTCTGCAGCTGGCGTAACATTTCCTTGCACAGTTGACGCTCCAGCCATCATGGTTATTTTATTTATGTGAGTTGGCAATTCAGTTTCTAAGTCTAAAGCTTGAGCGATATTAGTTAGAGGGCCTATAGTCACAAGCTCAATATCACCAGAATTTTCTTTTGCTGTTTCGGCAATAAAAGCTGGAGCACCTTTCTTATCGTTTTCAATTGGTAGTATTGGAGTCAATTGTTCCATTTCCTCTCTTTGGCCAAGCCATTTTCTTTTTTCATTTCTATCCTGACTATATGTTCCAGGTTTTCCAGTGTGAACAGGTATATCTCTTCCAAGCTGCTCAACTAAATAGGTAGCATTGCTAAAACCTCTCTCTACAGGTACATTTCCTTGCACGGTTGTGATGCCAAGTATTTCAAGTTCTGGCGAATTCATCGCAAGCATAATTGCAAAACAATCTTCTGGATCACCACCCTTTGTTCCCATTGCTGGATCAGTATCAATTATTATTTTCTTTTTCATATTTCGTGATATGTTAACTCTTTAAATAAGTAATAGGGAGAAATGCTTATGAGACCAGTTGTCGAAACTAAAAGCGGACCAGTAGAAGGTTTAATTGAAGAATTTAATGGAATTAAGGGCTACAGTTTCAGAGGTATACCTTACGCTGCTGATACTTCAGGTAACAACAGATGGCGTGCCCCTCAGGATGTTGAATCATGGCAGGAAAATTTTGATGCCAGTTCATTTGGACCACAATGTCCTCAATTTAGAAGAGGAGAGGGGGGATTTAGAGATTCGATTGCAAATGCATACGAAATTGAATTACCTGAAGAGGAACCGCCGCAAGAATCAGAAGATTGTTTAAGACTGAATATCTATTCAGGAGATTTAAATCCCAAAGAAAAGTTACCCGTTATGTTTTGGATTCATGGCGGTGCTTTAAGATTCGGATCTGGAGATAATTATTTACCAGATGGAATACTTTCGAAAGGAAAAATACTCGTAACTATAAATTATAGATTAGGAGAATTAGGTTTCTTTGCTCATCCATCAATAAATAATAACGAAGAAGAATTTAAAACTAATTTCGGCTTACTAGATCAAATTAAGGCTTTGCATTGGGTGAGAGAAAATATAGAAAAATTTGGCGGTGATCCGTCTAATATCACTATATTTGGAGAATCTGCTGGAGGTTTTTCAGTTGCAGCACTTTTAGTATCTCCTGTATCAAAAGGTCTATTTCACAAAGCAATTGTTCAAAGTGGTGGTTTTTCAAGAATGGCTCTCCATTCATCTGAAAAATCGAGTAATGGTTTTTCTGCTGCTGATCTCGGATCAAGATTCGGAGAATTTTGTGGAATCCCAAATAGTGATGATCAGTTAAAGCTGATGAGAGAATTAACTATAGACAAGATAATTGAGGTGGGAAAAATTGGATTTTCTTCTTCATTTTTCGTTGATGATAAAACCGTTCTCGCCCCTGTGATGAAGAGTTTTGAAGAAGGTTTAAATCATAAAGTCCCAACAATTATTGGGACCAATGCGGATGAAGGGACGGCACTTTACTGGGGAAGTCCTTTGGCAGATGTCGCACCTCCTGTTAATTCAATCGAAAAATATAAGCTAGTTATTTTGGATAAATTTGAAGAAAAAGCTGAAAAAATTCTTTCTATCTATCCAGCCTCTGATAAAGAAGAGATGATCAAATCAAGCAAGAGATTATTGGGAGACTCTTTGTTTGGAGCACCTTCTTTTTTCGCCTCTAAATTTATGGCCGAACGATCTGAAGATATTTATTTTTATCATTTTAATCAGAAACCCTCAGGTAAAGCTGGAGAAATATTAGGATCTTTCCATGCCTATGAAATAAGCTATGTCTTCGGAGTTGGAGGCTTAGGCATTATAGAAAATCAAGAGCTATCAGACATTATGCTTTCTTATTGGACAAATTTTGCTGAATCAGGAAATCCAAATTCAGAAGAGCTACCAGAATGGGAAAAATTATTACCTGGTGAAAATAAGTGGCAGGTACTGGGATCTGAAGTAGGAAAAAAAGATATTGATAGGATAGAGATCTACGATTTACTTCAAGATTTTGAATTCAAGGGCATTTAAGCCCGTCTTATAGAAAGGCCACCATCCACAGGCAAATAAACGCCATTAATATAGGATGAAGAGGGGAGGCATAGATTTAGAGTGGCATGTGCAACCTCTTCAGGTTCACCATATCTTTTTAGACCAACCCTTCTTCTGGCATAGATTTCTTTGTCTTTAGTATCTATAGCTGCGGTCATGTTCGTATTGATAGGACCAGGACAAATACAGTTTACTGTTATACCTTTTGGACCTAATTCAAGTGCTAGGGAGCGTGTTAAACCTATTACCCCATGTTTGGCTGCCGTATAAGGGCTATGAAATGGTGATGCACCAAAACCTTCGGTAGAGGATATATTTACTATTCTTCCATTGTCAGATTCAAGAAGGTATGGAAGTGAGGCTCTAATTAATCTTACTTGACCTGTAAGTACTACATTTAAAGTATCATCCCAATAATTTTCAAAATTTTCATCATCTACAGAAGTGACAGAAGATATCCCTGCATTATTAATTACGAAATCAATGGTTTTATATGTCTCGATGGTTGCATCTACACATTTATTTATTGAAGCGTTATCGGTTACATCCAATAGAAAGGGCATACATTCTCCGCCACTTTTTATTATTTCTGATGAAACTCTATTTACTTCCTCTTGATTTACATCGGTAGCAATAACCTTAACTCCCTCTGCTGCAAAAACTTTAGCTGTTGCCTCACCCATGCCGCTTCCTGCACCTGTAATGATTGCAACTCTTCCTTTGACCGATCTAGAAAGTTTTTTGAAGATTTTCATATTTAAATGTTTGAGTTATTTGACTACTTATAAGATTATACGTTCCCAGATAAATTAAAAGGAAAAACTATGACGGATCAAACAGCAACTTTAACGCAGGATGGAGATGTTTCAATTATTACTTTAGATGACGGAAAGGCCAATGTTTTTTCAACCAATATGAGTAATACAATCAATTCTCTTCTAGATTCAGTTCCTGATGACAAAGGTTCTTTATTAATAACCGGTCGCGAAGGTTTATTTTCTGCTGGTTTTGACTTGAAAACTATTTCAGGAGGAGATCCCAAGGCTGCACTCGAAATGACACAGGCGGGTTTTAGGCTTTTATGCAGAATTTACAACTTTCCAAGGCCTGTAATAGCGGCTTCTAGCGGTCATGCAATAGCGTTAGGTGCTTTCCTTTTGTGCTGTGCTGATTACAGAGTTGGAGCATCGGGTCAATTCTTAGTACAAGCGAATGAGACTCGAAATGGTATGTCGATTCCAACTCCAATTTTAGAAATTTCTAAGTCAAGGATTCTCAAGAATCATTGGTATAGAGCAATCTTAAATGCTGAAGCTTATCCCATAGCTGATTCTGTGAGTGCTGGCTATCTAGATGAAGTTGTAGAGCCGGAAGAACTCATGACAAAAGCCCTTGAAGTTGCTAAAGACTTAGCTACCTTGAGTCACCCTCACTATAAACTTACAAAAGATCTTGATCAAAAAGATGTAGTCAAAAGAATAAATGACTCTATCGAAGAGATGGCTAATCCTTTCTAAATTGAAAAAAAAACTTACTTAGTACTAAGTTTTTGGTAATCTACGCATCCCTAAGTGGGGCCATAGCTCAGCTGGGAGAGCGCATCCCTTGCACGGATGAGGTCGTCGGTTCGATCCCGACTGGCTCCACCATTTTCTTTTAAATCTTCTAATTTCTGCTTTAATGATTGCATGAAAACTTTTCTTCTATTAATCATCGCAGCTATTCCTTTATTAATAACAGCTAATATCCCTGTTGAAAAAAAGATAGATTTTATTATTGAGAAGCAAATAACCAAAGACACTACTAACGAAATTAAAGAAATTACCATTTTAACGTTAGAGGAATTTGGTATTGATCTTTCTTCCTTAGAAGGTTTTGACAATTATTTTGATCTTTTTATTGCTGAGTACCTTGAAGAAATGAAAATAGAAATAAAAGAGTTGTACCTTGATACATTCTCTGAAGAGGAGGTTTCTGCTTATTATCAATTTATTAGTCAAGATGCAGGTTCTTCATTTCTTGCAAAACAGGTCTTGATAACTTCTGACACTTTAGATATTAGCCTTAAGGTTAGTCAAAGAATGATGAATCGGCTGAATAATAGGCTCATCCGAGACTACCCTGAACTTTTTGAAGATCTTTATTGATATTTGATATCCCTTACTTTTAATGCTTATGGAGGAAGTTAAACTTAGTGAGAAGGTGATTCTAATTCTTCACGAGAAGCTCCACTATTTATTTAAACTCTAGCTATATTTTGAAAAATTCAATCTCGTTAATAGGAATGGCAGGTGCAGGGAAGACCTCTGTAGGAAAAGCCTTATCCTCACAGATTGGTTATAAATTTTTGGACACGGACAAAATAATAGAAAATCTTTATGGAAAGTCTAAAGATATTATATATTTTGAAGGTCAAGATAGGTTTAGGGCTATTGAAGAAGAAGTATTGCTTTCAACAAAATTTAATGAAACTCTGTTAGCCACTGGGGGTAGTGCAGTTTTTTCTCATTTAGCTATGAAATTTATAAGAGAAAAATCTTATGTTATTTATCTAGAGGTTAATTTTGAAACAATTTTGGATAGAGTTTCGGATTTTAAACAAAGAGGTTTCATTAAAGACCCAAATCAAACTATCGCAGATGCTTATAAGAAAAGAGTAATATTATATAAACATTACTCTGACCATACTGTTACAAATAACAGAGATATAGAGGATTGTGTTCATAAGATACTGACTAAATTGAAACTGTAAAACAATTGAAGAATCTATTTCTAAATCAGAAACACTAGTCATTAAATCAATTATAAAGGCAGTAAAGTAATTATTTTAAGATTAGATTAATGAATTGTTGTATTTAATTAAAAGTTCAATAATATTATCGCTTTCAACCAAAAAGGAAACTTAATGAAAAATATATTAAAAATAATGATAGTACCGTTTTTTGCTGCAATGCTACTACCAGTAGCTGGTGATGATCATATGGAAGCTACTAGCTTCTTCCCTGTCGAATTCTATCACGGCTGTGAATTTTCAAGAGGAAAGGATGTTACCGATTTAGAGGACCCCATTGCTGATTGGAATAAATTTGAAGACGAATCAGGAAATGACAGTTATTCTGCTTGGGTTTTAACTCCTATATTCCATTCCAATGTTAACCTAAATGGTGAAACAGCTATATGGATGGGTACTTGGAATAGCTGGTCTAACATGGGCAGTGAATTGAATAACTATTTTTCTAATGCAATAGAAGAAGCAGAAGGCTTTAATAAAGTTTGGGATTGTTCCAATCATTCCTTAACCGCATTATATGTAGTCAGGTCAAATCCTACTCCAAATAATGATAGCGGTGTCCTTTCTTTTCAGAGCTGTACAATTAACGAAGGTAAAAATTTGACTGATCTTGTTGAGGCTGACGCTAAATGGAATGCTTTTTCAGATTCATCTGGATTTTCAGGTGGAGTCTACAGGTTATTTCCAACGGCTGGTATTGTTGAAGAAGATGACGACAAAGACTTTTGGCAAATGACAGCTGTAAGTTCATTAGAAGAATGGGGAGCTAATGCTCAAAAGTATGTTGATAATAATGGAGGAGTTGCACAAGCATCTATATACGGAGATGTAGTTAGTTGTGAAGACCAAGAAATTTATCAAGCTTCAAATAAAAGACGCGCGTCAAGCAATTAATATTAATCTTTGATGGGCAGAGTTTCTGCCCATCAATTCCTGACTCATAAAAAAATTTTCTAGAATATTATTAAAAGAGAACTTTCTACTCCTTTTTTTATACTGATATACTCCTGTTTCAATATTATTTGGAGAAAATTAGATGACCCAAACGTCATATGTCTTGAACTATTGGAATATACCTGGTCGTGGAGAAAGCATAAGAGTGATCTTAGCCCTTGGCGGGATCGAGTTTGAAAATAATTTCGTACCCTTACCTCTACCTCTAGAAAATCCTGAGAATCAAAATCCTCCCCCTTTTGATGACGGCACTTGGGGCAAACTTAAACCACAAACTCCTTGGGGTACACTGCCAACTCTACTCTTGCCCTCAGGTGAAATTATTGGTCAACAAAGAGCAATTCTTAGATATCTAGGTAAATTGATTAAGTTTGAAGGAAATTACCTATATCCAGAAGAGCCCGAAGCTTCGGCAAGAGCGGATGGATTTATGGATATGATGGAAGATATCTGGCCTATTTTGATTGGTCTAAATGGAACAGATTCTATGGAAACGGCGCCCTTATACTCAACAATGTTAGGTCAAGGTACTTTAGATGACTTCCTAAATCCTAGAATGGAAAAAGGAAGTGGGGAACTCGCAACTCTATTTGATTTTTTAGAAAATGCCATTAGCGATGAAGGTCCATACTTATTGGGCTCTAATCCTTCATGTGCTGATATTCTTCTTTTTGCCGCTATCTCTTGGTGGGGCGCAGCAGTTTTTCCAAATATGGACAAAATATTAGAGGGCAGGCCAAAAATCGAAAAATCTATCAGAGCAGTAGGGACTATAAAGGCGATTTCTGATTACTACAGCAGTTTAAAAGCTAGCAGAGATTCTATGCCTATAGTGGGTTCAACTAACTATGCTAGTTATTACAAGAATTATCATTTGTTGTGCGGATTGAATGAATAGTCCATATTAGAATGAAATTATCAGCAATACTTATTTCAATCCTTTTCTTTGGCATTGTAAGCACTGAAGAACCTGGCTATGTATTTGGCTGGACGCACTTAGCAGACCCAGATCTGCAAACACCAATAGGAGGATCAACTACAGGTCCTAAGATTGAGATGGATGAAGATCCTAACTCTTATTGGCTTGAACTTCAAAGTCCAGGTCTGTCAAAATATGAAAAGGATAGGTTGGCCATTCTTGGCATGCAGGGAGGATATAAAGCAAATTTTGATTTTATGGAAACGATGGGTTTCTTTGAAACTTACTCACCTTCAAGACCGTATCAATCTTGGGGAACAGAATTTGTGAAAGTCATAGAAGATAAAGAAGATTTCATCAGCCTTCAGCACATTATGGTGATGTTTTTTGAACTAGATGATGGTTCTATTTCTGATCCAATCGTGGTGAAACATTGGAGACAGGACTGGCATTATGAAGATAAAACCATAAATGTTTATATAGGAGACAATATTTGGAAAAAACAAACTCTCTCAGACAAGGAAATTCAGGGTAAATGGTCTCAGTCTGTTTATCAGGTCGATGACTCTCCTAGATATCAAGGATATGGTGAATGGAAACATTATAAAAATACCTCTACTTGGGTAAGTGAAGAAACCAACAGACCTCTGCCAAGGAGAGAAACTACCATTAGAGACGACTATGATTTACTTTCAGGCACTAATCTCCACACTATTACTCCTACTGGATGGGTTCACGAGCAGAATAATTCAAAGGTTTTATTAAATGGCAAAGTACTTGCTAAAGAAATAGGTCTTGCCAGATATCAAATGGTGAGCGATTTTGATTGGAGTGCTGGAGAGGAATACTGGGACAAAACAAAACTTTTTTGGCTTGAGGTTCGAAACTACTGGAAGAAGACTTTAGAAAAATATGATCAGGTACAAGTTCTAAAGGCCAATCAAGAAAAACTTCTATTTGCTGAGTTGTTTGGGCTCGCAGATTCATACGCAAAAGGAAATTTAGAGTCCATCAATGAAGTTGCTCCGGTGATCTCAAAATATGTTGAAGAAATCTGAAAATCTAGATGGTGCTGTGATTTTCTACGGCAAAATCAACCGACTGTTTTAGCACGTCTACCATCAAATCAATTTCATGATCTCCTATAATAAATGCTGGACCCAGACAAATAATATCTCGATATTGGCCAGTACCTCCTGGGTATAGAAATACGCCTTCCTCAAGACCTTTTTGCATAACTTTGCTAGTAATTTTCTTAGATTCATCAAATGGTTTTAAGTTGGATTTATCCTCCACAATTTCTATACCTATAAGAAGTCCTTTGCCTCTTATCTCGGCAATATTTGGATGTTGTCCTACTTCAGAATTGAGTTTTTGTAATAATTTTTCACCAAGAGGCTGAACTTTTTCACATAATTTTTCCTCTCTTAGGGTCTTTAGAACTTCAGCAGAAGCTGCGCATGATTGAGGTAGTGCAGCAAATGTATGAAACATAACCTCATATCCTGCAGATTGAATGGAGTCAGCTATCGTATCGGTGCTATAGGTTCCCCCAATAGCTGCATATCCTCCACCCATTCCTTTACCTGCTACAAGGATGTCTGGTTGAGTATTGTAAAAATTACTTGCGAAGTCTATTCCGACTCTCCCAAAGCCTGTCATGACCTCATCAGCAATTAGTAAAATATCATTTTCTTTTAATATTTTCTCTGCTTCTTCCCAATATCCATCTGGAGGAGTAATTGCTCCTCCACTAGATCCATTTATAGGTTCCATTAAAAGGGCAGCTATATTTCTTGGATCTAATCTCTTGATCGTATCTCTCAGATTATCTAAATAATAATCTTTTGAGTCAGGATGAAAACTACCTAAAGGACATCTAAGTGGATAAGGTGTTTCTATTGTGGTTGGTAAAGGGACATAACTTTCCAGTCCTCTTTTTCGAGCTTCATGACCCGAAATACCTGACATATTTAATGTAGTTCCGTGATAAGAGAGACTTCTGGTAAGAATGATATTCTTTTCATGTTTTCCTCTACTCGCTTGATATTGTATAGCTAGTTTGACTGCAGATTCATTTGCTTCCGATCCACCTGATGAGAGATGTATTCTAGTTAGATGAGGTGGAAGCCAATGATTTCTCAACTCATCAAGTAAAGCTTCTCTTTCAGGAGTAAGAAAAGGAGGGAGTATGTATGAATTATTTATTACTGCTCTGGAAATAGCCTCAGCAACTTCTTCTCTACCATAACCAATATTATTTACTATCGCTCCGCCAGCAGCATCCAGAATTTTTCTTCCGTCTTTAGTGTATAAGTATGCTCCCTTGGAACTTTCAAATTCTATTCCCCAGGTTTGTTTGAGAAAAGGCCATTTTATTTGTTCCATCAATTCACCTTAGAATGCTAAAAGTATGTCGTCTATGATTAAAACTGCCATACTCAATTGTAATACTAAACTCCCCCATAAAATTAATTTAGTTGTTACTTTGGGTTGCAGCTCTGGTTCAAGCTTATTTACCAAATAGAGCGCACCTATATTAACAATTGGCAATCCCATCGCGGCCCATATGCCTGCTATGAGAAGCAAGGTGAAGGGGTTTGGTAAAACAAAATAGAATAAACCGGAAAGAAATGGGATAACGAAAGCTATGAGCTTGATTAACTTCTTTCTTGTATCTGTTTGCTCTTTTACTAGTCCCATAGAAATTAAATAGTCAGATATGGTCCTTGTGAAGGCAGCAGTTCCTGATAAGAGGGTAGAGAACAAAACAAAGAATGCCAAAACGATAAAAAGCCATTTAGCCCAACCGCCCAGCACGAGAGAGAACATATTTTGAAGAGAACTTATAACATCTATGTCCCAAAAAGAGCTTGTTGCTAAAGATTGTTGTAATTCAGGTATATTATAAAGAACACCTGCTCCTAAAAAGAAAAAGGGAAGCGTTCCAAGAGTAATGAAAAAAACTGTCACCCAAACATCAGTTTGCATAGTTTTTATCCAATGTTTTGTCTCCTCAACATTATTGCCACTATTTTCCGCATATCCTTTTTCTAAACACCAATATGTATAAGCCATTATTTCTCCATAGCTTATTCCAGTAAAACCAAAAACAGCTAGAGCTAGGGGTAAGTACCCCGATGGGAAAGAAAAGCTAAGACCAGAAGAGACTTGCACAGCACTGACTTGATAATCAGTAGATTGCATTGCAATTGCGATAACCATCGTCATGAAGGAGAAGAACAATACCATCACAAGCAAGGTCTTCTCTAAGCTTTTGTATGATCCAAAATACAACAATATCCAAGTAACTAAACAAGAGATTACAACCCATATCTCTACTGTCAGAAAAGGAAACATTGTATTGCCAGCTTCGGCCACAGCACCTGCTAATCCACCCATACCGGCAATTGAAGGTATGACTCCGATGAACATGAACCAAACTAACCAAGAAGTAGTTTTTCCTTGGATGGTTGTCTTGAAGCCAGGCATATCAGCAAAAGCTTCTAAAAATGTTTTTTTCGTAACAACTACATACCGCGCTATCTCTGCTTGGATGATAGGTTTGCTCCACATGCTTAAGAGCAACCACCATAAAAGCATAAACCCAGCAGCCGCTCCCAATAAAGGTGTCATCACTATTGATCCACTGCCTACAACACTACCTGTGACAACCACACTGGGGCCAATGAATTTTAATCTTTCAAAAAAGGTTTTAGGTGCTTCTTGCATTCTTGTATAGATTTTCTCACTAAATATGGAACAATTCCTCAATTCTTTTCAGAAAAATTAATACCAATGAAATTTAAAGTTAGTTCAGGCCTAAATATCGAGGCAACTGCCTTAGGTAATCCTGATGACCCTCTTGTAATTTTGCTTCATGGAGGTGGTCAAACAAGACACGCCTGGGGCGGCACAGCTGAAAAACTATCACAAGCAGGATTCTATGCTGTAGCTATTGACTTAAGAGGACATGGAGACAGTGATTGGAGTAATGAAGGAGATTACGCAATTGAGAGCTATAAAGAAGATCTGGTAAGTATTATCCATCAATTAGGCAAAGATGCTTCCTTGATAGGTGCTTCTCTGGGTGGGATGGTTTCTTTGTGCACCGCAGGTGATAAAGAATGTAGAGATATATGTAATGCCCTAGTTATGGTCGATATAGGGATTTATCCAAATGAAGATGGATCAAATGAAATTCTTAATTTTATGAGTTCAGGTTCTAAAGGATTTAGTTCGTTAGAAGAAGCATCTGATTCAATCGCTTCCTATCTCCCTCATCGAGAAAAACCAAAAGATATCTCGGGTTTAAAAAAGAACCTAAGATTGAAAGAAGATGGAAGATATTATTGGCATTGGGATCCCAGATTCATTGAATCTAGGACAAGTAATAGAAGTGATTACAAGTTAAGACAAAAAATGTACGCTGAATCAGTTAATGTTCCTACTTTACTCATTAGGGGAGCTTTAAGTAATGTTGTCACTCAGGAAGAGGTAGATGATTTCTTAGAAACCATAGATCATGCTGATTTCATTGAGATAGATCGTGCTGCCCACATGATAGCTGGAGATAGAAATGATATTTTTGCTAATGCTGCTATTTCTTTTCTACAAAAGACCTTAAATTCAGAGTAATTTAGAATACCTTTTGATAATATCAATCACATGATAGTTGGTTTAACTGGTGGAATAGGAAGCGGTAAGACTGCAGTTTCAGACTGCTTTGAAGAACTCGGGATAGTTATAGTAGATGCTGATTTAGCTTCAAGAGTAGTAGTCGAAAAAGGTAAACCATGCTTAGAACAAATATCTGAACGCTTCGGTCAAGATATCCTAAATGAAGTAGGGGAGTTAGACAGATCAAAATTGAGAGAAATAATCTTTAATTCTGATGAAGAGAAAGATTGGCTAGAATCTTTATTGCATCCAGCCATAGCAAGACAAATACAAGACGAACTTAAAGCTTCAACAAGCCCTTATTCTATTTTAGTTTCACCCCTTTTACTTGAGACAGGTCAAAAAGATTATTGTGATAAAGTTTTAGTGGTCGATGTTCCTGTCGAAACTCAGGTTGAGAGAACCTTAAAAAGAGATGGGGTATCTGAAGAGCAAGTTCAATCTATTATTAAAGCTCAAATTTCTAGACAAAATAGATTAGAGCTTGCAGATGAAGTTATCATTAATGACGGCAGTCTTGAGGATCTTCAAATAGTCGTTAAGCAGCTTCATAAAAAAATTATTACAGAAATATGAGATATGTGAAATGTCCTGAATGCGGCGAACAAGCCGAGTATTCTGAAAAGAACGAACATAGGCCTTTTTGTAGTCGCCGCTGCCAACTTCTTGATTTAGGAGCTTGGGCTAGTGAAGATAGGAAGATAGCAGGAGAAAAAGTTTTTGACCCAGAAGAGGATTTTGAGACGCGTCATTAACTCCTGTAATCGCTATTGATCAGAACATAATCTTCAGAGAGATCTGAAGTCATCACCTCAAAGTCTTTTTTACCAAGTCCGAGACTTACTTCGATTAGAATTTCCTTTTTTTTCATTTCCTTTGATGCACGTTTTTCTGAATATTTAGCATCAATATAGCCTTGTTTCACAAGTGGCTCTCCATTTAATTGAATCTTAACTTTATCGATCTTATCAATATCTTTATTTCTACCTATTGCGGAAAGTATTCTTCCCCAATTAGCATCACTTCCAAACATAGCTGTTTTAACTAAAGGTGATTCAGCTATTGTGAATGCTACAGATTTAGCTTGATCAATATTCTTGGCCTTACCTACCTTGATTTTAATTTTTTTTGTAGCGCCTTCTGCATCTTCTACTAGTAGTTCAGCAAGATCTTTAAAGATTTCTGTAATTGCAATAGAAAGTCTCTTTTCTTCAAGAGAACCAACTTTTATAGATTTTTCTTTATTACCATTTGCAACTAATAAAGAAGAATCATTAGGAGAAGTATCTCCATCAACAGTAATAGCTTCAAAACTTACTTTAAGAGCATTTGAATGGATATTGTTTAGCGATTTTTGACTCAATTTTGCATCAATGAATACAAAACTCAATAATGTAGCAAAGTCGGGTCTGATCATCCCCGAACCTTTTGCAAATCCAGTTATAAAATAAGAAGTCTTGCCAACTTTAACTTCTTTAGAAATTATTTTCGGCTTCGTGTCGGTAGTTAAAATAGCCTCAGAAGCTTTTTTCCATTTTTTCTCGCTTAAACTTTTCGATGCCTCTCTAAAAGCGGATAGATAATTTTTTACAGCTAGTGGCTCTCCAATGACACCGGTTGAAAAGGGTATAACATTCTCTTGGCTAGTTTTGAAATCTAGAGCAATTTCTTTGCAGTATTTCCTAACATCTTTTAAACCATTAGGTCCTGTAGCGGCATTCGCATTTCCAGCATTAATCAATAAAATCTTCTCTGTTTTTTTTAGATTCAATAGATTTTCTATAGCTAATATGACCGGTGCAGCTTTGAGTTTATTGGAGGTAAATTTTCCACTAAGTATTGATTCTTGAGGAAGAGTCACTATCAGGCTATCTTCTTTCTTCCCATATCGTGTATTACTTGAAGCCGTACCGAAGCTTATGCCTTCAATCTTATGTATTCTTTTTGGCATTATTTTTTTCTGGCATTTTTCCTAGCCATTTTTGCTTCTGCTCTTCTAAGTCTTCTGTTACCTTGATCTTTTGAAGATGACTCTTCTTGCCTGGCGGGATTCAATGCTGATTCAGGACTTTGGTGATCTAAATTCTGAGCCTGATTTTGTTTCGGAAGGTTCAAATCCCCAGAATCTTCCAGTTCAATCTCCACCCTCGATAAGAATCTTATGCCTTCTAATCTTATTTTATTTAAAAGGCTTTCAAATAGTTCAAATGATTCTCTTCTAAATTCAAGTTTGGGATTCTTACTGGCATAGCTTCTAAGGCCAATACCTTGTCTCAATGCGTCTACTTCTGCTAAATGATCTTTCCAGGCATTATCAATAATTTGAAGAAGTATTTGCTTCTCAAAATCTCTCATGACTGGACCAATACTATTACTCTTTTCGCTATAAGCTTGATTGGCAGATATAAGTATCTTTTGCTCTACATCTTCTCGTGTCATATTACTATCTGAAGTAATCCACTGTTTAATTGGAATTTGTAGTCCAAATATATTCGAGAGAGAACTTTCCAATATATCTGTATTCCATTCGTGAGGCTCTAAATCTCCAAGAGAAACAGAATCTAATTCATCTGAAATTATGGTTTCCCTCATGGAATCAAGTAGCTCTGTTATAACATCAGCCTCGAGAATATTATTTCTTTGCGAATAGATAATCTGTCTTTGCTCATTTGCCATATCATCATATTCAAGTAGCATTTTCCTAATATCGAAATTTCTTCCCTCAACTCTTTTTTGTGCTCTTTCTATCGCTCCGCTTAACATCCTATGTTCAATAGATTCTCCTTCCTCCAAACCTACTCTTTGCATAATATTTTTGAATTGATCGGATGCAAATATTCTCATCAGATTGTCTTCAAGAGAAATATAAAATCTAGATGAACCAGGATCACCTTGTCTGCCTGAACGTCCCCTAAGCTGATTGTCCATTCTTCTTGATTCGTTCCTCTCGGTCCCAATGACATGTAAGCCTCCAGAGCTGATAACCTCCGAATTTAGCTCTTTCCATTTAGATACCAATTCTTCTTTTTTTGAATCATCCTTAGAATGCTTTTCAAACTCTGCTTCCCAGTTTCCGCCCAAAACTATATCTGTTCCTCTTCCTGCCATATTAGTAGCTATGGTTATAACACTAGGCTTACCAGCTTGTGAAATAATCTCAGCTTCTTTTGCATGATTTTTTGCATTGAGAACTTGATGTTCAATATTTTCCTTTTTTAAAAGGCTCGATAAGAGCTCTGAGCTCTCTAAAGATGCTGTACCAACCAGTATGGGATTACCCTTATCTTTATATTCCTTTATCTCATCTATTACAGCTTTGTATTTTTCACCTTGGGTTAAATACACAAGATCATTTTTATCATCGCGAACCATAGGTTCATTTGTTGGTACTTCCAGAACATTAAGACCATAAATCTCAGCAAACTCTTCTGCTTCTGTACTTGCTGTACCCGTCATTCCAGATAATTTTTCATATTGCCTGAAGTAGTTTTGGAAAGTACAAGATGCCAAAGTCTGACTTTCCATTTGTATGGGTACATTTTCTTTTTGCTCTATCGCTTGATGCAAACCATCAGCCAATCTTCTTCCCGGCATAGCTCTGCCTGTATTTTCATCAATTAACACTACTTGGTTATTTTGGACCATGTAATCAACATCTTTATTGAAAAGAAAGTGAGCTCTTAGCGAGGATTGAATGTAGTGAAGAAGTCTTAGATTTCCAGAAGAGTAAAGACTTTGATCTTCTTCAAGAAGATTATCATTTTTTAATAGCTGCTCAATGAAATCATGTCCAAAATCAGTAAGCTCAACCTGCTTTGATTTCTCATCTATAACAAAATGACCCGCATCTTCTTTATCTTGATCTTGGCCTTCATCTTCATCTGCCTCATTAATAGATTGTTCTTCTAATTTAGGAATAAATTTGCTAATTTTTTGGTAAATTTGAGCTGTATTTTCTGCTGGGCCAGAAATAACAAGAGGAGTCCTTGCCTCATCTATAAGGATAGAATCTACTTCATCAATGATTGCAAAATAATAGTCATTCATCATCCTATCATTTGTATTCACAACCATATTATTTCTAAGAAAATCAAACCCAAGCTCATTGTTAGTTGCGTATATAACATCTGCTTCATAAGCAGTTTTTCTTTCATCTAGTTGCTGTCCTGGAATAATAAAAGAAACAGACATTCCTAGATTTTCATATATTGGACCCATCCATTCTGCATCCCTTTTTGCTAAGTAATCATTCACTGTGACTAAAATAACTTTTCTTTCGGTTATGGAATTAAGGTATGAAGGTAAGGTGGCTACAAGTGTTTTGCCTTCTCCAGTTGCCATTTCAGCTATTTGACAATTATGAAGTGCTATTCCACCTATAAGCTGGCAATCGTAATGCCTTAAACCTAGCTGTCTTGTACTTACCTCTCTAACAACCGCAAAGGCTTCAGGGAGAAGTGCGTCTAAAGATTCTCCATTGTTGTGGCGATCTATAAAATTTTCTCTCTTATTCCTTAAATCTTCGTCAGTGAGCTTTGAATATTCTTCCTCAAGGGAATTTATAGAATTCACTAAAGGTTGAATTTTTTTTAATACTTTCTGGTTTTTTGAACCAAATATTTTATCTAATAGACCCATAAAAATTTGTTAGGCGCAATTCTAACAGCTGCTAACGAATATCAGATAAAAAAAATTATCCTGAACTAGGATCAATGATAGGCTCGAGGTATTTGATGGGTGAATTCACTGGATCATCATAAGTTTTAACTTCCCATGTATCCGGTCTTGCAATGAGTTCTCTAAGAAGCGCATTATTTACTTTATGACCTGACTTATAGCCTTCGAAAGAGCCTACCAAATTATGACCAAGTAAATATAAATCTCCGATAGCATCAAGGATTTTATGCTTGATCATTTCATTCTCAACCCGCAAACCATCTTCATTTAGAATGCAGTCATCTCCTATGGCGATTGTATTTTTAACGCTCGCCCCTAAGGCAAGATTATTTTCATTTAATGTTTCGAGTTCGCTCATGAACCCGAATGTTCTTGCTCTGCTTACTTCCCTTACGAATGAAGTGCTATTGAAGTTTACAGAAGCCTTTGTGGCATGGTCCTTGTGAACTGGATGGTCGTATAGCATTGTAAAGTCAACCTTAAATCCTTCAAAAGGTGATACCTGAGCCCAGGCATCATCATGAGATACTTTTACTGTATCTTTAATTCTTATAAATTTCTTTATTTCGTCTTGTTCCAATAAGCCTGCGGATTCCAGTAAGAAAACGAATGGAGCTGCACTCCCGTCCATTATGGGAATTTCAGGACCATTAACTTCCACAAAGGCATTATCTATTCCTAGTCCCGCAATAGCAGACATGAGGTGTTCTATGGTTGAGATTCTTGTCTCACCTGACATTAAACAAGTTGACAATGAAGTATCTCCAACATTTTCGGCAGAAGCCTTTATTTCGACAACAGGATCTAAATCAACTCTTTTAAAAATTATCCCCGTATCTGTTGGAGCAGGAAGAATCTTGAGTATTATAGGATTTCCTGTATGCAAACCTACACCAAATGCCTTAATGGGATTTTGTAGAGTTCTTTGGGTAAGCATTTAGTTATTCTATAGATAAATTTTAATTAAAAGAATTGTTTTGTTTTTTGATCTCAAACAGCATTATTCCGGCACTTACTGATGCATTTAAGCTATCCATTTTTTCTGACATCTTTATTTTGATAAGTTCATCACAATTTTCTCTAGTAAGCCTTCTAATGCCTTTATCTTCAGAACCAATTATTAATGCCACCTTCTCGGGGTAATCGATTTCGTTATATCCTAATGAGGCCTTCAAATCACTACCATAAACGGCCACTCCCATCTCTTGCAGATTATTAATTGTTCTCACTATGTTAGTGACAATTACAAATGGAATAAGTTCTGAAGCTCCGCAGGATATTTTTCTAACTGAAGGAGTGAGATGACAAGATCGATTCTTTGGAACTATTACTGCATCCACATCTGCTGCTGCTGCGCTTCTTAAACATGCTCCAACATTATGTGGATCAGAGAGTCCATCTAAAATAAGAAATGTAAGTTTAGGCCTTTCAATTACCGACTGTATGAAGGCTTCAGATTCTTCCAGTCTCTTATTGCAGGACACTGCAATACTTTGATGATTGATATCTTTAAATACTTTTTCAAAAAATTCAGGATCTTTCTTATTAATTTTTATTTTATTTTTTTTAGCCTCTTCTACGACAGATTCGATCCTAGTATTTGTTATTTCGCTAAAATAAAGAGACTTAACCGATTTAGGCCTTGAGACTATTATTTGGTTTACAGCATTTAAGCCACATACCATTTCTTGATCCGGATTTGAGCTCATTTTACTAATCTAAGATCTACTTTCTGAGAAAAGACTTCTACCTTTTCAATCGTAGCTTTAACCTCATCTCCAAGGGAGTATGAATGTCTTGAACTATTGCTTTGTAACATTTTACTATCTTCATCGAAGACATAATACTCATTACGAGGTAAATACTTTATGTGACAGAGGCCTTCTATATTTATCTCTTTTAAGTGAATAAATAAACCGAAATTAGTAACACCAATTATCTGACCATTGAAAGTATTTCCAATATTCTCTGAAGCAAAAGCACACTTAAGGTGATTTAACGCTTCTCTTTCAGCTTTTTCTGCAACCCTCTCCTTTATAGAACAACTTTTTGAAGACTCCATTAACTGCTCATGGCTGTAAACAGGTTTAGTCTTTATAGAACTTTCGTCTATTTTAATATTTCCATCATTCGACCTTATTAAAGATTTTATTGCTCTATGAACTAGCAAATCAGGATATCTTCTTATTGGAGAGGTGAAGTGTGAATAGTTTGAGTAATTAAGGGCATAGTGAATTGCAACATCAGCTTCGTAAGTAGCCAAGCTCATAGAATATAAAATCTGTGAGTGAATGATGCTTTTATCTTTTCTATCTTTAGCTATTTCCGCCAGAGCTGTTAATTTTTTTATGTCGCTACCATCGTCCAAAGCAGCATTAATCTTTCTGCTTCTTAAAAATTTTTCAAGAGTTTTAATTTTTAATATATCCGGCTTTGGGTGAACTCTGTAAACGGAAGGTATTTTATGTTTTAAGCATAATTCAGCTGCCGATATATTTGCAGCAAGCATGAATTCTTCGATCATCATATGAGATATCTCTCTAGGCGAATCAATAAATCGAACAATTTTCTGATTTTCTACCTTGGGAATGTACGAAGGTACTTCGAGCTCCAACGAGCCTCTTTCAATTCTATTTTTCTTTAATCTTCTATAAATTTCTAATAGAACCCTTAAAGAATCCGCATAAGGTTTTTTAAATTGTTTTTTCTGTATTTCCCGTGTAACTGTGGGATAAGTCAATCTAGACTTAGAATTGATTATTGCTTCGAAAAAAGAAGTATCAGAGAGATTACCATCCGCACAGACTGTAGTTTTACAAACTACACAGAATCTATCTTCATCAGGTTTTAGTGAGCACAAATCATTGCTTAATTCCTCAGGCAACATAGGAATTACTCTCTGCGAGAAATAAACTGAGGTTCCTCTATCAAAAGCTTCATTATCTAGATGACTTCCTTCATCTATATAACGTGCAACATCGGCTATTGCTACGTATAAAATTAGATTTCCATGCTCATCTTTCTCTCCTAGCACAGCATCATCAAAGTCTTTTGCACTTTTTCCATCTATAGTCACAAAAGTTTTACCCCTGAGATCTTTTACGGATTCAATATCAAAATTCTTATCTTTTAACTTTCTTGATTCATTAATTACCGCCTTAGGCCATTCACGTTTAAGATTATGATTAGTTACAGCCATCTCATATGCCAAACTAAATTCATTATCTAAATCGAATAAAGAAATAAGATTTGCTTCAGGCAGTGCTTCTAGACTGGGTTGTTTATGCATCGAAAATTTACCGATGCCACCATCTTTTATCATTTTAGGATGCGGCTCTTTGATTAAAACTCTTAAATCATTTTCGTAGCCCATGGGACTTGTATATAACCTTTTGCCTCTTCTAAATATCTTCCCAATAAACTCACTTGTATTTTCTGTAATGACTTTATCTATTTTTGCCCAACCTTTTGGAGTAAGAGAAAATTGAACTAAGTCTCCAGGCATTGCTTTAAATAGTTCTTTCTTTCCAAGTTTAAATTGGGAATCATATTTGGAATCATCGACATAAAATCCTCTAGATTTATTAGATTTTTTTACAATCCCTCTGAGCGCTTTAGAGGTTTGTTTGTATGATTTTTTCAATGGATGGATTTCTGTTAAGTATTTTGCTTTTAACTTCGTAGAGTATTTTAAATCATTAAGTTCTTTAAGAGTGATTTTTGTATTAGGACAAGGTTGCTTGCTAATAACTTAGCTATTAAAGTTGCGTTATGCATATTGGAATTATTATTTCTTTAATATTTATAAGCCTTCTATTCTTTCTTTGGCAATATTCGAAAGGAGAGCAAGTTGGAAGAAGAATTGGTTTCTTATTAAATATTTGGGGAGCAGTAATAGTATTCTACTTATTCATGGTTGTTTTTTTATAACTGGGGAAAATTATGTCTGTCAAACATTATGATTGGTCTGCTTATCACGCTTATGTGAGGCCAACTAAGATAGCGATTCGTGATTTGAGTGCAAAACAAAGTCTTACTTACAAAGAGCTTGATGATAGAGCTTGTCTCTTAGCAAATTGGTTACAAAGAAAGGGAGTACAAAAGGGCGATAGGGTCGCAATTTTATCTCAGAATTGTGCTGAATTTTTCGAACTAGAATTTGCTTGTGCAAAAATAGGAGCTATCGAACTACCCTTAAATTGGCGATTAACAAAACCTGAGCTTGAATATATTCTTAATGACAGCACGCCTAAAGTTCTTATCTATGATGTATCTTTTTCTGACATCTCAAACGAATTAGTAAAAGACTGTAATATTTCCTGCTCTTTGGAGATTGATAAGGAAGATTTAGAAAGCGAGTATGAAATTTCTTTGAAAGAGTCTAGCTATGACTTTGTTCAACCTGATATTAATCAAGAAGATTTGATAATGATTATGTACACTTCTGGAACAACTGGTCATCCTAAAGGCGCAATGATTAATCATCAAATGCAACTTTATAACGCGATAAATCTTGCCTCTCCTGCATTCGTAGCAACGGATACAGTGCAGTTAGTAGTTTTACCACTTTTTCATACAGGCGGAATGAATTGCTATGCAAATCCTGTTTTGCATGCAGGAGGAGAATTAATCCTCATAAGAGATTTTGATCCAGGCTTGGCATTGTCAATCTTAGGAAGTGATGAATATAAGGTTTCTCACTTTTTTGCTGTTCCAGCTCCCTATCAGTTCATGATGAATCATCCTGACTTTGATAGTACTAATCTGTCAAATTTAAGAGTTGCAGGAATTGGAGGTGCTCCTTGCGCTGAAGCGATTCTTAGAACCTGGTCTGATAGGGGAGTATCAATGATTCAAGGTTGGGGTATGACTGAGACAAGTCCTGGAGGAATAGGACTGCCCGCTGAAGATGCAGAAAGAAAGTTAGGCTCTGCGGGAAAACCATTGCTACATACAGAAGTTAAAGTAGTTGATGATGAAGGTAAGGAACTCCCTTGGGGAGAGGTAGGGGAGCTATATATTAGAGGTCCGAATATCACACCTGGTTACTGGAATAATGAAGAAGCTACAAAGAACTCTTTCGAAGACGATTGGCTTAAAACTGGTGATGCTGCTAGATTTGATGATGAAGGCTTTATCTATATCGTAGATCGCTGGAAAGATATGTATATATCAGGTGGAGAAAATGTTTATCCGGCGGAAGTTGAAAATGTTCTTTATCAACTCCCGGAAATTGCTGAGGCAGCAATTATTGGTGTTCCAGATGAGAGATGGGGTGAGACAGGTATAGCATTCATAAGCCTCAAACCGGAACAAATGCTGGAAGAAAAAGATATCATCCAGCATTGTCTAAATAACCTCGCAAAATTTAAAGTACCAAATTCAGTAGAGTTTATAGATGCCTTACCCAGAAATGCTACTGGTAAGGTTTTAAAAAGAAACTTAAGAGATGATCTTCTTGGATCAGATGCTCCTGCAATTTCATGATGAAGTTATATGATTTTCCTCAAGCACCTAATCCAAGAAGGGTAAAAATATTTGCCGAAGAAAAGCAAATAGCCTTAGAGCTTGTCAACTGTGATATGGCAAGCAGAGAGCATAAGTCACCAGAATTTTTAAAAAAGAACCCCAGTGGAAAAATTCCTGTATTAGAACTAGAAGATGGAAGATGCATATCAGAATCAATACCTATCTGCAGATATCTAGAGAGTCTCGAGCCAGAACCTAACTTATTTGGAGAAGATGCTTTTGAGACTTCATTCATCGAAAGTAGAAATAGACACATAGAGTTAGAACTTTGGACTCAGATCGGAACTTCATGGGTTAATGGACCAATTGTTGGCGCTATGGGTTTATTTAAGCAGATTCCAGCTGCCAAAGAAGCAAGTGATAATAATGTTAATTCTTACTACAAAAGATTAGATAATGAATTCTCATCTTCAGAATATGTGGCGGGAAATAGGTATACAGTTGCAGACATTACTCTTCTATCAGCTATAGACTTTGCTTCGAGTATGGTAGAGCTTAAACCTCATGAGAGTCTAAAAAATCTGCATAGATGGCATAATCAGATACTATCAAGACCTAGTTCATCAATTTAATAATCTAATGCAAAACAATCATCCTGCACTGAACGAAAGAGCTAAAGGATGGCTAAATTTTTTACATCAAAAGGCAACTACATCAGATGATTGGTCAGAAACAGGAACTCCAAATGAATGGTGGGATCAGACATCAACACCACCAATGTGCTCTTTCCCCCGTTTTGATCTTCAAGAGTCAACCTATGCAATAGGGTTGATGGCCGATAAGACTCCTGCTTGGAGAGAGGTTTATTCAGAAATTCTTGATGAAATCGCTGAACGTTCAATTACTTACTGGGCAGCTGTTGATTGGCTGTCTCAATTTGGTCATGATCCGAATAGGCAAAATTATCCCGAAGCATGGAAAGGTACTCTTATTCCAGAAGAATTTTGGGGTAATTATGATGCCCCCGGATGGACTGCTAATGGCGTCGCGCCTTGGGGATTTCATATGGATCCTATTGGTGCGGATGGAAATTTATTTTTTAAAGGTTGGCTCAATTTAACTCAATCTTTGCATACTTATGTTAGTGGTTATGATAAGTGGTCTAGTTCCTTTAGTGTTGCCGGCGCTTATAATTCACGATTCGAATGGACTCAACATCAATTAGCTGACCATCTGCATCAGCAATGGTCTAAAACTCCTATGGGACCTCATTGTGAAAATACCAAAGCTTGGCCATTTTGTTTGTCAGCTGCTGGATTAGGATTAATGATGTATGACAAAATTTTTGATAATAATTTTCATAGTTCATACTCTAATTGGTTATCTTTTACCAAAGATAAATATTATGGATTTGATAAGAGTGGTGCTTTGCAATGGGTCACAATGTATTTCGATGAAATTAACGATCATCATCATAAAACATTACCTACTCATGGTCTTGCAGTAGCGTTTTATGCAAAACCACAAGATCCTCATTTTGCTGAACTCCTTTATCGAGGTGCCATTAATTTTCTAGGATGGGACAACCCATCTATTCCGATTACAAATGAATATATATCTGATCCAAGAATGTTTGCGCTTGGATTGACTATGTCTAGAGAATTTGACGATCAAGTTACTTATGAGAGACTAAAAAAATATGCAGAAGAAAATTTTGAACCGCAATTCTTTGGTATTAATGACAGTAAGTTTGGATTTTGGTTTAACTTTGGAGAAAACTGGCCGAGAGGGCAGCTTTCTGCATTAGCCATGTGTGCAGAAGTTTGTGAACCTGATGCATGGGAAAATCTTTTCAATAATCCTAATCTAACTAAGTTCTATTCACCTAGCATTCAAGGGATTGACTTTCCATCTTTATATGTTGAAAAGGCTTTTCATGATGACCAGAAAGGAAAATTATATTTCAGTATATGCGACGGTGATAAAACTAAG
This sequence comes from uncultured SAR86 cluster bacterium, assembly GCA_902610065.1. GTDB lineage: Bacteria > Pseudomonadota > Gammaproteobacteria > Magnimaribacterales > Magnimaribacteraceae > Magnimaribacter. The sequence continues at coordinate 98,573 of CACLUH010000002.1, forward strand.
ACTAATCGAAGTACAACTGTAGAGGTTTTCAATCTACCTAATTCAAATTCCATTGATGTTTTATGTGATGGTAAAGTATTTAAAGATTACAAAATCATCGATAATTCAAAAATAACTATTAATACCGAAGTGGCAAATCATAATTTTGAAATAACGACAGGCTATTATTTATCAAAGTTAGAAGAACAAGACTTAAACAAGAAGCTTAAAGAATACAATAATCCAAATAATGAAAATTTGATTAGTTCTTCAAAAGTAAATTCCAAATTAATCCTACCTACTAATCTTAATTCGTGCGGTTGCTGTTGATACTTTTTTGAAAAGACTCTAATGTAAATATTTATTCATTTTTATTTATTGATTTATGTCTCTTTCAGAATTTTCATTAAAAGGTAAAAAAGCTTTAGTAATTGGAGCAAGAAGGAATATGGGGAAGGGCTTTGCTCTTGGACTTGCTGAAGCAGGTGCTGATGTTGCAGTCACAGATCTAAATACTGAATCAGGTCAACTCAATGCTGTCTGCGAAGAAATCAAGGCGATGAACAGGAATTCTATCTGCTTCAAGACAGATATATCTTCTCAGCTAGATATAAAAAAAATGGTAGATCAAGTTAAGCAGGAATTCGGACGAATCGATATTTTGATGAATGTGGCTGTCATGTACCACATGAAACCTGTGACTGATCTGGATGAAGAAAGTTGGGATATGCTGAGTAATGTAAATTTGAAAGGTTACTGGCTAACTATTCAGGAAGTAGCCCCGATAATGAAGAAGCAAAAAAGTGGAAGCATAATAAACCTAACTTCGAGAGGCGGACTTAAGGCACATGCTGATAAAGCTATGGGAAACTATGCAATAGTTAAATCAGGTATAGCAATGATGACAAGACAGTATGCAAGATATCTTGGACCTCATAATATAAGAGTTAATGCTATTGCACCTTCTTTAGTCGAGTGGGAAGAATTTCCGGGCCAAGAAAATAGAGAAAATAAAAAAACTACTAAGGAAGAAGTAAAAAAAGAAATATCTGAAAAAGAGAAATTCGAAGCATGGTCTACTGGACCAGAAAATATTCCTTTAGGTCGTGTTGCTACCTTTAATGAAATGGCGAATGCGGCTGTTTTTCTTGCATCTGATGCATCTAGTTATGTAAACGGTACTATCTTAAATGTTGATGGCGGATATATGGCATGATGCTTAACTGGGAATTTAACCATCTTGGAATGATGGTCACAGATCGAGATGAAATATTAGGATACTATCAATCTATTGGACTTGGAGTGAGCGTAGGACCTCAACCGCTATTGCCGTATATAGAAGGAGAAGGTGAGATAACTTTTTTTAAGGAGTTAGATGGCGAACCTGTCTCTCATAGATTCGTAACTGGGGGAGCGCATAACTTCAAAGATGGCCAATCACAAATTGGAAATTGTCAGCTTGAAGTTTACCCCATGCGACCTGGACCAGGCATGTTCATTAGCAGATATCTAGAGAAGAAAGGTGATGGAATTAACCATATAGCTTTTAATACGAATGATATTGAAAGAGATACTCAATTTTTTTTAGATCGAGGCTGTGATTTAGTTTTTAACGTTACAACTAATGGCAAAACTGTAGAAAACTACATCGATACTAGATTACATGGAGATTTAATGATTTCTTTGAGACCGCCAGCAGATACTTGGGAAAAATCTTGGCGAAAAAATAATGAATCACATCCTCTAGTGAATAAATGGAAATTTTTAGGATTAGGAATATGTGTAAATGATTTGGAGTCTGCTTCTGGTTATTACTCCAAACTAGGTTATGAGACTATTGAAGAAAAGAAGGTCAGAAAAGAATGGAAAATAACCTCTCAAGAATTCTATGTCAGTAATGTACTTTTTGAATTGATACAAGCCGAAAAGGACAGCATTTATAGAAATTCATTAGCACAACGAGGTGATGGCGTTGCAGAAATGATATTTCAGGTTTCCGATCTGAAAACAGAAATAGATTTACTTAAAATTAAAGGCACTAAAATACTTAAAGTTTCTGATGATAAGAAAATGGCTTATATTGATTCATGTATGAAAGGTAACTTACTTACTAGGCTTATAGAAAGGGAATAACCATGGAATTTTCATCTTTCGTCGCTGCTATTTTCATATTTATTATCTGCCTAATAGTGGCGTTGAAGCCGAGTAAAATTATTACACTTCTGGGTGCAGTTCTAATTCTTCCGCTGCTACTTCTCGTAATCTATCAGTGATAAAGGTTTCCAAGAGCTATCATTACGGAAAATAAACGAAAAGGTTGACTTTTGAAAAGAAGCCTCAATTGGTTGCTTGATTATTTTTGACTACATACTACACTTTACGTAGTAATCTTAATTATTTAAGCATGTTTGCTTAATGGGGGGACCAACAATGTTTGGAAAAATTCGTGAAAAATTAACCTTTTACCTATCTACTCTATTCCTAGTGAATGCTTCGGCATTTAGTGGGTATGCACTTTCGCAAACTGAATTAGATGAAATCGTCGTAACAGCTCGAAAAAAAGCTGAAAGTTTGCAAGATGTACCTTTATCAGTATCTGCACTTCGAGAAAGCTCTATGGAAGATCTTGGAGTGAATGTTTTTGAAGATTATTTGTTGCAGCTTCCAAGTGTAACAGCTGGAGGAGCCGGACCAGGAACAAGTACTATTTATATCAGAGGTCTTGCATCAACAACTCCCAATCTTACAACAGCAGGAGTTGGAGGATTAGCTCCTAATGTATCGTTCTATCTCGACGAACAACCAATGGCACAACCAGGAAGAAACTTAGATGTATACGCAGCTGATATAGGTCGTATAGAAGTATTGAAGGGACCTCAAGGAACTTTGTTTGGTGCAAGTTCACAGGCAGGTGTTGTTAGAATGATTACTAATAAACCTGTAATAGGTGAAGCATCCACTAACGTAGAATTCGAATCCAGACACATGTCTGAAGGTGGAAATGGAGATAAGGCTGAATTAGTTACTAATATTCCTCTGGGTGAATCTACTGCCGCAAGGTTTGTAGCTTACAGAGATAGAAAAGGTGGATACATAGACCAAGTCGCTGGAACTGTTGATGTGAGTCAATCAGCTCGTTTTAGACCCTCAGGTACTGTAAGAGCGAATGGACTTCCTGTTTCAGCTGCTAGAAATGGAATGCAAGCAAGTGCAGATCTTACTGGTGTAACAATGCCTAGTGCAAATGCTATTGTTAAAGACGATGTGAATGAAGTTTCATATGAAGGTTTCAGATTGAGTCTAGCTCATGAAATTAATGATAACTGGACTGCATTAGCAACTTATGCAAATCAAACAATCGAGACGGATGGAGTGTTCTTTTCAGATCCTACCCTCGGTGATCTTGAAGTCCAAAGATATCATGATGATACTCTTGATGATGAATTCGATAACATGAGTTTGACGATCGAAGGTTCGATAGGCGATCTTGAAATAGTCTATGCTGGTGCTTATACAGATAGAAATTCAGAACAGACGATTGATTACACAGACTATCTGTTTGTTGGTCAATATCTTCCTTATTATATTTGTGACTATTACGTCGCTTACCCAAGCTCTACAAGTAGTAGTGTTCCCGATGCATTTTTAGGTAATCCTTATGGGGACTGTGGTGCTCCGGATATGTATGTGGATTCACTTACAGATTCTGAGGTTAAAACTCATGAAATAAGAATTAATGCTCCAATAAGCGATACCATGAGTCTTACTGCTGGTGTCTTTATGAGTGACCTCGAATTATTAGAGCATAATAAGTTTACTTATCCTGGTGCTCTTGTAAGTGATGTGAATTGGGGGGTAAACCATGTTCTCACAGATACCTCTGTCTATGGCTATCAAGCCTTACTTAGTAAAGGAGCTTTAAAATCAAAACAATACGCGGCAGAGGGATGGACATCTGGAAGAGGTCCTTACATGCCACCTGTAATGTTTATTAACGACATTAAAAGAACTGATAAAAAGAGAGGAGTTTTTGGGGAGCTTAGTATTGATATGTCCGATACTGTTGAGTTAACTTTAGGTGCTCGTTGGTATGACATCGAAACAGATTTAGAAGGAAGTGCTAATGCTTCATTTGGTACAGGCTTTGGTGGAGGAGATCAACAAAGATTTGGTACTAATTTGTCAGCAGCCTTTAATGAACCTGGAGTCGTCACGGGAAATCCATTTATTGATGAATTAAATTATCCTGATAAAGCTGAATCGGATGGAGTGATAGGGAAAGCAACCCTTTCTTGGAATAAATCAGAAGATGTAATGTATTACGTTACGTGGTCGGAAGGATTTAGACCGGGCCTATTAAACAGACCTGCTGGTCAATCTACTCCGGATGGATCTTATACAGTTCGTCCTGTAACCGATTCTGATGAAGTTACTAACTACGAGTTTGGTTGGAAAAGTGTTTTACAAGATGGGCGATTAAGATTCAATGGTAGCGTCTTTATGGTCGACATTTCTGGACTTCAGACAACAATATTCGATCCTAGCATTGCTAACTTATTCTTCTCAGATAATGCAGCTGATGCTGAGATAATGGGCCTTGAAGGAGATTTTGTTTATTATCCTAAGGTGGATGGTTTAATGTTATCTGGCGCTTTTTCAATATTGAATACTGAAATTGAGAAGTCACTAACAACTAGTGATGTAATAGCTGGAGAAGATTTGGCTTTCGCGCCTGGTTTTCAAGCTAATGTTGCTGCGAGATATGAATGGGGACTTTCGTCAGGCAATCTAGGTCACGTACAAGGACAGGTCAATATATCGGACGAAAGTTTTTCGGATATTATCGAACCTAACAAGGCAAAACAAGATAGTTATAGTTTCGCTAACATTAGAGCGGGTATCAGTAATGAATCTTGGGTTGCTGAAATTTATATAGACAACTTAACGGATAAGAGGGCACAAATTAGTAATAATTTTGTATACGATAGATTCCGTGTGTCGTATATCAGACCTAGAACCATGGGCTTGAGATATAAATATAACTTTTAGGTTAAATGATTCGGATTTGAAGGGAGCTTAGGCTCCCTTTTTTCCTTAAAATATCGTACCTTTAATTGGTAGAATAGTTTTTCAAATGAGCGAAAATAAACTAAATGCTGATGAAGCAAATCTCTCGGTTGATCTGAGTGATGCAACTCAAGCCGTTAAAGAAAATAGGTTTCAAGACGCAATCAATTTATTAAAGATAATCCTAAAGGATCATCCAGATAATATAGATTGTTTATATCTCGCTGCTGTTTCATCAAGATACCTGAAACATTTTGAAGATTCTAAAAAATATATCGAATCACTTTTGTTGAATGCACCTGATATGGGTCGTGCTTATCAAGAATTGGGACATCTTAGTAGAGATATGGGTAATGAAGAGAAGGCTATTAGGCATTATAGTCAGGCTTGCGAGCATAATCCTGCGCTAATAGCTTCATGGAATTCTTTGTATCACTACTTCTTAAAAGATCAAAACCAAGCTGCTGCAGATCATGCTTTGAAACAGCTTGATACATTAAAGTCGCTACCAGGCTCTTTGTTATATATTCATCAGGTCCTTAATGAAGGTAGGTTGGGCTTAGCTGAAAGAAAGTGCAGAGCTTTCCTGAAAGAAAATCCAACGAATACTTATGCCATGTCCCTTTTGTCTGATATAGCTAATCGATTAGGATATTTTGATGATGCAGAGTTTTTGCTTGAAAAGGCAGTAGAATTCAAACCAAGTGACGGTGAGTTAAGGTTGAAATATGCATCAATTCTTAGAAAGAAACAGAAATTTTCTAAGACTATGGAGCAAGTAAATATTTTATGCGACCAATATCCTGATAACCAACTTTATCAAGCACACAAAGCTAGCGAAATTATGCAAAACGGTGGTCATGATGAAGCAATAACAATTCTAGATGACATTCTAAAAAAGAATCCTTACAACTTTAGCTCCCATACTTCTAAGGGGCACGCAGAAAAAACACTGGGTAGAACCGATCAAGCAATTGAGAGTTACCGATCAGCTTACAAAATAAGACAAGATCATGGAGAAGCTTTTTTCTCCCTAGCAAACTTAAAAACCTATTCTTTCAATAAAGATGAAATCCAAAACATGAGATACCAAGTAGAGAGATTAGATTTATCATTAAAAGATAAGACATATTTTCATTTTGCACTTGCTCAAGGTTGTGAATCTAACGGCGACTATGAAGAGGCTTTCTATCATCTTGAAAAGGGTAATAAGATTAAAAATGATCAAAGTCTCTATTCAATTGAAAGGATGAATAAAGAGCTTCAATCACAAATTGATGTTTGTGATGAGAAATTCTTTGGAGATTTGGGGCCAGGCGGTCACGATACCAAAGATCCAATATTTATTTTAGGTTTGCCAAGATCAGGGTCTACATTGCTGGAGCAGATTTTGGCTTCACACTCAAAAATTGATGGGACTCTTGAACTTCCTAATATTCTATCAATGGCTCAAAGCCTTAGAGGTGATGATATTTATGGCAAGGAGGGTAATTACCCAAAAAGCATGGAGTCTTTAACTCTGAAACAGAGAGAAGATTTCGGTAAAAGTTTCATTGAAGATACCAGAATGCATAGAAAAGATGCTCCAATGTTTACAGATAAGATGCCTAATAATTTTAGACACATTGGGTTAATCCACTTAATAATGCCAAACGCAAAAATTATAGATGCAAGAAGATATCCTTTAGATTGCTGCTTTAGTATGTTCAAACAACTCTTTGCGCAAGGTCAAGAATTCACCTATGGCCTCAAAGAGGCTGGTAGCTACTACAGTAGCTATGTAAAATTAATGCACCATTGGGAAAAGGTATTGCCTGGAAAAATTTTAAGAGTAAACAACGAGGATGTTATTTCTGATCTAGATGGACAAGTAAATAGAATACTTGAATTTTTAGATTTACCCTTTGAAGAAGAGTGTATCTCATTTTACGAAACCAATAGATCAGTTAGAACCGCCAGTTCTGAACAAGTTAGAAAACCTATAAATAAAGATGGTATGGAGAGATGGAAACCTTATGCTAAATATTTAAAACCACTTCTTAATGTCTTAGATGAAGATCTTCTAAAGCCTGAAGATATTGCACATATAAGAAGATAGGATATCTATGAATGAACAATTAAAAAGTCAGGCAACTAGAGCGTCAAAATCCTTCCAAAATGCAAAGTTTTTGGGCTTAGATGTCAATTTTCCAGTTTTTATGATCAGTTCAGGGCTGGCAATTCTTTTTTCTTGCTTGGTGTTAATTTTCCCAGAAGCTTCAAATACCTTTCTTTCAAATAGTAGGCAATTTGTTGTCAGTCAGTTTGATACTTTATTTACAGTTTCAATGTTGTCTTTTACCTTCATAATTTTCTTTTTAATTGTATCCCCTTTTGGAAAGATTAAACTTGGTGGGAAAGATGCATCTCTAGAATTTAGTTTCTTATCATGGATTTGCATGTTATTCGCTGCAGGTGTGGGTATAGGAATGACTTTTTATGGAGCTGCTGAACCTCTCTCTTATTATACAGGAGTCTTTGGAACTCCATTAGATATTACCCCGGAGACTGAAGAAGCTAGGAGATTGGCTTTTAGCGCCACAATTTTTCATTGGGGTATAAATGGTTGGTCTGTATATGCAATTATAGGACTGTCACTTGCTTTCTTTAGTTATAACTGGAAATTGCCTTTAACTATTCGTTCAATATTCTTTCCCCTTCTTGGTAATAAAATTTGGGGATGGCAGGGAGACTTAATAGACATAATAGCTGTTTTGGCTACTTTATTTGGTTTAGCTACTTCACTAGGATTAGGTGCACAACAAGCATCCTCTGGTTTATTTTATTTATTTAATTTACCTAATAATTTAGTCAGTCAATCTTTGGTCATAATCTTTATTACATCTGTAGCAATTTTTTCAGTTTACAGAGGCCTCGATAAAGGAGTTCGTATATTAAGTAATTTAAATATAGCCTTAGCTTTGTTGTTATTACTTTTTGTAGTTCTTGCCGGACCAACCTATCAAATAATCTCTTCTTACGGGGCGAATTTAATAGCATATTTTCAGGATATAGTTCTTCTGAGCAATTGGGATAGACCTGAAGATAGAGATTGGTATCAAGATTGGACAATATTTTATTGGGCTTGGTGGATATCTTGGTCTCCTTTTGTAGGAATGTTTATTGCTCGTATTTCTAAAGGAAGAACAATTAGGGAATTTTTATCTGTAGTCATGTTCGTACCTCTAATATTCAATTTAATTTGGTTCTCTTCATTTGGCGGAGCAGCTATTCATCAGTTTGAAGAAGGAATAGGTAGATTAAGTGAACCTGTGAGTGACATTTCTCTTGTACTTTTTTATATGTTAGATAATTTATTTTTACCTACTTTCACGAGTTTATTTGCTCTTTTTATGCTGGTTCTCTTTTTCGTGACCTCGTCTGATTCAGGCTCTTTAGTTATTGATACGATAACTTCTGGAGGACAAGATAATAAATCAAGTAAACAAAGAGTAATCTGGGCAATAATTCAGGGCTTAATAGCGATAGTGTTATTGGTTGGAGGAGGCTCTTATGCTTTATCCGCAATTCAGTCGGGTGCAATATCAATGGCGTTGCCATTTGTATTCATATTAATAGCTGCAACATTGAGTTTGTTGCGAGGAGTCTATATAGAAGTATACGATTCAAAAAAAATGGAAGATTTACATGGAAGATAATCATCTAGAAGAAGCGCTAGTCGCAATAAGGCGAGTAATGAGAGCTACTGAAATAAATTCATTGTCTTTAGCAAAAAAATCTCAGCTTACCCCAACTCAACATATTGTTTTGCAGATCATTGCTAATAAGAAACACAGCACACCAAGTCATATTTCATATATAACAACTTTGAGACATACAACCATTGCAACTGTCATTAATAAACTTTTATCCAGAGATCTAATTACAAGAGAGAAGGGTATAAATGATAAAAGGATTCAATATTTAAATATCACTGAAGAAGGACTGGAGATACTCGAATCATCACCAGATGTTTTACAAGATAAATTCAAAGAACAATTTTCCAGCTTAAATGACTGGGAGCAAAGCATGATCGTATCCTGCTTACAGAGGGTAGCAAGATTCATAGATGCAGAAGAAATAGATGCTGCACCGATTTTAGATTATGGAGGCTTAAATGAAGAGCCAGAAGAATATCTGAATGAAGAATAATCTTCTCTTAACTAAAAGAAATTTCTTAAAATTTATATCTTTTTTATCTGTAGGATTGATCTTTAATTTAGGCTCCAAAGAGAGCAAATTTAATTTGAGTAATATAAAAAACAATATTGAAGAGGATCTCATAAAGTGGGATTCTATTAAACTTCATAGAACAGGTACTGAAGGAGATAATGAAACTGCTTATTGGTTAGCCGATAAAATAAAAGAATGCGGTCTTACAGCAGAATTAGATTCATTTAATTTCATTAAGAGAACTCCTGGCAAATGCGAAGTAACTAATGGCACTCATAGTGCAATTGGATTGCCCATGTTTGACGGTGGAAGCACCTCCTCGAATGGAATTAAAGGCCCGCACGGATCTTTAACTACTGATGATGTCATTGCAATAACTAAATATAGCTCTTCAACTAACGACGAGTCGTCTTTAAATCTAAATGAAGGGAGAAAGAAAAATAAACATCCTGCAATTGTGGCTATAGCAGATGTTTTTCCTAACATTCCAGGTCTTGCTGTCTTAAATGCTGAATCTTATAGAAAACCATATGGACCACCTGTCCTTCAGGTAGCGACGCAAGAGGGAGAGTGGCTCATGAGATTAAAAGCAGATGAACAGATAAGCGTATCTGTTGAATTAATTGACGAAAAATCCGATGCCATAAATGTTCAAACTAAGATACAAGGAAAAGATCAATCGCTTAGCCCATTAGTTGTAATGACACCTAAGAGTGGCTGGTGGACTTGTACTTCAGAAAGAGGAGGTGGAATAGCTATTTGGTTAAATGCAATGAGATATCTATCCAAAAATCAGCCCAACCGCAATGTAATATTTACTGCAAATACTGGTCATGAATTAAGTCATCTTGGATTGGATCATTTTTTAGAAAAAAATTCATCATTAGTCAAAGATGCTTTTTCATGGGTCCATCTAGGAGCCAATTTTGCTGCCAAAGAAGGTCAGGTATTATGGCAAGCTTCCACAAACGAATATATGGAAAAAGGCTTGGAGCAACTTAAGGCTTTAAACTTAGATGAAATCATATCTTGGCCTGTATCATCTAGGCCACTCGGAGAAGCAAGAAATATCTATGATGAGGGTGGCCAATTTATTTCATTACTCGGAAGCAATCCTCTTTTTCATCATCCAGAGGATATATGGCCAGACTCTATAGATATGGAAAAGTTGATCAAACTTAATTCCTTTATGACGAATATGATTATAGATATGGCTAATGCTACTAATTAAAAAATTTTTATTATTCATTTGCTTTTTTAAGCTGTTCTCTTAATGGAAGCGAGATTTATGTTATTAGATTCGAGATAGATTTTATGAATAATGTGTACAAAATATTAAGAGAATCTGAATGGGAAGAGGCTAAAGAATCAGGTCAAATTACTACAGCTTTAGATAAGCAAGATGGATTCATTCATTTATCAACTGCTTCTCAACTAGCTGGCACATTAGCTTTTTTCTTCAAGGACTCAGACTCTCTTCACCTACTTCAATTGGATTTAGAAAAAATAGACTATACTAAATTGATATACGAAGTATCGTATTCTACTGAAGGGAAGAGGAAGAGTGCTTTTCCTCATCTTTACTCTGAATTAACCACTGACCAAGTTTCTAAGAGTTGGATCATAGAGCGAGGAGCATTTAATCTTCCTGAGGAGGTGGTACTTCAAACGGAAAACCTAACTGTATAATACCAATAGGATTTAGATCTCAGCAAAGTAACTAAAAAAGGAAAGAATTATGAAAAAATTTGTAATCGTTATCTATTACATTATTGCTAGTTGTGTGGGGAATTTATATGCAGATGAAAGCAGTTCTAGTTCGGCGGCACAACTACCTACATTTGCAATTAAAGCTACTATTGATGCGAATCATCCAGAATATGCTGGAGAAATCATTCAAGGAATGTTCATCATAAACTCAGATGGAACGTCATTACTTTTAAAAAATTTTTCATTTGGTAGTTGTTGTGGTTTTTATGTTGATCAATCTTATGTAGATGAAAAAACAGGTAATATACTTTTCAAATCTACTAGTGGTTATTGGGTTGAATTCGATACTTCTTCTTACGAAATCAATATGCAACATTCTAAATGGGATAATGGTTTTACAAAAACATTTGAAGGTGTTTTTGGTATAGATGACATCATAGAAGCTACGTATGATAGTAATGGAAATCCGATAACTAAAATTAAGTCATCGGAAATAGTAAGCTCTGATGGAGATGCAATGATAAGTGTTGAATCAGACGGTAGTGTTCATATTGGAGAAAATTCATTAGTAACTATTGAAGAGAGTGGAGTACAGCAACTCTACGCAACAAATGCGAGCAATGAACAGATAAATATCAATATTAAGAAGGGTACAGACATATTGATTGATGGGGTGAGTGTTGCAGGTTCTCTTAATGCAAATGCTACAAATATAGCTACTAATAAAACAGATATAGCTACAAATGAAACGAAAATAGTTACCAACACGACGAACATAGCTACGAATAAAACCAACATTGCTACAAATGCTACTAACATAGCAGCCAATACTGCTGAGATTGCTACCTATACTGATTCTATTGCCGGCAATACAACTGCTATTGCTGCTATAGGTTCTGATTTAGATGCTTACAAAGCTTCAGCAAATTCTCAAATGAACTATATGAAGTCAGATTACAGTTCGGGTATTGCATCTGCTGTCGCTATGAGCCAATTCAATTTAGCTCAAGATGGTTTCTCAATTGGAGTAGGGCGAGGGTCTTACAACGATGAAGACGAAACTGCTTTTGGTTTAGGTTATGGAGGTGAGTTTAAGAATGGAACTCTCTTTAAATTGCAAGCCAGTAAGAGTGGTGATGCCAGCGGAGTCGGATTAACAATTTCCTTCTAAAAAATAACCCTTACAAGAAGTTCCAATATGAATTTTTTGTAAGGGCTTAATCTGGAGCTGGCGATAGGATTTGAACCTACGACCTGCTGATTACAAATCAGCTGCTCTACCAACTGAGCTACGCCAGCGCGGAGAAGCATTATAGTTCTCTTATTGAAACTTCGCCATAACGAAGAGTTAGATTTTCTGAACCATCTTTGACAAGCATTTCTCCTTTGTTGTTCACGCCTAGGACATCGACTGTTTTATAAGTTCCTTTGATATTAACAATGCATTTTTTTCCTTTGAGGATATCAAGTGATTCATAATCTAATTTATAGGGTTTAAAACCTTCATCGGTAAATACTGTAGTGAGTTGAAAAACCTTATTTACTATATCTCCTATAATTGCATTTCTATCATTTATTGAGTCAGTTACTTGATCTAAAGAAATCCATGACTGATCAATCTCTTTACCTTCTTCTTTAGACATATGAACATTTATGCCTATACCTATTACAACGCCTACTTGATTGTTTATATCAATAGTTTCTATCAAGACTCCTGCTATCTTCTTTTTTTCAATCAACAAATCATTAGGCCACTTAATGCCAACTTGATTTTGAGTAAATTTATTAAGGGTAGACGCAAGAATAGTGCCAATAGCTAGACTTAGTCCATCTAACTCTGAATACTTCAGATTAGACAGCCATCCAATAGAAAGGTATATGTTTTTTCCTTTTGGGCTAATCCATTTCTTACCATTTCTACCTTTTCCTGCAATTTGTTGTTCTGATGTTTGGATTGATAATAAAGATGATTGTTCTGACAAGACATTCTTTGCATCATCATTAGTAGACCCTGTAGATTGCGATACAAATATTTCAATACGCGAATCTAATAGATCTTTATCTAAGAAATTTTTTAATAAATCTATATTTAGAGGAATGTAGTTGTTGTTCATAACCTAAAAATTTTGGAAATTTAAGTAATTTAAGTTGACATAGTAAGCTCGCAGTTACAGAATTGCGCGCTGTTTTTTAACCTAATTTATAGGAGGGGTTGGGGAGCGGTCAAACCCAGCAGACTGTAAATCTGCCGCCTCGTGCTTCGAAGGTTCGAATCCTTCCCCCTCCACCACTAAAAAATCTCTCCAAAAGATGCGAAAACACTTGCATTAGAAGCCTAAAAATACTATAAAAGCGCTCCGAGCTTTGGGTTGTAGGTTTTATTTCGCTAGATTTTATAGATTATTTTTTTCTCTGTTTATCAGAAAAAACACTCTACACCCTAAAAAAGCAGCAAAAATATAGATTTTTGCTCATATAGCTCAGGAGGTAGAGCACTTCCTTGGTAAGGAAGAGGTCACCGGTTCAACTCCGGTTATGAGCTCCAGGTAACAGTAATTTAAATTTAGGGAAAAAAAATGGCTAAAGAGAAATTTGAAAGAACCAAACCCCATGTCAATGTAGGAACAATTGGACACGTTGATCATGGTAAAACAACTTTAACTGCTGCGATAACGAAAGTTCAAGCTGAAGCTCTAGGTGGAGAAGCAATTGCCTTTGATGGTATTGATAATGCACCAGAAGAAAAAGAACGTGGTATTACCATATCTACCTCTCACGTTGAATATGATTCTGAATCAAGACATTATGCTCACGTAGACTGTCCTGGTCACGCCGACTATATTAAAAACATGATCACAGGTGCTGCACAAATGGACGGTGCGATACTAGTAGTGAATGCTGCAGATGGTCCCATGCCTCAAACAAGAGAGCACATACTTTTAGCTAGGCAGGTAGGTGTACCTCATATTGTAGTATTTTTAAACAAAGCTGATATGGTCGATGATGCTGAATTAATCGAATTAGTTGAAATGGAAGTTAGAGAGTTGTTAACAGAATATGACTTCCCAGGTGATGACACTCCTGTAATTGTAGGATCTGCATTGAAAGCTCTAGAAGGAGATGCAGAATACGCTGCAAAAATACAAGAGCTAGTCCAGGCATTGGATGATTTTGTCCCAGAGCCTGTAAGAGATACTGATAAACCTTTCTTAATGCCTATTGAAGATATATTTACAATCCAAGGTCGTGGAACAGTTGTAACAGGCAGAATAGAAAGAGGTGAAATTAAAGTAAACGAAGAGATAGAGATAGTCGGTATTAGAGAAACTACCAAAACCGTTTGTACTGGAGTAGAGATGTTCAGAAAACTTCTTGATGAAGGTAAGGCAGGAGAAAATGTTGGTATCCTTTTAAGAGGAACTGAGAGAGATGCTGTTGAAAGAGGACAGGTTCTCACCAAGCCAGGTGCAATTAATCCTCATACTAAGTTTGAAGCTACAGTCTATGTTTTATCTAAAGAAGAAGGCGGACGACATACACCTTTCTTTAAAGGATATAGACCACAATTCTATGTAAGAACTACTGACGTAACAGGAGCTGTAGAGCTTCCAGATGGTGTTGAAATGGTTATGCCTGGAGACAATATAGATATGACTGTTGAACTAATTTCTCCAATTGCAATGGAAGATGGAATGAACTTCGCAATAAGAGAAGGTGGAAGAACAGTTGGTTCTGGAGTAGTTACTAAAATTATTGATTAGTAGGCCAGTAGCTCAATTGGCAGAGCGACGGTCTCCAAAACCGTAGGTTGGGGGTTCGATTCCCTCCTGGCCTGCCACTCAGCCAAAAAGCTTAGCCTTATAAAATGGGAAATAGTATAAGAATGCAAAATTATATCCGTTGGATTGTTGGACTCGCTGTTGTGGGACTAGCTGTATACGGTAATTCTTATTATTTTCAAGAACCACTTCTTTATAGAGTTATAGGAGTGATCGTTATATCTAGTTTAGGTCTCTTTATTTTAACTACAACTCAAGAAGGAAAAGAGGCCCTTAAAACTGTAATAGATTCAAGAACTGAGATTCGAAGAGTAGTTTGGCCTACTAGGACAGAAACAACTCAAACTACTCTCATCGTCTTGGTGGCCATAACAATAGCAGCTCTTATCTTATGGGGACTTGATTCCTTATTCGGTTGGGCAACAGCAGCTTTATTGGGATAAATATGGATAAACAGTGGTACGTAATACATGCTTACTCTGGATATGAGACTAAAGTCAGAGAAGCTCTAATCGAGAGAATCGAAAGATTGGGAATGGATGATTTATTTGGAGAGATTATGGTTCCATCCGAAGAAGTCGTTGAAATGAAAGGCGGTCAAGAGAGGAAAACTCAAAGGAAATTTTTCCCTGGTTACGTTTTGGTAAATATGGAACTAAACGATGATAGCTGGCACCTCGTCAAAGATACTCCTCGTGTTATGGGGTTCATTGGAGGTACGAAAGAAAAACCATCTCCTCTTTCAAATGTCGAAGCGCAAGGAATTATGCAGCAACTTGAACAGGGATCAGACATCACCAAACCGAAAGTATCTTTTGAACCTGGTGAAATGGTAAGAGTAGTCGATGGACCTTTTAATGACTTCAGTGGAGTCGTTGAAGAAGTTAATTACGAGAAAAGTAAGGTTAGAGTCGCTGTATTGATTTTTGGTCGATCAACACCTGTTGAATTGCAATTCAATCAAATCGAGAAAGGATAATGGCAAAAGAAATACAAACTTATGTAAAACTTCAAGTCCCAGCCGGTCAAGCTTCACCAAGCCCACCTGTCGGTCCTGCATTAGGTCAACACGGTTTACCTTTAATGGATTTCTGCAATGCATTCAATGCAAGAACTAAAGACTTAGAACAGGGTTTACCTTGCCCTGTAGTGATAACAGTTTATGAAGATAAGAGCTTCGATTTTGTTATTAAGACTACACCGGCATCAGTACTTATCAAAAAAGCTGCAGGTATTAAATCAGGTAGCGGAACCCCCAATAGTGTAAAAGTTGGAAAGGTAACAAGAGCTCAATTAGAAGAAATTGCAAAAATAAAAGATCCAGATCTTACTGCTGCTGATATGGATGCCGCTGTAAGAACATTGTCTGGAAGTGCCAGAAGCGCTGGCATAGAAGTAGAAGGTTAAAATGAATCAGAGTAAAAGAAAGCAATACATCAATTCTTTAGAAGAAAAAAAATATAACATTTCAGAGGCAATGGAATTTATCCAAGCTTCACCAAAAGTTAAGTTCAATGAATCAATTGATGTGGCCATCAATTTGGGCGTCGATCCTACTAAGTCAGATCAAAATGTTAGAGGTGCTACAACTTTACCAGCAGGTTCAGGTAAGCCTTGTAGAGTAGCTGTTTTTGTAGAAGGCGACCAAGCTTCAGCTGCTAAAGAAGCTGGTGCTGATACTGTTGGCATGGAAGACCTCGCAGAAGAAATTAAAAAAGGTGAAGTTGAATATGATGTCATCATAGCTACACCAGATACGATGAAAATTGTTAGTCCTCTAGGAAAGGTTTTGGGCCCAAAAGGAACTATGCCTAATCCTAAAACTGGTACAGTCACTAAAGACGTAGCCTCTGCAGTAAAAAACGCAAAAGCTGGACAAATCAGATATAGAACAGATAAAGGTGCAATTATCCATGGAAGAATCGGGGACATAAGCTATACACCTGAACAGATTAAACAGAACTTAGAAACGCTTTTAGATGACTTGAAGAGGAATAAGCCCCCTTCAGCTAAAGGAGTTTTTATTAAAAAAGCAACTCTCTCTTCCACTATGGGAGCTGGAGTTGAAATTGATTTATCTTCTTTAGTTTTTTAAAGATTAATAAAGATAAAAGGTTTCTTCAGTATGGTGCGATTATTCGCCCATCGAAGACCGTAGGTGCGAGGAAAGGTTCCTTGCTTAATTATTTTGACCTACGCAGATGGTAATTGACTGCTTGCAGTCATAGCCAAAAAGATAATACCAATTATTGGTATTTGGAGGATAGGAAGATGCCAATGCGCATTGATGACAAGAAAGTTGCTGTCGACGAGCTTAAAGACATAGCTAATAAAGCAACTTCAGCTGTAGCTGCTGATTATCATGGTGCATCCGTTACTGAGTTAACTAAACTTAGAAAAGATGCTAGAGAGAACTCAGTTCATCTGAAGATTATTAGAAATACTCTTGCAAAAAGAGCTTTAAATGACACAAAATATTCTTGTTTTGAAGACTTGTTAGTAGGCCCAACTATGTTGGCTTTCTCACTAGAGGATCCTACAAGTGCAGCTAAACTAGTTAATGACTTCACAAAGATCAATAGTAAATTTGCAGTAAAAGGAATTTCCCTAGGAGATTCTTTATTAGAGCTTTCAAAGCTCTCTGCATTAGCGAATATGCCTTCTAGAGAACAGGCTTTAAGCCAACTAGCAGGTTTATTAAATGCACCTATGAATCAATTCGTAAATATTCTTAATCAAGTACCTTCTAAACTTGTCAGAACCTTACAAGCAGTGAAAGAACAAAAAGAATCGGCATAACCTTAATTAATTAACATTTGGAGAATAAAAATGGCACTAAGTAAAGAAGAAATATTGGACGCTATAGCCGAAATGAGCGTCATAGACATTGTTGATCTTATAGAAGCAATGGAAGAAAAATTTGGGGTATCTGCAGCAGCTCCTGTAGCAGCGGCAGCTCCAGCAGCAGCTGGTGGTGATGCAGGTGGAGAAGTGGAAGCAGATGATGCTCCTGTTGATATTCACCTATCCGAAGTCGGTGATAAGAAAGTAGATGTAATAAAAGCAGTAAGAGCAATTACTGGTTTAGGTCTTAAAGATGCAAAAGCTATGGTCGATGAAGCTCCTTCAGTTATAAAAGAAGGCGTAAATAAAGCTGAAGCCGATGAGCATGCAAAGGCATTACAAGATGCTGGTGCAACTGTTGAATTAAAATAACAAACTTTCTAAAAATATAAATAAATTAAAAAAGAGGTCTTTATGAATTTTTCATATACTGAGAAAAAAAGAGTTAGAAGGAGTTTTGAAAAAATCTCCAGTGTTATGGAGCTTCCAAATCTACTTGCAACTCAAGTCCAGTCTTATGATGCTTTTTTACAAAGATACGTGGATAGTGAAAAAAGATTGAACGCTGGTCTGGAACAAGTCCTAAATTCGATCTTTCCTATTGAGAGCCATAATGGTTTCGCTAGGATGGAGTACTCTGGTTACACTTTAGGCGAACCTATTTTTAACGAAAGAGAGTGCAAGCTTAAAGGTATAACCTATGAAATATCTTTGCATATTAACTGTGATCTCTTTTTTATAGATAAAGACTCAGGAAAGCTTAAGGAAGGAAAGTCTCAAAGTGTTTATATGGGTACTGTTCCTCTTATGACCGATCATGGAACTTTTATAATCAACGGAACAGAAAGAGTTGTTGTTTCTCAGCTACACAGATCTCCTGGATTATTTTTTGATCACGATAAAGGAAAAGGTCACTCTTCTGGAAAAGTTTTGTACGGTGCGAGAGTCATACCTTACAGAGGTTCATGGTTAGACTTTGAATTTGATGCAAAAGATTTAGTTTATGTTCGAATAGACAGAAGAAGAAAGTTATTAGCTACCATCCTTTTAAAAGCTCTGAAACTAACTAATCAAGAAATCCTTGAAAGATTTTATGAGACGGAAATTTACAAAAATAAAAAGAATGATATTTTTCAATTACAGGTCATACCTAGAAGACTTATGGGAAGAGTTTCGCCCGTAGAAATCGAGTCGAAGGGTGAAGTAATCGTCAAAAAGGGAGATAGGATTAGTGCTAGGCATATAAGAAAAATTGAAAGTGCAAAAATAAAATCACTTGATATGCCAAAAGAGGCAATGTTTGGTCAAGTTATAGCTAAAGATATTTTGGATAAGTCCACAGGTGAAATCATCATTGAAGCTAATACGATTATTGATGAAGATACTATGCCTGTTCTTGATGAATTAAATTTGTCAGAACTCGAGACACTTTATATTAATGATATTGAATCAGGACCCTATATTGCTGATACCCTAAGAGCGGATTCAACTACCAACGAAATCGAAGCTTTAGTGGAAATTTATAGGATGATGAGACCAGGAGAGCCTCCAACTAAAGAAGCAGCTACTACCTTATTTAATAACTTGTTTTTTAATGCCGAAAGATATGATCTATCTGCTGTTGGAAGAATGAAATTTAATAAAAGGTTAGGAATTGAAGATCTTGAAGGGAGTAGTATTTTAAGTGATGATGATATTTTAAATACTTTAAAGACATTGGTATCCATCAGAAATGGACAAGGGAATGTTGATGATATTGATCACCTCGGAAATAGAAGAATTAGGTCAGTAGGTGAAATGGTTTCTAACCAGTACAGAATAGGACTTGTGAGAGTTGAAAGAGCTGTGCGAGAAAGATTAGCAACCGCTGAAGCTGATGATTTAGGGCCACAAGATTTAATTAATGCGAAGCCTGTGTCTGCAGCAGTCAAAGAGTTTTTTGGATCAAGTCAATTATCCCAATTTATGGATCAAAATAACCCTTTATCTGAAGTAACTCACAAAAGAAGGGTTTCTGCATTAGGTCCAGGAGGCCTCACGCGAGAAAGAGCAGGATTCGAAGTAAGAGATGTTCATCCAACTCATTATGGTAGGGTTTGCCCTATAGAGACGCCTGAAGGTCCTAATATAGGTTTGATAAATTCCTTAGCTGCTTACGCAAGAACTAATGAGTATGGGTTTTTGGAAAGCCCATTTAGAAAGGCTGAGAATGGAAAAGTTGTTGATAGTTTCCATTATCTTTCAGCGATAGAGGAAGGAGATTACGTAATAGCACAAGCAAGCGCTTTATTGGATTCTTCCAATAGTTTTACAGAAGAATTGGTGCCCGTAAGATATAAAAACGAATTCTCTTTTATGCCTCCTGAACGAGTGGACTTCATGGATGTATCTCCTCAGCAGGCCTTCTCAGTTGCTGCTTCTCTTATCCCCTTTTTAGAGCATGATGATGCAAATAGGGCTTTAATGGGTTCTAACATGATGAGACAGGCAGTACCTACTTTACAAGCCGAAAAGCCTCTTGTTGGTACGGGCGTTGAAAGACTCGTTGCTAGAGATTCAGGTTCATGTGTCACAGCCTCAAGAGGAGGTACGATAGAAAGTATAGATGCAAGTAGAATAGTAGTAAGAGTCAATGAAAAAGAAATCCAAGCCGGTGATTCAGGAGTTGATATATATAACTTAATCAAATATACACGTTCTAACCAAAATACTTGTATAAATCAGAGGCCGATTGTCTCTTTGGGAGATAAAATCGATAAGAATGATATCTTGGCTGATGGCCCTTCAATTGACCTGGGTGAATTATCACTAGGTCAGAATGTAAGAATTGCTTTTATGCCATGGCATGGTTATAACTTTGAGGACTCAATTCTTATTTCAGACAAGCTTGTCAGAGACGATAAATTTACTAGCATACATATACAAGAATTAACTTGTGTGGCTAGAGATACCAAATTAGGGCCGGAAGAAATCTCAGCTGATATACCTAACGTTGGAGATAGCGCTCTTTCAAAGTTAGATGAATTTGGAATTGTACATATTGGAGCCGAAGTTAAGTCAGGTGATATTTTAGTCGGTAAAGTAACACCAAAAGGTGAAACACAATTAAGCCCAGAAGAAAAACTGCTAAGAGCAATTTTTGGTGAGAAAGCTTCAGACGTAAAGGATAGTTCCTTGAGAGTTTCCTCAGGCGCTGATGGTACGGTTATAGATGTTCATGTATTTACAAGGGATGGAATAGAAAAAGACGGCCGTGCAGAATCTATAGAAGAATCACAATTAGCTGAAATTCAAAAAGATATAGACGATGAATTAAAAATTCTTGAACAAGCTGCTCTCTCTCGTCTGGAGTCAATTTTAGTTGGAAAAAAAGTTGCATCAGGCAAAGGATTAAAAAAAGGTTCAACTATTAAAACTTCTGATTTAGAAGAAATTCCTGAAGATGATTGGTTCAAGGTTAGACTTGATAATGAAAATGCAAATAAACAAATCGAAAATATTGCTAAGAGTTTAAAGGAATATAAAGAAGATTTGGACATAGCATTTGGAAAAAGAAAATCCAAAGTAACAGATGGCGATGATTTAGCACCTGGGGTTCTCAAAATAGTTAAAGTTTATTTAGCAATTAAGAGAAGAATTCAGCCAGGAGATAAGCTTGCAGGAAGACACGGAAACAAAGGTGTCATCTCTGTAATTATGCCTGAGGAAGATATGCCGTTTGATGAAAATGGACAGCCAGTAGATATTGTTCTCAATCCATTAGGAGTCCCATCTAGAATGAATGTAGGTCAAGTCTTAGAAACTCACCTGGGATGGGCCGCAAAAGAGCTAGGAACAAAGATTGGAGAGATGATCGATTCCGAAGTGAAAGCTAATGAGATTAGAGGACTTCTTTCAGAAATTTATGAAAAAGACGGATCTCAAGATCTTAGTTCTTTAAAAGATAAGGAAATATTAGAGTTAGCAGAAAACCTCAGAGAGGGTGTACCAATGGCTACTCCAGTATTTGATGGTGCTAAAGAATCTGAAGTTAAATCTATGCTCGAGCTTGCCGGCTTACCTTCTAGTGGACAAACACAACTATATGACGGAAGAACTGGTGAAAAGTTTGATAGAAAAACTACGGTAGGTTACATGTACATCCTTAAATTAAATCATTTAATTGAAGACAAAATGCATGCTCGATCTACAGGTAGTTATAGTCTTGTTACTCAGCAACCTCTTGGAGGAAAGGCTCAGTTTGGAGGGCAGAGGTTTGGTGAAATGGAAGTTTGGGCTCTCGAGGCTTATGGAGCTGCTCATACGCTACAAGAAATGTTAACCGTTAAGTCAGATGATGTTGCGGGTAGAACTAAAGTTTATAAAAACTTAGTTGACGGAAATTTTGAAATGGAAACAGGTGTTCCTGAATCATTTAATGTTCTTACTAAAGAGATTAGATCTTTAGGAATTGATATTGATTTAGAACAGATTGACTAGGAGAATAATTTGAAAGATTTAGTAGATTTATTAAAAACACAAGGCCATGGAGTTGAATACAACTCAATAAGAGCTGGTTTGGCTTCACCTCAACAAATTAGATCTTGGTCTTACGGAGAAGTTAAGAAACCAGAAACTATTAATTATAGGACCTTCAAACCTGAAAGAGATGGTCTATTCTGCGCCAAAATCTTTGGACCCATCAAGGATTATGAGTGCATATGCGGTAAGTATAAAAGAATGAAGCACAGAGGGGTGGTGTGCGAGAAATGTGGTGTTGAGGTGACACTTTCAAAAGTAAGAAGAGAAAGAATGGGTCATATAGAATTAGCTGCTCCGGTAGCTCACATATGGTTTTTAAAGTCATTACCTTCTAGGCTTGCTTTAGCATTAGACTTAACACTCAAAGACTTAGAAAGAGTTTTGTACTTTGAATCATTCATAGTAACAGAACCGGGAATGACAGATTTAGAAGTAGGTCAGCTTCTTACAGACGAAGAATACTATGAAGCTTTAGAGACTTGGGGTGACGAGTTTGAGGCAGGAATGGGTGCCGAATCTATCCAAACTTTATTGAAAGAACTTGATCTAGAGACTGCGATTAAAGACATCCAAGAGGAAATGCCTTTAACAAAGTCGGAAGCTAAGCTGAAGAAGTATGCTAAGAGACTAAAATTACTTAAATCATTTAATGAATCAGGTAATAGACCAGAGTGGATGATTTTAGAAGTTCTACCTATTCTACCACCAGACTTAAGACCCCTAGTACCTTTAGAAGGAGGAAGATTCGCAACATCAGATTTAAATGATTTGTATAGAAGAGTAATAAATAGAAATAATCGATTGAAGCGACTTCTGGATCTAAACGCTCCTGATATCATTACAAGAAATGAAAAAAGAATGCTGCAGGAATCAGTCGACGCACTATTGGATAACGGAAGAAGAGGAAGAGCGGTAACTGGTTCTAATAAAAGACCTTTAAAATCTCTTGCAGATATGATCAAAGGTAAGCAAGGAAGGTTCAGACAAAACCTTCTTGGCAAGAGAGTAGATTATTCTGGTCGTTCAGTAATAGTAGTAGGGCCCACTCTTAAATTACATCAATGTGGATTGCCTAAGAAAATGGCTCTTGAGCTTTTCAAACCATTTGTTTTTGGAAAACTTCAACAATTAGAATTAGCTAATACAATTAAACTGGCTAAACGTATGGTGGACAGAGAAGAGCCTGAAGTTTGGGATATTTTAGATGAAGTTATCAGAGAACATCCTGTCATGCTCAATCGTGCACCCACATTGCACAGATTAGGTATTCAAGCTTTTGAACCAGTTCTAGTGGAAGGTAAGGCTATTCAACTTCATCCATTAGTCTGTAAGGCATATAACGCCGACTTTGATGGAGATCAGATGGCTGTGCATGTTCCTTTAACATTAGAGGCACAACTTGAATGTAGAGCTTTGATGATGGCTACAAACAATATTCTCTCACCTTCAAATGGTAAGCCCATCATCGATCCCTCACAAGATGTAGTTTTAGGTCTTTATTATATGTCTAGAGAAAAGATCAATGATCTAGGTGAGGGAAGGATTATGTCTTCTCCGGATGAAGTAAATAGAGCTTATTATTCTGGAACTGTCGGTCTTCAGGCTAAGATCAGGGTTAGATTAAAACCAAACAAATTAGATGATGAACCTTCTCAGATAGTAGAAACAACTACTGGAAGAACTCTCCTCTATGAACTTCTGCCTGAAGGTATGTCCTTTGATCTTGTAAATAGAACATTGGACAGCAAACAGATTTCTTCACTTATCGATTTTGTATATAGAAAAGCTGGTTTGAAAAGTACAGTTATTTTCGCCGATAGACTGATGTATATGGGCTATGAATTTTCAACTAAATCAGGTTCATCTATTGGGATAGACGATTTCGTTATACCAGATGACAAACAAAAAATAGTTAGCGAGGCCGAACAAGAAGTTAAAGATATTGAGTCACAGTTTGCTTCGGGACTTGTCACAAAAGGCGAAAAATACAACAAAGCAATTGATATATGGACGAGAGCAAATGAAATGATTGCGAAGTCTATGATGGACAACATTTCTCAAGAGGAAGTTGAAGATTCAGAAGGTAATAAAATTCTTTCTGATTCATTTAACTCAGTCTTTATGTATGCAGACTCTGGATCTAGAGGGTCTCCAGCGCAAATAAGACAATTAGCTGGCATGAGAGGTTTACTTGCTAAACCAGATGGATCGATAATTGAGACACCCGTGACCTCTAACTTCAGAGAAGGTCTTACCGCTCAAGAATATTTTATTTCAACGCATGGTGCTAGAAAAGGTCTTGCTGATACGGCTCTCAAAACAGCTAACTCTGGATACTTAACCAGACGTTTAGTTGATGTAGCTCAAGATATGGTCGTGAGCGAAGAAGATTGTGGAACTGAGAATGGTATATTAATGAGACCTATAATCGACGGAGGTCAAGTTCTTGTACCTCTTGGGGACAGAGTTCTAGGAAGAACTGTTGCTGTAGATGTTATGTCTCAAGATGGTAAAGACGTTCTTTTAAAGAAAGGAACTTTAATTGATGAAGATATCGTTGATAGTTTAGATGAAAAAAATATTTACGAGACTAAGGTAAGGTCTGCCATTCATTGTGAAACAATTCATGGCATATGTGCGAAATGTTACGGACGAGATCTCGGAAGAGGTCACAAAGTTGATATTGGCGAGTCAGTTGGAATTGTTGCAGCACAATCAATTGGAGAGCCAGGCACTCAGCTTACTATGAGAACATTTCATATCGGAGGAGCTGCCTCCGGAACTTCAGCTGAAGACAACATTGAAACTAATTTTCCTGGAAAAGTTGTTTACAGTACTAGAACTGTCAAGAAGAAGGATGGTACTTTCATTACGCTAGCTCAGTCTTCCCAAATAAATGTTATCGATGACAGAGGAATGGTAGTGGAAAGTCATAAAGTCCCCTATGGTACTGTTCTTAATTACTCCTCTGACAGTAAAGTCGAGGCTGGGGATGTACTAGCTAAATGGGATCCGCTTACAAGACCTGTTGTTGCAGAAGTTGCTGGTAAGGCAAAATTTGTAGATATTGAAGATGGTATAACTGCTAGAGTTAAACAAGATGATTTAACTGGGTTGAGTAATATTGAAATTATAGATGTTACCGAAAGACCTAAAGGAGAAGCTCAGGATAAACGTCCTGCTATTCACATAGTTGACGGTAGAGGTAAAGAAAAGACTTTACCTGATTCTGAAGCTCCTGCTGTTTATACCCTACCTGGTAATGCATTTTTACAGCTTACAGATGGTCAAGACATTGAAGTTGGAGGAGTAATAGCAAGAATATCTCAGGCATCTACTAAAACAAAAGATATTACAGGTGGTCTTCCTAGAGTTGCAGATCTATTTGAAGCTAGAAAGCCTAAAGAGCAAGCAATTTTAGCCCAAGAGTCTGGAATCGTATCGTGGGGTAAACCAACCAAGGGTAAAGAGAGATTAATCATTACTGATGAAGATGGAAACGAAAATGCTACTCTTATACCTAAAACAAGGCATATAAATGTTTTTGAAGGTGAAAGGGTCGAAAAAGGAGATATAGTTTCTGATGGAGCAATGAGTCCACATGATATTCTAGCCTTAAGAGGACTTGAAGAGCTTACAGAATACATAGTAGATGGCATTCAAGAAGTTTATAGACTTCAAGGTGTCAGTATCAACGATAAACATATTGAGGTGATATTAAATCAAATGCTTAGAAAAGTTGTGATAACAGATCCTGGCGACTCTGAATTAATCCTAGGAGAGCAAGCAGAGTTTTCTAAAGTAAGTGAAATTAACCTGTCGTTGCGAGAAGCAAAAAAAGCTGAAATAAAATTTGAAAGAATCCTTCTTGGAATTACAAAAGCTTCACTTGCTACTGAATCTTTTATTTCTGCTGCATCTTTCCAAGAGACAACAAGAGTACTTACAGAAGCAGCCACTACAGGAAGAGTAGATCATTTAAGAGGCTTAAAAGAGAATGTTGTTGTAGGAAGGTTAATTCCTGCTGGTTCTGGTCTAGCAAAACTGAACTCTGAAGTTGAAAATGTTGAAGAAGAATTCGAGATAGATCTTGAAAAGGCACTAAGCGATGCGCTTAACGAAGCTGAGTAATACGTTGACGTGGAACATGCCTCTCTTTACAATTCGCGACCTTTAGAAAAATAAATATGGCAACAGTTAATCAATTAGTAAGAAAACCTCGTAAGAGAAAAGTCTCTAAAACAGATGTACCTGCATTGAAAGGCTCTCCTCAAAGGAGAGGTGTCTGCACCAGGGTTTATACAACAACTCCTAAAAAACCTAATTCTGCTTTAAGAAAGGTTTGCAAAGTAAGATTAACTTCAGGTTTTGAAGTGATATCTTATATAGGTGGTGAAGGACATAACCTTCAAGAACACTCTGTTGTGCTTATTAGAGGTGGGAGGGTTAAAGATCTTCCAGGAGTTCGTTACCACACAGTTAGAGGGACTTTAGATACTGCTGGCGTGGATGATAGAAAACAACGCCGTTCTAAGTATGGCGCAAAGAAACCAAAGTAGATATGTCTAGAAGAAAAGCAGCACCCAAAAGAAAAATTTTACCTGATCCCAAGTTCGGCAATTTAAAAGTTGCTAAGTTTATGAATCAAATCATGACGGATGGGAAAAAGTCTGTTGCTGAAAAAATCATCTATGGAGCATTTGACGAGATATCCAAGAAATCAGACAAAGAACCTGTAGAAGTTTTTGAAAAAGCTTTAGAGGAAGTTGGTCCTATGGTTGAAGTAAAAGCGAGAAGAGTCGGTGGTGCTACTTACCAAATACCCATGGAAGTTCGACCTGCAAGAAGAAGCGCACTAGCTATGCGTTGGATAGCAACTTATGCTAGATCAAGATCAGAGAAGAATATGACACTTAGACTAGCTAATGAGCTCTTAGATGCCTGCGAAGGAAGAGGCGAAGCAGTCAAAAAGAAAGAAGATACACATAGAATGGCAGAGGCAAATAGAGCTTTTTCCCATTTTAGATTTTAATAACTACTTTTTAAAAAATTATGGCCAGAACTACTCCGCTAGAACTGTATAGAAATATTGGTATTTGTGCACACGTTGATGCAGGAAAAACTACTACAACTGAAAGAGTTCTCTTTTATACAGGCATATCTCACAAAATAGGTGAAGTTCATGATGGCGCTGCCGTTATGGATTGGATGGAGCAAGAACAAGAAAGAGGTATTACAATCACGTCTGCCGCGACTACTTGTTTTTGGGAAGGAACAGCTAAACAATTTAAGCAGCATAGATTCAACATAATCGACACACCTGGTCACGTTGATTTCACAATTGAAGTTGAACGTTCTCTCAGAGTTTTAGATGGTGCAGTAGTGGTTTTTTGCGGTAGCTCTGGGGTTGAGCCTCAATCTGAAACTGTTTGGAGACAGGCTAATAGATATGAGGTTCCAAGAATCGCATTTATCAATAAGATGGATAGAGCTGGCGCAGATTTCTTAAAAGTTATTGATCAAATGCAAACTAGATTAGGAGCTAATGCTGTTCCTATACAACTTGCTATAGGTGCTGAAGATGATTTTAAGGGTGTTATCGATCTAATTAAAATGAAGGCCATTTACTGGAATGGCGATGATATGGGCACAACGTTCACGGAGGAAGACATACCGGATGACCTCAAATCTCTTGCTGAAGAATGGCGTGAAAAGATGGTTGAGTCAGCGGGTGAAGCCAACGAAGAGCTAATGGATAAGTATCTCGAGGAAGGAGATTTATCACCGGAAGATATAAAGACTGGTTTGAGAATCAGAACCCTAGAAAATGAAATCGTACCTTGTCTATGCGGTTCAGCCTTTAAAAATAAAGGTGTTCAAACAATGCTCGATGCAGTAGTAGATTTTCTTCCAGCGCCAAATGAAGTAAAAGCTGTTACTGGTGTTTTAGATAATGAGGAAGAAGGTAGCAGAGACTCTGACGATGAAGTTCCTTTTGCCGGTATAGCTTTCAAAATAGCCACCGATCCTTTTGTTGGTTCCCTTACCTTTGTAAGGGTCTACTCAGGTGTATTAAATACTGGAGATTCAGTATATCTTCCAATTAAGGGTAAGAAAGAGAGAATTGGTCGAATGCTTCAAATGCATTCAAACAAAAGAGATGAAATCTCCGAAGCAAGAGCTGGAGATATCTGTGCAGTAATAGGCTTAAAAGAAGCAATTACGGGTGAAACTTTATGTGATGAAAAGAACAAAATCACGCTTGAATCTATGAATTTTCCAGAACCTGTTATTTCTGTAGCAGTTGAACCTAAAACTAAAGAAGATCAAGAAAAAATGGGCGTTGCTTTGGGTAGATTAGCTCAAGAAGATCCATCTTTCAGACTAAGAACTGATGAAGAATCTGGACAAACAATTATGTCCGGAATGGGAGAACTTCACCTAGATGTTTTAGTGGATAGAATGAGAAGAGAATTTGGCGTAGAGGCAAATGTTGGAAAACCTCAAGTGGCCTATAGAGAATCTATAAGGAAGTATGTAGAAGAAGAAGCTAAATTTGTCCGTCAATCAGGTGGAAGAGGACAATATGGTCACGTATACATCAAGATGGAGCCCTTAGAAGAACAAGATGATGATAAGGATGAAAACTATCAATTCGTAAATGAGATAGTTGGAGGAGCTATACCTCGGGAATTTATAGGAGCAGTTGATAAAGGCTGTCGCGAACAAATGGAAGCCGGTGTTATCGCCGGGTATCCTCTTGTGAAGGTAAAAGTAACACTATATGACGGTTCTTATCATGATGTTGATTCTAGTGAAGTTGCTTTTAAAGTAGCTGGTTCAATGGCCTTCAAAGGTGGCGCACAAAAAGCAGATCCTGTATTGCTTGAACCTATTATGAGTATTGAAATAGTCACTCCCGAAGAGTACATGGGAGATGTAGTCGGCGACTTAAGCAGAAGAAGAGGAGTCGTTCATGGAATGGAGGAAGGACCCTCTGGAAAGATAGTTTCAGGGGAAGTACCCCTTGCTGAAATGTTTGGATATGCAACAGATATAAGGTCTGCATCTCAAGGTAGAGCAACCTTTACAATGGAACCCTTGAAGTATTCAGAAGTTCCTTCAAATGTTGCTGAAGCGATAATAAGTAAAAACGATTAGTATTTCTTGTTATAAAGTTAGTTAAAACCCCTTTTAATATAGGTTTTTTCTACTTTTTTAGTTGACACAAAGGGGTCACAAAACTAGAATCACCGCTCGTTTAGTTGGAGGGGCCTTAAACTAGGAATATTCCGGGGTTAAGGCGAATTATTTTAATAAATCAACCTACACTGTAGGGAGGTTTTTTTACGCTCTGTATTTTAGGGCTTGAAAGGAAAAACATGCAAAATCAAAGCATTAGAATTAGGCTAAAAGCTTTTGATCATAAGCTTATTGACCGTTCTGCTAAAGAGATAGTGGAAACGGTAAAACGCACTGGAGCAAAGGTCAAAGGCCCTATACCAATGCCAGTAAAGAAACATAAGACTACCATCCTAATATCCCCTCACAAAGACAAAGACGCCAGAGACCAGTACGAAATCAGAACTCACAAAAGAACGCTAGATATCCTAGAACCTTCAGAAAAAACACTAGATGCTTTAACAAAATTAGAACTATCTGCTGGGGTGGTTGTGCAAATTAGTTTAGACGAGAACAAATAAAATGAGCATAGGATTGATAGGAAAAAAACAAGGCATGACAAGGCTTTTTACACCTGAAGGTGATGCCTTTGCAGTTAGTGTTGTAAGTGTCAATCCAAATATTATCACTCAGATAAAGTCTGAAGAAGTTGATGGTTATTCTTCTATACAAGTGACAACAGGTCAAAAGAAAGACAAACATCTTTCTAAGCCTCTATCGGGTCATTACAAGAAGGGATCAGTAAATCCTGGAGATGGACTTTGGGAATTTAGAGTAAATGTTGAAGATCTCGAGGACTTAAAAATTGGAAGTCAGTTGAACATTGATATGTTTGAAGAAGGTCAAAAAATAGATGTTCAAGGCAAATCTAAAGGAAAAGGTTTTGCTGGAACTGTTAAAAGATGGAATTTCAAAATGCAAGATGCTACTCACGGAAATTCAATTTCTCATAGGGCACCTGGTTCAATAGGACAGTGTCAAACTCCAGGTAAAGTTTGGAAAGGAAAGAAAATGTCAGGCCACATGGGTGATGAGAAAAAGACAATACAAAATCTAAAAATTGCTTCTGTTGATATGGAGAACAACTTATTACTTATCAAAGGAGCTATACCAGGTCCCACAGGTTCTAATGTAATCCTTAAACCTGCAATTAAATAATATGGAACTAGAAGTACTAAATCAGAATGGTTCCGGAGACTCTAAAGTTTCTCTGGCTGATAGTGTATTTAATCAAGAATTTAATCAAGATCTGGTTCATCAGCTAGTCAATACTTATATCCATAACAGTCACCAGAGAACCAAAGGACAAAAGAATAGATCGGCTGTTAGAGGAGGAGGTAAAAAGCCCTGGAAGCAAAAGGGTACTGGAAGAGCAAGAGCTGGAACAATAAGGTCTCCAATTTGGAGAGGCGGCGGTATGACATTTGCCCACACCTACAGTGATATCAAACCTAAAAAGATCAATAAAAAGATGTATAGATCTGCTATGAGATCAATTTGGTCTAAGTTAGCTGAAGAGAATAGGCTAGTAGCTGTTAATGATCTAAAAATAGATGAGCCAGTTAAATCTTCTCAAGTAAAAACTATACTTTCAGATTTAGGTCTAAACACGGCTCTAATTGTTTTGTCCAGTAGTAACGATAATTTGAATAAAGCTTCAAAAAATCTTACTCAATGCAAAGTTCAAACTATCAGTTCAATTGATCCATCAGCTCTGATTCAAGCTGAAAAGGTGGTTGTAACATCAGCAACATTAGAAAAATTAACAGAGGTGCTCTCATAATGGAAACTGAACTTTATTCAGTCATTAAGTCACCTTACTTAACAGAAAAGGTTTCTTCTCTAATGGGTGAGTCAAATCAATACGCTTTTAAAGTTGATATAAACGCAACCAAACTTCAAGTAAAAAAGGCTGTAGAAGGTTATTTTTCTGTCAATGTTGAAGATGTGAATATAATTAAAGTTAAAGGAAAAACCAAAAGGTCTAGATACAGAATCAGGAAGAAATCCGACTGGAAAAAAGCTTACGTCAGATTAGCTGACGGTCAATCTATAGAGGTTACTTCAGAATAATGGCTACTCAAATAAAAAAATCAAAACCTACTTCTCCTGGAAGGAGATTTAGATCTTGGGTTTCAAGAGACGATCTTCATAAAGGAGATCCTTATGCTCCTCTTTTAGAAGCGAAAAAACAGAAATCTGGCCGAAATAATCAAGGCCGAATAACTACAAGACACCGCGGGGGTGGGCATAAAAAACATTATAGAATTATTGATTTCAAAAGATTAAAAGACGGTATACCAGCCAAAGTAGAAACAGTTGAATACGATCCTAATAGATCTGCAAATATTGCATTATTACTGTATGCAGATGGAGAAAGAACTTACATAATCTCTCCTGATGGACTAAATGTCGGTGATACGCTCCTTTCCGGTAAAGATTCTCCAATTTCTCCAGGAAATTGCATGTCACTTAAAGATATGCCTCTCGGAACTGTCGTTCATGCTATTGAATTATTCCCAGGAAAAGGCGCGCAGATGGCAAGAAGTGCTGGCACATCTGCACAAATATTAGCAATAGAAGGTAGATATGTAACTTTAAGACTTAGAAGCGGAGAAGTTAGAAGAGTTTTATCTGAATGTAGAGCCACTATAGGTAGCGTATCTAATTCTGAACACTCCCTTCGTTCAATAGGTAAAGCTGGCGCAAAAAGGTGGTTAGGAATTCGTCCTACAGTCAGGGGTGTTGCTATGAACCCTGTTGATCACCCACATGGTGGTGGAGAAGGTAAGACTTCGGGCGGAAGACATCCAGTCACTCCATGGGGTGTTCCCACAAAGGGATACAAAACTCGTAAGAAAAATAAATCCAGCAATCGAATGATTGTAAGAAGAAGAAACTAGAATTATGCCAAGATCATTGAAAAAAGGACCATTTGTTGATTTACATCTGCTTAAGAAAGTAGATCAAGCTGTGGCGACTAATGATAAAAAGCCCATTAAAACTTGGTCTCGTAGATCAATGATAACTCCTGACATGGTCGGCCTAAATATTGCTGTGCATAACGGCAGACAACATGTTCCTATTTTCATACAAGAGGATATGGTGGGCCACAAACTTGGTGAATTTGTCTTAACAAGAACATTCAAAATGCACTCTGGAGATAGAAAGTAATAATGAGTCAAGCATCAGCAAAACTTAGAAGTGCGCGAGTTTCTAGCCAAAAAGCTAGACTGGTAGCTAATCAAATTAGAGGAAAACATATTGAAGAAGCTCTTGGTATTCTCTCGTTTGCTCCTCAAAAATCTGCTCATATTATTAAAAAAATTCTTGAATCAGCAATCGCTAATGCCGAGCATAATCAAGGACTAGATATTGATTCATTATTTGTTTCAACTATTGCTGTAGATGAGAGCTTTACCATGAAAAGGGTAAGAGCCAGAGCAAGGGGACGCGCTGATCGATTTTTTAAAAGAAGCTGCAATATAGCACTTACATTAGAGGAAAAAGGTAAATAATGGGACAGAAGGTACATCCAATAGGTTTTAGGTTAGGAATAACTACTCAACATACTTCTAATTGGTATGCAGAGAAATCTCAATATACTGAAAATCTACTCAAAGATATTGAAGTAAGAGAGCATCTGACTAAAAAACTTTCTCATGCTTCCGTGAGCAGAATAGATATAGAGAGAACAGCTGATAATGCAAGAGTTCTTATTCATACTGCAAGACCAGGCATAGTGATAGGAAAAAAAGGCGAAGATATAGACAAAATGAGAGAAGATATAACTAACAGGATGGGTATACCTGTAACTCTCAGTATTCAAGAAATTAGAAAACCAGATCTAGACGCTAAACTTTTGGCTGAGAGTGTCGCACAGCAACTTGAAAGACGAGTAATGTTTAGAAGGGCAATGAAAAGAGCAGTCCAAAATGCAATGAGACAAGGTGCAGAGGGTGTCAAGATAAGAGTTGCAGGAAGACTTGGTGGCGCTGAAATAGCTAGGGCAGAGATTCAGAAAGAAGGAAGGGTGCCTCTTCATACATTAAGAGCTGACGTAGATTATGGTCTAGCTGAAGCAAATACTACTTATGGTGTTATTGGTGTTAAAGCATGGGTTTTCAGAGGAGAGGTACTAGATACCTCTAATAAAGATTCTGACTAAAAGGTAAAAATAATGTTTCAACCTAAAAGAACAAAATATAGAAAACAGCAAAAAGGAAGAAATACTGGGAATGCTCAGAGAGGAGCTACCCTAAGTTTCGGCACCTTTGGTTTAAAAGCAACTCAAAGAGGACAATTAACCTCAAGACAAATAGAGGCTGCCAGGAGAGCAATGACTCGTCATGTTAAAAGAGGTGCAAAAATTTGGATAAGAGTTTTTCCTGATAAACCAATAACTAAAAAACCTTTGGAAGTTAGACAAGGTAAAGGCAAAGGAAATGTTGAATACTGGGTATGTCCAATAAAACCAGGAAAAATTCTATATGAAATGGAAGGTGTAGATGAAGAACTAGCTAAAGAAGCATTTGCCTTAGCTTCAGCAAAAATGCCAATTTCAACAACTTTTATCAGGAGAGTCTAATGGCAAAAGAGAGCTTATTAGATATATTAAGAAGTAAATCAACTGATGTGCTTGATGAAGAAGGAAAGCTAAGAAAAGAATTGTTAGAACTTAAAATTAAACATGCATCAGGACAACTGAAAGAAACTCATAAAATTAGAGAGATAAGAAGATCAATTGCACAACTTAAGACTCTAAATAAAGAACAAGAAGCACAAGAAAATAATGACGGATAAAAGAACAAGAACAGAAACAGGCAGAGTGATAAGTTCCTCTCGAGACAAGAGCATTACTGTTCTTGTCGAAAGAAAGGTCAAGCACCCTTTGTATAAAAAGATTATGCGTAGGTCTTCGAAGTTACAGGCACACGATCAAGACAATATCTGTAATGCTGGCGACCTTGTCACAATTCAAGAGTGTAGGCCTATATCCAAGACAAAATCTTGGAATTTATTGAAAGTAGAAGAGAAATCTCAAGAGATATAATTTAAAGATGATACAAGAGCAAAGCTATTTAGAAGTCGCAGATAACAGTGGTGCCAGGAAGCTCATGTGCATAAGAGTCCTTGGTGGATCAAAGAAGAAATTTGCTAAGGTTGGTGATGTAATAAAAGTTACCATTAAAGAAGCAATACCTACTGGAAGAGTAAAAAAAGGTGAAGTTGTTGATGCTGTAATTGTAAGAACAAAAAACAAACTTCGTAGGTCCGATGGATCTGCAATTAGGTTTGATGATAACGCTGCGGTATTAATTAATGCTCAAAAACAACCAATAGGAACTAGGGTTTTTGGACCTGTATCAAGAGAACTCCGTAGTGAAGAGTTCATGAGAATAGTCTCACTAGCTCCTGAGGTTTTATAGTCATGAATAAGATAAAGACAGGTGATCAAGTTATTGTCATTGCAGGTAAGGACAAAGGCAAACAAGGCTCAGTGACTAAGATACTTACAAACGGAAGATGCTTTGTTTCTGGAGTTCAAATGGTCAAAAGACATACTAAGCCAAATCCCAATGCAGGTATTACCGGTGGTGTTGTTGAAAAGGAGGCCTCAATAGACATGTCAAATATATCTATTTTCAATCCATCAACAAAAAAAGCTGACAAGGTACTTATTCAATCTCAAGAAGATGGTTCAAGAAAAAGAGTCTATAAATCTTCAGGTAAGGAGATATAACTATGATGCCATTAAAAGAACATTATCAAACAAATGTGGTTTCTGAACTCAAAGGTAAATTAGGTCTTGAATCAATAATGGCTGTTCCAAAAGTTACAAAAGTAACTCTCAATATGGGTGTCGGGGAGGCTATGAATGACAAAAAACTATTAGAACGGGCAGTTGAAGACATGACCCTAATCGCTGGTCAGAAACCATTAGTAACGAAAGCTAGAAAATCTGTAGCTAATTTCAAAATTAGAGACGGGATGCCTATCGGTTGCAAGGTCACTTTAAGGGGTGACAGAATGTATGAATTTTTGGACAGACTTATAGGAATCGCAATTCCTAGAGAAAGAGACTTCAGAGGCCTAGAGACAAAATCTTTCGATGGAAGAGGAAATTATTCTATGGGAATCAAAGAACACATAATCTTCCCAGAGATCGATTATGACAAGGTAGACAAAATTAGAGGAATGGATATATGTATATCTACCTCAGCAATAGATGATGAGTCGGGTGAGGCTCTTCTAAGGGCAATGAAGTTCCCTTTTAAAAGTTAAAGGATAAGTTATGGCTAAAGCATCAATGAAAGCAAGAGAAGAAAGAAGAAGAAAAACAGTTCTAAGGTACGCTGCAAAAAGAGCAGAGTTGAAAGAAATTATTCGTAGTCCAAAGTTCTCACAAGAAGAGAAAGATGTAGCACAGATAAAACTACAAAAACTGCCTAGAGACGCAAGCCCTGTAAGAATGCAAAGAAGATGTGCTATTACAGGGAGACCACATGCTGTGTATAGAAAATTTGGCCTTGCACGTAATAAATTAAGAGAACTGGCTATGAAAGGAGATATTCCAGGATTAGTTAAATCAAGTTGGTAAAAATAATATGAGTATACAAGATCCAATCGCAAACCTATTCTCAAGCATAAATAATGCTCAAGCTAGGAACAAGGAGTTTGTGAAAGTCCCTTCCTCTTCTAAAAAGATGGCACTTTTATCTATGCTCAAGCAAGAAGGGTATATACATTCTTACTCTTCTTCTGAAGGCTCTAAACCAGAAATAGAGATTAAACTTAAATACTTTGAAGGCGCTCCTGTTATAAAGCAGTTGAAAAGAATTAGTAAACCGGGATTAAGAAGATATTCTAACTACAAAGAACTGCCTGAGATAAATGGTGGCCTCGGAATAGCAATTGTTTCAACAAATAAAGGACTAATGACTGATCAACAAGCCAGAGAAGAAAAGGTTGGTGGGGAATTAATTTGTTCAGTTTTTTAAAAATTATAAAATTATGGCAAGAACATCCTTAAAAGCTCTAGATATACCTGAAGGAGTTACTCTTGAAAATAATCAAGGTGTAATTACTTTTACAGGAAAATTAGGAAATTTATCTTTAGAAGTTCATCAAGATGTGGATATTAATAAAGATGAAGGCACTATTAGTTTTAGCCCCAGTAAGGAGACAAAAGAATCTCTTGCTATCACTGGAACCATGAGGGCCTTAACTGCTAATTGTATGCAAGGAGTGGCTACAGGGTTTGAAAAGAAATTAGAAATTAATGGAGTAGGTTACAGAGCTGCTCTTGAAGGTAATACTATAAATTTGAGCTTGGGTTTCTCTCACCCAATAAAACATGACTTGCCAGAAGGAGTGACCGCAGAACTGCCAAGTAATACAGAAATTATTCTCAAATCTATGGATAAGCAACTTGTTGGGCAGGTTGCTGCAGAGATTAGGGATTACAGACCACCTGAACCCTATAAAGGTAAAGGCGTTAAGTATTCCGATGAGAGAATAATAAGAAAAGAATCTAAGAAAGCATAATAAAAGATGGCTATAAAAAATATAAAAAGACTAAAAAGAGCTAAAAAGAGTAGATCTAAGATTGAACTCTCTGAAAATAACAGACTTACTGTTTTTAGATCTAATACGCATATTTATGCACAAATCTTAAATTTTGATGGATCACAGGTAATTGCCAGTGCTTCTACAACTGAAGCTTCTTTGAAAGCCGGAAACAACGGGAATATAGAAGCTGCCACTAAAGTAGGTAAATTAATCGCAGAAAGGGCAATAGAAAAAGGTGTAAACAAAGTAGCTTTTGATAGATCAGGTTATAAATTTCATGGTCGTGTTAAAGCTCTAGCTGAATCGGCTCGCGAAGCTGGTCTCTCATTTTAGGAAAGAATATGGAAAATACTGCTGTAACAGATAATCTCGGATCAGAAGTTTTAGAAGAAAAATTAGTCCAAGTAAATAGAGTGGCTAAGGTTGTCAAAGGAGGCCGAATTTTCGGATTTACTGCTGTAACAGTTGTTGGTGATGGAAACGGAAAAATTGGTTTTGGGAGAGGAAAGGCTAGAGAAGTGCCTATAGCTATTCAAAAAGCCTTAGACCATGCAAGAAGAAATATGGTTAGTATTGAATTAAAAGGTGACACTATTCAGTATCCGATAAAAACAAAATTTGGTGCCTCCGTTGTTTATATGAAGCCTGCTGCTCCTGGAACGGGAATTATAGCTGGTGGTGCAATGAGAGCTGTTCTCGAATTAGCAGGTGTAAAAGATGTCCTGGCAAAGTGTTATGGCTCTACTACTCCAGTTAACGTTGTTAGGGCAACGCTTAAGGCTTTAAGGGAGATGGAATCTCCTGCAAGAGTTGCAAAAAGATTAGGTAGAGGTTAGGAATGGCTGATAAAGATATAACAGTTAAACTTAAAAAAAGCCTTATAGGCTCTAAAGATTATCAGAAGCAATCTGTTAAAGGATTGGGCTTGTTTAAGTTGGGGCAAGTTGTATCAGTCCAAGATACTCCTGAAAACAGAGGCATGATCAATAAAGCTATTCATTTACTAGAAGTTAATTAAAGGTAGAGAAATGAAACTCAATGAATTAAAACCAAATCCGAAAAGAGTAAAGGATAGTAAACGTATCGGTAGAGGTATCGGAAGTGGTTTTGGTAAAACAAGTGGTAAAGGTCATAAAGGTCTTAAATCTCGTTCAGGTGGAAGAGTAAGAATTGGTTTTGAAGGTGGTCAAATGCCGCTTCAAAAACGGGTTCCTAAGTTTGGTTTTACGTCTAGAAAGAATAGAAATACGGAGCAACTTCGTTTAAGTACCTTAGTTTCCTCTGGCATATTAGAAGTAAGTATAGAAACCTTAATAGAGGCAGATTTAATTAGAAATTCAACCAAAAAAGTAAAAGTATTTTTGGATACCGATTCGTCTACGAAGATGAATCTTAAGGGTATACATACAACAGCTTCAGTTAAGAAATTAATTGAAGAAGCAGGAGGCTCTGTAGAGATCTAAAGATGTCAGTCAATCCTTCAGCCATAGGACAAAATAAAGGTCTTTCCGAGTTGTGGAAAAGACTTCGCTTTGTTTTTATGGCTGTAATCATTTACAGAATAGGAACACATATTCCTATCCCAGGTATAGATCCTGATAAATTAGCTAATATTTTCCAGCAAAATCAAGGAACTCTATTAGATCTATTCAATATGTTCTCAGGAGGTGCTTTAGAAAGAATGAGCATCATGGCATTAAATATAATGCCTTATATAACTGCTTCAATAATTATGAGTTTACTTGAAGGTACGACACCTTCATTAAAAAAAAGATTCAGAGAAGAAGGCGAAGAGGGCAGGAGATTAAGAACATCTTATGTCAGATATGGAACTGTTTTCTTGGCATTAATACAAGCAAGTGGTCTAGCACTAGGTTTACAGAATCAAGGGCTGGCATTAGAGCCAGGCTTAATGTTCCAAATCATTGCAGTGACATCTTTAGTTTCAGGGACTGTATTTTTAATGTGGCTTGGCGAACTTGTAACTGAAAAAGGAATAGGTAATGGAATTTCTATCATAATATTTTCAAGTATTGTTGCCGGTCTCCCAAGAGCTGTAGGACAAGCATTTGAAGGTGCAAGACAAGGTGATATAAATTTAATTATGCTCCTTTCAATTGCTCTAGTTGCTATTGCTGCTATTGCCTTTATTGTCTGGATTGAAAGAGGACAAAGAAGAATTACTGTCAATTATGCCAAACGACAGCAAGGAAGAAAAATGGTTCAAGGGCAAGCTTCCTATTTGCCTATGAAAATTAATCAGGCAGGTGTTATACCTGCTATTTTTGCCAGTAGTTTGCTTCTCTTCCCTGCATCTGCTTCTACTTGGTTTGGTCAAGGGGAAGGTTTTGAGTGGTTGCAAGAAATCGCACTGGCTCTAGGTCCCGGACAACCTTTATATGTCATTCTATTTTCAGTTTTGATAGCTTTCTTTTGTTTCTTTTACACTGCTCTCCAGTTTGATCCAAAAGAAATTTCAGAGAACTTAAGGCGCTCTGGAGCTTATATGCCTGGAATAAGACCAGGAGATCAAACAGCCGATTATATTGATGGTGTTATGACACGACTTACGGTCTGGGGCTCAGGCTACTTAATTTTGGTATGTCTTATGCCTCAGTTCTTAATAGTTTCTGCAAATGTACCTTTTTATTTAGGAGGTACATCATTATTAATTGCCGTAGTCGTTGTAATGGATTTTATGGCTCAAGTTCAATCACATCTTATGTCGCATCAATATGAATCACTTCTCAAAAAAGCAAATTTAAAAGGATACGGCGGAAATCCTTTAGGTGGAAGGTAAAAAATGAAAGTAAGAGCTTCGGTAAAAAAAATATGCAGAGATTGCAAAATTGTGAAAAGAAAAGGAACACTTTTTGTTATTTGTTCAACAGAACCTAGACATAAACAAAGGCAAGGTTAAAGGAGAAAGTAATGGCTCGTGTAGCAGGTGTAAATATTCCAGATAATAAACATGCGGAGATTTCATTAACTTATGTTTATGGGATAGGTAAGACTAGGGCACAGGATATTTGTGGTGTTATTGGTATAGATCCATCAACTAAGATTTCAGATTTATCTGAAGACCAATTAGAGCTTATAAGGGCTGAAGTTGGAAAATTTCTTGTTGAAGGGGATCTCAGAAGAGAAGTAGCAACTAACATAAAAAGATTACAAGATTTAGGTACAAATAGAGGTATCAGACATAGAAGACATCTTCCTGTAAGAGGTCAAAAAACAAAAAATAATGCAAGGACAAGAAAAGGGCCGAAACGTCCAATAAGAAGATAAAAATATGGTAACAAAAAAGACAACTAAAAAAAGAGTAAGTGAAGGTATTGCACACATTCACGCATCTTTTAATAACACTCTAATCAGTATTACAGATAAGCAAGGTAATGCAATTGCTCAGTCCAGTTCAGGCGCTCAAGGTTTTAGAGGTTCCAGAAAAAGCACTCCTTTTGCTGCTCAACGAGCTGCTGAAGCAGTTGGAGATAAAGTAAAAATGGTTGGCATCGAGAGCTTGGAAATTCAAGTTAGAGGTCCTGGTTCAGGAAGAGAGTCAGCTATACGAGGTTTAAATTCAAAAGGATTCAAGATAACCAAAATAACCGACGTTACCCCCATACCACATAATGGTTGCAGACCACCCAAAAGGAGGCGAGTCTAATGGCAAGATATATAGGACCTAAATGTAAATTATCCAGAAGAGAAGGCAGAGATCTCCTTTTAAAGAGTGGCATAAGAGCTCATGATTCAAAATGTAAATCTGAGACTGTACCTGGTCAACATGGAAGAACCAGACGCCCAAGAATTTCAGACTACGGTGTTCAACTTCGAGAGAAACAGAAAGTTCGAAGAATATACGGTGTAATGGAAAAACAATTCAAGACTTACTATAAGCATGCAGCCAGAATGAAGGGAGTTACAGGTGATAATCTACTCCAAATTCTTGAAAGCAGACTGGATAATGTAGTCTATCGTATGGGCTTCGCTTCTACCAGATCTGAGGCAAGACAACTCGTAAGTCACAAAGCAATCTTGGTCAATGATAAAAAGGTAAACATACCTAGTTATATGATTGCGCCGGGTGATGTGGTTTCACTTACAGAGCGTGCAAAAGGCCAAAACAGAGTCCAACAGGCCATAGAAATTGCAAAAAATAGAGAAGATTGTGATTGGGTAGATGTAAATACATCTAATTATTCAGGGACATACAAAAATATTCCTGAAAGATCTTCACTTGATACCGACATAAATGAAAATTTAATTGTAGAGCTTTATTCAAAATAAAAGAGGAAAAGAAATGACAGATAATTACGATATTATTAAAGATTTTTTAACACCAACTGAAATAGTAGTTGAAGAATCAGGTCCTACAAGATCAAAGATAGTACTTGAACCTCTTGAACAAGGTTTCGGACATACCTTAGGGAATGCTCTTAGGAGAATTATATTATCTTCTATGCCTGGTACAGCTGTATCAGAGGTTAAAATTGATGGTGTACTTCACGAATATAGCACCATAGAAGGTGTGCAAGAAGATGTGATCGATATCTTATTAAACTTAAAAGACCTTTCAGTGAGACTAACAGAAGTGGAAGATGCTGAATTAACTCTATCAAAATCTGGAAGTGGAGTTGTAACTGCAGCCGATATAGAACTATCAACAGGAGTAGAAGTTATCAATCCAGATCATCATATTGCTACTTTAAATGAAGAAGGCTCTATAAATATGACAATGAAAGTAACACGAGGCAGAGGCTTTGTACCTGTTAGACCTCTTGACGAAGACGAAGGCCAAGAAACCGGACTTCTAAGATTAGATGCAACTTACTCACCTATTAAAAGAGTGACATACCAGGTAGATAATGCCAGGGTTGAGCAAAGAACTAATTTAGATAGGCTTACAGTAGATATCGATACAGACGGAACTTTAGAAGCTGAAGAGATTTTAAGAATATCGGCAACCATTCTCCAGCATCAATTATCCGCTTTTGCTGAACTTGGAAGATTAGAAGAGGTTATTGAAGAAAAAGAGGAAGCGAAGATAGATCCAATTATGTTAAGACCTGTAGACGAACTAGAACTCACAGTTAGGTCT
Organism: uncultured SAR86 cluster bacterium; assembly: GCA_902610065.1. GTDB lineage: Bacteria > Pseudomonadota > Gammaproteobacteria > Magnimaribacterales > Magnimaribacteraceae > Magnimaribacter. The sequence continues at coordinate 140,540 of CACLUH010000002.1, forward strand.
GCAAATTGCTTGAAAGCTGAGAATATACATTACATAGGTGATTTAGTTACCAGAATGGAATCAGATCTTTTGAGAACTCCAAACTTAGGAAAGAAATCCTTAAATGAAATTAAGGAAGTTCTTTTGTCTAGAGGCCTTTCGTTAGGTTTAATTCTCGATAACTGGCCACCGGAAAATAATTAAGAGAAAAAAATGAGACACAGGAAATCTGGAAGAAAGCTTAATAGAAATAGTCCTCAAAGAGCTGCCCTAAAGAAAGGGTTGGCCATTTCTATTATCGAACACGAGTCTGTTAAGACTACCTTAGCAAAAGCCAAAGAAATTAGAGGTTTTCTAGAACCATTAGTTACTCTTGCAAAAGAAAACACGGTTGCCAATCAAAGACTTGCTTTCTCAAGATTGCAATCTAAAGAGGCAGTAGCAAAGCTATTTGATGAGCTTGGTCCGCGTTATAAAGATAGACCAGGAGGTTATTTAAGGGTCATTAAAAGAGGTTTGAGGCCTGGTGATAAAGCTCCAGCTGCTCAAATTGAATTTGTTAAAGAAAATGTTTCAGATTCAGAAGAACTTGAGTCTTTAACTGAAGAAACAGCCTAAGATAAGAGTTCTTTTTTAAGGTGCTTTCCAGTGTGAGAGGCCTTTATCTTTGTTAGCGCTTCTGGAGAACCTGTAGCGACTATTTCTCCTCCATTTGATCCCCCTTCAGGGCCAAGATCTATAATCCAATCACTTGTTTTTATAACGTCCATGTTGTGTTCTATTACAACAACTGTATTTCCGTTATCTCTTAGCCTTTTAAGTACTTTTAGTAGTAATTGGACATCGTGCATATGAAGTCCCGTGGTAGGCTCATCAAGAATATATAACGTATGATTTAAGGCACTTTTTGAGAGTTCTTTCGCTAGCTTAACTCTCTGAGCCTCACCTCCTGATAGCGTGGTAGCCTGTTGCCCTAATTTCACGTAACCCAGACCTACATCCATTAATGTTTCTAACTTTTTTCTGATTGACGGAATAGAGTCAAAGAACTCTAAAGAATCTTCAACAGTCATATCTAAGACTTCATAAATATTTTTGCCTTTATATTTAATATCTAAAGTTTCTCGGTTATACCTATGTCCGTCACATACATCACATTTCACATAAACATCTGGTAAAAAATGCATCTCTACTTTTATTACACCGTCTCCCTGACAAGCTTCACATCTTCCGCCCTTTACATTAAAACTGAATCTTCCTATTTTATAACCTCTTGATCTTGCTTCTTGCGTTCCTGCAAAAAGCTCTCTTAAAGGAGTGAAAAGACCTGTATAAGTCGCTGGATTTGATCTTGGTGTTCTGCCTATAGGACTTTGACTTATCTCTATGATTTTATCTATATCATTTATGCCTGAAAGTTTCTTAAACGGTTTTGTATCTTTTTTTTCTGCTTTAGATATTTCATTTGAAATTGCAGGGAGTAGGGTTTGATTTATGAGAGTAGATTTCCCAGAACCCGAAACTCCTGTTACGCATACAAATAAATCAAGAGGAAGATCTAAGTCAACTGATTTGAGGTTATGGCCGTCTGCACCTGAAAGTTTTATTAAACGTTTATTATCAAGCTTCTTTCTTTTTTTTGGAATTTCAATTTTCCTATTTCCAGATAAGAATTGACCTGTTACGGAGTCTTTTGATTTTGAGATTTCTAAGGCAGTTCCTTCGGCACATATTTTTCCACCATGAACGCCTGCACCCGGACCTATATCGACTACATGATCCGATGCATACATGGTTTCGTTATCATGCTCTACAACTATGACAGTGTTTCCTAAATCTCTAAGTTTTTTAAGTGTTTTTAAAAGTTTTTCGTTATCTCTCTGATGCAAACCAATAGATGGTTCATCTAAAATGTATGTCACTCCGACGAGACCCGCCCCTATTTGACTTGCAAGCCTGATTCTTTGTGCTTCTCCTCCGCTTAAACTTTCTGCACTTCTTTCAAGTGTCAGATAATTGAGACCAACATCAATTAAGAACTCTAATCTTTCGTTAACTTCTTTGATTATTCTATCTGCGATTTCCCTTTTTGAACCTTTTAAACTCAGCTCTGAAAAGAATTTAAATGCTTTATCAATAGTATATGAAGTAATTTGAGGAAGGTTTACATCTTCTACAAATACATTTCTTGCTTCTTTTCTTAGTCTCGTGCCATCACAACTTTTGCAAGTTGAAAGGGATATAAGTTTAGATAAATTGTCTCTACTCCAACTAGATTCAGTTTCTTTATATCGCCTTTCAATATTATTCAATATCCCTTCAAAAGCAAAAATTCTCTCAACAAGGCTACCCCTCTTATTTCTCCAGCTGAAATCAACAGGTTTACCTTTACTACCATTGAGTAGAAGATCTTGTATATCATTTTCAAGGTCTTGATATGGAGTTTCTAATGAAAAATCGTATTCTTTTGATAAACATCTGATCAGATGATAGTGATATCTATGACTGACATCCCAACCGACTATTGCTCCTTCACTTAAACTAGCTGTAGGCTCATGAATTACTTTGGAAATATCAACGTATTGTTTAACACCTAATCCTTCACAATCTGGGCATGCACCAGCGGGATTATTGAAAGTAAAAAGTCTAGGTTCCAATTCAGGGATACTATAACCGCAAGTTGGGCATGCCATTTTTGAGCTATAAGTAATGTCTTCGCTCGAATCCATCAAGAAAACAATCAGATTTCCATCGCCTAAGCTAAGAGCATTCTCTACCGACTCTGCGAGTCTCAATTGAAAGTTTTCATCATGCTCTTTTGGCAGAACCAATCTATCAATTACTGCTTCAATCGAATGTTTTTTATTTTTATTTAATTTTGGACTATCTTCTACGTCAACAGTAATGCCATTCACCCTCATCCTTACATAGCCTTGCATTTTGAGATCTTCAAAAATATGTAAGTGCTCACCTTTCTGTTCTTTAATAAGAGGAGCCAATACCATAAGCTTAGTTTCTTTCGGTAGCTCTAAGATCTTGTCACAAATTTGATTGGAAGTTTGGCCTTCCAAGGAGATATTATGATCAGGACACATTGGTGTACCTGCTCTGGCAAATAGCAGCCTCAAATAATCATAAATTTCTGTAACGGTTCCAACAGTTGATCTGGGATTATGAGAAGTAGTCTTTTGCTCAATTGAAATAGCAGGAGATAAACCTTCTATATGATCGACATCTGGTTTTTCCATCATAGATAGAAACTGTCTTGCATACGCGGATAGAGACTCTACATATCTTCTTTGCCCTTCAGCATAAAGAGTATCAAAAGCTAGACTAGATTTACCTGACCCAGATAACCCTGTAATTACAACAAGTTTGTCTCTGGGTATATCTATATCTATATTTTTAAGATTATGTTGCCTGGCACCTCTTACTTTGATGTGTTTCATTAAAAAAAAATAATGTTTTGGAACTTATGTTTAGAAAAGTGATTATAATCGGTGTTAGTAATATTAACTAAAATTAAAAATATATATGGCTAGAAGTGGAATCAATAAAGTTATTTTAGTGGGTAACTTAGGACAAGATCCTGAAGTAAAGTACACAGCTGGAGGGGCTGCTGTGACGACATTAAGTTTGGCTACATCAGAATCTTGGAAAGATAAAGATACGGGATCAGATCAAGAGAAAACAGAATGGCATAGAGTAGTGCTTTGGAGAAGATTAGCCGAAATAGCTGGAGAATATCTAAAAAAAGGATCAAAGGTTTATATAGAAGGGCAACTTCAAACTAGAAAATGGGAACAGGATGGACAAACTAGATATACTACAGAAGTCGTAGGCAGGGATATGCAGTTTTTGGATAGTAGGGGTAGTTCTTCATCAGACAGCTCTTCATATGAAAATACTAATCAAGATATGAGTTCTCAAAATTTGCCTGATAGCGGGATCACGGATGACGATATTCCGTTCTAAATTTTTTCAAATATAAGACTTGCATTAGTTCCACCAAATCCAAAACTATTGCTCAAAAAACTCTGTAATTCTGTAGACACATTCTCTCTTACTATTGGAAAAGCTTCAGCGCCCTCGTCAAGGTTTTCAATATTTGCAGAACCAGCTATGAAACCTTCATCCATCATAATTAAGCCATAGATAGCTTCTTGAACACCTGCAGCACCTAATGAGTGACCTGAAAGGGACTTTGTTGAACTTATCCAGGGAACCTTATCTCCAAAAACATTTTTAATTGCATTTAATTCTGTGATATCTCCGGCCGGAGTACTTGTGCCATGAGCATTGATATAGTCTATATTTTTATTACCACTCATTTCCCAGGCAATTTGCATACATCTCTCTCCACCCTCTCCAGAAGGACTAACCATATCTACTCCATCAGATGTTGCAGCATAACCAGTTAGTTGGGCATATATTTTTGCTCCTCTTTCGATTGCATGTTGCTTTTCTTCTAGGATCATCGAACCTGCTCCTCCAGCGATTACAAATCCATCTCTATCTTTATCGTAAGCTCTAGAGGCCTTTTCAGGTTCCTCATTGTACTTAGTTGATAATGCTCCCATTGCATCAAATAAACTTGTCATGCCCCAATGTTCAGCTTCACCACCTCCAGCAATTACAATATCCTGTTTACCTAATTGAATTTGCTCCATTCCTGAACCGATGCAGTGAGCACTGGTAGCACAAGCAGATGAAATCGAATAATTTATGCCTTTGATACCGAAGGAGGTTGCAAGACAGGCTGAAACAGTACTACCCATAGCTTTGGTAACTCTGTATGGACCTATTCTTTTTAATCCTTTTGTTCTCAGGATATCGGCAGAATCTATTTGATCTTCTGAAGAAGCCCCTCCAGAACCCATAATTAAACCAGTCTTTTGATTAGATAATTCAGTATCGTTTAAAGATGCATCCTTTATGGCTTCTTCTGTGCTCAAGTATGCATATGCTGCAGCGTCCCCCATGAATCTATATAGTTTTCTATCTATTAGTTCTTTAGGGTCTAAATTTTGAATAGAGCCTGATACATGGCTTCTTAAACCAAGCTCCTCATTGATTATATTTTTTGAGATACCTGATTTTAAATTTCTCAGAGAATTTGTTACTTCAGAAATATTATTTCCTAAGCTAGATATAATACCTATTCCTGTTATTACTACTTCACGCATTTAAAAACTAGACGTATCTTGGAAAAGACCAACTTTTAGGCCCTTAGCACTATAAATCTCTCTACCATCTACGACCATAGACCCTTCACCAATTCCTACTGTTAGATCAAGATTAAGAATTCTTTTCATATCAATTTTAAGGGTTACGAGTTTGGCTGAGGGGAGAACTTGCCCAAAAAATTTTACTTCAGAAGCGCCTAATGCTCTGCCTCTACCAGGATTATCCATCCAACATAAATAAAATCCAACCAGTTGCCACATTGCATCTAACCCCAAACAACCAGGCATCACAGGATCACCTTTGAAATGACAATCAAAAAACCACAAATCTGGATTTATATCTAGCTCAGCAATGATTTGGCCTTTTGAAAATTTACCTCCGTCAACATTAATCTCAGTAATACGATCAAACATGAGCATGTTTGGGGTAGGTAGGCGACCATTTTCCTCTCCAAATAAGTTTCCTTGAGCACAATCAAGTATTTCTTCCTTGTTATAACTATTTTTAGGTGAAAAAGACATTTATCTTCCAAGTAATAAATTAATGATACATTAAAATTGACAACAAAAAATTAAGTTAATCTAGAACCAAGATTTCTAACTATATTTTCAAGCGCATCTCTGTATTGATTTTGAGGTAATTTTTCTAGCTCATTTATGCACTCATTAGAATAATGAGTGAAAATAGTATGAAGTTGCTCAGTAGTCTTTTCACTCTCCATTAGAGCAAGTATCTCAGCAAAGTCTTCAATTTTTCTGGTTTTAAAGAGTGATAATAATCTCGTTTTATTTGTATGATTCATAGTCTTGAGAGACAAAATAATAGGTAGAGTGAATTTTCCTTCTTCAAAATCTTTTCCGACTTTTTTCCCAGTAAGATTTTCCTGTCCATAATAATCCAGAATATCATCTTGTATTTGAAAGGCTAAACCCAACGAAGTAGCAAAATTATTTAGACTATCAAGCACCGGTTCTGCAGATTCACATAAAATACCTGCAGTCACTGCAGATACCTTAAAAAGTTCTGCCGTCTTTCTGTCAATAATATTGAAATAATCTTTTTCTGAAAGATTGGATTGCTCTCTCATCGATAGTTGTAAAACTTCACCTTCCGAGATTTTGTTAGTCGCATTAGCCAATGCTCTTATAATTTTGGGATTATCAAAACTGGCCATCAATTGAAAAGCTTTGGAATATACAAAGTCTCCAACTAATACTCCGTGAGCATCATCCCATTTAGCCTGAATACTCTCTTTACCTCTTCTAATAAGGCTTTCATCGACCACATCATCATGTATTAGGGTGGCCGTGTGAAGAAGTTCAATGGAGCTTGCAAGTCGAATTAGATCCGACTCGGAATATCCTAAGGTTTTGGCAACTAAAATACATATCGCAGGTCTTATTCTTTTTCCTCCTGAGTTAACAATATGACCAGAAACCTCTGTGGCTAATTCAATGTCAGAGTTTATAGATTCACTTAGAGTAATTTCTAGTTTCTCTAATTCATCAAATATGACTTTTTTATATAACAATTCCATCAGTCCATGTATTTTAAATTAAGTAAGGTTAATCGAGGAATTATATTGCGAATACTTCATCTTTTTCGTATAGTGCACATCCTTTAATTCCTCTTAGGAGATACATATGTTTGCCGTAATAGAATGCGGAGGAAAGCAACACACAGTTTCAGAGGGCGAAAGCCTCAAAGTTGAACTTTTATCTGCAGAAGAAGGTTCGACCATTGAATTTGATAAGGTCCTCATGATATCAGATGGAAGTGAATCTAAAATTGGCAATCCTTACGTTGATAATGCGAAAGTTACTGCTAAATTAGTTTCCAATGGTAAACACGACAAAATTCGTGTTTTCAAGATGAAAAGAAGGCAAAACTATAGAAGAACCTATGGTCATAGACAAAATTTCAGTGAAATTCATATAGAGTCTATTAGTTCATAATTGAGAGAGTAAGATGGCACATAAGAAAGCTGGCGGAAGCAGTAGAAACGGAAGAGATTCCCAGTCTAAGAGACTTGGAGTCAAAAGCTATGGCGGTGAATTAATCACTGCTGGTTCAATTATAGTCAGACAAAGAGGTACAAAATTCCATCCAGGAAAGAATGTTGGTTGTGGCAAAGACCATACTCTTTTTTCGAAGGTCGACGGCCGAGTCTCTTTTGTCAAAAAAGGTCCTAAGTTAAGGCAGTTTGTAAACGTAGATCCTGTTTAACTTATAAAAGTACCTCTTTAACTTTCCAATTCAATAAATCAATGAAGTTCATTGACGAAGTCACTATTGATGTGAAAGCCGGTGATGGCGGAAATGGTCTTGCAAGCTTTCGGCGTCTTAAAAATATTCCTAAGGGTGGACCTGACGGCGGTGATGGTGGACACGGAGGAAGTATAATCTTCAGAGCGGTCAACAATCTCAACACCTTATCAAAGTTTAGATTTCAAAGAAAATTTGAAGCTCAAAATGGCAAAAGAGGTGGTAGTCAAAATAAAACCGGATCAGATGGAAAAGATTTCGTTATAGAAGTTCCATGCGGCACTCTTTTGTATGATCTTGAAACAGAAAACGCCTTAATTGATTTAGTTAACAATCAAGATGAGTTTCTTATTTGCAAAGGTGGAAAAGGAGGCTTAGGAAATTTACGGTATAAGAGTTCGACAAATAGATCTCCAACAAAATTTACCGAAGGTAAGTTAGGAGAAAGTCTTTCATTAAGATTAGAGCTTAGACTATTAGCAGATATCGGATTACTTGGAAAACCAAATGCTGGTAAATCATCACTTGTAAGGGCGGTCTCTAGTGCGAAACCTAAAGTTGCAGACTATGCTTTCACCACACTCCATCCCAGTTTAGGAGTAGTAGATTACTCTGAAAACTCTAGTTTTGTTATCTCCGATATTCCTGGACTGATAGCAGGTGCATCTGAAGGAGTTGGTCTGGGGATTCAGTTCTTAAAACACTTGTCTAGGACTAAAGTTATTGTGCAGATAGTTGATGTATATGAAAAAGGACCAAATGAAATAATAGAGGAGATAAAAGAGCTTTCAACAGAGATAACAAATTTTGATCCGATGTTAATAAATAAAGTTAAATGGTTAGCTTTAAACAAGGTTGATCTAATCAGTGAAGACAAGATTGAAGAATTAAAAACAGAGTTAGAAAATCAATATAAGGACAATTTAAATATATACTGTATTTCCGCTGCTAAAAAAGAAGGCACGCAGCAACTAATGCGAGATATTGGAGAATTCATGGAGACATCTGATGAATAAAGATGATAAGTGGGTAATAAAGGCAGGCAGTAGTCTGGTATCAGGCAATCATGAAGGGGTAAATATAGACTTTATATCTCAATTAGCTTCTCAAATAGATTTTTTAAGAAAGAGTAAGCAAGAAGTTATTATTATTTCCTCTGGAGCTGTTGCTAAAGGTATGAATGATTTAGGTTTAGAAAAAAGACCCGATCAACTGGCAATGCTTCAGGCCTGTGCTGCAGTTGGTCAAAGAGGTATCTCAGAAATTTACCAAAAAACCTTTGAAAAGCTTGGATACACAACTGGTCAAGTACTCATAACGCATGATGATATTGCCAATAGAACACGATACTTGAATGCCAAAAATACCATAGAAGCACTTTTAGAACTCGGAATCATTCCTATCGTTAATGAGAATGATTGCGTCGCAACAGAAGAGATTTCTTTTGGTGATAATGATAGATTGGGAGCAGCTCTAGCAGGATTGATCAGAGCAGATAGATTTGTGATGTTAACGGATCAAGATGGAATTTTTACTGATGATCCTTCAAAGAATAAAGATGCTAAATTATTAGATCTAATAGACTTAGATGACCAAAATATTGATCTTTCTCAACAATTAAATAGTACGTCGGGCCTTTTAGGTCGAGGAGGCATGAAAACAAAAATCGAAGCTGCCAGAACCTCTCTTAACTCTGGAGCTGCTACATGGGTAGCAAGCGGATTAGGGGATGATACTTTATTGAAGATTTATAACGGAGAAGAGGTTGGAACTCAAATAACTGCAAAGAAATCTACTCTATCTTCTAGAAAACTTTGGATTTCTTCATTTGGTTCTGTTTCAGGTACCATAAAATTGGATGATGGAGCAATTGAAGCCTTACTAAGAAAAGGCAAAAGTCTTCTATCTGTAGGCATCACTGATGTTGTAGGTAATTTTAATAAAGGTGACCTAGTAAGATGCACTGATCAAAGCGGAAATGAAATTGCTACAGGACTCATTAATTTTAATAATAAAGAGGTTAAGGCCATTAAAGGTCTTAATTCCGAAGAAATATATAGTACTCTAGGCTACCTTACCCAAGCAGAGGTAATCCATCGTAATAACTTGGTCTTAAGTTAAAGGGCTTTAACTTTTTTTGATAATCTAGATTTAGTTCTAGAAGCTTTATTTTTTGTGATCACTTTTTTACCAGCCATAGAATCAAGTGTCTTTTCTGCTCCAGCCAATGCACTTTTTGCCGTTTCTTTATCGTTTGCTTCAATAGCGTTTAGAACAGACTTAACAGCTGTTCTCGTAGATGCTCTTTGAGAGCTTTTAAGAGCATTTCTTTTTACATTTTGCCTTGCTCTTTTTATTGCTGATTTAATATTTGCCATAAATCTTGTATATCACTAAAAGGCGAGCATAATGCATTCTGAAGAGCAAAGTGTCAAGAAACAATGTCTGATATGTCTAATAAGTATTTAATTGTGATACTGCGATTTCATGGCGATGTTCTGCTTACTAAGCCCATGATTGATAACATCAAGCTCAATGATCCTGATGGCGAAATAGATCTTCTTGTATATAAGGGTACGGGCTCTATTTTAGAGCAAGAAAGAAATATTGCGGAAATTATAGAAATAGATAATGCCGCTAAAGAGAATTTCTTTTCTAGGATAAAGAAAGAGATCAAGTTGTGGGCTAAAGTTAGATCAAAAAAATACAAATATGCTTTCTTTTTAACTACGCAATGGAGAGTGGTTCCTATTAGTTGGGCAATAGGTAAAGCAATGAAAGCAGCGGTAGATGATAAAAAAAGAAGAAAAAAACTATGGACCAAATCTTTTTCCACAATTTTTCCTGAAGCTCTTGAGAATCATATTGTTCAAAGAAATCTCTTAGCTTTGGAGAGTTTAGGATTACAGATCTTTAAAGAGGATTTAGCTCTAGATCCAACTCATTTAGAAATAGAATATAAAGCTCTGTCAGGAAGTTTTCCGTATCTAAATCAAGTCACCTCTTATTGTGTCATTCATCCTACTTCAAGACGAGAAAAAAAATTGTGGGATAAAGAAAAATTTGCAGAGCTAATTAATCTATTAGTTAAAAAAAACTTTTCAGTTGTTATAACTTCTGGTCCGGATCAAGAAGAGATGCATTATGTGAGCGAAATATTAGGGAGTACGGATAAGGTTGAGAATAAAGTATTTAATCTTGCTGGCAAAACAAGCCTCTTAGGTTTAGCTGCTCTTATTAAAGGTGCTAAATTTTTTATTGGCTTAGATTCTGTGGCATCTCACATAGCTGCTTCTGTGAATAAAGAGTCTATAACTTTATTTGGACCAAGTAATCCCATTAATTGGAAGCCCTGGTCTGATAAAGCTAAAATTATAGTAAGAGATAATATGAAGAATATCGAAGTTGAAGATGTGGTGAGTCTTGTAGAGGAAATATACCCATAATCGGAGGAGATAGTGATGAAAAGAGAACTGAAAACATTAATGGATGGCCTGACCTTCGGTGAAGGTCCAAGGTGGTATGGCAACAAATTCTATTTCTCCGATTTTTATAGTCACAAGGTCTATTCTTTAGATCTTAGAGGAAATTATGAAGTAATAGTTGAAGTTCCTAATCAACCTTCAGGATTAGGCTGGATGCCAGATGGAACAATGCTAATTGTTTCTATGAAAGACAGGAAGTTACTTAGTTTTAAAGATGACAACTTAAAAGAGGAAGCCGACTTATCTGAATTTGCAGGTTTTCATTGCAATGACATGGTTGTGGATCACTCTGGAAATGCATATATCGGAAATTTCGGATTTAATACTTACGCAGGAGAAGAAATTAAGTCTACGAATTTGATACTTGTGAAGTCAGGTGAAGATCCAGTTATCGCGGCAGATGACTTACTTTTTCCAAATGGTACGGTCATTACTTCTGATGATAAAACTCTGATAGTAGGTGAGACTTACGCAGCCAGATTAACTGCTTTTGACAAGGCAGATGATGGTAGCCTAACTAATCGCAGAATTTGGGCAGATCTAAAGGAGAATGCGGAAGAGGGGTTAGTACCATTACCCGATGGAATGTGTTTAGATGAAGAGGGAGCAATATGGGTCGCCTCCCCATCAACTGCGGAAGTCATTAGAGTGCACGAGGGAGGCATGATCTCTGAAAGGATTCCTGTTGAAACCAATGCATTTGCTTGCATGCTTGGAGGAGAGGATGGAAAAACTTTGTTCATTTGCACCTCAAATGGTTCAGGTGTAGATCCCGATGCCGCTCTTAGAGAAAAATCTGGAAAGATAGAAATAGTAAAAGTTGATGTACCTGGAGCAGGAAGACCCTAGATGGAAATCATTGTCTTCTTTCTAGTTTCCAATTTATCACACCCCTTAAATTAGTCAGTTCAATAGGATTATTCTCTATTAATAGAGTTTTATATCTATGACTTCTTAACATAAGATTGAGATATAGATTTGCCTGATTTTTATTCATAGAACCAATATTCTCTTGGACCTCAATGTCCTTTATCTTTCCATCCTTACTTATCGAATAGTAAAAAACAGCGTAATTTCTTCCTGAAGGAAATTTATCTAACTCTCCTAATATATTTCTTTTTATAGTGTCTGCCGGCTGACAAAATATTCTTTTACATAGAAGAACTTCTTTTTCACTACCCTGAGGCCATATTTTCATAGAACACGCTTCTTGGTTGCATTCAAGACAGTGCCTTGCTGCAGTTACTCTAAGTTCATCTAATCTTATCAACATAGATTGTGGAACTTTCGATGACCAATCTGTCATGCACATCATTTTATTTTTTTTGTTTCTATAATCTCTATATATTATTTGGCCATCTGAATTAACTAAAGTATCTTCTTTTATAAGCACTAATTCACTCTTTCCATCAGGAGATTGAGATAGATTATTTTTAAGGTTAAGAGTGAATAGAGGCTCTTCTTTCATTTGATTTGTACCAAAATCAATCTCATAAGCTACAAAATTATCATCTTGGATAGATAAATTAATTATTATTTCGGGGTTTGATGCTCCTATCCAGTTACCTTCTAATGATTTGTCTGAAGTTATGACATATTGAGAAATCAATAATGAACTTATAAAAAGAACTCTAATAATCAAAGGCATAATCTAAATAAGAATTATTAGAGACCCAATTTTTTATAAGATTCCCCAGTCTCCCTCAGAGTTTCATCTATAGAGTAGGTCAATAAGCCAAGTTCCTGGATTGCTTTCTGACAATATGAACGAGGAGAATCATATGTGGGTTTTATTGGCTTATTATCTTCCATCCTTTCTCCACCTATAGTTTTTATTTCAGGAAATAAGTCCTTGAGTTTAGCTTGTAATTCCCACGTGAATAATTCTCCTGAACGATCAGTTGCTGAAAGGATGAATCTTGAACCATTTTTAGCATTGCTGCTTTCTGCAGCGATTCTATGGGCCTTAGCAACATCTCGTACATCCACCATATTCCATAACATTCTGTCGCTTCTAACTTGTTTGCCTTCTAAAGAACCAAAATTATTGCCTTGAAGTAGTTGCCAAATGAAGTATTGCCAACTAAAGAACTGGTTATGATTTTCCGTCATCAATGGCCCTATGACATGTAAGGGATTAATGGATATGGCCTCAAAATTTCCATCATCTTCAGCCATTTTATATATCATCTTTTCTGTATTGGCTTTAGCCATTGCATAGGCAATGTCTCTATTTTTGGAGATATTTTCTTCAGTCCAAGCACCTTTATAGGCTTCAACATTATCTCCACACCAATCCTTTTCACTGAACACATAACCTTCTGGCCTTGGGTGCGCTACAGCGGCAAAAGAACTTGTAAATACAAAGCGTTTAACGCTTCCTGATTTTTTTACAGATTCAACTACATGCTCATTTTCTGTGAAACAACCATCATATACTTCTTGAGGTGTTTCTCTATTGAAGCCCACTGTCGCACCTGCATGAATAACTGAAATACAGCTTGAAAAAGCATCATCATAGCTTCCTTTCTCAAAGAGGTCTCCTTCAAACAATTGAACATCGCAATTATGGGCTTCCTTACCTAACTTTATTAAGTGATCTACCTTTTTGCCATTGCTGGCGTCTCTCACACAGGCATGCACCTCGTAGCCTTGACCCAATAAATCTTCTACTATCCTAGACCCAATGTAACCACTAGCACCTGTTACTGCTACAGGACCATCTTGTTTATTAATTTCAGACATTCGATACCTCTCCAAATTAATGGTATCACTTTTTGGTGGAGGCGGCGGGAATTGAACCCGCGTCCACTAGTACTCTGCCACAAGATCTACATGTTTAGTTTTATCTATTAATTTAATCTTTTGTCACCCGATAAACAGGGATTAAAAGACGATCTCAATTTATTCTTAAGAAATTACTAATGAGAAGAGCAATTTCAGCATCTCGTGAAATCGTCTGTCTTTGGAGGCGCACGAGCACGTTACCAAGGACAGCTAGCCAATTAAGCGGCTAGAGCGTAGTCTGCGTTTTCGCCAACTAACAAGTTTGCAATAATTTTTTAACGAGAATTATTACCTTCTCGACATGCACTTGAGGTTTTATATCTACTGTCGAAGCCAGTTCGCCCCCAAAAAAGCTGCGTGATTATACCTTTCCTGCTGAAACTTAACTAATTTTTGTTTCTTTCTCTTAATTCTTGAGCTTTTTGACGTTCCCAATCTCTCGATTTAATCGTATTTCTTTTATCCTGGGATTTCTTACCCATTGCAAGTGCAATTTCACATTTTATGAGACCATTTTTCCAATACAATTTAGTCGGTATACAAGTATTTCCTTTCTGAGAGGTAGATTTTAGGATTTCGTTTAATTCCTTTCTATTTAGGAGGAGTTTTCGTGATCTAGTTGGATCCATTTCCTGATTACTATTTTTCAAAGGATCAATATAACTTCCTATTAAGTAAGCTTCACCATCCTTTAGGAGAGTATAAGCTTCCGCAATTTGAGCATTATTTTCTCTTATACTTTTTGTTTCCCAGCCTAAAAGAGATAGACCAGCTTCAAATTTTTTGGAAATTTCAAAGTCAAATCTTGCTTTTCTATTTTCAGAAATTGCATTTCCACTTTTTTTATTTTTTTTTGCCACAGTTCGAATCTCAACTTTGTTATAAAATTGTATCAGACATGAAAGATCATGATGTTTTATTTAGGTCAATCCAAGGAATTGCATATATTTCTCTTGGACCACTAATATTGCTAACCGCTTCTCTATGGTTTACTGCTGACGAAACTGCATACATTTTGGCTCATTTAACTCAAATCTATTTTTCTGTTCTTATGTTCTTTCTTTGTGGAAGTCTATGGTCATCTCGTGACTATGATAATAGTTACTACAAGAGCAAGATTATTATGATTTCTTTGATACCTTTCGCTGTAGCAGTCACAGGAGCTTTTTTTTCAATTTTTATCAATCCTGCATGGGGAATTCTCTTGATGCTAGTCTCTACTTTTACTACAAGACATTTAAAAATTATAAATTCTATGATCTCTTTATTTGACGATTCTTATAACAATTTATTCGATAAAATAAGCATTATCTTGTGTATTTGTCTTGTGTTAATCTTTACCTACTGGGTTAATCCTTATACTTATCCCCTAGAAATCTATAGCTAATATGTCACAAGAAAGAAAGTCTATCCATGGAACATGGTCTAGCCGTTGGACATTCATATTAGCCGCAACAGGGTCAGCAGTTGGTTTAGGAAACATCTGGAAATTTCCTTACATGGCAGGAGATAATGGGGGAGGTGCATTTGTATTGGTATATTTGGCCTGCATAGCAATTATTGGGTTACCGATAATGTTAGGTGAGATTATGATTGGTAGGAGAGGGAGAAGTAGTCCTGCCAATACAATGAAAGCTTTAGCTTCGGAGGCAAATACCAACAGTGCATGGACTTTACTGGGTGCAACTGGTGCTGTAGCGGGATTATTAATTTTATCGTTTTATAGTGTTGCTGCAGGCTGGGCACTTTCTTATGTTTTTAATGGATTTCAAAACATAACTCCTGAGAGTTCTACGCAAAGTTTCAATACATTACTCGCCAGCCCAACTTCTTTAATCTTTTGGCATACACTCTTTTTATCAGTAACGGTATTTGTAGTTGCAAGAGGGATCTTAGACGGTCTCGAAAAATGGATAAATACTCTGATGCCTATGTTGTTTGTATTAGTCATACTTTTATGTCTATATGCAACCCAATCTGGAGCTTTTGTAGAGGGTTTAATTTACTTATTTCAACCTGATTTTAGTAAAATTACTCCTGAAGTTATGCTTGAGGCATTGGGACAGGCTTTCTTTACTCTGAGTTTAGGTATGGGGGCTATTATGGCCTACGGAGCATATATGCCAGCTAGTCAAAATATAGGTAAAACGGCAATATCTGTAGCTGCATTAGATACAGGAGTAGCCTTATTAGCGGGTATAGCAATATTTCCAATTGTTTTTGCAAATGGTTTAGCCGCATCTGAGGGTCCAGGTCTTGTTTTTGTCACATTACCCATTGCCTTTAGTTCCATGCCCTTAGGAGTGTTCTTTGGCACCTTATTTTTTGTTTTATTAAGCATAGCGGCGTTAAGTTCATCAATCTCTCTGATTGAACCCGGCGTAGCTTGGTTGATTGAATCTCTTCGAATTAAAAGAATTACTGCGACTCTTTTGTTAGGATTTATTGCATGGTTTATAGGATTATTCAGTGCCTTATCTTTCAATTTGCTCTCCGAATTTACTATTTTCGGAAAAAACTTTTTTGATGCCACAGACTTTTTAACTAATCAGATCATGCTCCCTTTAGGTGGAATATTTATAGCTATTTTTGTTGGCTGGGTTATGAAAAAAGAGAATGTACTAGAAGAGCTTGATGTTGAAGAAAACTTAATTTTTAAATTTTGGTATTTTAGTATTCGTTATATTTCGCCTGTGATGGTGGGTTGTGTCTTTCTTTACTTTTTTATTTAATTTATTCGGGAATATCGATTTCTCCTTCCCATTTCAATAACTTATTTTCTTCGAAGAATAAAGTGATTTTTTGATTGGTATATGTATTCTCACCTTGTGTTACTGATGTGAAGTAATCCCACCTATTAGGATAAAAAGTGTCAGATATTAAAGGAGTTCCCATAACGAATTTAACTTGAGATTCTGTCATTCCTATCTCAAGTTTATCTAACATTTCTTGGTCCACTAAGTTGCCTTGGCTCACCACCACTTGAAAAATTCTAGGTATGCTGCAATTTGTAAGAAAAAGAGCAATTAGTAATAAAGGGATTACTTTTAATTTTGTGTTCATTAATTTTCTATTATGGGTTCTAGACCATTATAATATTAACTATTCATTATTCTTAATTATTTAAAGGTATTAAAATTGACAGATGATGCAGAATTAAAAAAAGCTGGCTTAAAGGTTACTCTTCCTAGGTTGAGGATACTTGAAATATTAGAAGATGGTAAAGAACCTGATCATTTCAGCGCAGAAGAGATTTACAAGCGTTTAATTAATGCCGGAGAAGATGTCGGTCTTGCAACTGTCTACAGAGTACTTACTCAATTCGAACAAGCAGGAATCTGTATTAGACATAACTTCACCGAAGGTCATGCAGTTTATGAATTGACACCATCCGAGCATCATGACCATATGGTTTGTCTAGATACAGGAAATGTAATTGAGTTTTCTGACGATATTATCGAAGATAGACAAAAGCTTGTCGCTTCAAATCATGGATATGAGATCGTAGATCATAGTATGGTTTTATACGTCAAACCTATCAAAAAATAAAAATACTTGAATAGACTGCTTTAAACCCCATATAGGGCTTGAAAGGAGAAATCATTGAATAAAGATACTGAAGAACAAAATCAAGAAAAAGAAGAAGAAATTTCTTTAGAAGAAAATGTTTCTCAAGATATTGAAGAAAATGATTCAATTGAGGTGCCTGAAGAGATTTCCCAGGAAGAAACAATCAAAGATCTAGAAGACCAGCTTCTACGAGCAAAGGCAGAAGTGCAAAATGTAAGAAGAATAGCTGCGCAGGAAGTAACCAAAGCAAGGTTATTTGGAGTAGAGTCTTTAGCCAAAGATTTCTTATCTGTTGCAGACAATCTAGAAAGAGCAATAGAGTCATGTGGTGAAGAAGAACAATACCTGCCTATAAAAGAAGGTCTTGAATTGACACTTAAGAGTCTAGAAGGCTCTTTAAACTCCTCAAGTATTGAGGTTATCGATACTAGCGGCAAAGATTTTGATCCTGAAAAACATGAAGCAATTTCATTAATAGAAGACGATTCTCTGGATACCAATACGATTATTGACGTTGTGCAAAAGGGCTACACAATATTGGATAGAACGCTCAGGCCCGCAAAAGTTGTAGTTTCAAAGAAATCTCAAGAAAAATCATAAAAAAACTTGAAATAGTATGCATAAGCCCCATCTTATGTATTAGAACTTAATTGGAGTGAAAAAAAATGGCTAAAGTAATTGGTATAGACCTAGGAACAACAAACTCATGTGTTTCGGTCATGGAAGGGGATCAAGCTAAGGTAATAGAAAATTCTGAAGGTAAAAGAACTACTCCTTCTGTAGTTGCCTATGGGGAAGAGATAAAAGTTGGTGATTCGGCTAAAAATCAGGCCGTCACTAATGCAGAAAATACTTTGTATGCCATAAAGCGCCTTATTGGAAGAAAACATGATGACGACGTCGTAAAAAAAGATAGTGGCATGGTGCCATACAAAATTCTTGCAGCCGATAATGGAGATGCTTGGGTTGAGGCCGAGGGAAAAAAATTAGCTCCACAACAAGTATCAGCTGAGATCTTAAAGAAAATGAAAAAGACTGCTGAAGACTACCTCGGGCAAGAAATTAAAGAGGCAGTCATAACTGTACCTGCTTATTTTAACGATTCACAAAGACAAGCAACAAAAGATGCTGGAAAAATAGCTGGTTTAGAAGTCAAAAGGATTATAAATGAACCAACAGCCGCTGCCCTGGCTTATGGACTGGATAAAGGTAAAGGAGATCAAAAGATTGCTGTGTATGACTTGGGTGGAGGAACTTTTGATGTTTCAATCATAGAAATAGCAGAAATTGATGGAGAACATCAATTCGAAGTTCTATCAACTAATGGTGACACCTTTCTTGGAGGTGAAGATTTTGATATTACCTTAATAGAGTACCTTGCAGAAGAATTTAAGAAGGAGTCTGGTTTAGACTTACATAACGACTCGGCTGCCCTACAGAGGTTAAAAGAAGCTGCTGAGAAAGCTAAAATAGAACTTTCGAGCAATCAACAGTCTGAAATTAATCTCCCTTACATAACAGCTGATTCATCAGGAGCTAAGCATTTTGTGCATAAACTTACTAGAGCAAAATTAGAATCCCTAGTAGAAGGTTTAGTTGATAGAACTATACAACCTACAGAGATAGCTCTTAAAGATGCTGGTCTAAAAGCTTCTGAAGTAGACGAAGTTATATTGGTTGGTGGACAAACAAGAATGCCACTCGTACAAGAAAAAGTTAAAGCTTTTTTTGGGAAAGAAGCTAGAAAAGATGTGAATCCAGACGAAGCAGTATCAGTTGGTGCTGCGATTCAAGGTGCTGTCTTAGCTGGAGATGTTACTGATGTGCTTTTATTAGATGTAACTCCTTTGACCCTAGGGATTGAGACTATGGGAGGTGTAATGACACCTTTGATAGATAAAAATACAACGATTCCTACAAATAAGTCACAAGTCTTTTCAACGGCTGAAGATAACCAAACCGCTGTAACTGTTCACGTCTTGCAAGGTGAGAGGAAGCAAGCCACTGAAAATAAAACACTCGGTCAATTTAATTTAACAGATATACCAGCATCTCCACGAGGAATGCCACAAATAGAAGTATCCTTCGACCTAGATGCAAATGGAATACTCAATGTATCAGCCAAAGACAAAGCAACTGGAAAAGAGCAGTCTATAGAGATTAAAGCTTCAAGCGGCTTATCAGACGAAGAAATAGAGCAAATGGTTAAAGATGCCGAAGCACATGCTGAAGATGACAAAAAGTTTGAAGAACTAGTTCAAGCAAAGAATTTAGGTGAAAATCTAGTTCATAGTTGCAAGAAAACCTTAGAAGAGGCCAAAGATAAAGTAGAAGA
Organism: uncultured SAR86 cluster bacterium; assembly: GCA_902610065.1. GTDB lineage: Bacteria > Pseudomonadota > Gammaproteobacteria > Magnimaribacterales > Magnimaribacteraceae > Magnimaribacter. Next base: position 160,148 of record CACLUH010000002.1, read on the forward strand.
TAGTGAAAAGGAAGCTATTGAAAATGGAATTCAGGAACTCGAAGAGGCTTTAAAGGGTGAAGATAAAGAAGAAATAGATAATAAAGTTAAAGCCCTCTCTGAAGCTTCTGCACCTCTCGCACAAAGAATGTATGAGGAGGAAGCTAAGAGTAAAGAATCTCCAGATCAAGAAGCTCAAGATTCAGATTCAGATGTTGTAGATGCTGACTTTGAGGAAGTAACCGAAGAAAAAGAAAGTCAAAATTCTTAAGTATTCGTCCTATTAGGCTGCAATTAACAGATGTCTAAAAAGGATTATTATGACGTCTTAGGTGTTCAAAGAGGAGCATCTGATGATGACTTGAAAAAAGCTTATCGTAAGCTTGCAATGAAATATCATCCTGATAGGAATTCGGATGATCCCTCAGCTGCCGAAAAATTTAAAGAAGCTTCAGAGGCCTATGAAGTTTTATCAGACGGATCGAAGAGAAATGCATATGATCAGTTTGGTCACGATGGTGTTGATCCCTCTGGCTTCGGAGGCGGCGGCTCTCAAGGATTCAATGATATTTTTGGTGATATCTTTGGGGATATTTTCGGCGGAGGTGATCCTTTTGGACGTAGACAACGATCTAATAAAGGTTCAGATCTGCAATATTCCATGACAATATCACTTGAAGATGCAGTAAGAGGAGTTACTGAAAAGATAGCTATTCCTGCGCTTGAAAGTTGCAGTCCGTGCAATGGAACAGGAGCCGGTGAAGGTAGTCAACCCAAAACATGTGACTCATGTGGTGGTGCCGGTCAGGTAAGGATGCAACAGGGATTCTTCTCTGTAGCTCAAACATGTGGCAGATGTGGTGGTTCCGGCCAAGTTATTAGTAACCCTTGTAAAGTTTGCAAAGGACAAGGAAGAGTTGAGAAACGCAAGACTTTATCTGTAAAAATACCCGCAGGCGTCGATACAGGAGACAGAATTAGGCTTTCCGGAGAAGGTGAGGCTGGATTAAATGGGGGTCCTTCAGGAGATTTATTTGTTCAAATTAAAGTTTTACCTCATGATGTATTTGAACGCGATGGTAAACATCTCTATTGCGAAGCTCCTATAAGCTTTATAGATGCAACACTGGGTGGCGAAATTCAAATTCCTACTTTGGATGGTAAAGTGAAAATAAAGATACCTGAGGGCACACAAACAGGAAAATTATTTAGACTAAGAGGTAAAGGTATAAGTCCAATCAGAGGAGGTTCTACTGGAGATCTACTATGCAGGGCCGTAATAGAAACACCACAAAACCTTTCAAAAGATCAAAAACAACTTCTTAAAGAATTTCAAGCTTCAATCTCTGATAATTCTAAACAGAATCCATTAAGAGATGAATGGTTTTCTAAGGTAAAATCATTCTTTGACACTAGCAATTAAGAATTTTGAAAAATCTATTTATTTCAGGAATAACAGGTAAGGTTGGCAAGCTTTTATCTTCTTATGCTTTAGAAAGTAATCATTTCAAGTTAGTTGGTGGGAGCTGCTCACCCGATAATAACTTTTTTGGAAAAGATGTTGGAGAATTGCTTGAAATAGACGAAATAGGGATTCAAATATCAGAAAAAATGTCTGAAGATCTTAGTGTAGATATTATTATCGATTTCTCTTCTCCAAAAAGCTCAATGAAAATTTTACAGCTTGCTAAAATAAAGGAAATTCCTATCCTGATAGGAACAACTGGCTTTAGTGAAGATGATTTTAAAGAAATAGAGATCGCAAGTACTCAGATTCCTGTTTTATATGCTCCTAATACAAGCTCTGGTATAGCGATATTGAAGAATATTCTCAACAAATCAAAAAACCTATTTTCTGAAGACAATGAATTCTCTATAAGTGAAACTCATCATGTCGAAAAAAAAGACTCACCTTCAGGAACAGCATTAGACTTACAAAGAGAGATTATTTCTGTTTATCCAGAAGCGAAAGTGGCTATAGAAAGCTATAGAGAAGGTAATAATCCAGGGGAACATACAGTAAGTATCACTCTAGATAATGAGATAATAGAATTCACTCATAGAGCAGAAAACAGATCAATATTTGCTTTGGGAGCCCTAAAAGGAGCTGTATGGTTAACCGTCAGGCCTGCTGGTCTCTATTCTATGGGCGACATTTATTCTTCTTGATTTAGTATAAATATGATATAAAGCTTTCCTTAAGGCAAGTGCCTATAACGAAACACATGAAACTGTTTCAGATCTAAGGTGCTAAGGATTGCTCATCTTTAGTAAGTTCTGTAAGTTCATGGAAGTATAACCTGAGGAATGTAATGTTCTTCATAAATTGAGGAGAGCTAATGGCTGAAATATCGCTAGAACAAATGCTACAAGCGGGTGTCCACTTCGGACATCAAACCAAGTACTGGAACCCAAAAATGGATCAACATATTTTTGGTGTCAGAAATAAGATTCACATCATCAACCTAGAGCATACGGTAGAAATGATTAAACCAGCCCTAAAGTTTATTGAAGGAGTCGCTGCAAAAAATAACAAAATTCTTTTCGTAGGAACGAAAAGAACAGCAACAGATATCATCAAAAACGAAGCAATTAGATGCTCAATGCCATATGTAAATGAAAGATGGTTAGGAGGGATGCTCACTAACTATAAAACTATAAGATCATCTATCACCAGGCTAGAAAACCTCTTAAGACAAAAGGAAGATGGAACATTCAGCAAACTCACCAAGAAAGAAGGTTTAAAGATACAACGTGACATCGATAGGTTAGAAAAATCTATTGGTGGAGTGACTGAAATGGGCGGCTTACCGGACGCTTTATTCATAATTGATGTCAAAAGAGAGTCTATCGCAGTGACTGAGGCAAGTAAAATGGGAATCCCCATTGTAGGTATCGTAGATTCAAATAGTAATCCAGAAGGCATTGATTATGTTGTACCAGGCAATGATGACTCCATAAGATCAATTGCCCTTTTCACCGAAGCGGTTGCAGATGCTTGCTTGAAAGGTTCTGAAGCGGCCACTGGACTTAAGCAGGATGAACCTCAATCTGGACCTGCAATTGTTCGTAAAGTTGAGACTAATGAAACAACAGAAGAACCACCTCAGAAAGATACCGAAGTGTCTGATTCAATATCTAATGAAGAATCTGCTGATGAATCACAAGAAATTCAAGAACCCACAGAAGATACACCAGAATCAAAAACTTCTGATGAAGACGATAAAGAAACAAAGGACAAGGAATAATTATGAGTGCTATTTCAGCTTCACAAGTTAAAGAATTAAGAGAAAAAACGGGTCTAGGCCTAATGGATTGTAAGAAAGCTTTGGAAGAAGCAAATGGAGACATAGATTTAGCCATTGAA
>CACLUH010000003.1:0-84150 GCA_902610065.1 uncultured SAR86 cluster bacterium
CTTTCTTACTGAAAGGGTTGATCTCATAATTTTTTTCTTCAAGCACTTTCTTAAAACCCGGTTCTATTTTTGCTAGGAAATCAAAACCTTCTTTTAAAGTCTCTTTATTGAGCAATTTAAATTTTGTCATATAAGTCGATAGTTACTTCTTTTTTAAAGGGCAATAGAGCTCTTCGGTCTTGGTTGTATTCTAGAATATGTTCTCTTTCTCTATCTAAAAAATCATCGATGGCTTCCTTAAATCTTAAATCCTTTATCCAATGAAGAGAGAAAGTCTCAATAGGGCAGAACCCTCTTTTAATCTTGTGTTCACCTTGTACACCTGGATCAAAAGATTTAAGTTTTTCTTCAATGCAAAACTCAATACCTTGGTAATAGCATGTTTCAAAATGAAGAGAATCATATTCTTCTAGACATCCCCAGTAACGGCCATAAAGCTTTTCATCATCAAAAAAGTTTAAAGCACCTGCTACATATTCTCCTGAATTATTTTTGGCAAGCACCAACATAATAGTCTCGGGAATTGAATCTACAATTTTTTTAAAGAATTCAAAGTTTAAATATCCACGCATGCCTCTTTTTAAGTAGGTAACTTGATAGAACTGATAAAAAGTCTCAAGCATTTCTAGAGTGATTTCACTGCCACATATTCTCGATACCGTAACGCCTTGATCATTAATCTTCTTTCTTTCTTTCTTAATATTTTTTCTTTGCCGTGAAGTCATATCTTGTAAAAAATTTTCAAAATTAAGGTAGTGATTATTGAACCAATGAAAAGAGTAACTTGTCCTTAAACTGAAATCTTCTTGAGAAAAATCTTTAATTTCGTCTTTATTCGCCAAAAGGATGTGCACACTTGAGAAATCACTCTCTTCAGTGATTTGCTTAAGAGCTCTTGATATTTCTTCGATAATTTCCGTACTACGTGTTTCGTCGGTAATAAGTATTCTGGGACCACTTGCAGGAGTGAAAGGTATCGAACTTACTAGTTTTGGATAGTAGTTGAGTCCATTTCTGTAATAGGCATCTGCCCATGACCAGTCAAAAATAAATTCTCCCTGCGAATCTGTTTTTATATAGAGAGGCATAATGGCCATAATTCTTTTATTTTCTGAAGCTACCAAATGTAACGGAGTCCATCCTTGCTCTGGAGACACACAGTTTGTTACTTCTAGGGCTTTTAAGAATTCATATTTTAAGAAAGGATATTTACTACTTAAAACAGCATCCCAGTCTTCTTTCTTAATTTGTTCTATTGAATCCAAGAAATCTATCTTCATAGAGAAACACCCAAAATTGAACCCAGAAAGATAGAAAGCCCTAACCAATTATTATTTTTGAAAGCTTTAAGGCACTGACTACTTATTTGATCTTTAATCAGATAGGTTTGGTAAATAGCTAGTAAGAAACTGATAAGTACGAAAGGGTAAAAACTAATATGTAAATTAAGAAGAACCGCTGCATAAACTAGTATCAAAATAGAAGTTAGATGAAACAAAAAGAAGAGAGGAACTACGATACTTCCAAAAGTAATTGCCGAAGAATTTATCCCTAAATTTAAATCATCTTTCTTATCACATAGCGCATAAGCAGTGTCATAAGCGATAATCCAAAAAAAACATGAAAAAAATAATAAGAGACTAATGTTGTTTATGTTATTTGTTTCAGCTGCAGACACCATAATTATCCCCCAGGAAAAAGCGAGTCCTAAAAAAACCTGAGGCATAGAAAAGAATCTTTTACTTAAGGGATAAATAGTCGCTAGAGCTAGACCAACCATTGCCATATAAGTGGTTAATAGATTCATGAAGAATAGTAGAGATGCAGAAAGTAGTATCAGCAAAGTAAAAAGACTCAAGGCTTCACTGGGTTTAATTTCACCGGTGATCATAGGTCTATTTTTCGTTCTTTCTACTTTTCCATCAAAATCTCTATCAAAATAATCATTTATCACGCAGCCTGCTGATCTCATTAAAAATGTCCCAAGCATAAATAAGAATATTAAGAGCAAGTTTGGATTTCCATTTGTCAGAATAAAAAAAGCACTAAGGGTAGGCCATAATAGAAGTGCAGTACCAATTGGTTTATCTGCTCTCATTAATTTAATAAAGCTTATAATTTTCTTTGTTTTGTACATCGGCAAACAATACTTGTCGAGAAGATTGATACTTTAGTCTAAGTTGCTAATAAAGTTGAGTTAGAATATCTTTTTTTGAAAAAGGAGTAAGCTTTGAAAAAGTGGGAATGCATTGTTTGTGGTCTGATTTATGATGAAGAAGAAGGCTGGCCGGATGATGGCATTGAGCCTGGAACAAAATGGGAAGATGTTCCCGAAGATTGGATTTGTCCTGATTGTGGAGTAGGCAAAGAAGATTTTGAGATGGTTGAAATAGGTTAACTAATGACTTTAACTTCTAGAATTATTCTTTCCATGCTCTTGGCCATGGCTGGTGGCATCTTGCTTAAGTTTGTAAACGATGCAGGTTTATTAGGTAGTATAGGCCAATTAATTTTGATAGATTTCTTCACCGAAGGTTTATTGGACGTTGTGGGACAAATTTTCATTGCTTCCTTAAGATTAGTAATTGTTCCCCTTGTATTTTTCTCTCTCGTTTGTGGCGTTGTTTCAATTTCGTCTACTTCAAGAATAGGCACTATAAGTATCAAAACTTTATCCCTATATTTATTAACGACTGCAATTGCTATAACGATAGCACTTTCCTTTGCTCTTTTATTTCAACCTGGTATAGGAATTGATCTAGCTCTACCAACAACTTTCGCTTCAACTGAGGCACCATCTATAAAAGAAGTTTTAATCAATATTTTTCCGACAAATCCCATTGCTGCTATGGCAGAAGGGAATATGCTTCAAATTATTGTTTTCTCTCTCTTATTTGGAATTGCTTTAAAGAGTCTCGGATCTTCAGGTGAACCATTGAAGAATGCTTTTGAGTTAATAAATGATGTTATCTTGAGTTTGGTAAGGATGCTCATAGAACTTGCGCCTTATGGAATCTTTGCGTTACTTTTCTCACTATTTGCCGTTCAAGGATTCGGAATGATAGGCGATTTGGCAAAGTACTTCTTTTTACTCGTGTTCGTTTTAATTTTTCATGCATTCATTACTTACGGCAGTCTATTGACGCTTTTAGCACGATTAAATCCTATAAAGTTTTTTATGAAAGTTAGATCGCTTGCAGTTTTTGCCTTTAGTACCTCTTCAAGCAGCGCAACAATGCCTATAACTTTGGATACAGTAAAAAATAAGATAGGAGTGAACTCTTCAATTGGATCTTTTACGGTACCACTTGGAGCCACAATTAACATGGATGGAACAGCTATCATGCAAGGTATAGCTACAGTTTTTATTTCTCAAGCTTACAACATTGAACTTTCTATGGTCGATTACTTGATGGTTATTCTTACTGCAACTCTGGCATCTATAGGAACTGCTGGTGTACCCGGAGTTGGTTTAATTATGCTTGCAATGGTTCTTGAACAGGTTGGTTTGCCAGTTGAAGGTATTGCTTTAATAATAGGGGTTGATAGATTGTTAGATATGACGAGAACTGCTGTCAATGTTACTGGAGACGCAATGGTTTCTTGTGTAGTTGCAGTCTCTGAGGATGAATTTGATTTAGAAACTTTTCACTCAGAAAAATAATATTTTAATTAAACCTCTATACCGTTAGACTACGCGCTTGGATTAGGAATTCCAATATTTTTGAGGAGAAATAATGTTAGAAAGTTATCTTGCTATACCACCAATACTTGGTGTTTTGGGCTTATTAGTTGCTTTGGGGATATATGTAGTTGTTACTAGGTTTCCTGAAGGAGATGAGAATGTAAAGAAAATTGGTGATCAAATACACCTCGGTGCAATGACCTTCATGAAGACCGAATATACCTACTTAAGCATTTTTGCATTAATAGTTATAGTTTTAGTGTGGTTCTCTTTGGGTGAAGGGACAGCAATAGCTGTTTTCGCAGGCGCCTTATCTTCGTCCGTAGCAGGTTGGATAGGTATGTACTCGGCTACTAAAGCAAACGTAAGAACAGCAACAGCCGCTGCAGATTCTGGTGCCGAAACAGCTTTGTCAGTAGCTTTCTATGGTGGTTCGATTATGGGGCTTTGTGTAGCTTCACTCGGTTTGATTGGTCTAGGAACACTTTTTTATGTATTAAGTGGTGATGCACATTCAATTGAAGGTTTTGCAATGGGTGCATCTATAGTGGCTCTATTCTCGAGAGTTGGTGGAGGAATTTATACAAAAAGTGCTGATGTTGGTGCAGATCTAGTTGGTAAAGTAGAAGCGGGTATTCCAGAAGATGATCCAAGAAATCCAGGAGTTATAGCAGACAATGTTGGAGATAATGTTGGAGATATAGCCGGAATGGGATCAGACATATTTGAATCTTATTGTGGGTCCATGGTGGCTTGTATAGCTATTGCATCGACTTACCTTATAACTTCAGAATTTTCTCAAGCAGACAAAGATGGAATGATGTTCTTACCTCTGGCCTTAGCCTCAATCGGTTTAATAGCATCTATTCTAGGAATCGTTATAGTTAGATTGTTCTCTAAGTCCTCACCTGCCAATGCAATGAGATGGGGTACTATGGGAGCACCATTGATTTTTATAATAGCCGCTTACTTTTTGACCAATACTTTAGTTGGGACCAATGGTGTTGATGTCTGGCTAGCTGTTGTTTGTGGTTCAGTAGGTGGAATAGCTATTGGATTGATTACAGAATACTATACTGGATCAAGCCCAGTTATAAAGATTGCCGAAGCCGGTCAAACTGGTTCTGCAACTGTAATGATCACGGGACTTTCAGTAGGCATGCAATCCGTGGTTCTTCCTATAGCTTGTATTATTCTCATTATTTATATTTCAACTGAATTAACCGGGCTTTATGGCGTTGGTATTGCTGCAGTTGGTATGTTATCGACTGTAGGTATAACCATGGCTATAGACGCTTACGGACCTGTTGCTGATAATGCTGGAGGAATTGCAGAAATGGCAGGTATGCCTGCTGAGACTAGAGTAATTACAGACGAATTAGATGAGCAAGGTAACACTACTGCTGCTATTGGTAAGGGTTTCGCTATCGGAGCTGCTGCTCTGGCCGCACTCGCAATTATCTCAGCTTTTGTCGAAACAGTTTCTGCTAATAGGTCTGAGCCACTTCAACTTATTTTGTCTGATCCTACAGTACTAATAGGTGTGTTTATTGGAGGAGCAATACCCTTCTTAATTGCTTCTATAACAATGACAGCTGTTGGAGATGCCGCTTTTGAAATGATTAATGAAATAAGAAGACAATTTAAAGAAATCCCAGGACTTTTGGAAGGTAATGCGGAGCCTGATACTGCGAAATGTGTTGATATTGCAACAGAAGCCGCACTTAAGAAAATGCTTCTACCAGGAGTCATAGCTGTTTCAGCGCCACCTTTAGTTGGACTAGGAATTGGAGCTGAGGCTTTGGGTGGAATGCTTGCAGGAGGGCTGTTAGTTTGCGTACTTATGGCATTATTTATGGCAAATGCTGGCGGTGCTTGGGACAATGCTAAGAAATATATTGAAAAAGGAAACCTCGGTGGAAAAGGGACTGATACTCATTCGGCAGCAGTTGTTGGTGATACTGTAGGAGATCCCTTCAAGGATACATCAGGACCTTCAATGAACATTTTAATTAACGTAATGGCAATTGTAAGTTTAGTGATTGCACCTTTACTCTAATTAGAGAAGACTTTTTCTCATAGTTTTATGAGGTATGCCTGTATCAGAATGGTACGGACATACCTCTTCGTAGCCAAGGGTTGAATAAAAACTTATCGCCTCTTCTCTTGCATTCAAAACCATGATTTCTGCTCCTTTGGATGTTGCATATCTTTCCAATTTATCAACAATCTCTGAACCTATGCCCCTTCTTTTAAACTGCTCATCTACGGCCATATATCTTATTTGAGCTTCATTTTCAGAATTGAAATGAACTCTACCAGAAGCGATTATATTTTCTTCAGCATCTATTCCCATCAAATGAAAACTTTTATCTTCTATGGAATCTGATAAAGACTCTTTTGACATACCTAGGGGTTTTCTTAGTACTTCCCATCTGAACAAGAGATAGCTCTCCCATTCTTCAGTATTTTCAGGGGATTTTATAGAGTAATTAGGCATATTAAGGCGTTAGATTCTACAATAGCTCTTATGGGAAAGCAGGATAATATTTATGAAAAAGGCAATTTAAGTGGTTTGCCTTTTTCCTTCAACGAAGAGGTAGCAGAAGTTTTTGAAGACATGATAGAAAGATCTGTTCCTGGCTATAAAACTAGCCAAAGTGTTATTGCTCTTTATGCTAAAAACTTTTATGAGGATGATACAAATTGTTATGACATTGGTTGCTCTCTAGGAGCATCAAGCTTTTCAATTCTTCAAGGCGCACACAGAGCTAAAATAATCGCGATTGATAAATCAGCGGCCATGATAGACGAGTGTAAGCGTATATTTAAAAACTATGAAAATCCTAATTCATTAATATTCTTGAATGAAGATATTATGGAAAGTGATTTGCAAAATGCTTCTGTAGTAGTTGTAAACTATTTAATTCAATTTTTGGGCTTGGACGAACGAGATATTTTATTTAAAAAAATATTTAACGCCTTAATCCCGAATGGGATTTTAATCTTGTCAGAGAAAGTTCATTATAAAAACAAATTCGAGAATCAAAGGATCATTAATACACATCATTTATTCAAATCTGCGAATGGTTATTCTAATTTAGAAATTTCCGGAAAACGAGATTCTTTGGAAGGAATTCTAAAGACGGAATACGAAGATGATCATATTTTAAGAGCAAAAAAAGTTGGCTTTACAAAGTCTGAGAAAATTTTATCTAATTTAAATTTCAGGACCTTTGTTTTCTCAAAGTGAGCATGTTTATTTCTAAAGAAGTAGAGTCATTGTATTACCAATATAAAGATAACCCATTTGGTAATAAGAAAGACAGTAGAATTGAAATTTGGTTGGAAATATTAAATCGACTACCTTTTATCTTGAATGCAGAAGTAAAATTAGTTAATGAGGTGAGTGTGGATTTTGATTTTAAAGACAGCGACAAAATTGAACGCTTACTTTTGCAATTAATACCATGGCGGAAGGGGCCTTTTAGAATAAATGACACATTTATTGATAGTGAATGGGACTCTGAGAAAAAATGGAAAAGGTTTCAAAAACTTAATTTTGACTTGGAAGGCAAGTCTATTCTCGATGTTGGATCTGGCAATGGATACTATGCTTTTCGAATGTTGGGCTTGGGTGCAGACAAAGTTCTTTGTTTAGAACCAAACCTGATTCATGTTTCACAATTCTCTGCCATTAATCATTTTGTTAACTCTGAAAAGATCAGAATGATACCAGATCGCTTAGAGGAGTCAGGATTAGAAAATTCTAAATTCGATATAATCTTCAGTATGGGTCTCTTGTATCACCAAAGAAATCCCGTTGAGCACCTTACTAACTTAAAAAATTTACTAGCAGATGATGGAAAGATAGTTCTTGAGACAATTATTTCGCCCAAAGAATGCGGTTTAGCCTTGGAACCTTCTAATGGGAGATATGCCTCAATGCCAAATGTTCATTTTGTCCATACTGATAACGGATGCAAGTTGATTTTTAGAGAACTTAGTCTGCAGGTTCACGCTGAGAGCGGTTTAGCAGTAACAAATGACAAAGAGCAAAGAAGTACAAAATGGATGCCATATAAATCATTCGAATCTGCACTAAATCTCCAAAATAAATCTATTACCGTAGAGGGATACCCTGCACCCAGAAGGAAATTTTATGTGTTAGGAAAAGTTTCTTAAGAATCAGAATAATCGACTCTATTGCCTATCCATCTATCAACAAGTGTCTTAGCGAATTTCTGTTCATTTCTGCTTAATTTTATAGCTTCTTCTTGAGCAACTACCAATAGATTTGAGTCTCTAATTGGGTTTGCAATCTTCAGATCCATCAGACCAGACTGTCTGATACCATAAATATCCCCGGCTCCTCTTAATTCCAAATCTTTCTCTGCTATTTTGAAACCATCATTGGTCTCTTCCATGGTCTTTATTCTTTCTTCAGCAAGACCAGAAAGAGGTTCTTTATAAAGAAGCAGGCAATGAGAATCAGTATTAGCTTTTCTTCCCACTCGACCCCTTAATTGGTGTAACTGAGATAAACCTAATCTCTCTGGATTTTCTATAATCATTAGAGTAGCCTCTGGTACATCAACACCTACTTCAATAACTGTAGTGCAAACTAAAAGTTGAATATCTCCATTCCTAAATTTTTCTATGACTGAATCCTTTTGATTTTTTTTCAGCCTACCATGAACAAGCCCAACCTTTACTTTTGGTAATGAATTAGAAATTTCTTTATACAGCTCTTCTGCTGATTGAGCTTCTAACTCTTCAGAATCTTCGATTAACGTACAAACCCAATAAGCTCTTTTCCCGGTTAAACAAACTTCTTCTACTCTTGTGATGACCTTTTCTCTAAGTGAATCAGGCCTCGATGAGGTCTGAACTGGATTTCTGCCTGGCGGGAGCTCGTCGATTATGGATGTTTCTAGAGAGCCATAAACTGTCATTGCAAGAGTTCTAGGAATTGGGGTGGCAGTCATAATTAATTGATGTGGACTCTGCTTTGTCTCTCCTCCCTTCTCTAACATTGAAAATCTCTGATGAACTCCAAACCTATGCTGCTCATCTATAACTGTTAAGCCAAGATTTTTAAATTCAATTCCTAGTTGGAATATAGCATGAGTTCCTATTAGGATATCTATATTACCTTCAGCCAGTTCTCTAATTAATAGTACTTTATCTTTAGCTTTTGTAGAGCCTGTCAACAAACTAACTTTTACGCCTAGAGGCTCGAACCAATCCGAAAAAGAGGTAAAGTGCTGTTCAGCCAATATTTCAGTGGGGCACAAAATTGCCGTTTGCCAATCATTAGATTTAGCATGAAGAGCAGCTAATGCCCCTACGATTGTCTTACCTGATCCTACATCACCTTGTAATAATCTTCTCATTGGGACCATGGCCAGCATATCATCCTTAATCTCGTCCCAAACTTTGGTTTGCGAATTTGTTAAATTGAAAGGCAGAGATTCAAAAAATTCTTTTTCATAGATTGAATTTTTTACCATTGATGGTCCTTTTCTTCCTTCAAGTTCATTCTTTAAAATGCCTGCACATAGCATATGTGCAACTAGTTCCTCTTTTATTAGTTTTTGTTGAGCTGGATGCTTACCTTCAATTAATTCGTAAAGATTAGTCTCTACAGGTGGCTTATGAAGAAACTTTAAAGTTTCTAGGAGATTACCAAATTCAGAGTAATCCTTGTTTTCCGATTCTTCCTTCAGCAGATTGTTTTCATCACAGTAAATCAGTGAGCTCTCAATTATCTTTTTGAGTTTATTTTGTTGCATCCCGGAAGTTGTTGGATATATCGGCGTAAGATTCTTTTCAACTTCTATTGAGTCTTCCTTCCCGAATACTTGATATTGAGGATGAATCATTTGTTTACCATTAGGTCCTGGAGTAATATTCCCAAAACATCTAATCATCTTTCCTTTTTCTAAGGCTTTGTGTTGAGCCATTGCAAAATTGAACATTCTCATAGTCAGTTTTCCGGTACCATCATAAATCTCCGAAAAGAGCATTCTTCGCCCTCTAAAGACTACTGTGGATTTCATAATCTCTCCTTCTATCAAAACTGGTGTTTGATAGTTCGCTGAACTTATTGGAGTTATAAAGCTCCTATCTTCATAACGAAAAGGAAGATGAAACGCAGCATCTGGAATATTAAATATTCCTAAATTATTGAGAGATGTTGCACTTTTGGGACCTACGCCCTTCAGTTCTTGGATTGAATGAAGATCTTTAAATTCTTCAGTCATTTATTTATATGGTCTTGGCTATAATAGCTTCCACCTCAATAGATGAGTCCAAAGGTAATCTTGCTACCTGAAGCGCGGCTCTTGCAGGATAAGGCTCTGTAAATAATTCTTTCATAATTTCATTTACCAAACCGAAGAGCGACAGATCTTGAAGAGAGACATTGAGTTTAACTATATGATTCATATTTAAACCAGCTTCAGCACATAGAGCATCGATATTTTTAAAAACTTGTCGAATCTGATTTTCCTCTCCTTCAACTAATTTCATGGTCTCCGGATCTAAGGGTATCTGCCCTGATAGAAATATCAAATGCTCTGTCTCTATTCCTTGAGAATATGGTCCAATTGCTGCTGGTGCTTTTTTAGAGCTAATTTTTTTTTTCATATTAGTGTAATGCCGCTGCCTGCCTCATCTCCCAATCATGTATTCTGGTTACCGAAACGACATTGTTTACTGTTCTTATTTTTCTTAATATCTTGGAGAGATGGGTTCTATCTGACACTTCAAGATCAAGAATAAATTCATGCATCTCAGTATTTGTATCCATTGTTTGAATAGAAGCTATATTGGTCTCAAGGCCTGTAATTACTGCAGCTAAATTTGCAAGGAGGCCTGGCTCATCCCTCGCGATTACCTTTATTTGAACTAGGAAGGACCTTCCAGAGGGTTTACCCCAATTTACAGGGAAGCACTGTTGTGGATCTTCTCTGACAGAAAGGATATTTTTACACCTTTCTTGGTGTATGACGAGACCTCTTTCAGCAGTGAAATGACCTATAACTGAATCCCCAGGGATAGGTTTACAGCAGATCGCATAATTTACAATCAGACCCTCCGATCCAGTTATCTCAAGAGGCACAACTTCCTTGTGCTCAATATCATCATCTTTTAAGAACCCAGTTATTTGTTGAGCCACGATATTGCCTACTCTCTGACCTAATCCTATTTCTTCTAGTAGTTTGTTAAGACTTCTTACTCCAATATTTTTTAATACTTTACGGAGTTCATTCTTTTCTATTTCTCGTAACTTAATACCCATATTCGTCAATGATTGATCAAGTAGCTTCTTACCAAATTTTCTCGCTTCAGAGGTCTTTAAGTTACTTAGATAGTGACGAATACCATTTCTTGCTCTTGGGGTTACTGCAAAATTTAACCAGGCAGGAGAAGTTTGAGGAACCTTCTCGGTAAGTATCTCAATTGTTTGACCACTTTCTAGCGGGACACTTAGAGGGGCGAGTCTTTTATTTATTCTGCATGCTCTGCAATGATGGCCAATGTCTGTATGAACTGCATATGCAAAATCTATAGCAGTCGAGCCGCTAGACATTTCAATAATTTTACCTTGTGGAGTAAACACATATATTTCATCAGGAAAAATATCAGTTTTTATTGAATCAATGAATTCTTTGGTAGAATCATAATTCTCTCTCATCTCAAGTAGACCAGCTACCCATCTTCTTGCTCTTATCTGAGGATTAAAGTCTGACTTATCACCTGATTTATACAGCCAGTGAGAAGCTATTCCATTTTCTGCCATGTCATTCATTTCTTGTGTTTTTATTTGAACTTCTACGGGAAATCCTTTCAATCCGACTACACCCGTATGAAGAGACTGATATCCATTCGATTTTGGAATAGCTATGTAGTCTTTAAAACGACCTTCCACAGGTTTGTATAAGTTATGAATATGACCAATAGTGCGATAGCAGTTCTCTGGGGTATCTACAATAATTTTTATGGCATACACATCCATGATCTCTTCAAAGGATCTGTGCCTTTCTTTCATTTTTCTATAAATACTGTAGGTATGTTTTTCTCTTCCTTCAACTAAAGCTGGGATACCTTGATCTAGAAGTCTCTTACTGAGTTCTTTTTGTATTTTATTTAGTATTCTTTTTTGACCGCCTCTATTCTTTTTTACTGCAGAGGTGAGCCTTTCATGACGCTTTGGATAAATAACTTTGAATGCCAAATCTTCAAGTTCACGATATAAATTATTCATGCCAATTCTATGGGCAATTGGGGCATAAATTTCTAGTGTTTCTTTTGCTATCTTTATTTGTTTCTCTCTGTCGAGATACATCAAAGTTCTCATATTGTGAAGCCTATCTGCTAGTTTTACGACGATTACCCTGATGTCTTTAGACATTGCTAAAACCATTTTTTGGAGATTTTCTGCTTCAGCTTCAGTCCTATTAGATATTGAAAGTTTATCTAGTTTGCTGACTCCATCTACAAGGTTTGCAACATCCCTATTAAATTTTTTTTCTATAATGGCCTTTGGGATACCTGTATCTTCAATAACATCATGAAGCATAGCAGCAGAAAGACTATCTTCATCCATCCTAAAAGAGCTCAATATCGAAGCAACAGCTATTGGATGAGTAACATATGGATCTCCACTAGATCTAAACTGACCTGAATGAGCTTCACAAGCAAAGTTATATGCTTTATTAACTTGCCTAACTTTTTTTGGATCTAAATAATCCGACAGTTTCTTTGATAAGGCTCCAATTGATTCCATAATAATATTAAAACAGAGATTAAGTATCTCTGTTTTTAGAGCTTATTGCGAATATTTTTGGGTTTTTTAAGATTGAGGTAGATCTTCAGCAGAGAGCTCATCAGAGAACTCTTGTTCTAAATCAGCAATATCAACTTTAAGCTCATTAATATTATCTGTTGTAACAGTTCCAGCTTCAATTTCTCTTAACGCCATTACTGTAGGTTTATCATCTTCCCATTCAAGAGTAGGGCGTCTTCCACCAGTCGCGAGTTGTCTAGCTCTCTTAGCGGCAAGTATTATCAAATCGTATCTTGTACTGACTTTCTTTAAAGCCTCTTCTACTGTAATTCTAGCCATATTCTTAGTGTTTTATTGTGCGGAAAGGCATTCTAATGCAAACTTAATCTTCAATCCAGCAATAGATCAAGAGAATTTTTGATAATTTCACTTCGTTCATTAGTTATTCCTTCTGGTCCGAACATAAATTGTTTCAAATCTTCTAAAGCTTCATCAAAATTATCATTCACTATTACCTGATCAAAATCTTTACCAATATTGACTTCATTTCTAGCTTCTTTAAGTCTTTTAGCTATCTCGATTTTTGAATCTTGATCTCTAGATTCAAGTCTTTTAGTCAAATCCTCATAAGAAGGAGGAATAATGAAGACTGTCTTTGCTTCAGGAAAAGCCTCTTTAACTTGTAATGCACCTTGAATATCAAGTTCAAGCAGCACATTTTCTTTTTTAGAAAGCACTGAGAGAACCCAGTCTTTAGGAGTTCCATAAAAATTACCAAACACTTCGGCATATTCTAGAAAATCATTATTTTTTACTTTTTCCATGAAACTCATTTGTGATATGAAAAAATACGAAACACCATCCTCTTCTTTCGGTCTTGCCTTCCTAGTAGTACAAGAAATACCTAAATAGGTATCAGAAGCAGCAGGATCTTCTAGAATAGACTGTATAAGCGAAGTCTTTCCGGTTCCAGACGGTGCAGATATAACAAATAATTTGCCCATGATTAAAAAAAGTTTATTGTAGGTGAAATACATTTAAAATATTTAAGTTTTTAGAATTTATGTTAAAAAATGAAACTCTTTTCTTTGAATTGGCTCTAAAGTCAGATGCACTCTTATTAGGTGATTTTATTTTAAAGTCTGGAAAAAAAAGTCCATATTTCTTTAATGTTGGATCTTTTTTTAAAAAAGGTTTGATAGCTGAGTTATCAAATCTATATACAGAAGAAATCATTTCTCGCAAATTAGAGTTTGACGTAATTTTTGGTCCTGCTTATAAAGGCATTCCTCTAGCTGCTGCAATATCAGCGTCTTTAAGTACTAAGATTTCTAAACCAATTCCCTTTGCTTTCAACAGAAAAGAAGTGAAAGCTCATGGAGAAGGCGGCAGTATTGTAGGGGTGTTAAAGGATAAGAAAGTTTTAGTAATTGATGATGTGCTTACAGCGGGTACTGCTCTCAAACAGTCGCTAGAAATAATTTCTCAAGAAGGCGGGAATGCAATAGGTTGCTTGGTTGCATTAGACAGAGAAGAAATCCTAGATGATTTATTGGCAAGGGATAAAATATTTCAAGATTTTAATATCGATGTGACCTCTATAGCTAAAATTTCTCAACTTATAGAATTTTTAGATGACTGCGACCGTCAAGATGAAGCTAAAATTATAAGAAACTATCTTTTAGGTATTTGAATGTTTACAGGAATTGTTCAAGAAATCGGTGTTATTTCCAATAAAGAAGAAACTGAATCAGGTGTAAGGCTTGAAGTTAAAGTTTCAGAACCTTTTCTTAATAAACTAGAGAAGGGAGCTAGCATTTCCGTCAATGGTGTCTGTTTAACCGTAATTGAATTTGAAAATGATATTGTCTCTTTTGATGTGATACCTGAAACCTTGCGGGTTACAAATATAGAATTTCTATCTATTGACTCAAAAGTTAATCTTGAAAGGTCTCTGAAGTTCGGAGATGAAGTGGGAGGCCATATCTTATCTGGGCATATTTCATGCAGAGCGCCTTCGATGCTTATAAGTTCTGATGATGAAATTGAGCTTAGAATTCAGTGTCCTAAAGAGTGGATACATTACATATTTCACAAGGGTTATATTGCTATAAATGGTGCTAGCCTAACTGTTGCGAATAAAGCAGAAGACACTTTCTCGGTTTATTTAATTCCAGAGACATTAAACGCAACCAACTTATCTGATATCAAAGATGGTGATTCACTCAACATTGAGGTAGATCAGACAACTTATGCTGCTGTGAAAGCTGCAGAAGCAAGATTTCAAGAAAACTAGTCTTGAAGATTTTCTTTAACTAGCTTGCTGACAATTCCCATATCAGCATTTCCTTGAATTTTGGTTTTTAAAAAGCCCATAACTTTTCCTATGTCCTGAGGTTCTTTGGCATCAGTTTCATTAATTGCCTCTATGACTAGTTTGTTGATGTCTTCCTCGCTCATTTGCTCTGGGAGAAAGTCTTGCAATATAACAATTTCCGACTCTTCTTTTTCCGCAAGGTCATTTCTTTGAGCATTTAAAAATTGAGCCATTGATTCCTTTCTTTGCTTTATCATTCTTTGAAGAATCTTAATTGAGTCCTCATTGGATAATTCAATTTTGTTATCTATTTCTTCTTTTTTTAACTCAGACAGGGCCATCCTTAATGTAGAAGTTCTAACTTTGTTTCTTTCTCTCATTGAGGATTTGACTGCCTCTTCTATGAGATGTCTGATTGAGTCTGCCATAAGGCTATTGATTAAAATCTAGGAGGTCTTCCTAGTCTATTTTTTCTTTGATTTTTTTGTTCTCTTTTAACAGCAGCAGCTTTCTTCCTCTTTAAAACGGACGTCGGCTTTTCGTAGAATTCTCTTTTCCTTACTTCTGGGATAATACCTGCTTTTTCACAGGCTCTCTTGAACTTCCTGAGCCCTACATCAAAAGATTCATTTGGTCTTATTTTTATTGATGGCATAAATAATCTCTAAAGAGGCGGCAATTCTATAGAACCATTTTTAATTTGGAAAGTGTTTCTTTTTTTTTATTTTCAACGAAAATAGCTATCCTTAAACTTATGAAAATACTTGGAATAGAAACTTCTTGTGATGAAACAGGTGTAGCCATATTTGATACTGATACAAACAGTATTATTTCTGAGCAACTATATAGTCAAGCTTCTAAGCATGCTGAATACGGAGGTGTAGTTCCAGAGCTGGCTTCAAGAGACCACCTTAAGAAACTAGTTCCTTTAATAGACCTTACGATTGATAAGTCTGGTCATGATCTTCAATCCATTGATGCAATTGCTTATACCGCTGGACCTGGTTTGAGAGGACCTCTTTTGATTGGCGCTTCTATGGCTAAAGCAATTGCCATGTCTATAAACAAGCCTTCTATAGGCATACATCATATGGAAGCGCATTTATTAATTAATTTACTAGAAAATCCTGCTCCCTCTTTCCCCTTTTTAACGCTCTTAATTTCTGGCGGCCACTGTTTATTGATTAATGCAAAGGCTTTAGGAGATTATGAGATTTTAGGACAAACTTTAGATGATGCTGTGGGAGAGGCTTTTGATAAGGTTGCTAAAATTTTAGACCTAGGTTATCCAGGCGGACCTAAGATAGAGTCTTTAGCAAAAGAAGGCAATCCCGAATCATTTAATTTTCCAAGACCGATGGTAAATAAGAAAAACTTTGACTTTAGCTTCAGCGGCTTAAAAACAGCTGTTTATTATGAATTCAAAAAAATAAAAGAAATAGACGATTCCAAGAAAGCAGATTTAGCGGCTTCCTTTCAAGCCGCTGTAACGGATACTCTTTTAATAAAAACTAGAGAAGCAATGAAGTCAACTGACTTAGAAGAATTGGTTATTGGTGGAGGTGTTGCATCTAATAAATATATACGTACTAAGTTGATAGAAGGGATGAAGGATAAAAAAATCTATTTCCCACCTATTAACAGATGTACAGACAATGGAGCCATGATCGCTTACGCTGGCAGTTTTTATATGCAGGATGTTCAAAAAGATCTTGATTTGAATATTAGACCTAGATGGCCTTTATCGGAGTTAGTAAATGGATAAAGTCTTTATAAAAGGTTTAGAAGTCGAAGGAATCATAGGTATTTTTCAGTGGGAGAGGGAAGTAAAACAAGTTATATCTGTTGATATAGAAATGGAATTTGATAACAAAAAAGCTGCTAAGTCAGATTCAATAGAAGATGCATTAAATTATAAAAAAGTAGGAAAGAGAATTACTGCTTTCATACAAAAATCAAAATTTCAACTTGTCGAATCACTTGCCGAGAATATCGCCAAAATAATTCTTAAAGAATTCCCTGTAGAAAAAGTCAAAGTAACTTTAAGCAAACCAGGAGCTTTGAGAGGTTCAGACTCTGTGGGTATAATTATTGAACGACCTTGACTGAAAAAGTATTTCTAAGCATAGGTTCAAACCTTGATCCTGAAAAGAATATTGATCAGGTTAAGATCTATCTCGATAGCACTTTTAAAGTGAGCTATTCAAGTATCTATAAAACTCCGGCAGAAGGCTTCTCTGGAGAAGATTTTTTGAATCTAGTTTGTTCATTCGAGACAAGTATGGATCCCCTTGAATTAAGATCATTTTTAAAAGAAATTGAAGAGAAAATGGGCCGTACAATAGACCAAAAGGGCATGTCGAGTAGAGTTATAGATTTAGATCTAATTCTTTATGGAAACTTGATAGCTAAAACAGAGCAATTGGATATACCTAGTGAAGATATTGAAAAGTATAACTTCGTTCTTGAACCTCTATGCGAATTGGCTGCTGATGCTATTCATCCAGTGCTCAAAATCTCTTACAGAGAAATAAGCAATAAATTATCTTAGTATACTTTGTGCCTTTAAATGACCTCTCCTAAGGCTCTAGCTCGTTCGGAAACAGATTCTTCATCTTTCTTTAAGTTTTTTGCAGCTAAGAATAGAGCTATGCTTGGTATTACTAATATGATGAGTATCAATGCCATGGATGTTTGCATCGCATCACCAGCTGCATAACCTTGACTCTCAAACGCATCACTAATCCTTCCTAAAGTATAAGGTCCAAGTGCAAGACCTATCATGCTTAATGTAAGAATAAAGAAAGCTCCAGCCATTGCCCTCATTCGAGGTAATACTAAATTTGTAACAGTAGTTGCAGCACAACCAACGTAGACAGAGCTGCCAACGTGATATATGAAATTAAAAATGAGAGAAATATTTTTTGATTCAGAGTAAATCATTCCAAAACAGCCCAAAAGAGTAATGAGCACGCCACCCGTAAAAATTACAAATAGTCTCCCACCTACATATTTATCGCGGAGCTTATCTCCAAAATATCCTCCTCCTATGACACCAATAAAAGACCCAATCGCCGTTATTAGACCAATTAATGTACCTATTTCAAGAGCAGACATGCCATGATTATTGATATAAAAAGATGGGGTAAAAGCAGAATAGGCATAACCTACAAAAGGTATACAAGGGAATGCGATGAAAGAATATATAGCCGCTTTGCTTTTAAACATCAGAGTAAAGGCTACAATATCTCTTTTGCTCAAGCTTTGAATCCAAGTTGAGACTAAATAGGCCCCAATGCCCCAAGCAGTCCATTGAAGAAAGTCCCCTGTGAGACTATATAATGCAAAGCACAAACTTAAGATAACAAAACCAATAAGGGCATTTATACCTATAGACTTTAATGACTCTTTTTCACCGAGGAGAGAAATAGGAGTTAATCCAATGAATTCTTTGAACGTATCTTTAAAAGGTTCTTTACTTGGCTCAGTGACGATCCCTTCACTGAGTCCTCTCACTGGCTCTTTTATAAAGAAAAAGGTGATTATCGATAATAAGATTCCTGGAAGCCCAACTCCCATAAAAGCTGCTTGCCATCCTTTTAGACCAAAGGGAGCCTGCGTATAATCAGGATAAGCAGAATTCCACGTATCAAGAATTGCGCCGCCAAGAAACAGACCTATTCCTGCACCTATATAAAGTCCACTTGAATAGATGGATAAAACCGTGGCTCTTACTTTTGGAGAGAAATAATCTGAGAGTAATGAGTATGCTGAGGGGGATGCACTAGACTCGCCAATACCTACCCCAAATCTATAGATCGATAGACTTAAAAAAGATTTTGCTGTCCCGGAGAGGAATGTCATCAGGCTCCAAAAAGCTAAACCGATACTTATTAGATTTTTTCTATTCCAAGAATCGGCTAATTTACCCATTGGTATTCCTACTACGGAGTAAAAGACACCAAATGCTGTTCCAAATAAGAAACCTATATCACTATTAGATATCCCTAAATCAGCTTTTATGTCTTCAGCTAATATTGAAAGAATTTGCCTATCAATGAAATTAAAAATGTATACCAATACCAGGAGGCTTAGAGCAATTTTTGCGTGATAGCCTCCAACCTCAGAATTTTTTTCTTCTGACAAAGTTTTTCCTTTTTTTAAATTATATGATTAAGCTTCTATGGTTGCAGTGGCATTACCAGTTATAACAGAAATATCATTTTGATTGGTTGTTTCAATCATAAGATCAATTACCTTAGATCCATCCTCTTCACGTATTTCAATGATAGTAGCTTTTCCAGTAAGCGTATCTCCCGGCCAAACCTGATTCGTGAATCTAACTCCGTATTTCTTCAATGCCCCATCACCAACGTAGTCTGTAAGCATTGTTCCGGTAAGCCCCATTGATAACATCCCATGTGCAAACACACTTGGATATCCTGCCACCTGTGTAGTGAATATTTCATCGGTATGAAGAGGGTTATAGTCCCCAGAGGCTCCCGCATATTGAACTATTTGAGTTCTTTTCAGATCTTCAACTAATAGAGCTGTATGAGTATCTCCAACTTTGATTTCATTTTCTTTAAGCATTTTTATCTCCTAGCTATCTACAGCTCTTTCTGTTTGAACACCTACACCTGTTGCAGTAATAACTAATTCACCATCTTGATTTCTGTATTCAGTTACACTTTCACTAAATTTTAATTTACCTGCTCTTTTGCTCTCTTTTTCCCATGAATTTCCTGGCTTTGTTGTAGCTGTTAGAACATCCCCAGCTTTTACTGGTATGTGATATTCAAAGTGTTGCTCAGCGTGAAGCCCCATAGCAGCACCACCTCCGCTGCCACCTGAATCTTTGGATGGTTTTGCACCTGATGCTTCTTTTCCTGAACCAAACCATCCTTCGCCTCCTATTTTAGGCCTTAGAAAATAATCAGGATCAAATTGAGCACTTGACTGTGCGAATGTAGGTGGAGCTATTATTCCCCCTAAGTCTGTTTCTTTGGCATAGTCTTCATCATGATAGATTGGATTTGCATCTCCAACTGATCTTGCAAACATCATGATATGACTGGCTTCTACTAAAAATTTATTAATCGCCATATTTCTCTCCTATAAAAAATTCTTTTCTACTAAATCCCAAGCGGTATCGGATAAGTTTCTTACTCCGCTAGCTCTTTCCGCAGCATTCTCATGAGCAGCAGTACCATCTCTAACTCTGCCCAGGATACCTTGCAGAATACCAGCTAACTTAAATAGATTATAAGCCGAGTATAAATCCCATTCTTCAGTCAAATCTATATTGATTTTTTCGGAATACATTTTTACGTAATCATCAATGACTGGAATGCCTTGATTTTTACAATAGGCTTTATCTGCTAGTTTTGGGTTCATTGTGTATTGAAGGCAGTGATAATTAAAATCTGCGCACGGATCACCTAATGTAGAGAGCTCCCAATCCAGTATCGCAATGACATTAGGATCATTCTTTCCAATCATCACATTAGTTAAACTATAATCTCCATGAACAATCCCTGTCCTTTTTTCTGATGGTAAGTTTTTGGGTAGCCAATCTATTAAATTATTCATTGAATCAATAGTCTCTGTTTCAGAATCAATATATTGCTTTGACCATCTTGAAACTTGTCGACCAACATAATTTCCTGGTTTCCCAAAATCTTCCAGACCTATTTCATTTGGATTAACTAAATGTAACTTAGCCATAGAGTCATTCATTGATTCATAAACACCTAAAGCCTCATCCTTATCACTAGATTCCATTGCTGCATCCCATAAGACCCTTCCATCTTTAAATTCCATTAGATAGAAAGCCGTACCAATCACGTCATCATCTTCACAAAGCGCATAACTTTTAGGTACAGGAACATTAGTTTTATTAAGACCAGTAATAACTTTATATTCTCTATCTACTGCATGAGCGGATTTTAGTAACTTACCAGGAGGTTTGCGTCTTAGAACATAGGATTGGTTCGGCGTTATAACTTTGTAGGTTGGATTTGATTGACCGCCTTTAAATTCTTCTAATTTAATATCTCCTTCAAAACCATCTACATTTTCATGCATGAAATCTTGAAGTTTAGAGACATCAAATTGATGTCTCTCCAGAACTTCCATAGTTCCAGTATTTTCGTCAGTCTCGTGTAATTCATTCCCCATAACTCAATAATAAGATAGATGTAAAAATGATAAAAGAAAAAAATTATCTAGTTTATGGATCGACCACCATCTACTTTGATTACCTGACCAGTTATATATTCTGCCTCGGATAAAAAGACTGCCAAAGATGAAATATCCTCTGGACAACCAATCCTCCCCAAGGGGACTTTTGTTAATCTTTGCTTTTGTTGATCTTCACTTAAGTCTTCATCCTCAGGCCACAGTATCGCTCCGGGAGAGATTGCATTTACCCTGATATCTGGGGCTAACTCCTTTGCTAAAGATTTAGTAATACCTTCCAAAGCAGATTTGGCACCTGAGTACAGACTGAAATTTTTTATACCACTTGGTGCTAGTGTGTCTGAAATATTTATTATGCATCCCTTACCTTTTTTTAAGAAGGGCAGAAGGGCCTGGGTTAAGAATAAAGGAGTTGTTGCGTTAGTGGCCATCAAGTTATTCCATTCATCCATAGATGCACCATCTATTGGAGTAGGGTAAAAACTAGAAGCGTTATTTATTAAAACTGACAGCTCATCAGTAATTTCAGACAAGCCTTGAGTCAATTTTTTTATTGAAGATTTATCATCAAAATTTGCTTGGATAGTAAAACAAGAGTCTTTTCTAATCTCGTTTAAAGATTTCTTTATCTCATTCGCTTCTGATTCAGAAGAATTGTAGTGAAATATGATATTGAAACCTTCATTGTGGAAATGTTTACATGTAGTCTTTCCAATTCTTTTTGCACCACCAGTAAGGAAGATAAATTTTTGTTTCATAATTTTTTGAGATAATTCTTTAGGGCAACTAATCTATCTATATTTAATTTTTTTGCAATTAACTTACCTTCTCTTAATGTTTTATCAACACTGACATCACTCAGTAGATCATAAATCTCTATCCATTTTTCGGGCTTCAATGATGACTCAATTAAATATGAAGAAGCTTTTGAAGCTTTATAAAATCTTTCAGGCTTTCTTAACAAGTCACATTTATTTGTTAGATCCATTAAAGAATCAGGGGATATCTTTTTACTAGAAAATAAATTTATCTGGCTACAGATTTCAGATATCTCGCTGAACTCTTTGGGTGCATTAAAAGAGTTATTTATTTCCTCGATATTCTCATTTTCTGCAATCAAAACAGACCACTTGATAGCATAATCTTGATTGTCTGAAGATATTTTTTCTAGAGCATTAAGATTGAGATTTATAGATTGGCAAATTTTTTCTAGGGCACCTACCTTCAGGAGAATAGAAAAATATTCCTCAGGATTTCTAGTAGAAAGAGCTTTGTATGTTTCCATCCAGACTCTCTCTTTGCTCAAAGTCTCAATTTCACCTGAAGAGCTAATTTTTTTCATAAGCTCTAATGTTTTCTTTTCTATTTTAAAATCTAAGAATTTGAGCTTAGATGCAAATCTAGCAACTCTTAGGACTCGCAGAGGATCTTCATCAAAAGAAGCAGAGACACTTTTGAGTAATTTATTTTTAATATCCTCCATCCCGCCATATGGATCAATTAAATTGCCGCCTTCATCTTCTGCTATCGCATTGATAGTTAGGTCTCGTCTAAGCAAATCTTCTTCAAGCGTGACAGAAGAATCAAATTTAAATTCAAAACCTTTATGTCCCATGGCCGTCTTTCGTTCTTGCCTTGCAAGGGCATATTCTTCCTTAGTTTCGGGATGTAAGAAAACAGGAAAATCTTTACCAATTTTTTTATATCCTTTATCTATTAGCTCATTTTCAGATGCACCTACAACAACCCAGTCTCTTTCTTGAACCTCTATATTCAATAAGGCATCTCTTACTGCGCCACCAACTAAAAAAATATTCATATATCTAATTTAGCTTATCACAGCTAAAGTTTGAGTTATCTTCTAGCCTTATTGCAGTTAACTTATTACCCCATGCACAACCTGTATCTAGAGCCGTAATGTTATCTTTTCCAGTAATACCATTTAATGCCGCCCAATGCCCAAAGAGTAAATGTGTATTTTCTTCTAAAATTTTGAGCTTATACTCAAACCAAGGTTTTAAATTATTTGGAGCTGTTTCAACCTTACCTTTGTAATCCAATTCAAGAGACCCGTCGGGGTTGTAAAATCTCATTCTCGTTAAAAAATTGATATTTAACCTTAATACCTCTTCGTCTTTTTTACATTTATCTGGATGATCTGGTTTATTTCCAAATATTTTTTTAAGAAAATTACGGTAGTCATTACTTATGAGGTTCGAACTAAGCTCATTTGAATAACCAATCAGCTCCTTTTTTGTCCAATGAGGTGGGATACCAGCATGTGTCATTACAAATTCTTTTTCACCTTCTTTTGTATCAATTGTCTTAATGAAATGAAAGGGTAGTGATCTTAACCAATCAATTAACAAATCATCTTTTGAGCTGTGTAAAATATCTTGGAATGTATCATTTTTGCTCATATCTCTGATTGAGCTTTGAACGGCAATTAAGTGGAGATCGTGATTTCCTAAGACAATATGGCAATTTTCCCTTATAGAATATAGAAAATGTAGACAGTCTAGAGATTCAGAACCTCTGTTTACCAGATCACCACAAAACCATAATCTATCTTCAGTTTTATCAAATGAGATTTTTTTTAGCAAGCACTGCAACTCGCTATAACAACCTTGCAAGTCTCCGATAGCATAATTTGACATCAGAGGAGTGCTCCAGAAATTTTTATATAATCTTCAACTGATATATTTTCTGGTCTACATTTTCTATCTATTCCTAAGTCAGCTAATTCTTCAGAAGATATAATTTTTTCAAGAGATTTCCCAACCATCTTCCTCTTATGCATAAAAGCAATTCGTGTCACTTCTTGTAATTTTATTGAAATTGGATCATCTATACTTCTTCCCACTATAGGATTAAATTTTATAAAGACACTCTCCACCTTCGGTTTTGGTGAAAAACTTTCAGGCAAGATTAAAAAACAATACTCTGGCTTTGTTAGATATTGTGTAATAACTGTGATTCTACCAAAGTCTTTATTATCATTTTTAGCAATAAGCCTATCTCCAAATTCCTTTTGTAACATAAAGTGCATATCGCAAAAATTAGCTAAATATTTAAAACTCCAAAACATAATAGGCGTAGATAGGTTGTATGGTAAGTTTCCAACGACTCTAACTTTATTTGTAAAAATTTCTCTAGGATCAAAATCTAATATGCTTTTATTATGAAGATAGAAATTTTTTTCATCTTCTAATCTCTTTAGTTTTTTAGATAATTCCCTATCTATTTCAACTGCATGAGTAGTATCTGCTCTATTCGCAAGCTGTTTAGTTATTGCTCCTTTGCCTGGTCCTATTTCTAAAAAAATATCTTTAGAATCTGGATTCATAAACTGAAGTATTTGGTTTATAACAGCCGGATCAATTAGAAAATTCTGACCTAAACTTTTTTTAGCTTTTGGCATTTTCAGATCTTTTGCTCATTGAGCATGCCATTTCTGTTGCAGCAAGAAGACTTGATTCATCAGCCTGACCAGTTCCAGTCTTATCATATGCAGTTCCATGATCCACAGAAGTGCGTATGAATGGTAGTCCTAAAGTTATATTAACAGTCTCACCGAAACCCATAGTTTTGATGACTGGAAGACCTTGATCATGGAACATGGCAAGAAAAGCATCTGCCTTCTGAGTTTTATCTAACTCAACGAAGGCTGTATCTGCAGAAACTGGACCTATTATTTCTAGACCTTGCTCTCTTAATTTGTCCAAAGTAGGGCCAATAATGTCTTTTTCTTCCCTACCCAAATAACCTCCATCTCCAGCATGAGGATTCAAACCGAGCACTTTGATAATTGGATTTTCCAATTTCCAGTGATTTTTCAGAGACTGATTAATTATAGATATCGTGTTAATAAGAAGATCTTCATTTATATGAGACGGAACTTCACTGAGAGGTAGATGAGTTGTAGCTAATGCTATCTTGATTTTCTCATTAGCTAACATCATTACAACATCCTTGGTATTACCAAGACTTGCTAGTTCTTCAGTATGGCCAGTAAATGATATGCCTCCCTCATTCATTAATTCTTTATTTATTGGACATGTTACGACCGCATTGAATTCCTTTGATATGGTTTTTTTAACTGACTCTTCGAAAATAGACATTATGTATTTAGCAGTCCCTGGTTCAGGACTACCTGATTTTACTTCCGAGCTAATAGGTCTATCTACTACCCATAAGTATTCATCAGTTAGAGAGTTTGAATCTTCACCTCTGTATTCCTTTATATCAACTTGAACCTTGATTTCGTCAGCTCTTTCTTTCAAGAGATCTATATTTCCAAAAATTACTGGTTTATAAGCTAGTGATTTCTTTTGACCAAAAGCTTTAATGCAGATATCGGGACCTATACCAGCTGGATCTCCAGAAGAGACAGCAATTTTGGTCATGAGGTTAGTTTTATATCTACATAAGCCTCTGCTCTTAGCTCTATCAGAGTACTTTGTAGTTCTTGATCAAATTTTCTTTTAAAAATTATTTGATAGGCTCTATTTTTTTGTTCTTCTTGACTTACGTCCTCATTTCTTCGATCCATGACCTCAATGATATGCCATCCAAAAGAAGACTTAACAGGTTCGGATAGCTGACCTATTTCAGTTGCATTTAAAGTCATTTCAAATGCAGGATCGTAATCTCCAGGATTGCTCCAACCCAACTCACCACCATCCATTTTTGACCCAGGATCCTCAGAGAATTGTCGGGCAAGTTGTTTAAAATCTTCTCCTTCTTTTAATCTTTTGAAGATATCGTTGATAAGTATTTCAGCTTGATTCTCTGTTCTTATTTCAGAGGGTTGGACAAGAATATGCCTTGCTAGAGTTTGATCTAGGAATTTAACAGTATTTCCTCTTTTTTCAGTTAATTTAAGTATGTGGAACCCAGCTCCACTCCTTACTGGTTGCGCTACTTCTCCAACTGTTAAACCTGTTACTACTTCAGCAAAAAGACTTGGTAGTTCTGCGGAAGTTCTCCAGCCGAGGAAACCACCCTCCAGAGCCTTTTGTCCTGCAGAGTAAGATGCAGCAAGCTTTTCAAAACTTTCTCCATTTTCAAGTCTTTCTAATAATGAAACTGCTTCGTTTTCAATTGCTTCTATTTCTATTTCCGATAAACCACTTTTAACAGATAGGAGGATATGTTGAACATTGTATTGCTCGGCTAGCTGAGTTCTGCCTTCTTCGGAATTAATAAAATTTTCGAGTTCCTGTTCAGAGATATCTATCTTTGCTCCAACCTTACCTCTTTGCACTCTTTGGATTATTAGTTCTTTCTTTATAGTATCCCTGAAGGATTTGTAAGAAGTTCCTTCTGCCTCTAGTTTGAGTCTGAATTCTTCCAAACTGAGATTATTTTGTGATGAAACCCTGGAAAGAGTTTGATTGAGCTCTGAATCACTAATTTTTATGCCGGCCCTGTCCGCTAGCTGAAGCTGAATTTCTTCAATGATTAATCTATCTAAAACTTGCTCTTCCAAGAGGTTTAAAGGAGGCAGTTCGGCTTTATCATTTTTTAATCTTATAAGTATTTCTTCAACTCTAGAATTTAGTTGAGATTCCATAATTACGCCTGAATCTACAACAGCTACGACTCTATCGATCAACTCAATTTTCGTATAAGTATTTGTAGATATCAGAAAACCTAGCAGGATAAAGACTATCCTTTTCTTCATTGAAATCTTGATTAAAAGTATTTTTGTTAGATCCATATTTACTATTGTCTTCTTTTTTCCAGTTGTTGCAATTACTGAAATCGTCTAGAACTCAAAACTTCTGATATCCTCTTTCCAAATCTACCTAATTCAGTTAGTTCAAAAAATAAATAAATATTATCCCTTTCTCTTTCGGTAAGAGGACTATTTTCAATTAAATTAATATCTTCTTTATTCATTCCAAAAAAAGGATAGTAATTTTGATCGAGCCATTTTCTTTTCATTAAGCCTAATTTTAAGCAACAATTGGCATACTCTATGCCATAGGATAGATCTCTTGAATAATTTTTTTCATAATCTCTGGAGACTTTTCCAAAGGCTAAAAATTTACTTGAAAGTTCCCACTGAGAAATTAGTTCAATTTGATTTATAGGCAATCCGTCATCAGACCAACCAGTTATTAAATTAAGATATTTTGGGTCTCTCTTATATATAGATCTTAATTGTATATTTTTTCTTTCTTCTCTTTCATAAACGATTCCTAAACTTCCTCTAGATATTTTTTCCAAGTCAGAATCGTACTCTAATGAGCTATTGATTTTCAGATGACTTGATATGTCAGCTTTGAACTCAGTAACAATAGAAGATTTTTTTGAACCCCTATTATTAAGACTATTTTCATTATCACGAAAGAATGCTCTTCCTAAAGAGAAATATCTTTTATTACCATTACTGGCATTATAAAAATTATGTTCAAAACCAAGAATTAATCTATTCTGCTCGAAAAAAAAGTCTGAACCAGAGTACCAGTTCCTTTTAAATAAAGTATCAAAGTTTAAATTGTGAAGTTTTGAATCTATCCCTTTCTCGTAATTATTTTTTCCATCAATGTAAACATACTTAAATATCGGAGTTAGACTATGGAATTGATTTTTCGATTTCTTTTCCATATAAATTCTATAACTAAGTTCAGCCCAGTTGTATGAGTTATCAATAGGATCCAATTTAGTTTGGTACTCTGTTTCTCTTCTCCCGGCTTTGAATGAAGTTAGCGAAGATACATTGCCTTTTTCAAATGATAATGAGGGTTCGATGTATATTCTCTTTACGTCTGTCTCTTTATTTAATGGATTAAATTTTTCATCAAATGAAAATTTCGCATAGTCGGTTACTAACCTTGCGGACATACCGAAGACATTTCCTTGATACTCAATATTCAAGCGAGGTTGAGTTTTATACTCGTTGGTAGAAAAAGGATTTAAATTATGGAATTGCTTCAATCTACCTGTTATTTTCAAGTTTTTTGTATTGAGGCCGACGTTAAGATTTCTCTTTAAGAAATCCTTTTGTTGAGTTCCTAAGATATCGTCATTTAAGTCTTCAAAGTATAGATTATCACTTACGTGTTCGGTACTGATGCTTAGGTATAGGTTAGAGCCTAAATTTGTTTGACTGTTTACTTTTGTTGCCCATCTTTTTTTATTTTCTCCAGTTTGTTCTAGAAATCTTCTATCATTAATAAAATATGAGAATGCTATTAGACCCTCAGAATCTTGAGTAAGAAACCTTCCTTCGGAACTGATCCCGGATCCTCTTTTTTCTATATATCGTGGTGAGATTGTTAAATCATAGTTTGGAGCTAAACTAAAAAAGTAAGGCACTGATAGATCTAGCCCATCTTTGCCTTGTTTAATAGATGGTGCTAAAAACCCAGAGAATTTTTCTTTTCCTATTGCTGTCCTCGCATAAGGCAAATAAAAGATTGGTATCTCATTCACTTCAATTGTTATGTCTTTAATGACAGCATTCTTTCTATCTTCAAGAATGGTTATTCTCTCGGAATTTAAATTCCAAGATAGGTCTTCCTTTTTACAACTTGTAATTGAAATATTTAATAATTCTATATCGCCATTAAACTTAAGATTTATAAATTGAGCTTCGCCAAATCCTCTTTCCATAAAGTTAAAACTAGAGCTTGAGAGGTAGAACTCATTATCAATAAAATCAGCTTCCATGTTTTGAGCTTCAATAGAAAGGTTTTTAGATAATGCTTTGATATTTCCTTCAAGCTGTATGGCTTGATTCTCACGGTCATAAATGGCTTTATCTGACCATAATTGAAAAATATCAGTTTCAATAACGACATTACCCGTTAATCTAAGAATTTCCTGATCTAACGATTCTATAACTTCTGCGTCAATAGAATTTATCTTAAGAGTATTGTCTTCATTTCCCTTCAAAAAGTTTGAAAAAATAATCATAGAAGAAACGATTATTAATAAAATAAAGGAGTACTTTTTAGACATGGTACAAATTAGAGTATTTTTGGTAGTGATTGTTCCATAAACTTATTGGGATCATAAAGGAAGACCTCTTAAGATTACTATAATATTATGACAGAGATGAAAGATGACTTGTTAAATTGGGCCTTGATGCAAGGATCAAGTTTAGGATTTAAAAATATTGAAAGCTTGCAGCCCTTAAGAGAACAAGCAAGTCTGAGGCGTTATTTCAGGATTCAGACCGATAGAGGAACAAAAATAGGCGTTATATCTGAGCCTAACTCTAAACAAAATGAATTATTTGAGATCCATTCAAATTTTTTGAGAAAAAACAGCATTACAGTACCTAAAGTAGAAGGTTTTGATCATCAAAAAGGTTTTATGATTTTAGAGGATTTTGGTGACAAAGTCGTTCAACTGGAAATAAATGAAGAAAATAAAGAATTCCTTTTTAAAAAATCATTAAAAAAAATTCATCAACTTCAAGTAATTAAACCACCTGCTGATCTGCTTAAACTTTCGGCGGAGATGTTAGAACAGCAAATGTGTCTTTTTGAAGAGTGGTTTTTAATTAGTTTTTTAGGATTAGACTATTCTACTAATGATAAAAAAACGCTAAATGATAGTTGGGAGCTGATAGTTAAGGAGTGTTCACAGCAACCTCATGTGATGTGTCATTTTGATTTCGAATTCCGAAATCTTATGCTTTTGGAAAAAAATGAAATTGGAATATTAGATTTCCAAGATTTATGCTTTGGACCTTATGCCATAGATCTTGTATCTATTTTAAAAGATATAGAAAACCCCTTGAGTCATGAAGATTTACTAAATTATCTTAAATTCTATATGGAAGGTATCGAGGGCAACAAATTAGAAGAGTTAAAACTCTCAGACCTTGAAAAGGATTTAGATTTTGCTGGCTTCCAACGTCAGTTTAGGATTTTAGGAACATTATCTAGGTTACACCTTAGAGATAAAAAATCTTTTAGACTTAAGGATTTGAAACAGACTCTAAAATATCTTCAAACAGATTTAAAAAAATATCCTGCTTTGAAGGAATTGGCTGCCTTCTTAACAGAAAAAGTTGAACCAAAACTTATTAAAATTTTAAGAAATATTTCATGAAAGCATTTTTACTTGCGGCAGGGAAGGGCAAAAGACTTCTTCCATTTACAGAGGATAATCCTAAGCCATTGGTAAAAGTTGGCGGAGTTTCCTTGATTGAAAGGATAATTAAAACCTTAAAAAATAACAATATTGAAGAAATTGTTATTAATCTTCACCATCAAGGTGAAAAGATAGTGAACTTACTTGGAGATGGTTCAGATTATGGGCTCAAGATTTCCTATTCCCTGGAAAAAGAACTATTGGGCACGGGGGGCGGAATACAAAATGCTATACATCACTTCGAGGAACCTTTTTTTGTTCTTAGTTCAGATATATGGACAGATTTTAATTTTAATAATTTGGAGCTTAAGGATGATTTCTTGGCGCATATGATTCTTATTCCTAATCCTGAGAGCAATCCAAAAGGAGATGTTTCACTTATTGATGGTTTTGTTAGGTCTGACCTAGAAGAAAATAAATATACTTTCTCCGGAATAATGATTATTTCACCAGATTTGTTTAGTTTGTCTGAGGTAGGACCTCTGGAGCTTTGGAATGATATTCTAAAACCAGCTTCTTCAAATAATCTTGTTTCAGGTGAGATATTTAAAGGAAGATACGAGAATCTCAATACCCTAGAAGATGTTGAAAGATTAGACGGTTTACTGAGCGAGGAGTAAACTTGCATCCTAATGACAACTAAAGAATACATAATTGCGCCTTCTATCTTGTCAGCAGACTTTGCTCGCCTGGGTGAAGAGTCTAAGAGTGTCTTAAATTCTGGTGCTGACTGGATTCATTTTGATGTTATGGATAATCATTATGTGCCCAATCTAACTATAGGGCCTATGGTATGTAAGGCATTGCGAGATTATGGAATCAAAGCACCTATAGACACTCATTTGATGGTCAAACCAGTGGATAGTTTAATAGAGAGTTTTGCAAAAGCAGGATCAACTTATATTACTTTTCACCCTGAAGCTACTGATCATATAGATAGGTCAATAGAACTTATCAAAAGCCATGATTGTAAAGCTGGCTTAGTCCTCAATCCTGCAACTCCGCTGAGTTTAATTGAGGAGTCAATCGATAAATTAGATATGATTCTGCTAATGTCCGTTAACCCCGGTTTTGGAGGACA
The DNA here is from genome assembly GCA_902610065.1 of uncultured SAR86 cluster bacterium. Classification (GTDB taxonomy): domain Bacteria; phylum Pseudomonadota; class Gammaproteobacteria; order Magnimaribacterales; family Magnimaribacteraceae; genus Magnimaribacter. The sequence goes on from CACLUH010000003.1 coordinate 31,193, forward strand.
AAAATTTATTGATTCTGTACTTACGAAAGTCACAAAAGTAAGAGATACGATTGATAAGAAAAATCTAGATATAAGACTTGAGGTCGATGGTGGAATTAACTTAGAAAATATTGCTACAGTAGCTGAAGCAGGTGCCGATACTTTTGTTGCTGGATCAGCTATTTTTAACCAAGAAGACTATTCTAAGATAATTAAACAAATGAGATCCTCTTTAGAAGCTCTCTAAAATAGTGGATATACAAAAAAAAATTCCAATTTCTCGCGAAATCTTAGCCGATATGGAGACTCCTCTTAGTGTCTACAGAAAATTAGCCAATTGTTCCTATAGTTACTTATTTGAGTCGGTTGAAGGTGGAGATAAGTGGGCTAGATACTCTCTTATCGGCTTAAAAGCCAGGCGATTAATACAGGTTATAAAAAATGAAGTTGTAATTCTTCAGGATGGTAAACAAATTGAGACTATAACTGCAGATGATCCCTTAGATTATTTAGATCAGCTACAGAAAAGCTACACTCTTGAAGAAGATAGAAATTTACCAAAGTTTAATGGTGGTCTTGTAGGTTATTTTTCATATGATTGTGTCAGATATATTGAAAAGAAACTGATCGAATCTGTTCCTCCGGATTCTTTAGGGACACCAGATGCCTTATTTATGGTCTCTGAAGAAGTTGCTGTATTCGATAATCTAAAGAATAAACTTCATTTAATTATATTAATTGATAGTGAAGATGATCGAGATATTGCAGAGAGACGATTAGACGAGTTAGAAGAAAAACTTAAAGAGCCTCTTAAATTTCAAGATTTCAAGAAACCTGAAAAAACTATAAATGAATCTGATTTCATATCTGGATTTGGCGAAGATGAATTTAAAAATTCAGTAGAGAAAGCAAAAAAATACATCGAAGAGGGAGATATCATGCAAGTTGTTTGTTCACAACGTATGTCGCTTCCTTTTACTGCCGATCCGGTAGCTTTGTATAGATCTATTAGGCAATTAAATCCATCGCCTTATATGTATTACTTAAACTTACATGATTTCCATATAGTGGGATCATCTCCAGAAATCTTAGCAAGACTTGAAGACAACAAAGTTACGGTTAGACCAATAGCTGGTACCAGAAGAAGAGGTAAAGATGATTCAGATGATATAGCTATGGAAAAAGATATGATTAACGATCCTAAAGAAATTGCGGAGCATCTCATGTTAATTGATTTAGGAAGGAACGATGTAGGACGAATTGCCAAACCTGGTACTGTAAATGTTACTGAACAATTTGGGATAGAAAGATACAGTCACGTTATGCATATGGTTTCTAATGTTGAAGCTGAATTGGAAGATGGCTTGTCTGCCATTGATTTATTTAAGGCTACTTTTCCTGCAGGAACTGTTTCAGGTGCTCCTAAAATAAGAGCTATGGAGATCATTGATGAATTTGAGCCTGTGAAAAGAGGTATTTATGGTGGAGCTATAGGATACCTTTCTTGGCAGGGTAATATGGATATGGCAATTGCAATCAGGACAGCAGTTATTAAAGACGAAGTACTCTATATTCAGGCAGGAGGAGGCTGGGTTGCAGACTCAGTTCCGGATCTAGAATGGAAAGAATCACTAAATAAAGGTCGAGCTATTTTCAAAGCTGCAGAAATGGTGCAGGAAAAACTAGAAGGTTGAGATATGTTACTAATGATAGATAACTATGATTCTTTTACATACAACCTTGTTCAATACTTTTACGAAATGTCACAGGAAGTAGAGGTGCATAGGAATGATGAAATAAGCATTCAGGAAATTAAAAAGAAATCTCCAGATTATATTGTTATATCTCCTGGCCCTTGTACGCCAAAAGAAGCCGGAATATCCGTTGATGTGATCAAAGAATTTTCAGGTAAAGTACCCATTTTAGGTGTTTGCCTAGGCCATCAATCCATTGGCTCTGCTTATGGTGCAAATATAATAAAAGCTAATGAGATTATGCACGGCAAACTTTCGAAAATTAGTCATAATGGAGAGGGTATATTCTCTTCAGTAGAAAACGAATTTCTCGCCACAAGATACCATTCTCTTGTTATTGAAGAGTCATCACTTTCAAAAGAATTTGATATCACGGCTAGATCTGAAGATGGGACAATAATGGCTATTCAACATAATTCAGAACCAGTCACCGGAATACAGTTTCATCCGGAATCCATCGCTACTGAACACGGCAAATCCCTTCTTATAAACTTTTTGGATATTTACTCGTAATGAACATACAGGAAGGAATAAGCAAAGTAGTCTCAAATCAAGATCTTCAAAAACAAGAAATATCTTCTGTTATGTTTGAGATATTGGAAGGTAAAGCCACTGATGCTCAAATCGGTGCTTTTTTAATAGCTTTATCTATGAAAGGCGAAACGGTTGAAGAAGTAATTGGCGCAGTTGAAGTAATGAGAGAACTTTCTTCAAAAGTCAAAACTGATTTAACTCACTTGGTAGATACTTGCGGTACAGGAGGATCAGGAATTGGTATTTTTAATGTATCAACAGCTTCTGCATTTGTTGCAAGTCAATGTGGAGCAAAAGTCGCAAAACATGGCAATAGGTCAGCAACAAGGAGCAGCGGTAGTGCTGATCTTCTTGAACAAGCAGGTGTTCCTCTTACACTTAAACCCACTGAAGTGGCAGATTGTATAAAAAATATCGGCTTAGGATTCATGTTTGCTCCAGCTCACCATAGTGCTATGAAGCATGTTGTTGGTCCTAGAAAAGAAATTGCTCAAAAGAGTATTTTCAATGTCCTTGGACCATTGACTAATCCCGCATCTGCTAAAAGACAAGTTATGGGTGTTTATGATAAGAAATGGATGAGGCCTATTACTAATGTATTAAAGGAATTGGGGAGTGAACATACTATGATTATTCACTCTGAAGATGGCCTGGATGAGATAAGTATAGCCTCTCCAACGTTTGTAATAGAGATGAAAGATGGAGATATCTCTGAATATACTATTAACCCCGAAGATTTTAATTTCAAAACTTCTACGCTTAATGGATTACGAGTGAATTCTCCAGAAGAAAGTCTAAACCTCGTTAAATTGGCACTAGTTGATAAACATCAAGAAGCTTCTTCCATGATCTCGATGGCAGCTGGCGCTGCACTGTATGTTTCTGAAGTATCAAGCTCATTAGAGGCAGGTATTTTATTAGCTAATGAATGTGTAAAAGACGGCGGTGGGATTGAAAAACTTAATCAATTAGTTGAATACGCATCTAAATTCTAATGGCGAGCTACCTTGACGAAATCATAAAAGATAAATACTCAGTAGTAACTGAGGAACAGAGAAAAGAAAGCTTAGAAGATATCAAATCTAAGATTTTAGACTTGCCTGCAAGACGAGGATTTATTCAATCTATCCAGCAAAGAAATAATGAAGGACTTGTATCTGTAATTGCAGAGATAAAAAAGGCTTCTCCTAGCAAAGGTGTGATTAGAGAAAACTTTTCACCTGAAACTATAGCTAAACAATACGAGGAAAATAATGCTACTTGTCTGAGCATATTGACTGACGAAAAATTCTTTCATGGCTCTCTAGAATATCTCAAGAATATAAGGTCTAAAGTAGGTATTCCTCTTTTAAGAAAAGATTTTATTATTGATGAGTATCAGATTTATCAGAGTAAATTATATGGTGCAGATTGTATTTTATTAATCGTATCTGCTTTATCAGATATCCAACTGAAGGAGTTTAAGACTATTGCTGAAAGCCTAGATCTAGATGTTTTGGTAGAGATTCATAACCAAGAAGAACTGGAACGTATTCAACCAATAGATTTTCCATTTATTGGTATTAATAATCGGAATTTGAGTACCTTTGAAGTAGACCTTAAAACTACCAAAGAATTATCTCTAAACTTAAAAGACAAACTAGTTGTCTCTGAAAGCGGAATTAAGACAAGAGAAGATATAGATCAAATACTCAATTACGATGTTTTAAATTTTTTGGTCGGGGAGTCTTTTATGCGAGCAGAAAACCCAGGAAATGAACTAAGGAAGCTTTTTTTCTCCCCACTATAAAATAGAAATACATAACAATGAAAAGCCAAGATAATATCTGGGCTTTTAACTTAGTTTCTGAATTTTAGAAGAAAAGATTAATTCTTCTAGTGAGAGAACTAGTCTCTAGGCTTAGCTTCGTTTACTCTTAAATCTCTGCCACCAAAATCAGTTCCATCAAGAGCTTCTATAGCTGCTTGACCCGCTTCTTTTGATTCCATCTCTACAAAACCGAAACCTTTGGATCTACCTGAGTGACCTTCTGTGATTATCCTAACTGCCTTGACGTCACCATATTGAGCGAAATGAGCTTCTAAATCTTCCTCAGATGTGCTCCAAGCAATGTTTCCAACGTATATATTCATATTATCCTTTTCTAAAAAACCGTAACATTATTGCTACGCGCGCACTATACCTGTGTAGATTTAATTAGCAATGGGTAATTTAAAAATAATTTTTTACTAAACATAATAACTAGATTTAGTCATTATTTTAGCAATGCCAGCCATCAGTTTTTTTACATTTTCAGGCAATTCAACAGCACCAGATTGTAGAGCTTCTTCGCTATGATGTGCTTCGTCTATGGCCATTTGCTCAAGAATAGACGCAGTTTTTGCGTCGCTAGCTGGAATCTTATCCATATGACTTTTCAGGTGCTTAACAACTTGCTCTTCTGTTTCATGGACAAAACCTAAACTCCATTTATCTCCAGCCATCCCAGCTATTGCTCCCATAGTGAATGATAATCCATACCAGATCGGATTAAAAATACTTGGTTTTTCGTCAAGTTCTTCAAGTCTTTTATTACACCAAGCTAAATGATCAAGTTCTTCTTCGGCCGCTTTATCCATTTTTTCTCTTGTGCCGTCAAGTCTAGCTGTAAGGGCCTGCCCTCTATATAAGCCTTGGGCAGAAACTTCTCCAGCGTGATTTATTCTCATCAGGCTTGCAGAAATACTTCTATCAAGTTCGTTCAAAGAGTCTTCTTCAATATTTTGTGCAGGATATTGTCTCGACTCTTTTTGATAGTTTTGCGTAGAAAACTTCAAACCTTTGTCTATTTCAGTGATAAATTTATCTATTAAGCTCATTTTTCTTCTTCTCTAGCTATTGCTCTGTAACCTATATCTTTTCTGTAAAAAGCATCTTCGTAAGCAATTTCGGATATCGCATTATAAACTTTTTTTTGAGCAGATTGAATCGAAGAGCCCAATGCAGTGACGCACATTACCCTTCCTCCATTTGAAGTTAAGCTATCTTCTTGGAATCTAGTACCAGCATGGAAAACCTTAAGATCATTTTTTTCTGAAGGGATGTTTTTAATCTTTTTATTTATTTCATATTTAGAAGGATATCCTTTTGCAGCAATCACGACCCCTAGAGATTTTTTTTTATCCCATTCGAGTGTTTGATTACTAAGATTACTTTCACATGCTTTAAAACAGAGGTCAGCCAGATCGGATTTAAGTCTCATCATTATGGGTTGTGTTTCTGGATCACCAAAACGGCAATTAAATTCGAGCACTTTTAGATTTTTATCTTCATCTATCATCATCCCAGCATACAAAAAACCAACGTACTTAAGACTCTCTTCTTGCAAGCCTTTTAGGGTAGGATAAATTACATCTTGCATGATTTTCTTATGGACAATGCTATCAACTACTGGCGCTGGAGAATATGCACCCATACCACCAGTATTTGGTCCCCTGTCCATTTCATCTCTTGCTTTGTGATCTTGTGAAGTTGGAAAAGGGATAGCATTTATACCATCGGTCATTACGATAAAACTTGCTTCTTCTCCATACAGGAATTCTTCTATTACAATTTTTCTACCCGCTTCTCCAAAAATTCCAGATTCAAGCGCCTTATCTATTGCCTCTTTGGCCTCATCAATATTATTTGCAATTGTTACACCTTTTCCGGCAGCTAGACCATCAGCCTTGATTACAATAGGGCATCCTTTTTCTCTTACATAGTCGATCGCTTTAATGGGGTCGGTGAACGCGGAATATTCCGCCGTAGGGATATTATATTTTTTAAGGAAATTCTTCATGAACTCTTTAGACCCTTCAAGTTGTGCAGCTCCTTTTGATGGCCCAAAACACCTCAATCCTGATTCTTCGAATTTATCAGTTATGCCATTGACCAAAGGATTTTCTGGTCCAATGATAGTTAAGTCGATTTTTTCATTGATGGCGAACTGTGCCAATCCCACAATATCATCAGCTTGTATATCAATATTGATGATTGAATTTTCCAATTCTGTTCCCCCATTTCCTGGAGCAACAAAAATTTCCTTTACTAAAGGGCTTTTAGATATTTTCCACGAGAGGGCATGCTCTCTACCGCCTGATCCAACTATTAAGACCTTCATTTATCAATGTCTAAAGTGTCTCACGCCAGTGAACAACATGGCCATACCCGCTTCATCAGCAGCGTCAATTACTTCTTGATCGCGCATCGAGCCTCCCGGTTGGATGACAGAAGTAATCCCTATGTTAGCTGCAGCATCAATTCCGTCCCTGAAAGGAAAGAAAGCATCAGATGCCATAGAGCATCCTTGTGTTTCAAAGCCTCTTTCTACCGCTTTAGAGGCTGCTATCTGTGCACTATCAATCCTACTCATTTGTCCGGCACCTATACCAATTGTTTGATTATCTTTTGTATACACAATGGCATTTGACTTAACAAACTTACATACTTTCCAGGCGAAAAGACAGTTCTCTATTTCATCTTTACTTGGTTTACGTTCAGATACCACTTTTAGATCTTCACTTGTGATAACCGCTAAGTCATTATCTTGGATTAATAATCCACCATTAACACTCAATATTTTTGGTTCTTTTGCAGGTTCGCCTAGTTCTTTAGTATCTAAAAGTCTCACATTTTCTTTTTTAGATAGTATTTCAAGTGCTTGATCATCTACTCCTGGAGCGATTATTACTTCCACAAACTGATTTTCAATAATTTTATCAGTTGTAGATTTATCAAGTGATCGATTAAAAGCTATTATTCCACCAAATGCTGATGTTTCATCTGAAGCAAAAGCTTTTTCATATGCTTCTTTAATATTAGACCCAAGTGCTATTCCACAAGGATTGGCATGTTTTACTATTACGCAAGCTGGTTCAGAAAAAACTTTCACACACTCGTAGGCAGCGTCTGTGTCCGCAATATTATTATAGGAAAGCTCTTTGCCTTGTATCTGTTTGGCAGATGAGACATTATTTTCTTCGGACTGACTCGTGTTGACATAGAAGGCTGCCGATTGGTGCGGATTTTCACCATATCTCAGTTCTTGTTTAAGCTGATATCTGCCAAACAAATACTCAGGTTTCGTTGTTTGTTTACGGTTGAGGTAATCCGAGATTGCCGAATCATAATTTGCTGTATGGCTAAATGCTTTAGCCGCCAAATTTCTTCTAGTATCTAAAGTAAGTGAGCCGTCGTTAGCTTTAATCTCTAGAAGGATCTTTTCATAATCATTTGGCTCCACTACCACACCCACATATAAATTATTTTTTGCGGCTGACCTAACCATACTAGGTCCACCGATATCAATATTTTCGATTGCAGTCTCAAGCGTAGTATTTTCTTTTGCAATGGTTTCAATAAATGGATAAAGATTCACAATTACTAAGTCTATTTCTTTTATCTCATTTTCTAACATGACCTGCTGATCGATATCTCTTCTGGCAAGTATGCCTCCGTGCACTTTTGGATGAAGGGTTTTAACTCTCCCGTCCATCATTTCAGGAAATCCGGTATGCTCTGAAATATCTATTGCGTTGATTCCCTCATCTAATAGGGTTTTTAGAGTGCCTCCTGTAGAAATGATTTCTATCCCCAAATCATTAGATAACGATGAACAAAAATCAACAATGCCATCTTTATCAGACACACTTACTAAAGCTCTTTTAATCTTTGGGTTGGCAGTTTGAGCCATCTATAGTTTAGAGTAGATTGTGTTCCTTTAGTTTAGTTCTAAGGGTACCTCTGTTTATGCCTAATATCTTACTGGCCTTTGATTGATTATCATCACACTGCTTCATCACGATCTCTAGCAGAGGGAGTTCAACTTCTTTTAAAACCATATTGTAAATATCAGCAGGATTCTCGCCATCTAACTGCTTGAAATACTTGCGCATACTTTTGGAAACTTGATGACCTAACTGCTTGCCTTCACCGTTGAATTTCTTTTTCTTACTCTCTGTCACTTTACTAAATTTTCGTCATCTTTATTTACTGAAGGGACTACGAATAATACCCAACATATTTTTTCTTTCAAGGGGTTTAGTGAAATACTGAACAGTTATTTTTTACGATGCCCTAAAAATAGATTTGATGATTTAATATATCCTTCAATGAGTAATACTGACTACACAAGAACATTTCTAGATCTACCTTATATTAAAGAGGAAGTTATATCTCTACATAAAAAAGATTTTCATCATGAACTTAATGTTCTTAGGAAAAGAGCTGGGGATAGGTTTACGGTTTTCGATGGGAAGGGGAACTCCGCTTTAGCTGAGATTTTAGATATTGATAAGAAAATTCTTAAGATTTTAATCATAGAAAATTATCCACTATCCAATAGACATGGAATTCAAATTAATTTAGGTCAGTCTCTGATAAAGAATGATCCTTTTAACTTAACAATCCAAAAGGCTACAGAATTAGGTGTCGGGAGCTTTTCACCCTTGTTGACTGATAGAGTCACAGCTAATAGAACAAATGTTAATTTAGAAAAAAGAATAGAAAAATGGAATCAAATAGCTAGAGGAGCATGCGAACAATGTGGTGAGAATTGGATTCCCGAAATAACTAAGCCTCTGAAGATTGATGATTGGTCTAAGGTAATCAATTCCGATATCAAGATAGTTCTCTATCCAGACGCAGAGATAATGTTATCAGAAATTGAAATTAAAGATTCTATTTCAATCGCTATTGGACCTGAGGGGGATTTCACTGAGGAGGAGATTAGGAGTTTAAAAAAAGATGGCTTTATACCTGTTACTATAGGACCGCGTATTTTAAGAGCAGAAACTGCATCAATATCAGTTATAAGTGCTTTAAGATATGGCGCAAAGGAATTTTAATTCAGGAGTCAGACTAAAGATGAAGCTAGGTGTTGTTATGGATCCCATCGAGACTATCAATTTTAAAAAAGATAGTACTTTAGCGATGATGATCGAAGCTCAAAGTAAAGGTCACGAAATCATTTACATCACTCCTGATTCTTTATTCATTAATTCAGGTATTTCCTATGCAAGTTCCAATAAAATGGAGGTTAGAAATAATCCATCGGACTGGTTCACCAAAGAAGAGGAAACAATAATTGAACTCAGCGAACTCGATTCAATTTTAATGAGGCAAGATCCTCCTTTTAATTCCGGATATATTTATAACACTTACGTTTTAGAAATAGCTGCAAGACAAGGAGTTAATATCTTTAATAACCCTAGAAGCTTGAGAGACTGTAATGAAAAGGTTTATGCCACCGAATTTCCTCAATGTTGTACCAAACACCTTGTTACTAGCCGCAAAGATTTCCTAACCGATTTTGTACTGGAAAATAAAGATACTGTCATTAAGCCACTAGATGGAATGGGTGGGGCATCTATTTTTAGAGTGAAGGCTAATGATCCAAATTTAAATGTCATTTTAGAAACAATTACTGATCATTTCACTGAAAAGGTCATGATCCAAGAATTCATATCTGAAATAAGCGAAGGAGATAAACGTATTCTGATTGTGGATGGGAAACCAATGAGTGCCTCCATTGCCAGAGTGCCTGCAGAAGGTGAGCTTCGCGGTAACCTAGCTGCAGGTGCTTCTGCGGTTGCAAAGTCTCTATCAGATAGAGACTTGTGGATATGTGAAGAAGTGGGCCCATCATTAGTAGAAAAAGGACTTTTATTAGTAGGTCTGGATATTATTGGAGATTATCTAACGGAGATAAATGTTACAAGTCCGACTTGCTTTAAGGAATATAAAGAGCTTTGCGATATCGATGTAGCTGAGATTTTTATTGAATCGGTCGAAGAATTTTCTAAATGAGCAAGGGTTCTCCTAGAGTGATAATGGCTTTTGATTTTGGTACTAAAAATATTGGTATTGCGATAGGACAAGAAATCACGAAAACAGCATCTACTTTTTATTCTATTAACGCAAATGATGGCCAGCCTGACTGGGTAGAATTAGATATGATCATCAAAGAATGGAACCCCAACCTATTTGTTGTAGGCGATCCATTAAATATGGACGGAACTAGGAGCAAGATTCAAGATTCATCCGATAAATTTTCTACTGCTCTGAATAAAAGATATGATATTGGTATAGAAAAAACCGATGAGAGATTATCCAGCAGAGAGGCTAAAGAGAGGTTAGAAAATATCCAGATGGGAATAAAAGATTCAAGAAATAAACATAGTATTTCTGCACAGATTATTTTGGAAGATTGGTTTAGGAGTAAGTATTAATGTCAGGTTCTATACCTAAAGACTTCATTACGGAAATCGTAGATATGACTGACATTGTTTCTCTAGTGGAATCCTATTTACCTCTGAAAAAGAAAGGTAAAGACCATTTCGGTCAATGCCCTTTTTGTGATGATGGAAAAAATCCCTCATTTAGTGTCAGTGATCAGAAACAATTTTATTATTGTTTTAAATGTAGAGCTACAGGGAACGTGATTGGTTTCTTACAGTCCCATCAAGGATATGATTTTATCGAATCCATTGAGGCGCTGGCAGCAAGAGCTGGTGTAGAAGTCCCTTATGAAAATAACCAGTCATTTACAAGTGAAAAAGATCCCTTATACAGTGTACTAAAAATGGCAATGGAGATTTTTGAAAAGAACTTATCAGAGTCCAAGGATTCGGAACATGTTCGAAATTACATACTTAACAATAGAAAGATTTCGAGTGAAGTCTGTAGGAAATTCTCTCTAGGATATGCTGCTAATTCTTGGGATGCACTTTCTAAGGAGATGCTAAACAAAGGCATAAAAGAAGAAGTAATAATTAAAGCAGGTTTAGCAAAAAAAAATAAAGACGATAAGTTATTTGATTTCTTTAGAGATAGGTTAATGTTTCCAATAAAAGATCGGAAAGGAAGGGTGGTTGGTTTTGGTGGCAGAGTAATGAACGCTGATGATCAGCCAAAATATTTAAATACTGGAGAAACCCCAGTTTTTCAGAAAAATCGAGAACTCTATGGACTTTATGAGACCTTAGAATTTAGAAAGGATTTAAAAGAAATCTTTGTAGTTGAAGGATATATGGATTCCATAGCTATGTATGAGAATGGTATGACAAACTCTGTTGCCACTCTGGGAATTGCAACGAACAGATTTCACATTCAAAAGCTACTGCAAATAGTAAACGAAATAGTCTTTTGCTTTGATGGTGATGATGCTGGAAGAGGAGCAGCATGGGGTGCACTTAAAAATGTTTTACCAGCTGTGACCGATGGGAAGTCCATAAAATTTCTATTTCTTCCGGAAGGAGAGGATCCCGCTAGTTTGTTAGAAAAAAACTCTGTTGAGGAATTTAAAGCAAAATCTAAAAATTCAATTCTATTGTCTGAGTACTTTATAGATAGATTAACAATGGCATCTGAAGTAACTTCACTAGAACAGAAAGCTTCACTGGCCTCTAAAGCTATGGAATTACTTTCTAGCATGCAAGAAAGTTCGATTAAGAAATTATTGGAGGGGGAAGTTTCTAAGGTAACTGGTCTGGAAATTGAAGATATCAACACTCATAGTAAAAAAATAAATTATCCAAGACGTAAGACCAAAAATTCAACAGCTGATCTTGGAGAAGATGAAAAAAGTTATGACTCTACCTTATTGGGATCAAAAATCTTATCTTTAGTTCTAACCTATCCATACTTGGCTAATCAGATCAATGATCTTGAAAAATTTAGTGACTTTCATGAGCCAGAAGTTCAGCTTATGATTGCAGTAGTGTCATTTTTTAAAGAAAAGCCCGAAGCAGGTATTTCTGATCTATTAAGCATGCTGGATAAGGAATCAGCTTCTTTCATAGGTGCATTGATTTCAGTAAATGCCGCGATAGACGAGCAAAATGCTATTGATTATTTGAATGACTGTATATCTAGATTAAAGAAATCGGATTCCGTAACAAGAATAATCGAGCTAAAAGAAATATTTGAAACAGGCAAATTATCCGAGGATGAAACTTTTGAGCTTCAACAACATTTGTTAACTAATCTTCATCGACTTGAAGAGCCAGAGAAGAATCTATTAAGGGAACTTAGTCAAAAAGGCTAATTAAATTAAAAGTTAGGTATTTTGTGGAAAAAACTAATATAATTGCCCACCCTTAAAATTTGTTATGGCAAGAAAAGCAAAAAATCCTCCTGTTGAGTCAAAAGAAAAAGAAATAGAGGCCGTAGAAGCCTCTGATGAAGCTCTTTTTGGAGAGGAAGATCTTGAGAATTCAGGACTTAGAGAACTTGTAGATAAAGGAAAAGATCAAGGTTTCCTTACATACGAGGACATAAACTCCATGCTTCCTGAAGATATATCTGATCCTGATCAGGTTGAAGAGACTATTCAGATGTTGATGGACATCGGCATAGAAGTTCTTGAATCAAATAACTCTGCCAATGATGATAATTCTGAGGCGGCCCCAGAAACTATTGCAGATACCAGAACCACATTAACTACTGTTGAGTCTGAGGTAGGAAGGACAACTGATCCAGTTCGTCTCTATATGAGAGAAATGGGCACAGTAGATCTACTTACAAGGGAAGGTGAAATAGCAATAGCAAAAAGAATTGAAGAAGGTGCAAGAGAGCTATTGCAGGCTTGTTGTTTTTACCCAGGTATTGTCGATAGAATTTTAGATGAATATCAAGAAGTTGTAGCAGGAGATAGACGGTTATCTGAAGTATTAGTCGGCTTCATGGATATAGAGGAAGGTATTCCGCCGCCTGCTTTAGCACAGAAGAAAGAGAAAGAAGAGAAGGGTGAATCTGATGAAGAAGAACCCTCAGGACCAGATCCAGTTGAAGTTAAGAAACGCTTTAGTTCACTTAAAAGGCAATTCAATAAATCGAATAAAGCTTGTGCAAGAACTAGAACAAGTAAAGCAGCTATAAAAGAACAAGAAAAATTAGGTGAAATCTTTCAATTTCTTAAATTATCTCCTACTCAATTTGAAATAATAGCTGATCCTGCAAGAGACGCTCTTGAAATTATTAGAGAAGTTGAAAAATATCTTTTTACTATCTATGTAAAGAGGGGAAAGATGCCAAGAAAAGAATTCATCCAAGAATATGCTGGAAATGAAGCTGATGCTTCTTGGTCTGAAAAGATTGCTAAATCAAGAAAACCTTGGGCAAAAGAAGTAAAAGAAAATTTGACCGAGATCATTAGATTACAAAATAAACTTTCTAAACTTGAAAAAATTATTCAATTACCTGTCAGTGAAATTAAAGATATCAATAGAAAGATGTCTATAGGTGAAGCGAAAATACGAAGAGCTAAGAAAGACATGGTAGAAGCGAATCTCAGATTAGTAATTTCTATAGCCAAAAAATATACTAATAGAGGACTACAGTTTTTAGATCTTATTCAAGAAGGCAATATTGGCCTAATGAAAGCAGTGGATAAATTTGAGTACAGAAGAGGATATAAATTTTCTACTTATGCTACTTGGTGGATCCGCCAGGCAATCACTCGTTCGATCGCTGACCAGGCAAGAACTATTCGTATACCAGTCCATATGATAGAAACTATTAATAAACTTAATCGCGTATCACGCCAAATGGTTCAAGAAATGGGAAGAGAACCTACCCCTGAAGAGTTAGGCGAGCGTATGGATCTTCCAGAAGATAAGGTCAGAAGGGTATTAAAAATAGCTAAAGAGCCGATTTCAACTGAGACTCCAATCGGAGATGAAGAAGATACGACCTTAGGTGACTTTATTGAAGATACTTCTATCGATGCACCAGATATTGCGGCTATAGAAGAAAACCTCGAAGGTGCTACTGATGACATATTAGGTAGCCTTACAGCAAGAGAAGCTAAGGTCTTGAGAATGAGATTTGGTATTGGGATGAATACTGATCATACTCTGGAAGAAGTTGGTAAGCAGTTTGATGTAACTCGAGAAAGAATAAGACAAATTGAAGCAAAAGCTTTAAGAAAATTAAGACACCCAACTAGATCCTCTCACTTGAAAGGTTTCCTAGACGAATAAGGGCCTGTAGCTCAGTTGGTTAGAGCAGTGGACTCATAATCCATTGGTCGGAGGTTCGAGTCCTCCCGGGCCCACCATCTAAAATTTTTTTATTCTATTCTTTTCCACTCGACTCATTAATATCAAAACCAATGGAATTGTTATTGGGAAAGCTAAGACCATCACTATAAGCCCAGACAAAAAAGATACTATTTGAAAAAGGTTTGCTGAATCTGCTTCTGGGATATCAGATTTAAAAAACTTGGCCGTATATAGATAAGGATATTCTTTAAAGTAGTTTTGCATAGTATTTACCCATTTTCTTAGGTTTGTAAGCCTTTGATCGTTAAGAAGGGAATTTAATGCCGGTACAGGAATACTTGCATGACACTGTATTATTCCAAACATAACCAAGTCTTTTGAACCTGGTTTCATACCATCCATGAATGGACCTTCAGACGAATCAAGTACATTCTCCCAATACATGAATTGATCTCCAAAATTTTCAGGTTCCTTCTGTTTTAATGTTCTTTTACCAATATTTATTAACATAAACATATAGAAGGCAACAAAGCTTAAAAGAAAGTTAGTTACTGTATTATTGATTAAAGATCCAGAAATCTGTCCTCCGCGAGCAAAGTGTAAAAAGAACTTCAAGGGATTATCTGTACGATGCATCACACCTTGCCAGGCATTATTAGCAGCTTTAAGTTCGTCAGCGAGTATAGGTTTATAACCTAATTTAGTGAGTATCTGTGTTGACTCAATTTCCCAAGGTCCATTTAGTGAAACTGCTGGCATATAGACGCCCCATTTTTTGAAGACTTCATAAGGCGGTCTCACATATAGATCGTATTCCAGATCTTTATCATATAGGGCAAGTAAGACTGCTTGTACCCAAGGAGAGTGAGTAAAACCATATACTTTTGCACTCATACTCTAATTTTGTTGATGATTCGCTATACTGTTTAATTTAAGGTATTTACTAGATTTAGAAACATCCTTGAATAAGGATTTTATTTTCTTATTTCTGCATAAACTTTAGTTGACCCATCTTTGTAATGCACAAGCACATCATATGGCGTAAAGCGATCTTCAACTTCCATACCCGGTGAACCCAAAGGCATTCCAGGAACTGATAGGCCAATTGCATCTGGATTACCTTCTGCAAGAAATTGTGAGACATATTCACTTGGTATATGGCCTTCAAAAAAATGTCCTTGTGAGGAAACCCCTGTATGACATGACCTATGCTTAGGCTCTATTTTTAGTTCTTCTTTTATTTTTACAAGGCTTTGGTGATCTTTTGTATTTATTGTAAACCCATTTTCTTCCATATGCTTAACCCACATTTTGCAACAACCACAGGTTGGAGTTTTGTGAACCAGCAACTCAAAATTAGAATCATTATTTTGTTTGCTTATGCTGGAAGCCCCCATATAGAAGGGCAAAAGAAACAATAAAAAACTAAGATAAATTTTATTCATATATTTATTTTATACTTTTTTAAAAGTCTTTCGTAAGATTGATTTATGCTATTAATACTCTCATAATTGAATTGATACGGATCAAATTCATTTGTGACTCACCAAACTTCAATAATGCTTTATTTTATTACGATAATTATCATTGCGATAAGCTTATGGATTGGCAATTCAGCAGTCTCACTATTTTTAGGTATAACTCTAGCGCTCTTTTATGAATTACCTAAAGATTTTCTTACTCAAAAGTATGGATCCAGAATCTTACAGACTGGCATAGTTTTTTTAGGAGGTAGTTTGAGTTTAGATTCATTTTACGAGACCAATTCAGTTTACTTCTTTTGGATTTCGCTCTATGTGGTTTTGGCATTCGGTGCAGTTATATTGCTTGGCAGAATATTGGGGGTTTCTCAAAAGCTATCCTTTCTTTTGGCTTCCGGAACAGCGGTTTGTGGCGGAACTGCTATCGCTTCAGTTGCACCTTCAATTAAAGCTAGGCCAGAAGACTTAACGATGGCTATTACGATAGTTTTTTTATTAAATGCTGTCGCTGTTTTATTATTTCCTACCTTAAATAACTTCATTCAACTTAACGAAGTTCAGTTTGGTGCATGGGTTGCACTTGCAATACACGATACGGCATCTGTTGTTGGCGCTGCTTCAAGTGTAGGTGAATTATCAGTTGAAGTTGCAGCAACACTTAAAGTAGCAAGGACAATCTGGATAGTCCCCTTAGTAATTTTTGCGGCTTGGCTTTATAGAAATAAGAATGAAGGACTAGGGTTACCTCTTTTTGTCATTTTCTTCTTGATTGCGGCTTTATTAAATTCTTTTCTCCAACCTGACGAGATTATTACAGGCTACCTCAAGGAAATTAATCGAATTTGCCTTTTGACAGGTCTTTTTTGTATTGGAACTCAGATAAATAGAGATAGCTTGAGCAAGCTTCAATTCAAGCCAATAGCCTTAGCATGCTTGATTTGGTCGATAATTATTCCTTCTTCTTTACTGTTAGTGCAAGGCCTTTAATCAGAACTTTTTCTTTTGTTTTTCGCAGTTACCTTTTGCAAGAATTTCTATTTTTGGATCTTTTCCCTTTTTACCATCTACTCTTTTTAGCCAAATATCTCCCTTAATTCTCGCTTTACCAGTAAACCAATTTATCTCATTATTTATTTTATAAATATCAACCTTATATTCAGGATAATTTGGATGCATTGCTCCATTCTCAATGAAATGAGTTACCATAATGCCGGTCTCTTTTTTCTCCTTTACCCAATCACTTTGCGTAACCCAGACCGGAGCTGGCTCGACAACATAGTCAAGTTTTAGGAGATCATCTGAATTTTCATCCAAAACCCAATATTGAATCACATCAATTTTATTTTTATCCCATGCATCTTTGTTAAGAGTTTGTTTTGCTCTATTTAAAAAAAATATTGATTGAGTTGTAGTAACAGCTACATTTTTTGCAATCTCTACAGCTTCATTAAAATAATTTCTTCTGAAGTCATCATAAGTAATGGAATAATTGCCTTCCAATTCACATAAAACTTTCTTAGGTTCTTCAGAATATGACGAATCAGTAATAAAAAGCACTGCCAGCAATGTAAATAGTTTATTCATCTTTAAATAAATTTTACATACAAAAAAAGTAACTAGAAAGTAACTTTATTGCTCTAGAAAAATTTAAAAAAAAATATTATATTATCTCAGTGTCTGCAGACTGTTTAATATTGAATAGAGATGGAAGGCCTCTGAGCTTTTTTCCACTTTCAGTAGTCGACTGGCACTCAGCGATAAAACTCACTTTAAACCGAAAAGTCTTCGTTGTTAAAGATCACAGTGATTGGGTTGTCAGGTCTCCAAGCATGGCCTTCAATGTTCCAAGCATAATCATGCTCTCAAATTATCATCATCTAAAAAAAGAGGTAAAATTTTCAAGATCTAATGTTTTTTTTAGGGATAACTATGTTTGCCAGTATTGTGAAAAAAAATTTCCGAGAAATGACCTTACTCTAGATCATGTAATTCCAATTTCAAAAGGAGGGGATACTTCTTGGGAGAATGTCACTACTTCGTGCAAAGTTTGTAATAACAAAAAAGGGAATTCTGATTTGAAGCCATTGACGACGCCTAAGAAACCAACCTTAAAGCATATGATGAGATCTTATTTAGATTCGTCTTATAATTTCAAAGATGAGGAATGGACAAAGTATATTGATATCGATTGAAATTTACTTCCAAACTAGCGCCTTAGAAGCAGTCATTTCTTTTATAAAAATCTCCTCTTCCGAAGAGTAAGGGCTACCATCAGCTCTTAAAATATCATGAAACCATACTTCAGGCTCAGGTATATCATCACCTTCATTTAAAAAATCACCTTCTTCCTTTTTCTTTTTTAGGTCTAAGATTGTAGACCAGCCAAAATGTGTTTGGCTTTTTCCAGCTACAAGCCCCCAGTTAAAACATCCTATATTATTTTTTTTAAAAATAGGTAAGCTAAATTCAAAAGTTGACCCAAATTCTCTAGCCATATACTCAGTACATATTAAAGGTCTATTGAAGTTTTTTAGTCTGTCGATTGTCTCTTGAAGTTTTTCGCCCTCGTAGGTGTGAAAAGTAATTACATCAGAATTTTTTTGATTTAATTCAATAATCTCTTGACCCACTGAGCCATCTAAACAGGCCGTCAATGGCTGAGAAGGTCTAACTTCTAATGCCCATTCCCAAACTAATTTTAATAAAGGATATGATTTATCACCTATCCCAAATTGACCTGGTTCATTGTAAATATCCCAAAGAAGTATTCTTTGATCATTACTAAAATGCTGCAGTGTTTCTTGGACGAAATTCTTAAGTCTTGGTATTTCTGGATGATCATCATTGTCATGAATTTCATTAACAAGGGCCATGCCGGGACTCTGCTTCCAGCCTGAATTATGAACTCCTGTTACCGGTTTAGGTTGTATACCAAGTTTTGGAAAAGGTCTGTGGCAGTCATCAAATAAAACTAATATTGGTCTTATATTATTTTGGTCACAAATGTTGAGGAATCTATCTAAGATATCTTTAAAGGTTTCTGGATCATGCCAAAGCAAGTCATGCAGATAAACCCTAACTGAGTTAAAGCCTAGATTATTCGCCCAAGATAATTCCCTCTTATTTATTTCACTATCAAATGTTTCTGGCTGAAACATCTCTAGCTGATTTATAGCATTACTTGGTAGATAGTTGCATCCAACGATCCAATCTTGTTCT
This sequence comes from uncultured SAR86 cluster bacterium, assembly GCA_902610065.1. Taxonomy (GTDB): domain Bacteria; phylum Pseudomonadota; class Gammaproteobacteria; order Magnimaribacterales; family Magnimaribacteraceae; genus Magnimaribacter. The sequence continues at coordinate 50,184 of CACLUH010000003.1, forward strand.
TTATACCAGGATAAAGCTTCCGATTCTGACCATTTAGCCATTATCTAATCGGTTTTTAGACATTTAGTCATACCTTTTATAAAGATACCTTGTCTTGCTATTTCACACCGTTCCTTCAGACGAAAAGGCACGGGATAGGTTATCCATTCACAACTTTTACAGGTTTTTATAAAGAGACTAAACTCATTTGCAAATAAAGTTGATGGAAAGATTAACGTCAAAAGAGTAGTTAGTATAAAAGCCTTTTTCATAATTATTTTATTCTATAATTAACATCGAAGAACCATGGCTATTATAAGCACAAAAGACCTAGATTTATATTTTGAAAGGAGTACACCTCGCGCTAATGGACCCTTATTATTTATAGGGGGCACAGGAGGTGATTTGAGAAATAAACCTAATCAGCTTGATTCGCCTCTTTCAGAACATTTTGAAATTATCAGCTATGACCAAAGAGGACTTGGTCAGACTTCCAAGCCATCCGGTTCTTATTCAATGCAACAATACGCTGATGATGCTGCCAGTCTTCTTGACGAACTTCATATAGACACCATTCCAGTTATGGGTGTTTCTTTTGGGGGCATGGTCGCACAAGAATTTATAAAAAGGCATCCATCCAGAGTAAGCAAACTAGTCTTGGCCTGCACCTCTTCGGGAGGAGATGGAGGTTCTTCTTATCCTTTACACGAATTAGAAGAGTTAAACGAAGAAGAAAAACTTGATTTAAGTATCAAAATAAATGATTTGAGAATTACCGATGCCTGGATAAAGCAAAATAAAAATTTATGGCAATCTATCAAAGAACAAGCGAAAAATAGGAATGCATTTAAACCTCAACCAAGATACCTCCTCAAACAACTCCTAGCAAGAAAGGACCATAATACTTATGAAGATTTAGATGATATCAATACTCCCACTTTTTTATTGGGAGGTAAATATGATGGAATAGCCCCAGTATTAAATATGGAGAAGATGCATCAAAAAATTGATAACAGTAAGTTAGAGTTTTATGAAGGGGGGCATCTATTTCTGATTCAGGATACCAAAGCCTTCCAGGACATAATCAACTGGCTGATTCATTAAAGCTAATTATTTTACTTGCTGTAGCTTCCCAAGATGATCTTATATCCGAGTCTATATCTGATAAATCTGGTGGAATATTGTATCTTCTTATTGATTTTCTGATGATTACACCTTCTTCTTTTGTATCAATATCAATAATATTCAAAGCCGCATGATCTTGGTCAAATTTTGAGGCTAAACTTATATCAATGTCATTTAGCCAGCACATGATTGCAGCATTAACTGCACCATGTAAAACAATGGCTATTTGACTCCAATCCTCTTGTATAATTTTTTCCAATTGATTTGTTACTCTATTATAAAATTCGTCAGCTTCTTCAATTCCACCTATAGCATCTTTTGATTTTGAGCTTTCAAATAAATATCCAAATTTTCTTGCATCATTATCTTTAAAAGACTTGGGATCCCATTGATATTCTCTAAGTTCTGGATAAGCCTCTATGTCAATTCCTCTCCTTTCTGCCATATGAGCTCCGGTCTGAATAGTTCTCGGTAAGCCTGAACTAAGAATTCTTTCAAAATATATATCCTTTGTATTCTCATCAATTAATTTTGCTTGCAAAAGACCCTTTTCAGTTAAGTCTACTAAATTAGGATCTGCAACAACTTTACCTGAAGGCATATAATTTACTTCTCCGTGCCTAAATAAATAAATTCTTTTTCTAGTAAGTCCATCTAAAGACATATGTTCTTTCATATTGCTAACTCTTAAATTTTCAGGGCAAAGATTAATGAGATCTTAATTAGAGAGATCAAGTTTGGAAATAAAGTTCTCAAAAGACTCAAGGCATCCTGAATAATGAACGGTTTCCATATTTCGCTTCATCATTTCTCTCCAGTTTTCTTTTGACTTGAGTTGTTCAGGGTCCTTATATCCATCAATAGATCCAACAGTAAAGCCCAAGTACTCTGGCCATATATTGATAAAAAGAAGTTTAAGATCATCGAGAAGAACTTCATAAGGATATTCATCTTTAATTTCAGGCCTCTTAGAAAGCATGGCCTCGTAGTATATTGATGTCATTTCATCCAGTCTGTGTATCATTCCACTATCCAATGAAAATGAATTGAACCAAACTTGTCCGAATTCATTGCTTGCTGGGCCAGCTACCCACATCTGCCAATCTATTATTCCCATGCTGCCGTCATTTTTAGATTTAAAGATATTATTCCCACGAGCATCACCATGAGTGATTGTTCGTGGTCTTTTTTGTAACTCTTTAAGTAATTCTTCTTGTATTTTTTTTCCGTTCTTGGAGGCATAAATATCTACAAGTTTTTTTATCGTTTCAGCAACTTCATCGCTTACCATTGAAAGCAATGATTCCCCATAAACATCTTCCCATTTAGGGACTGCTTTGTCCCAAGTTGTTTCTCCATTTTCCCAGTAATCATCATTTAAATTTTGCCAATGTGCCCTAAAGGGTCCCAATCCAGCATCATTTGATACTGGTTCCCCCCAACAAGCTGCATGAAAGTACCCAAGGTCCTTCATAAATTGAATTGTATCCTCATAAGTCATAGGATTATCAAACTGATCAAATGGAACCCAGTTATCTTGATCAAAATCTTCTAAAACTAAGCAAAACTCCTTACATTCAATATCATCATCTGCTTTGAAGATTCCATAACATTCCGGAACTCTAATGACATCTTTTACTTTGTGAATAAGAGTCGAGTAAAAATAAACTTCTTTTGCATATACTTGGGTAGATAAACACATTTCAACTACTTCCGGAATTTCTTTAGTACATTTCAAAAAGCAGCTCTTTGGAAGATCATTAATTTCATCATAAGTAATGTTAAATACTCTAAATGCATCAGCTAAAACTCCTCCAGCTGTCATGCTAGTATCTAATTCATATGATAGGACTTTTCCATTAAAACATCTTGAAAGAAACTCGTTGTTAACCTCTTCTGGATGGAGAGGAAAATCTCTTAATACCTTGCTCACTAAAAACTCCTTTTTAAAAATATCTTTTCTTCATAAATTTGGTAACTTAGATATATGTTTCAGTACTATTAATTACTGCGTAATCAAGTAAAATACTTTCGCGCCCACTTATTCAAAGTGGATATTATCATACTACACAGAAATCTTAGATTAGAGGATAATTCTGCTCTTTTTCATGGCTCTATCAACCAGAACTATCGCGTTATTTATGTTTACGATAAACATTATTGGTCATCAGATGGAAGATCTCCCAGACAATTCTCATTTTTGATGGATTGCATGAAAGAAGTTCAATCAGGTCTTAGAAACCTTAACTCATATATTGAGGTCTTTGAGGGTAGTTATTCAGAATTATCAACTTATATTGAGAGAAACTATCCTCAGTCAAAGATTCATTTTAATCACTCAACTGATACTTCGTATTACAGAAATCAAATTAGTAAATTCAAAGATACTTTCAAGGGGTCATCAAGACTAAATATATATGAAGATTTTGGAATACAAATTAATCAATTTAATAGAGACAAGTGGTCTTTTGATTGGAATAGGCAAATGAGAAAATGTCGACATGATCAGCCAAAACCAAATCTTAGTAGTAAGTCAACAGATCTCATGAATTTTGATGACTTTTTAGATTTATCAAAGAGTATTATCAAAATAGGATTCCAGAAAGGTGGTACCAAAGAAGCAAATGCACTGCTTAATTCTTTCTTTGAGAGCAGATCTGAAGGTTATTCTAAGAAAATGTCTAGCCCTCATGAAGCTGAAGAATCATGCTCAAGACTTTCTCCTCATATTGCATTTGGCTCAATATCTATTAGAGAAATATATCAAAAGCTTGAGGCTCATTATCCTCTATCAAATTTTAAGAAAGATCTTTATTCATTTAGAAAAAGACTATATTGGCACTGTCATTTCATACAAAAGTTAGAAACTGAACCGGAGATAGAATTTAACTCTATGCATAGCATGTGTGATGACCTCAGACCTTTAGAGAATAAAGAATTTATTGATAGATGGATTAATGGCGAAACAGGATTTCCTTTTATGGATGCTTGTATGCTTTATCTAAGAGAAAAAGGTTGGATCAATTTTAGAATGAGAGCAATGATCATGTCATTTGCATCTTATAATTTATGGCAACCATGGCAATTCACATCTCCTTTGCTCGGAGAACTATTTGTCGACTACGAACCAGGTATACATATTCCCCAAGTTCAGATGCAAAGTGGAGTTACTGGAATTAATCTTCCTAGAATTTATTCAGTTAATAAACAGAGCTCAGATCAAGATCCTGAAGCAAAATGGATAAAACAAATAATACCGACTCTCAATGACATTGATCCAAAAAAAATACATTCTGCAGATTTACATACAACTTATATTTCTCCAGTCGTAGATCTGAAAGAATCATCAAAATATGCAAGAGATACTATTTGGTCTATAAGAAAAGGGGATGAGTTTAAAAAGATTGCTAGATCGGTTTATCATAAACATGGCAGCAGGAAAAGAGGTTGAAAATGAACATTAGAACTAGACAAATATTAGGATATTTTGGAGTGATTCCTTTTATTTTTTTATCCTTTTATCCGCTCTTTTTAAATTTTCCTGAGGGTTATGTATTCAATCTACTTTTATCATTTTACGGAGGTGTAATATTATCTTTCCTAGGTGGTATGACATGGGGCTGGGAAGGAGAGGCTGATAATAATCTTTCTCTGATAGTAGGGATTTTAGTTTCACTAACTGGCTTTTTGATAATCGCACTCTCCAATATGTTTCTTTATTACAGTCTATGCTTAAGTCTCCTTACATTTATTTTCTTCTATCTATTTGAATTGAGAGTCTCAGATAAGATGAAGCACGTGGGATATAGAAACCTAAGAGCAAATTTGACTATATTGGTAACCATTTCTTATATCGTTTGTTTGGCAACTTACACCTGGTAAAAAAAACTATTATTGCCTCCTTAGCTCAGTTGGTAGAGCAGGTGACTCTTAATCACTTGGTCGTAGGTTCGAGTCCTACAGGGGGCACCACAGTAATTATCCGTATGCCTAAGATTAAAAGCTCTTGCTTTAATGTTTTTTGAGAGTTTTAATCAAAATGTTTCATTAATGAACGTAAAGGAGTGCAATATGAATGGTTCAATAACAAAAATGCTAGCTATCTTTTTCTTATCAAGCTTATCTTTTTTAAGCTTTAGTTCCGAACAAGAAGTTTTGGATACTATATATAAATGGTCTGCCTTAGAGTCTGACCTTGATGCTCAGTCTGAATTAATAAGGGATGATAGGGTCATGATAACTTCCAAGAGATGGCCTAATCAGAAAGAAAATTTGATGATTCAAAAAGAGAGAAGGGCTGCAAATCTTTCACGTGATCCTGACTCAACACTAATTTCTACAATATCTTCTCCAATAGTGAGAATTTACGGCGAAGTAGCCATAGCAGATTTTGTAAGAAGAACAGACTTTATTCCAGGCACGGGTGATATGAGTCCTCCAACCTTCACCTATATTACCCTTGTATTAGTTGAGGAAAATGGAGAATGGGGCATTGCCCATACACATAATTCGTCTATGTGACTTATCTCATAATAAGCAAAACAGAAACCAGAGACTTTCAAAAAGAGGAAGTAAGATTATATGTTTACTTTCTCTTTTTCTGTTTTGCCGGAAATGAAATCTTGTAACTTCTCTAATTCATCACATGAGTTAGGGCATAGAGATTCTAACTTTAATAAATTCTTATTCGCCAAATGAGGCCTATTGGTAACAACATAAAGCTCTCCTTGGTATTCGAGTGCTGCTTTATTTTCGGGATCTAATTCTAAGGCTGTTTCATAATACTTTTCGGCATTAGCATAACTTCCAAGTTTTCTTGATGAGAAAGCTAGAAGCGTCCATCCATCTGCATCATCTTGTTTTTTTCTGGTATAAATTCGTAGAACTTTTTGAGCTTTTCCATATTGATTTTTATCTAGATGTTCTAGAGCTTTAGAGTACAGATCAGATGGCTTTTTTTTATCATATTTTGCAGCTTTGACTGGCATAGCTAAGAGAGAAGAAAATACTAAAACAATAAGACTAAATTTTAAAAAACTTTTCATATAATAAAGGATACTATTATTAGGAGGGTAAGCAGCTATTAGTAATTTTATAGGATTCTATCTTTTAGAAAAGTTTTAATTATCATTTCGCTCAACTTATAACGCTTCAATATAATCGAGTAAATTTTGAAACTAAGTCAGCAAATAGAGGAAACGTACAAGAAATTTGAAATTTTTTTTAAACAAGAGTTTCAGCTTGATTTGAAAGAAATAGATTTGGCCTATGTACGCGATAAGTTTAAGGAGTTTATCTCCAAGGGTGATGTTCTCTTTACAGATTCAAACCATGCAGAAGATTCTTTTTTGTACATCTATCATTATAGGGAATTGCAGGAGATTAAAAGGGTAGCCAATTATTTACTAGAGACCGGTCAACATTCCTCATATGAGAAATTTATCATGGAGTTTTTTAATGATTATACGGAATCAGGATTAGAAGATTTAAAGGTTCATCAGATTAATAATGAATCTGACAAAGTTTGGTTTTCAAGGCACGAATCTACAAAAGAAATAATTGATTCTTGGAGAACGGAAAGATTTTCTGGTTATTTGTAAAGTTTAGTCCTTACTATCTTTTAATTTTTCTAAACTTATCTTGTCTTTTAAGCTCATCAGGTAAGCGGATCCAGCGAGTACGAAAATAGCGCCAGCTTCCCACATAACCATCATTCCATCCATTTCTTTCGTTTGCATTATTATCAAACGGCAAAGAGCAGTTATAGCGACAATTATCGGAAGAGTTACAGGAATACGATTAGTACTATAGAACGCACCAACCATTGCAAGAATTTCTGCATAAATGAAAAGCATAAATAAATCACCTAATAAGATTTCTCTTTGTAAAACCATTTCATAAAGATACATCGCTGAAGCTATACATGTAGAAATTCCGATTAATGCTAGAAGTAATTTTTCACTAGCAATAGTCGTCCAGCTCAACCCCTTGTTCATACCGGCATTAAGAAATTCATTAAATCGATTTTTCATAATATTAAACTATAAATATCCAAAGTAGATTTGTCAGTAAAACTGATATTGTTAGTACCACACTTATACGATGAAGAGTAGCAAAAAGTTTATCGTCTCCTTCATCTCTAGCTTTGTTTGTTGCTCCAACCATGAGATTACATATTAAACCCGATAAGAAGGTAAAAATACCAACGCAATAAGCAATTATTAAATTAGAACCTTCTAAAAGAGCTAATAGAGTAAATAAAATTCCAGCAACAGATATCGATTTGAAGAGCTTAGGGAAGAGAGATCTCAATATTATTGGTCTGCTTTCTTCGGGCAAGTCTCGAAAAACTGTAGGGGCTACAAAAGCAGACTGAAATATAATCAAACCACAGACCAATCCTGAAATTAAGACTTGAGCTAGCAACATAAATTTAATTTTTTATTTTTTTTAAAAAGGGACATTATAAACTTTGGAGATATTTTCTGATAAATCTTCTTTATTGAAGAAAGTAGGTTTATATTCTTCTTGAATATACAAACCCATTTGATCAGCAAAGTGAATTGAGTCTATATCTTGAGTGGCACTTCCATACTGGTGAATGCTTTTTGATTCTTGTTTACCATTCTTATCCCAACTTACATGTATGTAAAGTCCATCTCCTCCCGCAGCTTTTAAATCTCCTGCTTCATCGTTTCTTCCATAAATAGCCCTTAGAACATCGGGACCGCCTTGCACTGATTCTTTTTTACTTCCCCTGACAATAAAATTTCTTTCTGACCAAGGCGGATCAACTCTTCCGTAAGTTTGGTTTAATTCTTTCACACATTCTCTAAAGGATATCTCAGGATCTTGTGGAATTCTTTGTCCCTGTTCTGAAATCCATTCACTCGATAGAACACATACCCCGAGAGAGGCAGAAGTATTTTTAAAATCTGTTGCCAAGTCCCACTTTTTTAAAATATCTCGAGCATTATTTAATTCACTAGACTCGAAGTCTTTATCGAATAACTCTGATATGTACTTGTAAGATCTGGATTGTTTTGAGTATTTATTGTCAAACTTTATATCATCAAAATCCTTTTCACTGATTTTTTTGTCTTGTCTAAAAAGTTCAATAGATCTGTATGCTCTATTAGTCATCCTTGTTTGAAGACCCAACGTAGGGGAATAATTTTTTGATAACAAGTTGTCTTCTTCACCCGTTACCTTAAATGGATCTTGATTTGTGCTTGCAATCCAACCTGATGATGGGTTTTGTAACTGTGGAATTGACTCAAAGCTTACGTATTTGTCCCAAACGAGATCAGACCTCGAACCATCAATGACATTTTTCCAATTTATTCCCTCTTTCCTCAGCGGTGAAGAAGAATTATGAATAAAATAGATATTGTCTTCTCTATCAGCATAAACACCATTAAAAGATATTATAGATCTCATTTTCATAGCCTCTAGCCACTCTTCTAGAGAATTTGATTTATTCATCGCATACCATTGATTGACTTGTTTGATATCACTCATTCCTGAAAATCTAAGGGCATAACTTTTATCAGCTACTTCCAATACAGGGCCATGAACTGAATACTTTGCCTCTCTCTTAACCGTCCATTTGAGTGGTCCAAATAGTTTGATTGGAAGTCTTACCGTCTCAATTTTGAAATCTACCCATTCTCCATCAAGTAAGTATTGATTTTCATTTTCTGGATTAACTTCGAGTAAGTAACTATCAGAAAGATCCGGTTTATTGACTGTAAATCCCCAAGCAATATTTTCATTAAACCCTACAAATATAAAAGGTGATCCAGGAAAAAGGCCACCCATCATATTCCATCCGTCATCACTTCTCACATGCGCTTCATACCAAGCCAAAGGTCCATCAAGTGGTTGATGAGAATTAATAATAATTCTTGTAGATTTATCAGATGTCTTGCGAGAGTTAACAGCTAATACATTAGAACCGGTTACAAATTCTTGATTTCGATACAAGGTTGTATATTCCTCTTTTAAATCGGATTCTCTCTGAAGTTTCTCTATAGAACTTACTACACCAGAAAAGAAAAGATTCTGTATTGAGAATCCAGCAACAATATCTTTTTCTGTAACTGGAAAGAAATGGTTATAGCCATTATTTGGATTTTTTATCATCCAATAATTTATACCTGCTGCATAAGCCTCAATGACTTTACGAACTTCTGCATTTAAATCATTTGTATAGTTTTCATCTATTTGTTCTCTAATCTTAAGAACCTTAATTAGATAATCTTGTATGGCACCATCAATGCCATCTTTGAGACCCATCTCTGCCCTATATAGATACATATTTTCTGCAATATTTTTAAAATCATCTTCAGCATGAGCAAAAGCTAACCCAAAAGCTGCATCCGCATCTGTTTTACCATGTACATGGGGTACCCCCCATATATCCCTAGAAATTTCTGCACTATACGATTTTGACTCTTCGAGGTAGAAGTTCACAGCAGGTCTATCAAGAGATTGACATGAACATAAGATTATAGAAATTATTACTAATACAAGATTACGCATCATGAATATTATATTTACCTCTCATTTAATAGGTAAAGATAAATAATATTAATAGATCTACTTGATTCCCGATGGAGAGACTCGAGTTTTACCTTTTGTTGAAATAACTTCGACCAAGTCACCGATGGAAAAGTTGTATTGAGAGGTCTCCTGCACAACTGATATGGTTCTTCCATCATCCATATTGATGGTCAGTTGTATTCCTTCAACCGACTGAATGCTTTTAGATACATTACCACCTAGAGTAGCTCCTATAGCCCCTCCAATTACAGCTCCAATTTCAGACTCAGGTTTAGAGTCACTTACCTGACTTCCGGCTGCAGCACCCACCAAACCGCCGACGATCGTTCCCGACTTAGTTCCTCCTTCTATGGTTACTCTTTTTAGAGAAACTACTTCTCCATAGAGCACATTTGAAACTTTTTGTACTGAATCACGATCGTAGGTATCTGGTTTTAAAGAAGAATTGACGCAACTTGTAAAAAGGCAGATAAAAGTAGCTAGTGATATGATTTTTTTCATTCTTTCTCTTAGTTATAAATGGAAGCTTCAAATTCTTGAAGTGTTGTGAAACAGCCATCTTCAGAAAACGGAAGCATTTGCATTAAGATTAATGCAGCAATTTCATTTTTTGGATCAATCCAAAAGAAAGAGTTAAATAATCCAGCCCATCCAGAACTATTCTTCGGTCGTCCAGACTTAATGTCTTCATGATTAACCATAAAACCAGGACTCCATGATTTAGCCGATGTAGGAAAAAAATCTACATCATTGGACAGCATGGGGACTTGAGTAAGCATTTTTTTCATTACTAACTCTTCATTCAAACTACTTAGCATTGAGGCTATTGAAGACTCAGATATTATCTGTTTTTTAGAGCCCTTACCTGAATTCAAGAAGATTCTGAGAAACTTTGAATAATCTTCAAGATTTGATATCAGATTTCCACCCCCAGAGTAAAAAGAAGATTTTTCAGGCACCTCGAAAGGCATTTCTAAATATTCATCATTATTTCTTCCGTAAACTTTTGCTACTCTTGAATGTTTATTTTTATCTAGATCATAAGATGTATTAGACATTCCTAATGGCTCAAAAATATGAGTATGCATATATTCTTGGAGCGAAGAGTCGTTGATTTTTTCTATTAATACACCTAGCCAATCAATTCCAATACCATATTCCCAATCTGATCCGGGTTCAAAAACCAAAGGAGCTTTTAGAAATTCATCATTATTTGCGAAGGCACTCTGTAAATCACCTTTCTCAACCAGCTTAGCTATAGATTCGTTCCATATTTCGTAAGCAAAACCAGATGTATGTGTTAAAAGATGTCCGATATTTATATCTTTTGATACATCAGATAATATTGGATCACCATTATCATCAAAGCCTCGAATAACTTTTTTATCACTAATTTCTGGAAAAAAATCTTTAAGATTTGTATCTAAAGAAAGAATATCTTTATCTATCAATTGATAAATACATGTCGAGGTTATTGCTTTTGTCATAGAAGCAATCCTAAAGAGTGTATTGTCATCGACTAGATCTTTATTTTCTAGATCCCTAAAACCAAAGTGACCTTTGTATAGGTCTGCATCCTTTGATATAACTGCAGCCGATACAGCTGGAACTTTTTGCTGAGCAGCATCCTCTAAAATATTATCTATTTTTGGAGAATCTATTTGCATTTTAAAGACTAGTAAACTTATCTAAGTGGAAATCAGCATTTCCAAATTGAGAGTCAATCACTAGTAATCTTTTAAAGAAATGACCTATCCTTAGCTCTTCAGTAACTCCCATTCCTCCATGAAGTTGAACTGCACTTTCTCCTACAAATATTCCAGATTTACCAATTAAGTGTTTTAGCGCGTGCACCGTTCTTTGGGAAAGCGATGGATCTTGAACTGTTTCCATAGTGGCACGAAATAACAGAGATTTACACTGCTCGTACTCCATGAACATATCCACCATACGATGTTGAAGCACTTGAAAGTCAGATAATGGATGATCGAATTGCTCTCTCTGTTGAGTGTATTCCACTGTATCTTTATATAGAACTTCCATGGCACCCACAGCCTCAGCTGACAAAGCTAAGATAGCATCATTTACTACTGCTTGAAGAATGGAAAACCCTTTATCCTTTTCTCCTATCAGAGATGTAGAAGTAACTTTTACGTCTTTAAATATAATTTCAGAAGCTCTTAGACCGTCAACGGTAGGAAAATTCTCTCTCTCTATTCCTTCTGCATCTGCATCAACAACAAATAAACTGATTCCTTCTTCATCTACCTGACTACCACTCGTTCTAGCAACAACTACAATTTTATCTGCGGATTCTGCATTCAGCACCATAGATTTTTTACCATTGATGATAAAACCATCATTCTCCTCTCTAGCTGCCGTTGCTATATCCTCTATATCAAATCTACTCTGTTCTTCTGCATAAGCTAACGTAATCTGTAAACTGCCATCTATTAGACTTGGAATGATAGAGTCTCTTATTTCTTGTGAAGCTCCTCTTTTGATAGATCCTCCTCCCAAGACTACATTCGCTAAAAAAGGCTCAAGAACTAATCCTTTACCGAATTGCTCCATGAGAACTAATGTATCTATCTGATTACCACCAAATCCTCCATCCTCTTCACTGAACGCCAGTCCAAGCCAACCTAATTCAGCCATAGAAGACCAGTATTCTTTACTAAAGCCGGGATCTTCTGAGCTTATTTTTATTCTATTGGAAAGGTCATAGTTCTCTTGAACAAAACGTTCAACGCTTTGTTGAATCATTTTCTGTTCTTCAGAAAGTTCAAAATTCATTTTGAACTACCTTTTGTAAGACCTAGAACTTTTTTGGCAACAATATCTTTTTGCACTTCACTTGCTCCACCATAGATAGTGAAATATCGGCTATTTAAATATCCTGCCGTTCCTCCTTTTGCAAAAGATGGACCAACACCTTTGTCACCCCAAGCTGAAGAGTATATTCCGCTTGCTTCAACTGTGAGTTTTTGTATTCGTTGCTTAATTTCTGTTCCTTTAAGTTTCAAGATAGAAGATTCAGGACCTGGTTCACCACCAGCTGCTGCAGAGGCTAAGCTTCTAAGTTCAGTAAACTCTGTTGCTAATAAATCTATTTCTAATTCACCTACTTTAGATCTATAACTAGAATTATCCATGAGGTTTCCATTTCCTCTTTGTATAGATCTAGCATTATCTTTTAATTGCTCTAGCTCCACTAAAGACTTAGATAGTCCTGCTAATCCAGTTCTTTCGTGTTCAAGTAAGCCTTTTGCATAAGTCCAACCTTTTCCTTCTTCGCCTATTCTATTTTCAACAGGCACTTTTACATCTGTAAAATGAACTGTATTTACAGTATGCGAGCCTCCTAATGTGATAATTGGTTTTACTTCTATACCTTCTTGTTTCATGGGAAATAGTAAAAAGGTAATTCCTTGCTGTTTAATTCCAGAGTCATCTGTTCTAGTAAGACAAAATATCCAATCTGCGACATGAGCTAGAGTAGTCCATATTTTGGAACCATTTACTGTGTAATATGTTCCATCATCTGACAACACAGCTTTTGTTTTAAGGTTTGCTAAATCTGAACCGGCTCCAGGTTCGGAGTAACCTTGGCACCAATTTACCTTTCGATCTCTTATATCCGGCAAGAATCTATCCCGTTGTTCTTGGTCTCCATAATTCATCAATATAGGAGCCAACATACCTAGACCAAATGGGAGATCAAAAGGAATGTTCGCTTTTGCTGTCTCTTGCTCCCAGATATAATGTTGAGTAGGTGACCATCCTGGACCACCGAATTTTTCAGGCCATTTAGGTACGTCCCAACCACCTTTTTCTCTGGCCTTTTCAAACCAACCTAACCTCCAAGAGAAGTAGTCTTCTCCTGATTTAATTTTATTCTCTTCGAAAAAAGATCTTACTTCGTCCCTAAATGCCAGATCTTCACTGCTTAGATTTATATCCATATTATTTACTGAAATAGTTGAAAATGAGCGTAAATACTAATGTTTTTTGACATCGAAAGCTAGGAAAAGAGGGCTTTTAAAGATATTTTAATATTTTTTACATTTTCCTATTAAGATAGACAAATCATGGAAGAATTATTAAAAAAATTTAACGAGGAGTTTCGTGGGCCATCTATGGAATTCTTTAACTTGAAATATGACTCCATTGAAGGAGAGCAAATTTGTTTTTCTTGTGAGTTTAATAATATGTCTGCAAATCCAATGGGTTTTGTTCAGGGTGGAATGATTTCCGCTGCTTTAGATGACGCTACCTCTGCAGCAATGATTGCCGCTTATCAAGAAAAGAAGGCCCCTATGAGCACTAATTTAAATATTTCATTTCATCGGCCTCTTGCACTTGGAAAGGCTAGAATGAAAGTAAATTTAATTAAATTGGGAACCAGAAGTGCTACCTCGGAGGGTAGAATATTTAATCTGGAGGATAAGTTGGTTGCAACATTGATGCATACAGCTCAACCTGTAGATATCAGTTAGAAAGTAGAGGAGAGATATATATGAAACCAGTATGTTTAGTATTTGGAGCAGGAGCAGGAATCGGTGGAACAGTCGCAGCTAAATTCGCTGATGAAGGCTATCACTCTTTTTTATGCAGGCGTTCTGATCAAGAAGGTTTAGATAAATTAATTGGAGATATAGAAGCCTCAGGAGGCTCTGCTTCAGGACAACTTCTTAATGCAATAGAAGAGGATGCAATTGAAGAGGTCATAAATAAGGTTGAATCTGAAGTTGGCCCAATAGAAGTGGTAATTTATAACTTAGGAGCTCAAACAGGCATGAAGCTGCTAAGCCAAACAACTTATAAAGAATTTGAATGGGGATGGAAAATGGCAAGCTTTGGGCTATTTAGAGTTGCGAAGATGCTCTGTCCGTTAATGGTAGAAAGGGGCAAAGGTACAATATTAGTAACTTCGGCTACCGCCGCAATGAGAGGAAATGCAACTCAGCATTCCCACGCAGCAGCCATGGCTGCAAGAAGGATGCTTTGTCAGTCATTAAATGCTGAGTTTTCATCTAAAGGGGTGCACGTTGCACATATTATTGTAGACGGCGCTGTAGATGCTCCCGATACACTTGGAAAGATGTTGGGGCCTGAAATGTATCAGCAGCTAAGAGAAACAAAAGGGATGGAACATGATGGATTGCTTCTTCCTAAAGAAATAGCAAAAACCTATTATCATTTATCACAACAACATCGCTCGGCTTGGACGCACGAATTAGACCTAAGAGCTTTTTCTGATCTCGCGTGGTGGAATCATGCCACTATGCTTGATGACGATAAATAATAAGATTTAAACATTTATAGGAAAATCTGCTTTTTCATCAAAAGCTATTATTTCTTCAAAAGAGTTCATTGCTTTAAGAACATTTAAGTCTTGTCTTTGTCCTCCTATAATTTGAAGGGAAGCAGGCAGACCTGAGTCCAATAAAGAGATTGGTATAACACCAGCAGGATTTCTTGTCATATTTATACCCATAGTGAAATCAACCCAAGATGGAGTTTCACTACCATTAACAAAACCGTCCCCTTCAAGTTTAGGTGCCTGTCCACAAGTCGCAGGTGTAATAATTAGAGGAGCTTCTTCGAAGAATTTTTCTAACTGATAGCCTAACTTATGACATGCATCTATTGCAGAAGCATATGATGCTCCATCCATATTAGTTCCCATTTCGATAAAGAATCTAAGTAGAGGATCTATTTTTTCAAAGTCTTTTGTGTCTATTAAATGTTGCTGTCTTCTCGCACAAGCACACGCCCAAAATATCATCCAATCATCAACAGGATTTTCGTTCCATATAGTTTCTTTTTCTATTATTTCAACACCTGCCTCCGCAAGAGAATTTATGGCCTTTTCGCATTTCGATAAAATTTCTTTATCTACGGTTGAGAAGCCCATGGTTGGTGACCATATTGCAGTTGTTGGTACATCATTAATTAATTCTTCTGACCAATTTAAATTATCTGATTCTAAAGAAAAAATATCTGTTGGATCTGGCCCAACTGTTGCATCTAGAGCTAAAGCATTATCTTGAGTTGTATTAGCCATAGGGCCCTTTACAGTTAATAAACCTGATCCTGGAGGTGTCTTTCCTCCTATAGGAATCCTTCCTTGAGAAGTCTTTAGACCTGATAGTCCGCCCAATGCAGCAGGTATCCTTATGGAGCCACCACCATCAGATCCTGTTCCAAGAGGTATCATTCCTGATGCCAATGCTGCTGAAGTTCCACCTGATGAGCCACCTGCAGAATATTGAAGATTCCATGGATTTTTAGTGGTCCCGAAAGGTACATTGTCTGTTTTTCCTTTATGACCAAATTCAGGTGTATTGGTTTTTCCAAGAATTACACATCCTTGATCTCTCATTCTTTGGACTAAAATTGAGTCTTCATTGGCTGGGGCATCATTGATATGCAATTCTGAACCAAAACTGGTTATGAATCCTTTTGCATCTTCTAGATCTTTTACTCCGATTGGAATTCCAGCAAGTATTCCGACCTCTTCGTTTTTCATAATTGCTGAATCAATTTGTTCCGCTTGCAAAAGAGCATCTTCAGGATTTATGGAACAAAAAGCATTTATTTCACCATCAAACTTTTCAATATTATCTAAAGCCGATTGTGTTAACTCCTTAGCAGATATTTTCTTTTCTTGAACATTGCTGACTAACTCTTTCAATGAATAATCTCTAAAGTCCATAGTATTCTCTCCAATTATAGAAATGATGTTATCATTTTTTTAATATTTAAATTTTTAATTAACCATGAATTTCGAACATACGAAAAAAACTAAAGAGCTTATAGGGCTAGTCTCAAACTTTATCGATCGAAAAATAAGACCTAGAGAGACAGAGTATATTGAGGCCATGAATTCTTTTAGAGAGTCAGGCAATCCATGGCAAGTTCCAGAAGCATTATACGAACTTAAAAGGGATGCACGAGCAGAGGGCTTGTGGAATTTTTCCTTAACAGGTGATGCGGGTTATGGGCTTACCAATCTTGAATTTGCACCTCTTGCTGAGATGATGGGTGTTGGGTGGACTTCAGAAGTTTTTAATTCTTCTGCACCCGATGCTGGAAATATGGAAGTTCTAGATAAATACGGCAGCGATTATCAGAAAGAAAAATGGCTTAAACCTTTATTAGAAGGTCAAATTCGATCGGCGTTTGCTATGACTGAGCCCAATGTAGCCTCTTCAGATGCAACTAATATTGCTAGCACTATAACTAAAGATGGTGATGATTATTTAATTAATGGAGAAAAATGGTGGACATCCGGCTATGGAAGGCCTGACTGTGAGTTTATGATTTTTATGGGAGTGTCAAATCCTGATGCACCTAAGCATCAAAAACAATCTCAGATAATTATTCCAAAAAATACTCCAGGTATTACTTTGCAAAGAATGCTAACTGTTTATGGTTCAGACCATGCACCTAATGGTCATGCCCATTTGAAATTTGATAATGTGAGGATACCAAAAGAAAATATTATTTTAGGTGAAGGAAAAGGTTTCGAAATTGCTCAAGGTCGTCTGGGTCCTGGCCGTATACATCATTGCATGAAAATAATTGGTGCAGCAGAACTTGCCCTAGAACTCCTTTGTAGACGGGCTTCAACACGTAAAGCCTTCGGTAAGGCAATTGCAGAATTAGGTGGTAACTTTGATGTCATAGCTAAATGCCGTAATGAAATCGAGATGTGTAGATTATTAACACTAAAAGCGGCATACATGATGGATACTTTAGGCAATAAAGAAGCTAAAAGTGAAATAGCCCAACCGAAAGTTGAAGTACCATCAATGGCGGTTAGGGTAATTGAAAGGGCAGTACAAATTCACGGAGGAGCTGGAGTTTCTCAAGATACTCCTTTAGCTAGTCTTTACAGTTCAATTAGATACCTACGAATAGGTGATGGGCCGGATGAGGTGCATATGAGGACAATAGCGAAAGAGGAGCTCAAAAAGTACTTAGATTAAGCTCAGTTTTACTTCTTTTGATTTAAGATATCAGCTATTGTCTTTTTCTTTGATTTTATAGATAGCATTTTCTTTGCAAATCCCATTTCTTTGTCTGCATTTATTTTATTCAACTTATATTGCTCTGAGTTTTGAGTAGCAATGATAATCCTTCCCGAGTCTGTATCTAAGCGAATACTATCTGTCTTAAACACCTTATCTTTTTTTGATATGACAACTGCCTCAACATCATTATTAAGATCTTCAGGATGGCATCCTTCAATTAATTTTTTAAGTTCTTTTAATTTCATAAAATTATTCAAAGAGCGTGAAGAGATTTGATATTTTATTTAAAATCTTCAGCAAGACTTTTCACTGTAGATAAAGCTATTTCTTTAGTTTTGATATTATATTTACGATGATTAACACCAGCGTACATCATTTCTGTATGCTTGAAATCTTCAATCATCTGTTCGCTCAAACTAAAAACTATTTCTTCCTTGATTGCTTCATTACTCCTTTTTTTATCTCCATATATTCTTTCATTTTCACCAATTTGAATCCATACCTTATCAAGTAAATCTACCATTTCAGGAAAATGAGAATCCTCGTCTTCTTGAGTTTTATCAATTCCTATTATTCCAACGAGAGCAGGTTGCTCTTCAATTATTGAACTATCTTTAAAAATTAATGAAATTTTAGAACCTATTGATATAGACCTAACATCACGATTTTCTATAGAACTCGACATTCTTTATATCTACTAATTTATGAATTAAATTGACGGACTCAGATATTTTATATTCTTTTATAAGAGAAGACTATTTGTTAATAAGACTATGGCTAAATTTTAAGCTTTTGTTAAAATTAAGATATTGCAAAGGGGTGGCTTCGGCCTGAGATCATTGAAACCCTTTGAACCTGATCCATACAATAATGGCGGAGGAATTGCATGCTAAAACGTATACTTTTATTTTTTCCAGTTCTCTTTATTCTCTTTCCTGCTCACACGGAAGCAATTGCTGAGATTGTTGTAAATGGTGATTGGCGGGACACAATATTAAGTGAGGTTGATAGTAGTCTCATTCTTATAAATGATGAAGATATAAGAAAAAAACAATATAAGCATTTTGAGGATATAACTTATCTAGTACCAAATCTTAATTTTGCTGCCAGTGATTCAAGACCGAGATATTTTCAGATCAGGGGAATTGGAGAACGTTCTGGCTACGAAGGAACCCCGAATTCTTCAGTAGGATTCTTGATTGATGATATAGATTTTTCAGGTCAGGCAGGTATAGCCTCTGTATATGATATAGATCAAGTAGAAGTTTATAGAGGTCCTCAAGGTTCTAGAATGGGAGCCAGCTCGCTTGCAGGAATGATTTATATAAAGACCAATGATCCTGAGGATTTATTTGAAGCAAATGGAGAAATAACCCTTGGTAACTATGGAAGGAATGACTTGAGTGCTTCAATTAATATTCCTTTCTCTAAGAATATAAAATCAAGATTGAGTATAAGAAAAGAAGATTTTGATGGTTTCAGAGAGAATTTATTTTTAAAAAGAGATAACACATCTAGAAAAGATGAACAGTCCCTTAGGTTCAAAACTAATTGGTTAATTAATGAAACTGCTTCTCTTGATTTAGTATATTTTGATAATGATTTCGATGATCCTGCAGACATATGGACAATTGATGGCTCATTAAATACTCTTTCAGACAGACCAGGAATGGATTCTCAAGATTCTAATGCTTTGGGTATCAATCTAGAGTTCATTAATTCATTTAATAGTCTAAAGATTTTATATTCTGAAACTGATACAGATATAGTTTTCAGTTACGATGCTGATTGGGGCAATACGCAGTCACACTTTCCTTATGTTTATGATTATTTTTCTGAAACTCTTAGAAAAAGAGAAACATCTAATTTAGAACTTAGGCTTCTATCTAACAAATCTGGAACAACTTTTGCTGACCAAATGCAATGGATAATTGGAATTTCATTTTATGAAATTGATGAATCAAATAATAGAAGAGATGATGGAGCTTATGGAGATCCAAATGATGGTTTTGGAACTTTCTATAGTGAATCGTTCTTCTCGAGCGATTACTCTTCAGAGAGTAAATCTGTTTTCGGCAACTTAGATTACCTTATGAGTGAAAATTTAAAGTTAAGTTTAGGCTTTAGATGGGAGGATTGGCAAGCAGATTATATAGACTCAAATAATGAATTATTCACGCCGGATGATTCAATGAATGGAGGAAAAATATCCCTTATTAATTCTTTAGAAAATGATCTCAAATATTATGTAAGTGTTGCAAAGGGTTATAAGCAGGGCGGCTTTAATTTGGGAACTGGGGTAACCAGCTCTTCATTAGTGCAAGCAATATCTTATTCACCCGAATACCTTACTAATTACGAGTTTGGAATAAATAAATACTTTGTTTCTTCAAAAACATTTCTTGATTTTGTAATTTTTTATTCAGACA
Source organism: uncultured SAR86 cluster bacterium (assembly GCA_902610065.1). Classification (GTDB taxonomy): domain Bacteria; phylum Pseudomonadota; class Gammaproteobacteria; order Magnimaribacterales; family Magnimaribacteraceae; genus Magnimaribacter. The sequence continues at coordinate 70,324 of CACLUH010000003.1, forward strand.
GAACAGATCAACAAGTACTGTCATCAACTCAAGTTGACCCACAAGATCCAAATACATTCTTATTTTTGACCAAAAATGCAGCTGAAGGTTTAAATTTTGGTGCCGAGATGAGTCTAGATTCTGAAATTTCAGATACAGTCAGTATGTTTCTTAATTTAGGAATACTTGAAACAGAAATAAGAAAATATCAATCAAGACCAGATCTAGAGGGAAGGGAGCAAGCACACGCACCTGACTATAGTTTTTCTGCAGGATTAAGTTGGGAAATATCAAATAACGTAGAGTTTTTATTGGACGTCAACGGTAAGAGTGACTTTTATTACTCAGATTCACATAATAATTCTTCTGATGATTACATTCTTACAAATATGAATCTGATATATGAGAAAGAAAATATAAACTTGAACTTCTGGATAAGAAATATATTCGATGAATATTATTCTTTAAGAGGATTTTATTTTGGCAATGAGCCGCCGAATTTTGAAGATACTTTATATGAACGTCATGGAGATCCGCGTAATTATGGAGTTACATTCCGCTATGACTTCTAGATAACAACTATGGAAATTATCGCAGTTTCTTTAGCAATTATTTACCTCTTATTGGCAGTTAAGCAAAATATTCTATGCTGGCTAGCTGCCATACTAAGTTCATCAATATTTTTCTTTATTATGTATTCAGCAGGACTATATATGGAAGCTTATTTACAAATATTTTATATATTGATGGCCTTATATGGGTGGTCTCAATGGAGAGCAAAAGAATTACCTCTTGTTGTTAGCACTTGGCAGCTAAGCAGTCATTTAAAAGCCTTAGGATTGGTCTTATTCTTATCTCTATCATCCGGCTATATATTAGATAACTACACAGATGCGGCCCTACCTTATTTTGATGCTATAACAACTTGGGGCGCTGTGGTGGCAACTTATATGGTAGCCAAGAAACTTATTGAGAACTGGATCTATTGGTTTGTGATTGACTTTATATCTGTCTTCCTATTTTTATCGAGAGACTTATTTCTTACAGCTTTACTCTTCGTCGGTTATTTAGTAATTATTATTTTTGGCTACAGGGCTTGGAAACTATCTATGCTAGAAACAAAAAAAGGGATTAACAATTAATAGTTAATCCCTTTTAGGTCTTAAGACTTTACTAGACTAGGTCAGCTGTCATAACTTTATCCCAAGCTGAGATAAAATCAGAAGTGAATTTCGCTTCTGCATCTGAACTAGCATAAACCTCTGCTATAGCTCTTAATTGAGAGTTAGAGCCAAAAACCAAATCAGATCTCGAAGCAATCCTTACTTTGTCTCCAGAAACTCTATCTGAAGCTTCGTAAGAATTTCCAGTGCCATTTGGTTTCCACTTAACCGACATATCTAACAATGTTTGAAAGAAATCATTAGAGAGTTTATCTGGATTCTCTGTAAAAACTCCAAGACCATCATTGCTTATACCTAAAGATCTCATACCCCCTATGAGGACAGTCATTTCAGGAGCGGTTAGACCTAGCAACTGAGCTTTATCCAACATCAGTTCTTCAGAAGGTAGATTAGTTCCAGATTTATGATAATTTCTGAAAGCATCTGAAACAGGTTCTAAAACAGCAAAAGATTCAGCATCTGTTTGTTCATCCGAAGCATCACCTCTGCCGGGAGTAAAGGGTAAACTCTCTCCAGAAGCTTTCTCTATGCCTACATTTCCAGCTAAAACAATTACATCTGCAATAGAAGCACCAGTTTCAGTAGAAATTGATTCATACACTTTTAATACCTTTGAAAGCTGTTCTGGCTTGTTAGCTTCCCAGTCTTTCTGAGGCGCTAATCTAATTCTTGAGCCGTTTGCACCACCTCTCATATCCGAACCTCTATAAGTAGATGCACTTGCCCAAGCTGTTTCAACCATTTCTTGTATAGTTAGATCGCTCTCAGCAATCTTAGTTTTTACACTTTCAACGTCATAAGTTGCATTTCCTTCAGGAACAGGGTCCTGCCAAATTAGTTCTTCTTCAGGTACTTCGGGTCCTAAGTATCTTGATTTTGGCCCCATATCTCTATGAAGTAACTTGAACCAAGCCCTTGCAAATGCATCAGCCAATTCATCAGGATTTTCATGGAAACGCTTAGAAATATCTTTATAAATTGGGTCCTCTCTGAGTGCTATATCAGCAGTAGTCATCATTGTAGGGACTTTTTTAGAAGGATCGTGAGCATCAGGTGCCATATCTTCTTCTTTTTGATCGATGGCATGCCAAACTATTGCTCCAGCTGGAGTTGTAACTTGTTCCCATTCATAACCAAAAAGTAAATCGAAGTAGCCGTTATCCCATTGTGTTGGATTAGAGGTCCACGCACCTTCAAATCCACTTGTTATAGTATCTACTCCTTTTCCAGAACCATAAGAACTAGTCCATCCAAAACCCATTTCTTCTAGTGAAGCTCCTTCTGGCTCAACACCGACATTATCATCTGGACCAGCTCCGTGACCTTTTCCAAATGTATGTCCACCGGCAACTAATGCTACAGTTTCTTCATCATTCATGGCCATTCTGCCAAAGGTTTCTCTAATGTCTCTTCCGCTAGCAACAGGATCAGGGTTTCCATCGGGGCCCTGAGGATTCACGTAGATTAAACCCATCTGTACAGCCCCTAGTGGATTAGCAAGATCTCTTTCGCCACTATATCGCTCATTAGTCAACCATTCAGTTTCTAAGCCCCAATTAATCTCTTCTTCTGGAGCCCAAATGTCAGGTCTTCCTCCACCGAATCCAAAAGTTTTACCACCCATTGATTCGATAGCTACATTTCCTGCCAGGATCAATAAATCAGCCCAACTTATGTTTTTTCCATATTTCTGTTTGACCGGCCAAAGAAGTCTTCTGGCTTTATCTAGGTTACCATTATCTGGCCAGCTATTGAGAGGTGCAAAACGCTGTGCACCTGTTCCTCCGCCACCACGACCATCAGCTATTCTGTAGGTTCCAGCTGCGTGCCAAGTCATACGCACAAAGAAACCTCCATAGTGTCCATAATCAGCTGGCCACCATTCTTGTGAATCAGTCATGAGATCAGTTAGATCTTTTTTTAGTGCATCATAATCCAGTTTTTTAAATGCTTCTGCATAGTCAAAATCTTCATCCATTGGATCAGATTTCTTATCATGCTGATGGAGTAAACTTAAATTTAATGCATTTGGCCACCAATCTTGGTTTGTAGTACCGGCATCCTTATAGCTCGAGAGAGAACCATGAATAACCGGACATTTATTTTCGTCATTATTGCTCATTAATTTGCCCTTATAATTAATTTACCTAGGAAGCGCGCAGTTGTTAAATAATCGTATATTTACAGCTTATATTATATAAATTGATGCTGGAGTTTTCAATGTTTTAACCTAACGAATTAATAAGCTTTAAGCGAACAATTCATTTATATGAGAGAATAATTCTTTAAGGGAGTAAATTATGGCAAAAGCATTATACCCAGGCACGTTCGATCCAATAACTTTGGGTCATATAGATATCATTGAAAGGGCTTTACACCTTTTTGATGAAGTCACAATAGCAATTGCAACTAGTGCTGCAAAAAAACCTATTTTTACTCTTGAAGAGAGAATTGAACACATTGATAAAATATTTGAAGGAAATAAAAAGGTTAAGGCAATTGGATTTACTGGCCTTGTGGTAGATCTTGCAAGGGAGCAAGAATCTAATATATTGATTAGAGGTTTAAGGGCTGTTTCTGATTTCGAGTACGAATTTCAACTAGCAAATATGAATAGAGCAATGTCTCCTGATTTAGAGAGTGTATTCTTGACCCCAAAAGCTAAATTTTCATTTCTATCTTCGACCCTAGTTAGAGAAATTGCTTCTATGGGCGGTAAAATTGATTCATTTGTTGACCCTGTCGTCAAGGAAGCTTTGCAGGAAAGGTTTAAAAATTAGATTGGCATTTAGGACAATAGGCACTGGCTCTTTGTCCAATTCTTTTTCCTTTAATAATTGAAGAACATTCATAACATTCTTCTCCTTCTCTGCCATAAACCCTCAGACTTTGTTTGAAATAGCCTGGTTTACTATCTCCGCCAACAAAGTCACGTAAAGTAGTTCCTCCTTCCTCAATTGATTTTCTAAGAATATGTACAATTTCTTTGGCGAGTAAATCATATTTTTTCTTTGGCACCTTACCTGCCATGCATGAAGGTTTAATTCCGGCTAAGAACAAAGCCTCGCTTGCGTAAATGTTTCCAACTCCCACTACAACTTTAGAATTCATTATAAAATTTTTAATGGGAACTTTTCGTTTTCTAGATTTGTAAAAGAGATAATCGCCACTAAAGCTATTACCTAGAGGCTCTGGTCCTAAGTTTTTTAAAAGAAAATGTGTATCGATATCCTTTGACCATAAAAAGCAACCGAACCTTCTAGGATCGCAGTATCTCAAAATGGTTCCATCTTCAAAGCAAATATCGATATGATCATGTTTTTTCAGATTATCTTTTCTGGCTATCCTTAGACTTCCAGACATCCCCAAATGAATGATTAGATTTTCATTTGAACTCGCAAGTAAAAGATATTTTCCTCTTCTTTTTATGCTTTCAATTTTTTTCTTTTGTAATTTTCTTTTGATCAAAGATTTAGGTACAGGCCATCTCAAGGACGGTTGGCGAATTATCACCGAACTAATTGTCTTATTGATTATGTGAGGTTCAATCCCTCTTAAGGTTGTTTCTACTTCAGGTAATTCAGGCACTTGCGCTTAAACTAATTTTTCTGAGTTTGTAAATCAGTTACTTCTTCAATTACTCTTATCAATGCTTCAGCTATCTCATTCGGAACCTCTTCTTGAAGAAAATGACCAGCAGTAGTTTTTGTAAGACGTGCATTTGGAAAATTTTGTTGCATGATGGGAAGTGCTCTTCCTAGAATTGGATCATTTTCACCCCAAACTATTTCGGCAGGAATTTCTAATGTATTCACGTATTCTTCTATTAGGCGCATCGAAGGAGCACTCTGATGATTTGGTCCATCGGGTACCATTCTCATCATTGCAAGAGGTGCCTTGGAATTTCCACTTTCATAAACAGGCCTTCCATAAAGTTCAGCAACTTCTGAGGTCCATGAATCAGGATTTCCTTGTACACTTTTCAATCTCTCGAATATAGAAAAGATCACCTCTAGCAAAAGTTCACCAATTACTGGAGTTTTGACTAATGCATGAGCTGGAGACAGATCAGCATTTACTTTGGGAGCATTAAACCCCGTATTGAGTAAGACAGCTCCTTTAAGTAATTCAGGAGAAAGAGATAATGCACCCATACCGATGGGTCCTCCCCAATCTTGACCTGCGTAGACTAATTCTTTAAGTTCAAGCTCCTTCAAGACCTTATTGATCCAGTAAATGTGATTTTCTGCAGTGTGTTCACTAGCTGGTATTTTTGAAGAGAATCCTAACCCCAGACTGGTCGGCATAATAACCCTTACTTTATTCAGAGGTAATTTTTCTACTACTTTTCTATATAAAAACCCTGAAGTAGGGTTTCCATGCATTAAAAAAACAGGGAACCCTTCTCCTGCCTCTATTACATGAACCTTCAAGCCTTGCTCAACTTCTATAAAGTAACTTTTATAGTTTGAATCAACCATATTTGAAGCATAAATTGGTAGAGGAAAAGCCTCATATGTTCCAGAATCTAAAATAACTTGGCCATCACCAATTGGAGTAACTACGTATCCATCACGAGTTACAAAGAAACTTAGGATAATTAAGGTAAAAGCTATGAGAACGAGAATTCTTAGAAAAGTTTTCATAGAATCATCAGTTCATTTGATTACTTATTTTTATGAGGTCGTCAGGGCTTAGTGTTCCGACAGAAGCCTTCAGTCTTAGCATAGAAATAATGTAATTATATCTTGAGCTGGCGTAATCTCTTTGAGCTTGAAAGACTCTTTTTTGAGCATCCAGCAGATCTACGGTATTTCTTGTACCAACCTCATAGCCGACTTGCGTAGCTTCAAGAGCAGATTCTGCAGACGCGAGGGCTTGCTTTCTAGCAGTGACATTAGCTACTTGTGTCTGCACGCCAAAGTGATTGGATCTTACATCCCTGATCGTTGATCTTTCAGAATAAATGGCTTGTTCTTTAGATCGATCATAATTAGCGTAAGCTTGTCTTCTTGCTGAGCTAATGGCTCCTCCGGCAAACAATGGTAAGTTAAACTGAATAGAATATTGCCTGGTGTCTTGTTCAACTCCAAATAATGGATTTTGAATAAAGCCACCGAATTTACCCTGCTTTGTTGTACTTGTTGAAATTCTTCCAACTAGGTCTATTTGGGGAAGATGATTAGAAGCAGAAGCTCTAGCTGTTGCTTGTGCGGCGTCTCTTTGAAGTTTAGCAGCTTTGAGTTGATAATTATTTTTTATACCTAAAGATACCCAACTCTCTCGATCCAATGGATCGGGCAAAGATATTTCAAATTCGTCTATTAATGGAGAAAGCAGGCTTATATCTCTACCGACTATTGAAGTTAGAGTTTCTTTTGCTGTATCTAGTTGCGATTCTTGAGCAATTCTCGATACGACTGTTAAGTCGAAAGCTGCCTGGGTTTCTTGAACTTCTGTAATTGCTGCCAGACCAACATCAAATCTCTTTTGAGCTAAATCTCTCTGTCTACCTATTGCTTTTTCCTCTGCTCTAGCAGCATTTAAGCTATCAATTGAGTTTAGAACATTGAAGTAAGCTGAAGCTACCCTGATCATAGTTTCTTGTTGTTGGTAAGCAAATTCTGCAGCTGCTGCTTCAGACAAGGCAGTACCTCTTTCAAATTGAAACCATTTATCTAATCTAAAAATTGGTTGATTCAAATTAGCAAAGTAAGCATTAGAGTTGTATTGGTCTATAAGCTGCTCTTCAACTCTATACTCATTCCAATTAGTGCCTCCGGATACACTAAGTGTTGGAAGAAGACCCGCTATCCCTTGAGCTTTATTCTCTTTTCCCGATCGGTAAGAAGCCTCGGCAGCTCTCAACAAGGGGTCATTCTTAAGTGCTAATTCATAAACTTCAGAAAGATTTTCTCCTCTGACTGAGCTCGTCATTGTTACAAAGATCAAGCAAAAGAAAGGGACTATTATGTTTTTAGAGCGCATTTTTTAAACCTTTTAGGTGTATTAGTCTACTATAACACCTCTTAGATTCGCAACAAAATTAATTCTTAGCCTATAATGATATTTTACTAAGGAGAAAAAATGACAATACAAGTTGGAGATACATTACCCTCAATTAATTTAACAACCATTACCTCTGAAGGTCCTAAACCAGTTTCTTTGACTGAACTTTCTGCAGGAAAAAAAGTTGTTTTATTTGCAGTTCCTGGAGCTTTCACTCCAACATGCAGCGTGCAACATTTACCTGGATTTCTTGAAAAGAATAGCGATTTGAAAGATAAAGGTGCTGATATTGTTGCATGTATTTCTGTCAATGACCCTTTTGTAATGCACGCATGGGGAGAAGATAGGAAAGTAGGCGATGATGTTTTGATGTTATCAGATGGAAATGGAGAATTTACCGCTGCAATAGGCCTAGAAATGGATGGGAGTGGATTTGGTTTGGGAACAAGATCTCAAAGATATGCAATGGTGATAGATGATGGAGTAGTCTCAATTTTAAACGTGGAATCTGGTCCTGGTTTAGATGTTAGTTCAGCTGAAACGATACTAGAACAACTTTGAAGATGACCAAGCCTATTTATGACATAGGACAAATCTGTGAATTAGATAAATGGGAGACTTTTATCAATGGTCAACCATTTGATATCTTCAAAAGACTGCGTGAAGAAGCGCCAATATATTGGCATGAGGAAAGTCTAGATTTTGAGCCTGGTTTTTGGGCTCTCAGTAAACACGAAGATATAGTAAGAGTTTCTAAGGATCCGATGACTTTTTCATCAGCAGTCGGCGGACACTTAATGACAATGGGTGATCCTGAGGTGGTAGATCCATCTGCCATAGCTGCAATAATTGGGAATATGATAGGAATGGATCCTCCAGATCATCAAATTTACAGAAAAATGGTAGCACCCAGCTTTACACCAAAAGCCATTAGAACACTTGAAGGTGATATGAGGCTCAAGATACGTGAGCTTCTTGAAAATGTTGAAGACAAAGGAGAATTTAACTTTGTTACTGAAATATCCGAACAATTACCTCTGTGGGTCCTTTGTGAAATGATGGGAATTTCAGAATCTGAGAGACCTAAAATAAGAGATTTAGTAAACAATCTAACTGATGCCTCAATACAGCAAGATCCTAATAACGCCTTTCAAATATGGGTAAATTATATGGAACTTTTCAAGATGGGAAGAGACATGATTGAAGAAAGAAGAAAAAACCCGACAGATGATCTCATGAGCGTGGTTGCCAATACTAAGATTGAGGGAGGAGAACTTCCCCCAGAGTTGCTAGACGGCTTCTTTCTATTGATGGTTATTGCCGGAAATGAAACTACTAGGAATACTCTTACTGGAGGTTTGATGGCATTAACTGATAATCCTGAAGAAAGAGAAAAGCTTTTGAAAGATCCATCTTTAATTTCAAATGCTACTGATGAAATGTTGAGATGGGTTACTTCTGTTATCTATTTCAGAAGAACTGCAACAAAAGATACAAATATTAGAGGTCAAGACATAAAAGCTGGAGATAAAGTAGTAATGTGGTACGGCTCAGCAAATAGAGATGAAGATATATTTAAAGATGGACATTTATTCAGAGTAGAAAGAGAGAATGCTAAAAAGCATCTTGCATTCGGTGCTGGAGAACATCTTTGTTTAGGTAATAGATTAGGCCATATGCAGATAAGGGTTTTATTTGAGGAGCTCCTAGATCGTTTTCCTAATATTCACTCAATATCAGATCCGGTAAGAATACCCTCTAATTTTTTAGCTGGAATTTCAGAACTAAAAGTTAGGATATAAAAATGATCTCAAAAGGGGACGATTTTCCAATTCATCAGTTACCTACACCAGTTGCAGAAGTTGGGACCGAAAGAAATTTCTATGACAGATATTTTTTCAATGGTTATAGCGAAGATGGGAGTATATTTTTTGGAGCAGCGTTTTGTGTCTACCCAAATCTTAATATAAAAGATGCTAGTTTCATTTTGGTGCTAGATGACATTCAACACAACTTCAGATATTCAGATGTACTGAACCACGAGAGAATGGAAATAGAGGTGGGTTCTTTTAAGATAGAAATATTAGAGCCCCTCAAGAAATTAAAAATAGTTATAGACGATAAAGACAAAGAACTATCAGCAAATTTAACTTTTGTAGGTAGATTTGAACCTATGGAAGAACCAAGAATGACCATTAAAAATGGCCCTCGAATTTATATGGATTCAACCCGTATGACACAACATGGTAATTGGAATGGTGTTATAAATTTCAAAAATAATAAAGTAGATTTGTCTGAAAAAAAATATGTAGGTACTCGCGATCGATCCTGGGGCATTAGACCTGTTGGAGCGCAAGATTCTCAGATTGTTCCGCCAATTAAACTACCCCAATTTTACTGGTTATGGGCTCCAGTAAATTTTATAGATCAATCTTCTCACCTCTATTTCGTTGACGATGAACAGGGATATGCAATGAATTGTCATTCTGTTCTGCAAGATGAGAATGAAAGTCTCAAACTATATGAATTAAAAAAGGAAATTGAATATAAAGATGGAACAAGAAGAATCTCAAAAGCCCGATTCTCAGCTTTAAAACAAGATGGCATTGAGGTAACTTGGTCTTTAACTCCTAAATATCATATTTTTATGTGTGGATTAGGTTATATGCATCCCGAATGGGGTCATGGGCAGTTCCATGGCGAAAATCAATCACTTTATGATTTCTATGATCTAAGTAAGGATCCACATGATCCACCCTTCCTTCATATTCAAGCTATTTGTGATGTAGAGTTTCAGGAAGGAAAATCATCTAAGAAGGGAATAGGAGCATTAGAACAACTTCTCATAGGTCCTCATTTAACAAGTGGATTTGAGAGTCTTTTAGATACCTAGGCGCATGTCTGAAGAACTCTCGAAATCTTTCCTCTCTTATTATTCAAAAATATCTAATAAAGAATTTTCTTTACTAAGTTTCGAAAGAATTTTTGGGGGGGCAAGTAGAGAAACCTACAAGATTAGTGTCAAAGATAGTTTGGACACTGAAGAGCGATTAATTTTAAGAATTTCTCAAGAAAGCTCTCTTATAGAAACGGAACAAAGAATTGAATATTTGGCTTATTCAGCATTTCAAAAATCAAATGTTCCTGTACCCGTCTTGATTGATATGTCGGAAGATGACTCTACATTCAATGCTCCATTTATGTTGATGAGGGAATTAAAAGGCGAAGCTGCTAATCCATTTACTCCAAATAGTTATTCTCCTTATGAGCATGATATAGGTATTCAATTTTGGTCAATTCTTGGAGAAATAACTAAAAAGAAAATAGATAGTGAAATTTTTAAAACTTTTGCTGCTGACTTAGATCAACCTTTTTGGAAAACTGAATTGGATAAATGGGTAAAAGTTATAGAAGAAGATTCAATAGGAGTAGAGCCAATATTAGAAGCCGGCATAAGATATTTGTATAAGTACCCTCCTAAAGAATCTAAAAATATATGCATGGTTCATGGAGATTATAGAAGCGGTAATTTTCTTTATTCAAAGAATAAAATAACGGGGATTCTTGACTGGGAAATGGCTCATTTAGGTGATCCCTTAGAAGACTTAGGCTGGGCATTATCTCCAATTTGGAGCTGGCAAGATAGAGACCGTCCAGCATATTTGATACCTAGAGATGAGGCCCTAGAGGCGTGGGAAAATTCCAGTAATTGCAAAGTTGATCAAAAAGATCTGGAGTGGTGGGAACTCTTCGCAGCTATCAAAGGTATGGCCATCTGGATTTCAGCTGGAAATGAGTTTAAATCTGGAAAAAATATTGATCCTATAAATTTATTCTCAGCCTGGATACCTGGCGATATCCATTTAGAAGTAATTTTGAATACGTTGGAAAGTAAAATATGAAACCAGATCTTAATATAGCTCTTCTGAATGCAGCTCAAGAAATAATTAATAGATTCAGTCCACTAATTGATGATGAATATGAGAGATCTCGTTTGGGTTCATGGGGCGCCCTTGTTTTAATATCTGCTATGAAACTTGACGAAGCTGGCGCTACTTTGGACAAAGAAAATCAAGATATTATCGAATGGTTATTATCAAATTCAAGAATTAAAGAAGACAAATTGGAAGTTTTAAAGTCAGCTGACTTAGGAGGTAGAACTATAAGCTTTCATGATGAGAATAATCAGAAATTGAGGCGTATGTTATCCGATGAAGTAGAGTTCTTAGAGAGTGGCGGGGATCGAGTTAAAGTTTTAAGTGCATATGAGCTATTAAGATCTATGCATCAAAGAAGGAAAGTTAGTGATCTTGTAGGTTTACTTCAGCAGAGCGCTGATTAGCTAGTCCATTGCACGAAAGATATGAAACCATAAGCTCCAATTACCATTGGTGCTAGGTAAAGGGTAGGCAGTATTACTTCTGATACTTTTCTTGCTGTTTTTTCTATTTTTTTCATTGATTAATTATTTATTGATGAATTCATAATATCATTTAAAATGATGTATGTATATAAGTATTGTGAATATATTGTGAAAACCCTGTGAAATGGGGACTTTTAAGAATTTTCAATAGAAAATTCAACTATACCAATGCCATTTTCTCCTCTTAATGAGTAAAGTAGATAGTTTTTATCATCTTCAGAATAAATTGCGGGATCTCTAAGCTGATTAACTGGTATGTTGATTGCACTTTCTACAGATTTATAGTTCGGTAAAAGAGCACCTTCCCAAACCTTCTCAGGCTTAAGAACCTCGATAGGTTTTGAAGCATTCCAATTACTTGACGGTAATGAAAGGTCAATTATTGAAAGGAGTATACGTTCGGGCTTGTCTCCTTTTCTGGTGTGAAAAACAAGCAATTGATTTTGATAAACCATCACCGCACTGTGTCTTGTATCTTTTTCCATGACTTGATTAACAATAGTGAAATCTTCAATGTCTCCAGTATTCTTATATATAACACCAGGCATTGAAATTGCGTAATCGCTACCTTTGTATGTAAATTTTCTGAAATAAGGCCATCCTACTATTTTCTTAATAGCAACAAAATTTATGCCATCTCTAGATGTTGCTACTCTCGTCTTTTGGAGACCAAATTCATCTAACCCGTGAAAATATAGAATTATTCTTTGGTTAGTTTCATCAACATGTACATCTGGCGAAGCAATATGCGGAATGGTCAGATCATCAATTTTTTTAGGTATGTGTTCTATATGATCAGCATGAGCATCTCTTTCTCTCAAATCGTTTATGTTAAATTCATGAGGAATTGGTGGTTTCTCATTTAAAAAATAGGAATTCTCAAGTTTTAAAGTTCCACCTGCCAGAATTTTCCATTGTCCTTCCAGCCTATCTGAATAAGCAAGTTTTATCCTATCTCCTTTATGATCTGCAAAGTATAAATAGTATTTTCCTAAAGAGTCTTCAATCCAATCAGGTACTCTTATTAAAGATGGACCATTAATATTAGAGCCGATCTCTTGCTCAAGAAATGGAGGTATTATTGGTTCATCGACAAAACGAGTAATTTTTATTTTCACATTATTTTTTTTCAGTGCTGCTTAATAATAATCCTCTGATTGATAGTAATAAATAATTCTTCATCTCTAAATAATATTTAATTTCTAGTCACTCAGTTTGCTGGCCAGAGGTTATAATATGCTAAAACCAAATGGCAAGAGAATATACTGCAAAGTCAATTGAAGTCCTTTCGGGACTTGATCCTGTCAAAAAAAGGCCGGGCATGTACACCGAAACATCTCGTCCAAATCATCTAGCTCTTGAAGTAATAGACAACAGTATTGATGAAGCTCTTGGAGGTTTTGCATCTAAGATCAGTGTTTGTTTGTTCAAAGATGGATCTCTGAGTGTAGAGGATGACGGAAGAGGTATGCCAGTTGACATTCATCCCGATGAAGGGATACCTGCGGTTGAATTGATATTTACTAGGCTACACGCTGGGGCAAAGTTTTCTAATGAAGATTATAAATTTTCAGGAGGCCTTCATGGAGTTGGTGTCTCTGTTGTAAATGCTCTGTCTCTTCATCTAGAAGCAGAGATAAAAAGAGATGGAAAAAAGTATTCAATAAGATTTGAAGATAGTGAAAAAAAGATAGATCTCAAAACTATCGATAGCGTAGGACAAAAGAATACTGGCACTAAGGTGACTTTTTTAGCTGATCCACAGTATTTCGATAATGCGAAAATATCTGCATCTCAACTTACTGCTGCCTTAAAAGCTAAAGCAGTTCTTTCGCCGGGTTTAAAGATTTCTTTTTCTGATGAAAATACTGGAAATTCAGAAAGTTGGTGTTTTGTAGATGGGCTCGCCTCTTATCTAGCTGCTTCAAATCAAGGAGGGGAAGTAGTTCCTTCAGATCCCTTTGAAGGAGAGTATCTTTCAGAAGACGGAGGTCTCACATGGGCACTCCAATGGGTACAAGGAATAGCTGACCCTATATCTGAGAGTTATGTAAACTTAATTCCCACCTCTCAAGGAGGTACTCATGTTAATGGCACAAGATCAGGACTTACTGAAGCTCTAAAAGAGTTTTGTGATTTTAGGAGCTTAATTCCCAGAGGTGTGAAACTAACTGCTGATGATATATGGCTAAACTGCAGCTCAATAATCTCGGCAAAAGTAAAAGACCCTCA
>CACLUH010000004.1:0-72955 GCA_902610065.1 uncultured SAR86 cluster bacterium
TTCTTGCCATTACGGATATCGAAAATCCCGAGGGTGTTATAGTTCAATATGGTGGACAAACACCTTTGAAGATAGCGGAAGAGCTTGAGAAGAACGGTGTTCCAATTCTGGGTACATCTCCTGATTCAATTGATCTGGCTGAAGATAGAGGGAGATTCCAAGAATTTGTAAATAAACATAACTTGAAACAGCCTCCAAATGGAATTGCTTCAAGTGTTGAGGAAGCGATGGAAGTTTCTGAACAAGTTGGTTTCCCTCTTGTCGTAAGGCCTTCTTATGTTCTTGGCGGAAGAGCCATGGAAGTGGTCTATAAAAAAACAGATCTGGAAAATTATCTTGTTGAAGCAGTTCAGGCAAGTGCAAAAAGTCCTGTACTTCTAGACGGATTTCTCAATCAAGCTGTCGAGATGGACATTGAAGCTGTATGCGATGGCGAAACAGTTATTATTGGAGGGATTCTCCAACACATTGAACAGGCAGGTATACATTCTGGTGATTCTGCCTGCTCTCTACCTCCCTATAGTTTATCTAAAGAATTAATCGATGAAATAACTCAGATGGTTAAAAAGATAGCCATTGAGATTGGAGCCATAGGACTGATAAATGTTCAACTAGCTTACTACAACAAAAAGTTGTATTTACTTGAAGTAAATCCCAGAGCGTCTAGAACAATCCCCTTTGTTTCAAAATGTATAGGAAGATCATTAGCTAAAGCTGGAGCATTATGCATGGCAGGTATTAGCCTCAAGGATCAAAATTTCGATAAGGAAATAGTTCCAGAATATTTTTCTGTTAAAGAGGCAGTTTTTCCTTTCAATAAATTTTTAGGCGTTGACCCTATTTTAGGTCCTGAAATGAAATCAACTGGAGAAGTAATGGGAGTGGGTTCTAGTTTTTCTGAAGCTTATGCTAAGGCACAGTTAGGTGCAGGAGAGATTATTCCTAAAGAAGGATCTGTCTTTTTAAGCGTGAGGGATTCAGATAGACCTTTGGTTGCAGAACTTGCAAAGGAGTTTCTTGATTTAGGATTTAAAATTATTGCTACAAAAGGAACTGCGAGACATATTGAGGAAGCAGGGATAAAGGTTGAGATTATAAAAAAAGTAGCTGAAGGAAGACCTCATGTTGTTGATGCCATGAAAAACGGACAAGTTAACCTTATCGTCAATACTACAGAAGGAAAACAATCTATTCTTGATTCAGCCTCAATCAGAAGAACTGCTTTAGAAGAAAAAATTTATTGCACCACTACATTAGAAGGTGGAAGGGCAGTTTGCTCCGTACTACGTAATAAAGATCTTTGGTCGGTTGAGAGACTTCAAGATCTTCATGATAAGATTTCCTAATGAATCCAATTACAAAAGAAGGAGAAGTTCTCTTAAGAGAAGAGCT
Source organism: uncultured SAR86 cluster bacterium (assembly GCA_902610065.1). GTDB lineage: Bacteria > Pseudomonadota > Gammaproteobacteria > Magnimaribacterales > Magnimaribacteraceae > Magnimaribacter. The sequence goes on from CACLUH010000004.1 coordinate 1,393, forward strand.
CAAAAAACTTAAATCAGAAGATAGACCTAGGATAATAGATGCTATCGCTACTGCTAGAGAATTTGGTGATTTAAAAGAAAATGCTGAATATCATGCTGCAAAAGAAGAACAGAGTTTAGCTGAAGCCAGAATTCGCGATATTGAATCAAAGCTCTCAAGTGCCCAAGTAATTGATGTCACAACCATTGAATCTTCAGATAAGGTAATATTTGGAACAACAGTAAAAGTTTATAACTCCAATTTAGAAAAATCACTTACTTATAAAATTGTTGGAGAGGACGAAGCAGATGCTAGTGCAGGTAAAATCTCATTCGCTTCACCCTTGGCAAAAAAATTAATTGGGAAGTTCGAAGGAGATGTACTCCAATTAGAAACTCCAGGCGGACTCACTGAATATGAGATTGAGAAAGTAGAATATCTTTGAGTTTGTGGTGTCAATTAAATCAAATTATCGAGATGGAGATTATTTTTCAAAAAAATCTAAAAAAGAAGGCTACAGATCAAGAGCCTCTTATAAGTTAAAAGAAATACTCACAACTGATATTAGTATAAAAAAAGGCCAGTCAGTATTCGATCTGGGTTCATACCCCGGTAGTTGGTCGCAGGTAGCTATTGAGCTTGTTGGTTCGACAGGGAAAGTAGCTGCAATCGACATACAAGAAATGAAACTACAAAATTGCTTCTTCCTTCATAAGTCAATTGAAGAAATTCATGAAATTGATTTTCAAGAAATTTCTGAATTTGTTCCATTTGACCTTGTTTTATCGGACATGGCCCCCAATATAAGTGGTATTAGAGAAAGAGATGATGCTTTGATGATAGGTTTAGTGAACAGCACCCTATCTACGATTGATAACTTTTTAAAAATCAAAGGTTCTGTCTTAATAAAGGTATTCCAAGGCGAAAGTTTGGACTATACTAGACAAGCCCTCAAAAAAAGATTCAATAAAGTAAAAATCTCTAAACCTAAAGCGTCTAGACCAAACTCGAGAGAAATTTATATAATTGGAAAGGAATTAAAAAAAATAACATGAGCGAACTTCTTAAAAATTTATTAATGTGGCTATTTATAGCTATCACTGTTTTTTCTGTATTTAACAACTTTAGTACTGAAGAATCTAATCAAGAATTATCTTATTCTGAATTCATATCACAGGTAGAAAGTGATCAAGTGCTGAGTGTTGAGTTTTCATCAGATAATTACACCCTCAAAGGTAAGACTGTAAATGGCGAATCATTTGAGACAGTTAGACCACCTTTCTTACAAGATGATTTGAGTGAAATCCTTAGTGATCATAGAGTTGCTGTAACCGGTGAAAGACCAGAAGAGCAGTCCATATTTAAACAACTTCTTATTGCTAGTTTTCCGATACTTATTATATTGGCCGTCTTCATATTTTTCATGAGGCAAATGCAAGGTGGACTAGGAGGAAAGTCTGGCCCAATGAGTTTTGGTAAGAGTAAAGCAAAAATGCTTGAAGGAGGTAAAGTAAAAACCTCTTTCGCTGACGTAGCAGGTATTGAAGAAGCTAAAGAAGAAGTACAAGAGGTTGTAGATTTCTTAAAGGACCCAACCAAATTCCAAAAACTAGGAGGAAAAATTCCAACTGGAATCTTGATGACTGGTTCACCAGGTACGGGTAAAACTCTTCTGGCTAAAGCGATTGCTGGTGAAGCTGGTGTCCCTTTCTTTAGTATATCTGGTTCAGACTTTGTTGAAATGTTTGTGGGAGTGGGCGCATCTAGAGTAAGAGATATGTTTGATCAAGCCAAAAAACAAGCTCCTTGTATTGTGTTTATTGACGAAATAGACGCTGTAGGAAGACACAGAGGGGCTGGAATGGGTGGAGGACATGACGAGAGGGAGCAAACACTTAATCAACTTTTAGTAGAAATGGATGGCTTTGAAGATAACCAAGCGATTATTATAATTGCCGCAACAAATAGACCAGATGTTCTTGACCCCGCACTATTAAGACCGGGAAGATTTGACAGACAAGTTGTTGTTCCTCTTCCAGATATAAGGGGTAGAGAACAGATACTTAAAGTTCATATGAAAAAGGTTCCTATAGCTCAAGATGTAAATGCCTCTCTAATAGCAAGAGGGACTCCAGGATTTTCAGGAGCTGATCTAGCTAACTTGGTTAATGAAGCTGCTTTAGTTGCCGCAAGAACAGCTAAAAAGCTCGTTGGTATGGAACAGTTAGAATTTGCCAAAGATAAGGTTATGATGGGCAGCGAAAGAAGGTCAATGGTCATGTCTGATGAAGAAAAGCTCAAAACGGCATACCATGAATCAGGACACGCGATTGTCGGCAGATCACTTAAAGAACATGATCCAGTATATAAAGTAACCATAATCCCAAGAGGTAGGGCCTTAGGAGTTACCATGTTTTTACCTGAAGAAGACAAGTATAGCTATAGCCATCAAAGTATTCTCGATAGAATCTGCGGTCTATATGGTGGAAGAATCGCTGAAGAACTGATTTATGGAAAAAAAGGTGTTACTACAGGGGCATCAAATGATATTGAAAGAGCAACAGAAATGGCCCATAACATGGTCACGAAATGGGGACTTTCTGAAAAACTTGGACCTATAAAATACGGTGATGAAACTGATGAGCCCTTTTTAGGAAGGTCTGCGGGAGCTTCAAAACAAGGTATCTCTGATGATACTGCTCACGAGATTGATAATGAAGTTAAAGAAATCTTATCTGGCTGTTATCAGACTGCAAAAGACATTCTCACTGACAATCTCGATGCTCTTCACGGTATGTCTAAGGCATTAATGGATTATGAAACTTTAGATGTCGATCAAATTGAAGATATCATGGCGGGAGGAAAACCAAGGGCACCCAAATCAAACGAAGACTCCAAGCCAGTTAATCCTGACGATGGCAATACCGTAGGTGATACAGCCGAACAAAATTAATATTTTGGTGAAATAATATCTATAGACTAAAATCTACTCATAATGAGTAAATTAGCGTCTATTGGAAATAATGAATTGTCAGTCCTTTCCACTTTAAGTAAGGATAGAAAATTTGGTACTGACGGTATTCGTGGACCTGTAACCTCCACAATGAATCCTCTCTTTGTCACCAAACTTGGATGGGCTGCAGGATCTATTCTCATAGAGGAGGGTATGTCAAAAGTTCTTATAGGCAAAGATACAAGAATCTCTGGCTATATGTTTGAATCAGCTTTACAAGCAGGTTTCATCTCTGCAGGAATGGATGTAACACTATTAGGTCCTTTGCCAACTCCGGGCGTTTCTTATTTAGCAAACTCTAATAATCAAGTAGGCTTAGTCATTAGTGCTTCACATAATCTATTTGAAGATAATGGTATTAAGTTTTTTAATAAAGATGGTCAGAAATTTTCAGCCGAATTAGAAAAAAGGATCGAAACTAAACTTACACAAGAAATGGTTGCAGTCGAATCAATAAATCTTGGTAAGGCCTCTAGGATGAATGATGCTCAGGGGCGTTATATAGAATTTTGTAAATCATCCTTTACTGACTTGGATTTAAATGGATTATCAATTCTTTTAGATTGTGCCAATGGAGCAACTTATTCAGTTGCGCCGAAAGTTTTTTCAGAGCTAGGAGCACAAGTTGAAACAATCGGCTCATCTCCTGATGGGATTAATATCAATCAAAATTGCGGTTCTACTAATCCTGATTTCTTAAAGGAAGAAATAATAAAGGGCTCTTATGATCTAGGAATTGCCTTTGATGGAGATGGAGATAGGATTTTAATAGTCAACTCTGAAGGAGATATTCTTGATGGAGATGATATTTTGTATATTTTGTCTAATAAACTTCCATCTGATTCTGGAGTTGTTGGCACTTTGATGACAAATAAGGCTTTGGAAATATTTTTTGAAAAAAATGATATACCTTTTTTACGTGCAGATGTCGGTGATAAATACGTTTTACAGAGTTTATTGGAGGAATCTTGGGTCCTCGGTGGAGAGCCTTCTGGTCATATAATCTGTTTAGACTCTGCTCCAACTGGCGATGCAATTATTGCAGCATTGAACCTATTGAATGCCATTAAAGATAATAACTTTTCTGTAAAAAAATCATTGGAAGGATTTCAAAAGTTTCCTCAAACTCTAATTAATCTCAAGGTAAATAACCCTAACAAGATAATAGTCAGCGATAAATTTTGGTCAGAAGTTACCCGTATAGAAAAACAACTTGGTAAGAATGGAAGAGTACTTATAAGACCTTCTGGAACAGAACCTTTAATAAGGATCATGGTAGAGTCTGATAAATCTGGTGCTTCGCATGATTTCTGTAATGCTCTGGCAGATTTAGCTCAAACTATATGATCATTGCAAATTGGAAAATGAACGGTACCAGGCGATCGGTGGCAACGTGGATTGAGGAAGTATCCAATAACATCAACATAAAAAACATAAATCCCTGTATTTTTTGCCCTCCAACTTGCTATCTAGAATATGCAAGAAGATTAATTGATGAAAATGGCTCCCCCATAGAAATTGGGTCACAAATTGTAAATCATAGCTTTGAGGATGAGTCTTTAACTGGTGGAATAAGTACAACAATGCTCAAAGATTTAGGCGTTAAATATGTGCTAGTTGGTCACTCTGAACAAAGAAATTTTTTACAGGAAAGCAAAAATGTAATAACTAAAAAAATAGAAGAAGCTTTAGATGATGAGCTGTCGGTAATTTATTGCATTGGGGAAGATATTGATACTAAGAATAAAAATGAAACTTATTTATTTTTGAGTGAGCAATTGGACGTATTAGGCCAACTCCAGTCTACCCATGAAGATAAACTTAGGTCCATTACAGTTGCCTATGAACCGATATGGGCTATTGGATCAGGGCTGAATGCAGAGAAAGGCTACATTGAGGAAATGCATGAATTTATTAAAAAATATATAAATGATAATCTAGAGTGGGGTCAGCTTGATATTTATCCTGCAGTTCTTTACGGAGGTAGTGTAAACTTGGATAATTGTGAAGAAATAATTTCTTCAACTGATGTTGATGGTCTTTTGATAGGAGGAGCCTCCTTAAATTCAGAAACCTTTTCTAAAATATATAATTTAAGCTAATGGAAAATTTACTTATATTCTTTTACATACTGATTTCTATTTCTCTTATATTAATAATACTCTTACAACAAGGTAAGGGATCTGATATTGGAAGTGCTTTTGGAGCAGGTTCAAGTAATACAATGTTTGGAACGAGCTCGTCTTCAAATCCTCTTACTAAAGTAACAGCTATCCTTGCAGCAATTTTTCTGATACTTAGCTTATCTATTACCTATATCTCTAGAAGCTCTATGATCGAAGATACACCGATTATAGAAGTGGAAATTGACGAAACAGGTATACTTCCAGAAGATAATTAGGGTAACTGGCCGAAGTGGTGGAACTGGTAGACACGCTACCTTGAGGGGGTAGTGAGCATCGCTCGTGGAGGTTCGAATCCTCTCTTCGGCACCATATCTTCCTTGATTCTTTCGTTGCATCTAACTATACTGCGATCCCTTTGTTGCGGGGTGGAGCAGTCTGGTAGCTCGTCGGGCTCATAACCCGAAGGTCGTAGGTTCAAATCCTGCCCCCGCTACCAAGTAAGCCCTTTATGGGCTTTTTTTGTAGGTAAAAGATGGACATAGATTACATAAAAAAAGTGTTGGAAGAGGATATCGAGAGACTAGGCTGTAAAATCTGGGGCTTAGAGTTATTTGGTAGGAGGTCCAATCATACTTTAAGAATATTCATAGATAAAACTGAAGGCATAACTGTTGAAGATTGTGAAAAAGTTAGCAAGCATGTAAGTAAAGTGCTTGATACAGAGAATGACTTTTCTGAAAACTATATGTTAGAAGTTTCTTCCCCAGGATTGGATAGGAAATTTTTTTATAACGAGCAGTATAAAGATTATCTAAATGAGCCTTTGAAGGTCACTTTTTTCGATAGTCAAAACAAAAAAACAATTCAAGGACGTTTAGAGGAAGTAGACAAATCAAGTATAAAGCTTGAAATGAAGGAGGGACCAATGCAAATTGCTTTTTCTTCTATTATTCAAGCAAATCTTATAATCTAAGAGGCAATATTATGCAAAAAGAGATTTTATTAGTAGCAGAAGCAGTTTCGGGTGAAAAAGGTCTACCTCAGGAAGCTATATTCGAGGCTATAGAGCAAGCTTTAGCAACTGCTACAAAAAAAAGGTACTCTGAGAACTCAAATATAGAAGTGATAATTGATCCCAAAACGGGGGACTATGAAACTTTTCGTTTATGGGAGGTGGTTTCTGAAGAAGATATTGAAGATCAAGGAATCCAAGTCAGTCATGATGGTCAAAATGGTGAACTAGGTTCATTTGTAAGAGAGAAGGTAGAAAATGTAGAATTTGGTCGAATCGCTGCGCAGGCTGCTAAACAAGTAATAGTTCAGAAAGTAAGAGAAGCTGAAAGAGCACAAGTTGTTGAAAAATATCGTAATGTGTTAGGCGAATTGGTTAATGGCACTGTAAAAAAAGTGACTAGAGAGTTCTTGATTATAGACTTAGGTGAAGGGGCTGAAGCAATTTTGTCCAGAAATGAGTTAATACCTGGAGAAGTATTTAGGATTGGCGATAGACTTAGGGCTGTCCTGCAAGAGGAAGAAAGGGAAAATAGAGGACCTCAATTAGCTCTAAGTAGAAGATGTCCAGAAATGGTTGGAGAATTATTTAAGTTAGAGGTCCCTGAGATTTCTGAACAAGTAATAGAAATCAAGGCTATAGCTCGTGATCCAGGTTCAAGAACCAAAATAGCAGTTAAAACTAATGATAATAGAATAGATCCTGTTGGAGCTTGTGTAGGAATGAGAGGATCTAGAGTACAAGCTGTATCAAACGAATTAGGTAATGAAAGACTTGATATCGTAATTTGGGATGATGACCCGGCTCAATTACTCATTAACTCAATGGGTCCTGTTGAGATAACATCTATAGTTCTTGATGAAACTAAAGGTTCTATGGATGTGGCGGTTACTCAAGATACCCTGGCTCAAGCAATAGGAAAAAGTGGACAAAATGTTCGTCTAAGTAGCCAAATCACTGGTTGGAAATTAAATGTTATCGATCAGGAAGCTGCTGATCAACAAAACCAGGAGAAATCTGAAAGTATTTCAAATATATTAATAGATAAATTAGACGTAGATAATGATTTGGCAAGCACGCTCATAACCAATGGATACAATTCCTTAGAATCTATTTCTTCTTCAGAAATAGAGGAACTTTCACAAATTGATGGTTTCGATGATGATATAAGTAGTCTTTTAATAAATAGAGCTAAAGAAGTCTTAATAACAATGGCTATGGAAGTTTCCACAGATGATGGAGAGTCAGGAGATCTCATGTCAGTTGAAGGAATGGAAATGACACTTGCTTTGGAACTGACTCAAAAAGGCATTAATGATAGGGAAGAACTTGCTGAGCAATCAATTGAAGAGCTTACTGGCGTTATAGATATCTCTGAAGAGGATGCTGGAGATTTAATTATGCGAGCAAGAGCTCATTGGTTTGAGGATTAAAAAAAATGTCAGCTGTAACAGTAGAAAACTTAGCAAAAATAATTGGTTCCAAAGGGGAAACTCTTCTTTCTCAGATGAAAGAAGCTGGCCTCTCTCATACTGACGTTAAAGATGAGGTTACTGATAAAGATAAAAAGATACTCTTAGAGTTTCTTAAAGAACAGCAAAATAAATCTTCTAAGACTATCTCCTTAAATAAAAGTGCAACTAAGACTGAACCTACCTCATCAGGAACAGTTTCAATAACTAGAAAAACTATTACAAGCCAGAGTTCTGAAAAACAGATTTCAGAAGCTAAAAAAACTTCCTCACTAATTGATTTCGATGAAATAGAGAAAAAGAGACAAGCAGGAGAGGCCAATAAAAAGGCGGAAGAAGAGCTTAGAAAGAAAGAAATAGAACAAAAGACTCTTGTTACAAGGCGAAAAGCCAAAACAGGTGAATCTCCCGCAACGCAATCTGGACCTAAGAAAGTTGTTCAAATTGAAAAAAGAACACTAAAACCCACTAGAGCAGAACTATCAAAAAAAGAACAAAGAGAGTTAGAAGGAGAAAATTTTCTTTCTAATGTTGAAAAACAAGAGTTCGAAAAACCTGCTGATTTAGTTTCAAAAAATATTCAAATTCCTGAAACGATTACAGTAAGTGAACTTGCTCAAAGTCTTTCTGTAAAAGGAGCTGAAGTTGTAAAAAAATTAATGTCTATGGGGGTTATGGCAACTTTAAATCAACCTTTAGATCAAGATACTGCCATATTAGTTACAGAAGAGCTGGGTCATAAGGGAGAACCGGCTGTAAAAGTTGAAGTTGAAGATCAACTAATGGAACTGGTTACCTACGATGGGGAAGAAGAACGTAGGAACCCAGTAGTATCTGTTCTAGGCCATGTAGATCATGGTAAGACAACTTTACTGGATTTTATTAGAAAGGCTAATGTTGCAGCCGGAGAGGATGGAGGCATAACTCAAAAAATTGGAGCTTATCAAGCTAATACAGATCAAGGTACAATTGCATTTATTGACACTCCTGGTCATGCTGCCTTCTCAGAAGTGCGAGCAAGGGGAGCAAATTCAACTGATATTGTTATTTTAGTCGTCGCTGCTGATGACGGACTGCAGCCACAAACAGAAGAGGCAATTAGCCATGCCAAAGCTGCTGGTGTACCGATTGTAGTCGCAGTAAATAAAATGGATAGAGAAGAGGCTGATATCGAAAAGGTAAAAACAGAACTTTCCAATAAAGAACTTATTCCAGAAGATTGGGGAGGCCAAACTCAATTTTTACCTATTTCAGCTCTTAAAGGTGACGGCATAAAAGAATTATTAGAAGCAGTCTCTTTAGAAGCTGAAGTATTGGAGCTCAAAGCACACCATAAAGGTCCTGCATTTGGGGTAGTTTTAGACTCAACCACAGAAGTAGGTAGAGGAGCTGTTGCAACAATACTTGTGCAAAAGGGTACTCTAAAGAAGGGCGATATGATTCTTGTCGGCGAACAGACGAAAAGAGTCAGAAGCTTAGTAGATGAAAATGGTTCAACTTTGAAAGAGGCTGGACCATCAGTTCCTGCTTCGATAACTGGTCTTGATGTTCCGCCTAAGGCAGGGGAAGAGTTTGTTGTTGTTTCAAGCGAGAAAATGGCTAAAGAAATTTCTAATGAGAGAGCTGAAAAAGCTAGAGAAGAAAGATTGGCCCGTAACCAAATCTCAAATCTTGAGATGCTTTTTGAATCTGAACTGGGAAATCACACTATCTTGAATATTGTTCTGAAAGCAGATACCCACGGTTCCTTAGAGGCAATAATAGGTTCCATAAAGAATATAGAAAATGAAGAAGTTAAAATAAATATTGTCCATGAGTCAGTGGGTTCCATAAATGCAAATGATGTTAACTTAGCTATGACCACAGGAGCATTCGTGATGGGCTTTAATGTTAGGGCAGATAATGCTGCAAAATCTTTATCAGAAAAAGAATCGATAGAAATTCTTTATTACAGCATCATCTATGATTTGATAGATGGTATCAAAACTTCGGTTGAAGGCCATTTAGCTCCAGAGGTAAAAGAAGAGATACTAGGTACTGCTGAAGTAAAAGATATTTTTAAATCCCCTAAATTTGGACAGATTGCTGGTTCAATGGTTATTGAAGGTACCATTAAAAGAAATAAACCAATAAGAGTACTTCGAGATAATATAGTTATATTTGAAGGGGAACTAGATTCTTTAAAAAGGTTTAAAGATGACGCAAACGAAGTTCCAATGGGAACTGAATGTGGAATTGGTGTTGCTAACTACAGAGATGTGAAAGTTGGTGATAAAATAGAGGTCTTTGATAGGATTGAAGTAAAAAGAACCCTTGATTAATGCCATCACAAGACTTTAAGCGTTCTGATAGGATCGCTGATCTAATAAAAGTTGAAATTTCTCAGGTTTTATCCATAGAAGTAAAAGATCCCCGCATTCAAGGAATAACTATATTGAATGTGATGTTGACTCCTGATATGAAGAAGGCTGACATTTTCATTTCTCAAACTAATAGCTTTAATGAAATCGATCTAGAAGAATTAAAGAAAGGTCTGGAAAAGGCTAAAGGTTTTATCAGAAAAAAGCTTAGTCAAAATTTAAACTTGAGAAGAATTCCAGAGATTTTCTTCAAGATAGAAGAGTTTTTTTAGCTTCATGAATGGATTTTTAATTTTAGATAAGCCTGAAGGTTTAACATCTGCTCAATGTGTTTATAAACTTCGTTCCAAACTAGGAATCAAGAAAATAGGACACTGTGGAACACTTGACCCGTTAGCAACTGGCCTTCTGCCGGTATGTATTGGAGAAGCTACAAAGTTTAGTAATTTTGCTACTGATCTGGATAAAGTTTACGAAGTAGGACTAGAGTTTGGAATTGAAACAGATACAGGAGATATTACTGGAAATATAGTCTCAAAAACTGATTTTCTAGGGTTTAAAGATGACTTTCCACAATTTTTAACCAACTTAGAAGGAGTTCAAGATCAAATACCTCCTATGTATTCAGCAATAAAGATAAATGGCAATCCCTTATATTACTGGGCTAGGAAGGGAGTCTATCTACATAGGGTGCCTAGAAAGATAGACATACAAAAAATTGAACTGATAGATAAATCTGATAAGACAGCAATTTTGAAGGTTTCTTGCTCTAAAGGTACATATATAAGAAGCTTTGTTGAAAAATTAGGTAGAAATTTAAACTCTATGGCTACAGTAATTTCTTTGAGAAGATTAAAAGTTGGAGAAATGCACTTAAATTATAAATCTTGTAGTTTTGAGGATTCTTACCAATCCTTAATTGATAAAGTATTACCTTGTGATGCAATGTTAGGAAATTTGGATAAAGTAAGAATAAAATCAGAAGATGCAAAAAAAGTTAGAAATGGCCTTTCAATAGACTATAATGCGCACCTTGAAAATAAAGGATTAGTAAGAATATATACTGAAAAAAAATTATTCTTAGGTATTGGGGAGTTAAGTTATAAAAAATTGCAACCTAAAAGACTTTTATCTACGAATTAATTTTAATTAGAGGAAAAAAAATTGGCACTAAGTAGTACAGAAAAGAAAGAAATAGTAACAAAGTTCGCAAGAACAGATAAAGACACAGGATCTCCTGAAGTTCAAGTGGCCTTGTTGTCAGCAAATATAGATGCACTTCAATCTCATTTCAAAGCTAACGCTAAGGACCACCATTCCAGGACAGGTTTAATAAGAATGGTGAATCAACGTAGAAAACTTCTTGATTACATAAAAACATCAAAACCAGAGGCTTACACAAAGTTAATATCGGATTTGGGTCTAAGAAGATAATCAATCACTAATATAATCTAATCACTTAATTACTGGGCAATAGGGCTCTGTAAAATAGGAAATAAAATGGAAAGTTATAAAAAATCATTCATGCTGGGTGACAAAGAAATCACCCTAGAATCAGGAAAAGTTGCTAGACAAGCCACTGGAGCAGTAATTGCTACATGTGAGGATACGCAAGTATTAGCCACAGTTGTGGTAGGAAAGGCTCCTGGCGAACATCAAGACTTTTTCCCGTTGACAGTTAATTATCAAGAGAAGACATATGCTACAGGTAAAATACCTGGAGGTTTCTTCAAGAGAGAAGGTAGGCCCACCGAAAAAGAAACACTCACCTCTAGATTAATAGATAGACCTTTAAGACCTTTATTCAATGATGATTTCCTCTATGAAGTTCAGGTAATTTGTACTGTCATCTCCTCTGATAAGAATGTTGATCCTGATATTCTTTCTTTTCTAGCAGCCTCAGCAGCTGTGGCGATATCCGGACTTCCATTTAATGGTCCTCTCGGAGCTATAAGGGTTGGATTTATAGATGGCAACTACTGTATCAACCCAACAAGGACCGAGTTAGAGGGATCTCATTTAGATATGGTCATTGCAGGAAGTGATGCGGCAGTGATCATGGTTGAATCAGAAGCCAAAGAACTTTCCGAAGATCAAATGTTGGGAGGGATTTTATATGCTCATCAAGAAATGCAAGTAGCTATTGAAGCCATCAAAGAAATGGTAACTGATATAGGAAAACCTGATTTTGAATACATACCGAAAGTATTGAGTGTTGATGTGATTGACCTGGTTGAAGAGAATTGTTCTTCGTCTATTGCAGAAGCTTACGAAATTCAAGTTAAACAAGAAAGAGTTCAGAGTTTGTCAGCTATAAAAGAATCCTTACTTGATGAACACGCAACAGGAGAAGAGGGCGCCCCTAAGAGTGCAGACTTACTTGACGCCGTTAAAAAAATAGAGAAAAAAGTAGTTCGTACTAAACTTATTCAAGGTGAACCGAGAATTGATGGAAGAGATCTTGATACTGTAAGACCTCTTTTTATTGAAACTGGTGTGCTAAAGAATACACACGGTTCTGCATTATTTACCCGAGGAGAAACACAGGCGATTGTAACGTCTACGCTGGGCTCCCCAAGACAAGCTCAATTAATAGATGCCCTAGAAGGGGAGTTTAAAGATCAATTTATGCTGCATTATAATTTTCCTCCATACTCTGTTGGAGAAGCAGGTTTTATGTCTGGTCCCAAAAGAAGAGAAATAGGACACGGAAAGTTAGCAAGAAGAGCCTTAGAGGCAGTGTTACCTTCACCTGATGAATTTCCTTACACCATCAGAGTAGTATCTGAAATAACAGAGTCTAATGGCTCTAGTTCAATGGCTAGTGTTTGTGGTTCAAGTCTTGCGCTTATGGACGCAGGCATTCCTCTAAAGGCCGCAGTGGCAGGCATAGCTATGGGGTTGGTTAAAGAAGAAGAAGGATTCGCAGTTATTACTGATATTTTAGGCGATGAAGATCATCTTGGTGATATGGACTTTAAAGTTGCAGGAACTTCAGAAGGAATAACCGCACTACAAATGGATATTAAAATAGACGGAATTACAGAAGAAATATTCGAAGTCGCGCTAGAGAAAGCAAATACTGCAAGGAATCATATACTCTCGAGTATGAATGAAGTAATTTCCTCTTCTAGAGAACAGTTATCTGAAAAAGCACCCCAAGCTGTTGTACTGCAGATTAATACTAAAAAGATAAGAGACGTCATAGGTAAAGGTGGTGAAACTATTAGAGGACTCACTGAAGAAACTGGTGCAATTATTGAAGTAGAGGATAGTGGTAAAGTAACCATTTATGGAGATACACCAGAATCTAGAGAGTCTGCTCAAAAAAGAATTGAGGAAATTACTGCTGAACCAGAGGTAAATAAAATCTACACAGGGACTGTAGCGAATATCAAAGATTTTGGTGCTTTTGTTACAATTATGCCCGGAAGAGATGGACTAGTTCATGTTTCAGAAATCTCAGAAGAAAGAGTAGAGAATGTTTCAGATTATTTTGTTGAAGGTGAGGAAGTAAAGGTTAAAGTTCTAGAAGTAGATAGGCAAGGTAAAATAAGATTAACTATGAAAGGATTAGACGACTAATTTGTAATATTTCAAATATTGTGCTAAGCCTTCAATTGTTTTAATACTTTCCATCCTGTTAAATTTAATGGTCCAGAATTATCTGGGCTTTTGTTTAACAAAAAATGGGTGAGATATTATGATGGAAAATGCAAAACGTATAGTTAGCGACTTAACGGGTATAGGTGTAGCTTTGATTGCTCTTGGTGTTGTTCTAGGAGTTGTTATTGGCACTGATGTTGCTTTCGTACCTAATGTACTTGAAAATCTTCTAGGAGCAGTAGCAATGCTTGGGGAATCAGGTCTTGTAGGTATTATAGTTCTATTAATTGTTATGGAATTGCTTAGATAGTTATTAATATGCTAAAAATAGAAGGGGGTTCAGAGAACCCCTTTCTTCTTTATAGCTAAGGAGCAGGTTAAAAAATGACAGACATAATAAATAGAATATCTAGAGTTTTGTGGGACATAACAAAATTTCTTGGATTAATTGTGGCAGTAGCCATATTAGTATCCATGTTGTTTGGTAGTAATGTGCCTTTCTTCGGGGGAGTACTTGAGAATACTCAAATTATCATGGAAACTCTTGGATCTGAAGGTTTGGGTCTTATAATCGCAATAATCATTATATTGAGTGTATGGAACTCTAGATCAAATTAAAAAAGGATTTTGTAGAAAGGCGTCCTCGGATGCCTTTTTTTTCAATGAAAAAATTAGTAAACATAGAAGATAATATAAAAATTGGAACAACAGGTTCGAGAGACCTTACTGGCGATTTATTTTGTCCACCTGAAGGTGAAGCTAATGGTTCTGGGATAGTAATTATCCATGGAGGTGGCTGGAGAGAAGGAGACAAAAATCAATTACGTGGTTATGGAATATTACTTGCTAGGGAAGGGTTTACCTGCGTCTCAGCTTCTTATAGATTATCTCAAGAAAAGATTTGGCCTGCACAGATACAAGATGTGAATTGTGCAATACGTTATGTAAGGGCAAATTCAGATAAATTGAAAATAGATCCAAATAGAATTGGTGTTACAGGAAATTCTGCTGGTGGCCACCTTTCCTTAATGTCAGCTCTATCAGATATAGATCCAAGTTTTGAAGGTGAAGGTGGAAATAATCATGTTACTTCAGAAGTAAAAGCTGTATGCGCCATATATCCTCCGGCACAAATAAGAAAATATGAGGATACCGATGCCATATTTGATGCTTACAAGGCCTTAATGGGTAATGATGCCTCACAAGATGACTTCGATAAAGCTAGTCCTATTTTGCAAATAAATAATCAGTTTCCTCCCACAATGCTGATTCATGGTTCAACTGATTCGGTTGTAAAACTATCTGACTCGACAGATTTATATACAAAGTTAACTAATCTAAATGTACCTACTGAACTTCATATATTTTCTCAAGAGGAACATGCCTTTGATTCTCAGAAGGGATATGGAAGATCTGTTGCAGATCTGCAGAATTTATTTTTTAAGAAGTATCTTTAAGATCAATGGTGGTTGTGGGTGGGCTTGAACCACCGACCTCGGCATTATGAATGCCGCGCTCTAACCAGCTGAGCTACACAACCGTGTTGCGAATTTTAGAGATCAGTTAGGATAAAGTCGAGTAACTATTAAACATTAAACCTAAAATGCATTACGTCACCATCTTTAACAATGTATTCATTACCCTCAGAACGAAGTTTTCCTGCTTCCTTGGCCCCCAACTCACCTGAATGTTCAACATAATCATCATAAGCGATCGTTTCAGCTCTAATAAATCCTTTTTGAAAGTCAGTATGAATTACTCCTGCGGCCTCAGGAGCTGTAGAACCTTGTTTTGTTGTCCAGGCTCTTACTTCTTTTTCCCCGGCAGTAAAGTAAGTTATCAAAGATAACATCTTATAACTTTCTCTTATAAGTTTGTTGAGCCCTGGTTCCTCTAGTCCCATATCTTTTAAGAATTCCATTCCCTCTTCAAAATCAAGTTCAGCAATTTCAGCTTCAAGTTGATTACACATAGGAATAACAATGGAATCTCTTTCTTCAGCATAGCTAATCAAATCTTCAAGCAAAATATTATCAGAATCTAAGTCTTCAATATTTCCTACATATAAACAGGGTTTTACTGTTATCAAGCCTAATTCTTTATAAGCATCTTGGTCATTTTTAAAACTTTCAGTATTCCTACCTAAAATTCCGCTACTTAATTCCGCAGATAGGTTCTGGAATTTATCTCTTTGAATCATTACCTCTTTATCACCTGATCTTGTGGCCTTTTCCAGTCTAAGCAATGCATTTGTTAAAGTTTCAATATCGGCTAGAAGTAGTTCAGTTTCTACTGTTTCTAGATCCACCACAGGATTCACTTCATCATGCACATGCGTAATGTCAGGATTTTCGAAACATCTAATAACATGCAGAATTGCTTGTGTTTCTCTTATATGAGAAAGAAATTTATTTCCTAAACCTTCTCCTTCCGATGCACCTTTCACTAGCCCTGCAATGTCTACGAACTCTGTAGTTGTAGGTATTATTTTTTCAGGATTTACTATCTTAGCGACTTTATTAAGTCTTGGATCTGGGACAGGAACGATACCTTTGTTAGGTTCTATAGTACAAAAAGGAAAATTTTGCGCTTCGATCCCTGCAGCTGTTAAGGCATTAAATAATGTTGATTTGCCAACATTCGGAAGTCCAACTATCCCACACTTAAGACTCATTATTTACTTCCTTAATTGTATGGTAATTCATTACAGCCTTTTGCCAGCCATCTTGGATTATTTTTTCTCCCAGATCTAGGTAATTAATAAGATTACTCATTAATTTTTCTCTTTCCTCAACTGAGGCCTTTTTTAAGACGTATGAAATGACATCTTTATCTTTCTCTGGCTTGCCTATTCCAATTCTTAATCTTTTAAAAGACCTATCTCCTTGTAAATGATCTATTATATTTCTAAGGCCATTATGGCCGCCGTGTCCGCCTGACTCTTTAAGCTTAATTTCTGAATTAGGCAGATCCAATTCATCGTGAGCGATTAAAATTTGTTCTGTTCTAAGATTAAAAAATTTTTTTGTTTTAGACACGCATAAACCACTCTCATTCATATAGGTAGAAGGGATTACAAAGATCAACTTATAGTTTTCATTAACAAATTCTGCAAATTGACCATGGATTTGTCTTTCTTTTTTTAAAGTTAATGAGTATTTACTGCAAAGCAGATCGACGTAATCAGCACCAGCATTATGTCGAGTAAGTGCATAATCTTTACCAGGATTACCTAATCCTAATATTAGTAGTGGTTCCATGAGGTCTTATCGGAGGATTATTCGTCAGCCTCTTCTTGGCCTTCACTAGATTCTGCACTGTCTTCTTCAGAGGAATCTCCATCTTCTTCCGTTTCAATGATTTCAGGTTCAACATCGAGTACTTTAGCTTCAGTCACAGAAACTACAGCCTGATCTCTGTCATCGCCGAGAGCAAGTGATGGAATTTCTACACCCTCTGGTAGATTAAGTGCTGATAAAAATATTGAATCCCCAACATCTAGTTCAGCTACATCTACTTCAAGGTATTCTGGAAGATTGGAAGCTAGACAACTTATATCGATATTATTAATTAAACGAGAAATTGCACCACCATGCATTTTGACGCCCATGCAGTTATCTTCATTTAAGAACCTTACAGGAACAGAAATACTAATTTTTGTGTCAGGATTAACTCTTTGAAGGTCTGCATGCAGAACTCTTTGAGTAGCCGGATGTCTTTGTATTTCTTTTACGATGACATTTTGCTCATCACCTGAAATATTTATGTTCAATATTTGAGTAGCAAATCCAGGTATCTCAGATGCTTTTGCAATATCCTTCTCTAGAATAGATATTCTTATAGGATCTTTTTCTCCACCATATATCACGGCTGGTACTGAGCCCATTCTTCTCAACTGCCTACTAGAAGATTTACCTTCGACTTCTCTGTTAGTTGCATTTAAATTAACTTGTTCACTCATAATTCAATTGATCACATAAGCATTTCACTTATTGATTCCTCTTTATTTAACCTCTTTATGGCCTCAGCTAAAGTCGGTGCCAAAGATATACATCTTATCTTTTTACAGGATTTAGCTTCTTCCGAGAGCGGTATAGTATCTGTTACAACTAATTGATCAAGTGAAGATTGATTTATTTTTTCTATTGCCTCACCTGATAAAACAGGATGAGTGATATAAGCACTTACACTTCTAGCATCCTTGGCCTTTAATGCATCTGCTGCATTGCACAATGTTCCACATGTGTCTGCCATGTCGTCATAAAGCAGACAATCTTTTTTTGAAACATCTCCTATTACATTCATCACCTCAGATTTATTCGCTTCATCTCTTCTTTTATCGATAATTGCCAAGTCACCAATATCTAAAAACTTAGATAGAGCTCTTGACCTAACTACGCCTCCGACATCAGGACTTACAACTAATATGTCCTTAAATTTTTGTTTTTTGATGTCCTCATAGATAACTTTTGTCCCGTATATATTATCTACTGGTATATCGAAAAATCCTTGAATCTGTTCAGAATGAAGCTCTACTGTTAAAACTCTATCAATTCCAGATCTTTCTAAGATACCTGCAATAACTTTAGCACTGATTGGAACTCTTTGAGACCTTACCCGTCTGTCTTGCCTTGCATATCCATAATATGGAATAACAGCTGTAATTCTTCCTGCAGAAGACCATCTAAGAGCATCAACCATTAGTATTAATTCAATTAAATTCACATGAGAAGGACTACAAGTTGGCTGGATTATGTAAACGTCTTTGCCTCTTACGTTTTCATTAATTTTCACGCTAATTTCGCCATCACTAAAACGACCGATATCTGCTTTTCCACGCTTTAAAGCGAGTTTTTTGCAAATTTTTTCAGTAAGCTCCAGGTTAGCTGTTCCGCTAAAGACAGCTATTTTTTGATGTCTTTTCTCCATTTGTCTCTCCTATAGATGGCTGGGGTGGCTGGATTCGAACCAGCGCATGGCGGCATCAAAAGCCGCTGCCTTACCGCTTGGCCACACCCCATTCATATATTTTGCGTATTTTATTCTATTATTTGCATTAAGGGTGAACGTTCTAAGCTTTTTGTTAAAACTAACTCAGGAAAATGTTTCTGTGCTGACTGAGCAGCAGATTCATTGTCAAACTCCAGAAAAATAGCAGAGCCAGTCCCGGATAATTTAGGTTCTCCAATCAATCTAAGTTTATTAAAAGCTTCATCCATTTCCGAATAAGTCCTTCTTATCCATACTTCAAAACTATTAAATGACTTATCACTAGTAAAGTTCTTTTTACTGATTTTAGGCCTAGATGCAAAACTAGCCTGCTCAAAAGCATTTTTAGTACTTATTTTTAATGCGGGCAAAAATAACAAGTAATATTTCTTTTTATATGGGTATTCAGCCAGAATTTCACCCCTTCCTTCTGCCCAGGCAGTTTTACCATATATAAAGAAAGGAACATCTGAACCTAACGTTAGAGCAATCTCTGCAAGATCTTGGTCTGATATATTCAAATTCCAAAATTTTCTTAAGCCTAATAGTGTTGACGCTGCATCGGAACTCCCACCCCCTAAACCCTTTTGATCAGGAATAGACTTTACGAGTTCAATTTTGACGCCTTCCTTTACAGAGAATAAATCCTTTAGGAGGTTTGCCGCTTTTAAAACAATATTTTGTTTTATAGGTATGGATTCTATTAATTCAATAGAATTTGAATTCTTTTTAAGCGTTATATCGTCAAATAATTCAATTAGAGTAAATAATGAGGATAAGTCATGGAATCCATCACTTCTTTTTTTTACTACTTCAAGATGTAAGTTAAGCTTTGCGGGTGCTCTTAATTTTAATTCTTCCATATTTTTTTAACTTTCATAAGAAGATTTAAGTCTTTATATAAAAGAGTGACTTCTGAAGGATAATCATCAGATCCTTTAGTTTCTATTTCTAATCCTATTTCCTCATCTTGTAGATCTTTTGATTCAAGTCCTAATAATAATTCTAAAAACCTCTCCACTTTTAATATAGGTAAGTTGTAAGGCAAGATATTATTTTCAATAAATTCATTTATATTTATTGCCTCTCTTGTATCTAGGATGATAACTTTCTCTGGCAGAAGATAGTTTTTTCCAATATTCAACGAAACAGTATTACCTTCTTTGCCAAGAACGAAATAACCTGTTTCCTTGCTATCCATATACGAAAGCTTAAACTTACCTTCGATTTTGAAATTTTCTTGGACATTTTTAATTTCACTCGAAAATTTTTGAGGTTCCATAGGGATTGAAGTGCATCCAAGAGATATAATTATTAGTGATAAAACGATTACATATTGTGAAAATAATCTTCTTAGATTGATCATAAATTCTATTATCAGCAAAGGTTTATATAAATGATAGAGAGTATTTTAACTAAATTAGGTGATGTTTCTTTTAGATATGAAGAAATAGAATCTCTTTTGAGTAAACCAGATATAACGTCTAATCAGGAAGAGTTTATAAAACTTTCAAAAGAATACGCAGATTTATCTCCTGTTGTGAATGCATTCAATGCATTCAAAAAAGCTGAAGGTGATATGAACGAAGCCAAAGTACTTATGAAGGATTCTGATCCTGAAATAAAACAAATGGCAGAAATTGAATTCGAGGAACTAAAGCAAAGTATTGATGATCTTGAAAATGAACTTAAACGGTTACTACTTCCCAAAGATCCTGATGATTCAAAAGATGTTTTTCTTGAAATAAGAGCCGGTACAGGAGGCGATGAAGCTGCACTTTTCTCTGGAGATCTATATAGAATGTATTCTCGATTGTCTGAGAGGAATAACTGGAAGATGGAGATAGTCAGCGTGAGAGAGGGCGATCATGGCGGTTTCAAGGAACTTGTTACGAGAATAGAGGGTTCCGATGTTTACAAGCAACTTAAGTTTGAAGCAGGGGTTCATAGGGTTCAAAGAGTTCCATCTACAGAGTCTCAAGGGAGGGTTCATACATCAGCATGTTCGGTTGCTGTTTTAGCAGAACAAGATGACTTGGCGGAAATAAATATAGATAAAAATGATTTGAGGGTTGATACTTTCCGAGCATCAGGTGCTGGAGGTCAGCATGTCAACAAAACAGATTCTGCTGTTAGATTAACTCACATACCTACAGGTATAGTAGTAGAGTGCCAGGATGGTCGCTCACAACATAAAAATAAAGAAAAAGCTCTTTCATTACTTCAGTCGAAATTACAAAATGCTGAAAAAGAGAAAGTAGAATCTGAACAAGCTGAAAATAGAAGAGTCATGGTAGGGTCTGGAGATAGATCTGAAAAAATAAGAACTTACAACTTCCCGCAAAATAGAATTACAGATCATCGTATAGAGTTTTCTGTTCATAACTTACCCGGTTTTTTAGATGGAGATATGGAGGTTATGATTACAGCTTTACTAGAAGAGAACCAAGCAAGAGCTCTAGCCAATCTTGAATCTTCAAGCTGATGGATGATTATTTTGCTTTAAACCAGATAAAACTTCTCACGCAATTAAGTATTGTAAGTTCACAACTAGATATTGAGTTATTGGTATTACACCTATTAGAAATTGATAAAAATACTCTATATAGAGACAACCCTCCATTAACAGTTGAAATTAGAAATAAACTTAAAGAACTAATTCAGCGAAGAGAAGAAGGTGAGCCTCTAGCTTATCTAATAAATAATATCGAATTCTGGAATCTTAGCCTTTACGTCGATCAACATGTCTTAGTTCCTAGACCAGAAACAGAAATCTTAGTTCAAAAAGTCTTAGAAATATTTGATAAGAAAAAAATAAGAGTCTTGGATTTAGGAACCGGTTCAGGTGCTATAGGACTATCTTTAGCCAAGGAAAGAGCAAACTGGGAAGTTGTGTGTTCAGATTTAAGTTACGAAGCTTTAAAAGTGACATCGAAAAATATGACTAGGAATTCATTAGATGTATCTTTAGTCAATTCAAACTGGTTATCTGCTTTTAAGAATGAATATTTTGATGTGATAGTTTCTAATCCTCCTTATATTAATCCTTCTGATCCTAGAATTTATTCTGATGGGTTAAAGTTTGAGCCAAAACAAGCACTTATATCTGATTCAGAAGGACTATATGACATTGAAAGAATTGTTAAAGACACTACAGAAATTCTTAATAATACTGGCTACTTATTCATTGAACATGGCTATGATCAATCCGACTTGGTTATATCAATATTTAAGACCTATGGTTTTTCTCAAATTAGAACGTTTAAAGATTTAAACGGTGATGATAGAGTTTGCTTAGGAAAGTTAAATAGATGTTAAAAGGTTATATAGAAGGTTATTACGGTCGCTTATTTTCTCAGGATGAAAGAGCGAAAGTAATCAATCATATGGGTAAACTCAAAATGGACTTTTATTTATACGGACCAAAGGAAGATTTGTACCACAGAATGGAATGGGGAAAGACATATCCTGCTAAAGAACAAAAAACCTTAAGAAATCTTGTTGATCAATGTAAGAAAAATAAAATAAAACCTATCTTTGCTATTTCGCCAGGTCTTCAATCTTCTAAATTATCAAAAAACTTCATAAAAACTCTTACTTCTAAATTGAAACAAGCTTATCAGCTTGGCTTTAAAGACTTTGCAATATTTTTTGATGATATTGAACATGAAAAAGATAAAGAACTTGCCAAATTTCATCTGACAATCATTAATTTAGTTTCCTCCATCGACTTTCTTAAAAAAAATTCTTTAATGATTTGTCCAACGGTTTACTGCAAAAGTTTTGCTAAAGGAAATTTACAAAAAAACGAATATCTAAAAGCTCTTGCAGAGGATATTGACCCTTCGATATCTATATTATGGACAGGAGATGAAGTTGTAAGCCAGTCTATTCCGCAAAAGGGAATCAAAGAATTAAAGAGTTTATTTTCAAACCCAATAATAATTTGGGACAACTATTACGCCAATGATTACTGCCCTTCAAGATTTTATATAGGACCTTATAAAGGAAGAAAATCTTTAGGCAACTTAACAAAAGCTATAGGAATAAACCCTACTGGTATGCCTAATACAGATATGATATGCCTTTCTAGATTCATGAAAGAGGAAACAGACAAACAGATTTTGAACAATTTCGATATACCTTCTGAGTTCATCAAAATTTTACCTTACTTCACAGATCCTTTTAAAAACTTTCCCTCATTAAAACTTAAGGAGATAGAAAAGCTTCAGAAAACTCAATATAAACTTTGTATTGAATGGAAGAGTAACTTGCAGCTCGAATGGGCGCCGTTTTTATGGCAATTTTACTCTGATTTACTTTTATTAAAGAAATTAAAGAAGGGAGATAGCAAATTTAATCTTGAAGAGTGGGTAAAGCGAAGATATTCTGATCCACTAAAAAAGACAATACTTAGAAACTAGGAGAGAAAATGTTAGGAAATATGATGAGTGGTCAGCTATTGATATCTGGCCTTATTGAGCATGCTGAGAAGTATCACAATGATGCAGAGATAGTTTCTAGGACAGTTGAAGGACCAATTCATAGATATACATACGGAGATGCAGCTAAGAGATCACGTCAGTTGGCCAATGCCCTAGAAAAACTTGGATTAAAAGAGGGTGATACTGTAGGAACACTTGCTTGGAATACTTTTAGGCATTTTGAATTATATTTTGGTGTATCTGGAATAGGATGTGTTGTTAATACAGTTAACCCAAGACTTTTTCCTGAACAATTAACATATATTATTAATCATGCAGAGAATCAATATTTATTTATAGACCTATCATTTGTGCAGCTTGTAGAGTCTCTGGAATCTGAGTTAAAGGATGTAAAAGGTTATGTCATTCTGACGGATAAAGAGAACATGCCAGAAACTAAATTAAGTAATGCTATGTGTTATGAAGATTTAATATCTGAAGAATCTGATGAATTTAGCTGGCCAGAATTTGATGAAAATACTGCTTCTAGCCTATGTTATACATCCGGGACGACCGGCAATCCAAAAGGTGTCCTTTACTCTCACAGATCGACAATCTTGCATGCTTGGATAGTCAGTTCGGGTAATGTCGCTAAAGTATCTAGTTCTACATGCATTTTACCTGTCGTACCAATGTTTCATGTCAATGCATGGGGCATTCCATATGCTGGAGCAATGTTTGGTGCGAAGTTAGTTTTTCCAGGACCAGCACTTGATGGTGCCTCAGTTTATGAATTGATAGATAATGAAAAGCCTGATCTATTAATGGGTGTTCCAACGGTCTGGCTAGGTCTTTTACAACATCTAAATGAAACTAATCAAACTTTAGATTGCGTTGAAACAGCATTAGTAGGTGGTTCAGCTGCTCCTAGAGCCATGATTCAAGAATTTGAAGAAAAACATGATGTCTTTTTAATGCATGGGTGGGGCATGACTGAAATGAGCCCACTTGGGACGGCAACTAGCAGGACAACAGATATGGAAGATATGGACATTGAAAAAAGATATGACCTTCAACAAAAGCAAGGTAAAGCCTTTTTTGGGGTTGATATGACTATTGCTGATGATGATGGAAATGAACTTCCACATGATGGTGTGGCTTTTGGAAGATTATTGGTTAAAGGACCCACCATTGTTGAGCGTTATTACAAAGCAGAAGAAAGTGCTATGGATGCCAAGGGTTGGTTTGATACCGGTGACGTTGCAAAGATACATCCAGAGGGTTATATGGAAATTGTTGATAGAAGTAAGGATGTTATTAAGTCAGGCGGTGAATGGATAAGCTCAATAGATCTTGAAAATGCCGCAGTGGGTCATCCAGAAGTTGCCGAAGCCTGTGTAATAGGGGTGTTGCATGCCAAATGGGATGAAAGACCTTTATTGCTTATAGTAAAAGCAGCTGGACAAGATCCTACAAAAGAGGATATCAATGCTTTTCTTGAAGATAAGGTAGTGAAATGGTGGTTACCCGACGATATTGTATTCGTTGAAGAGTTGCCTCATACAGCGACAGGAAAACTTTTGAAAACTGGCTTAAGAGAAGATTTTAAAAATCATTTATTAAATAAATAGGAGAAAGTTATGATTGGATTAGTCCCAGCAGAAAAATTAGTAGATTACGTAGGTCAAGAAATAGGCTCTTCAGATTGGTTTGAGGTAGATCAAGATAGAATAGACATGTTTGCAGATGCAACCTTAGACCATCAATTTATTCATATTGACTCTGTGAAGGCGACACCTTTATTTGGTTCAACAATTGCACATGGATTCCTATCTCTTTCATTGGTGCCTCATTTAACATCACAAGCAGTGCTTGCTCCTGAAAACTTAAAAATGGTATTTAATTATGGACTCGATAAGGTCAGATTTATTAACCCTGTAAATGTAGGTTCTAAAGTACGTACTCATAGCAAGTGCGTATCAGTTGATGATAAAGGCGATGGAAGATATCTAATGAAGACCGAAGTCACTATGGAGATTGAAGGAGTAGAAAAACCTGCTTATATAGCTGAAACTTTATCTATGTTTGTCACCTAAAACTATATGTCTAAACCTACTAGTAATCTTAAGGATAAGGTTGTTAATAAAGCGGTTAATTCACTTAGGAAGAGCAAAAGAATTGAACAAATCAGCTTTGCATCGATTGCTGTAGAGTTGGATGTAGGTATCGACGAAATAACTTCTTTTTATTCGACAACTGAAGATATATTCCTTCAAGCTCAAAAAAAAGACTGGGAATCTCTCCATAGATATTGGGATAAACAAATTAAGAAAGCCAAAACCCCAGGAGATTTTAAAAGAGCCTTTGAAATATTTTTTGAAAGATTTGTAGAAACTCTTAGCAAAGATGCTGACTTACGTTTCGAGTTATCTTGCTACTTACCGGAATGCGTTAAATACAGAGATAAAAATAGGATTAAAGTTAAAGAAAAGTTTTCCAAACTTATCAAAAGAGGATGGCCTGGTAAGGATGAGAAAGTAATTAAAAGACAATCTGAATTAGTGACTGTTCTATTTTATGGCTTTATCGATCATATAGTTCATATTCCTGAAAATGAAAGATCAAAGATTCTAAGCGACTTTAGAAACATGCTTAATTTACACCTTCAGGACAGAAAGTTTTTTTAAGATGAAAGTTGACGTTCAAAAGAAAGTAAAGATCATCCAAAAGTCTATGAACTCCATCAGGAAGATGGATAAAACAGTTCATACCATTTCTTTTTCTAGATTGGCTGACGAAATGGCAATGCCTCTCAATGATTTAACAGATTTCTTTTTGGACATAGAAGATATGTTCTTAAATGAACAAATGAGAGTAACCAGAAAAATGGTGGGATTAGTTGAAAAAGGCTTAAAGGATTGTAAAACGGCCAATGATGCTAAGGAACTTTTGGAAAGCTCGACTTTAAAACTTATTGAACTTTTGCCAGATCATAGTGATTTAGTTTACTCGGCCATTTTTTATTTACCTAAATGTCTTGCAGAGAGGGAACGCACAAAGAAATACTATCGACAAGCGCTGAGAAAAATAATAAAGAAAGGTTGGCCGGGCAAAATAGACTCAGTTTTAGAAAGGCAGACTGATTTAGTTCTTCTTTCGCTTTATGGTTATATGGAATACTGTGTAAGAGCAAATCAAAGAGATAGAAAAGAGATCCAAAAGGACTTTATTAATATGATAAACCTGCATTTGCAGGATAGATTATTTTTCTAATTTAGATTTTAGAATATCGTTAACTTGCTTAGGATTGGCTTTTCCTTGAGAGGCCTTCATTACTTGCCCTACAAAGAATCCAAATAACCTATCTTTACCCGATCTATACTGTTCAAGTTGTAGGGGATTGTTTGAAATAACTTCATCAATCATTGATTCTATTTCTTTATCATCAGTTACCTGCTCTAGGCCCTCTTCCTTGATAAGGTCATCTACTTCTTTTCCAGTAGTCCATATTTTTTCGAAGATATCTTTCGCGATCTTGCCCGAGATAGTGCCATCTTCTATTCTACTTATGAGCTGGCCAAGTTTATTTGAAGAAACTTTAGACTCTTTAATGCCTAAATTTTCATTGTTTAATTCGGCAGATAGCTCCCCCATGATCCAATTTGCACTTAATTTTGGTGAGTTTGATACTTTTGTGACTTCTTCAAAAAAATCAGCTACGTCTTTATCAGCCACTAACAGATCTGCATCATATTGACTGAGACTAAATTCAGAAACGAACCTTTCTCTCTTTTCGTTTGGCATTTCTGGCATAGTTGCCAGGACCTCTTCGATGAATTCCTTCTCTAAGTTGACTGGTAATAAATCAGGTTCAGGAAAATATCTGTAATCATTTGCAAACTCCTTAGATCGCATTGGTCGAGTTGTATTTGTTTGAGAATCATAAAGTCTAGTTTCTTGTGTAATTTTATTACCGGACTCTAGTTCGTGAATTTGTCTTTCAATTTCATATTGAATTGCCTTTTCTACAAAACGAAATGAATTTACATTCTTTGTTTCGGTTCTTGTGCCGAGTTCCTCTTCTCCTATTTTCCTCACAGAAACATTAGCATCACATCTCATTGAACCTTCCGCCATATTCCCATCCGATATTTCTAAATATCTAATAATTGAATGTATTGACTTTAGATATGCTACTGCCTCTTCAGGAGTATTTATTTCCGGTTCTGATACTATCTCCAAAAGAGGTGTTCCAGCTCGATTTAAGTCAATACCAGACTGCCCCTCGAAATCATCATGCAGGGATTTACCTGCATCCTCTTCAAGATGTGCTCTGGTAACGCCAATTCTTTTACCGCCATTCTCTGTTTCAATGTCCAGGTAGCCATTCTCAACGATTGGTTTATCCATTTGACTGATCTGATAGCCTTTAGGAGAGTCTGGATAGAAGTAATTCTTTCTGGCAAAGCTCGTAGGACTATTGATTTCTGCATTAAGTGCTTTACCAAGCTTAACTGCCATTCTAAGAACTTCTTCATTCAGAACAGGAAGTACCCCGGGCATTGCTAAATCAATATTACAAGCCTGAGTATTAGGTAGCGCACCAAAGTCAGTACTCGCGCCCGAAAAAAGTTTAGATTTTGTAGAAAGTTGAACATGAATTTCCAATCCAATTACTGCTTCCCAATCCTCTGAGTAATTCTTCATTTTAGATATTTGGCATTTTCATATGCCAGTCCGTATTTGATTGAAAGGAGTGAGCAAACTGGAGTAATTTATTCTCCTCAAGAGAGTTACCAACTAGTTGCATACCTAAGGGCAGTCCATCATGTTCTCCACAAGGAATTGATAACCCTGGTAAACCTGCTAAGTTTGCTGGAATGGTGAAGATATCCTGTAAATACATTTCAACAGGATCATTCGTTTTTTCTCCAGATTTAAATGATGTACCAGGGGTCGTCGGAGATAAAATGACATCTACACTTTTAAATGCTTCACTAAAATCGTTAGCTACTAATTGTCTGCATTTTTGTGCTTTCAGATAGAAGGCATCATAGTATCCAGCAGACAGAGCATAGGTCCCAATAAGTATTCTCCTTTTCACTTCTGCTCCAAATCCTTCCTCTCTTGTTCTCATGAATAGATCTTCTATATCCTTAGGGTCTTCACATCTATATCCATATCTAACACCATCGTATCGAGATAGATTTGCCGAGCATTCAGCGGGAGCGATAATATAATAGATAGGAAGAGAAAGATTGATATTCCCAAGTGAAATTTCAACTATCTCAGCTCCTAAGCTTTTATATACTTCTATCGCTTCTTCAATAGATTTCATAACATAAGGCGCCATTTCTTTTTCAAAAAACTCTTTTGGAAGTCCTATTTTCATACCTTTGATAGGATTATTTAAATTTTTAGTTAGATTGGGTTGATCTAATTTAAGACTTGTAGAATCTTTAGGATCATGACCAGACATAGCCTCTAAAATTAAAGCGGCATCTTCTGCAGATTTTGCTATAACACCACCTTGATCTAAGCTAGAAGCAAAGGCAATCATTCCATATCTTGAAACTCTTCCATAAGTTGGTTTTATACCTGTTAAACCGCATAAAGCAGCAGGTTGTCTAATAGATCCTCCGGTATCAGTTGCAGTAGCTACTGGAGCCAGCTCAGCAGAAACACATGAAGCAGAGCCTCCTGATGAGCCTCCTGGAACATATTCTATATTCCATGGGTTCTTTACTGGACCAAAATAACTTGTTTCATTAGAAGAACCCATTGCAAATTCATCCATATTAGTTTTACCTAACATCACCATGCCGTTTTTATCTAATTTGTCATAAACGGTAGAAGAATAAGGTGCTTCAAAATTAGAAAGCATCTTTGAGCCACATGTTGTGAGCACACCTTTTGTACAAAATATATCTTTATGAGCAATCGGTAACCCATCAAGAGAGAAATTATTATTTGACTTATACCTATCATCTGCAGCTTTGGCTTGAGAGAGTGCCTGGTCTTCTGTGACAGTAATAAACGAATTTAATTGGTCATCAAGCTCTGAAATTCTATTTAAGTAGTGAGATGTAAGCTCTGTTGAAGAGAAATCTCCTTTTTTCAAACCTTCTAATTGTCTGCTAAGACTAAGTTTATGCAAATCCACTCTAATTTTCTCCCTCTATAACTTTGGGGACAAGAAATAGTCCTGATTTCACTGATGGTGCATTTTTAAGTAATTCTTCTCTTAGATCTTCTTCGGTTACCTCATCTTTCCTTGTAGGTTGAGATAAGTCTAAAGGATGGGACATAGCATCAACTTCAGAAGTATTAGCTTCATCTAATTCTTTAAATAGACCTAGAATATCTTCCAACTCCTTTTTGAGAGAAGGTAAAGACTCTTCGTTAACACTAATTCGTGCTAGGTATGCTATTTCTTTCAATTCTTGATCACTTAATGCCATGTGTACAATTCATTCTATGTAAAAAGATGCGTAATGTAGCATATTGTAGCTTGCTCAAAAACATTGCTGTTGCTAAGGTACGATAATACTAAGTTAGAATTTTTCTTGAAGGGAAATAAATGTTAAAAAGATTAAGAGGTTTGTTCTCTAATGACCTATCCATTGACTTGGGTACAGCCAATACTCTTGTTTACGTAAAAGAGAGGGGAATAATCTTGGATGAGCCGTCAGTAGTGGCGATCAGAAACAATCAAGGTCAAAGAACAGTTGTTGCTGTTGGGGCAGAAGCTAAGAAGATGTTAGGGCGTACGCCAGGCAATATAACTGCCATTAGACCTCTTAAAGATGGAGTCATTGCAGACTTTCAGGTTACTGAAGAGATGCTTAAACACTTTGTACAAAGAGTGCATGAAGACAGCTTTGTAAGACCTAGCCCAAGAATTTTAGTATGCGTACCATGTGAATCTACTCAAGTTGAAAGAAGAGCCATAAGAGAGTCAGTTCTAAAAGCAGGAGCTAGAGAAGTTCGTTTGATAGAAGAGCCCATGGCAGCAGCTATAGGTGCAGGCTTACCTGTTGAAGAAGCTAGTGGCTCTATGGTTGTTGATATTGGCGGTGGAACAACTGAGGTTGCTATTTTGGCTTTAAATGGAGTCGTTTATGCTCATTCCTTAAAGGTTGGGGGGGATAAATTAGACGAGTCAATCATTTCTTATGTTAGAAGGAATCAAGGTGTTTTACTGGGAGATGCAACAGCTGAGAAAGTTAAGCATATCATCGGAACTGCTTCCCCTGATTCCGATGTGATTGAAATGGAAGTAAGAGGTAGAAATCTAGCAGAGGGAATACCAATTACATTCACAATGAATAGTAAACAAGCATATGATGCTATGTTAGAACCTCTTTCGTCGATTATTCAAGCTATTAGAACAGCCCTAGAAGCATCCCCACCTGAGTTAAGCGCAGATATTAGTGAACGAGGTATTGTGCTGACTGGAGGCGGAGCTATGCTGAGAGACCTAGATGTTTTGATTTCTAGCCAAACAGGCTTACCAGTTATTGTTGCTGAGGATCCATTAACTTGTGTTGCCAAAGGTGGTGGCAGTGCATTAGAAATAATGGATAAGTACGATATTGATCTCCTATCTACAGAATAATAATTTTAGATATTTTTACTGATGCTTCCTGAGTGTTATTGATCTATGCTCAAAAGAGAACATAAAGTATCGAACATAAGCAGTGAGGCCATCTTTGCTATCCCTGCAATGAAACCGTCTAGAGTTATTTTTGCTTCAATATTTTGTTTTTTTCTTATGATTACAGATATCAGGTATGAATCTGGATCTTATATAAGGTTATTCAGCAATGACATATTAAAGCCAATAACTTTCTTAACAAGATTTCCGTTACAGATTTACGATAATTTTAATGTTTTCTTTTCATCAAGGACCAACCTTGAAAAGAAACTTCAGTCTTTAGAAAAAGAAAACCTTAAGCTTAAAGCAACAAATCAATTCATGGAGAAAATTTCGATTGATAATAGTAAGCTTAATACTCTGTGGTCTTCTTTGAGTATTGATAAGGAAAGATTTCTAATTTCTAAAAAAAGTTTTTTATCCTCTAATGAATATCAACCTCTCCTAGTTCTAGATATAAATAGTAAACAGATTGTTAAAAAGGATAGTGCAGTAGTTTCGGAGCAAGGCTTGGCTGGTAGATTAAGCAGCATTGGGTTTTCGTCAGCAGAAGTTTTATTAGTTCAAGATATTAGATCTTCTATACCAGTAGTTTCAAGTGATTCTTCATTGCATGCGACCTTAGAGGGAAAGGGACTGGGAAGGAATGGGAAACTAAAATTTATCCGTAAAACGGCAGAATTTTCAGCTGGAGAAAGAGTCTATACTTCTGGACTTGGGGGGATTTTTCCTGATGGCATATTAGTAGGTGAGGTTGTATCAGTTACAGATCCAGTAGATAGTGAATTCTTAGAAGTTGAAATATTTTTTTATTCTGATCCTGTTAATCAAGACTATTTTCTGATTTATAAAAATGAATAAATCTAGTAAAAACCAACTTTGGATCTATCTTTCTCTTATTCTTGCTATGGTTGTGGATATTTTTGTTTTTCCAGAATCAATCTTACAGTGGAAACCTTTGTTGACTTTGCTGGTGTTGATTTATTGGAATATGGCTTTGCCAGATAAAGTTGGAATTTTAGAAGCATTATTCTTTGGGTTAATTATGGATTTGTTAAACGGTTCTATCTTAGGTTTACATGGATTACTATTTGTATTAATTACTTACATATGCCAGCGATTCTTTTATCAATTTAGAGTCTCTCCTATTTGGCAGCAATCAGTTATCCTTTTCTTTCTTTTCTTCATATTCAAGATGGCATTTACTTTCGATTTCCTCGATGTGAGTAAAGGTTTGAATATAGCTGACAGTTTATACCTGACTAATGCCTTTATCTTTTCATTAATCTCATCAATTTTTTGGGCACCTACTTTTATTCTTCTTAGAGCATTCAGAAGAAAGAAAATAAAAATATAAGCTTACTGTGAAGAAGATATTTTCTATAACTGTTTGGATAATTTTTGTTTATACATGCATCTCTCTTTCTCTTTCACTAGCTGCGACGCAGAAAACTTTTTACTCTTTTATATTCAAGTCCTTTCTGGGTATTGATCCTTCATTTAATCTTACTGAATCAAACTGGCACCCAATAAAGCCATCAATCTTAATCACCAATCTAAAATCAGAAAATGATCGTCAATCGATCTCTGCAGATGAAATTTTTCTTCAGTTTTCTTTATTTAATATTTCGAGGGGTAAATTCATCTCAAGATTAAGTATAGATAATATTACTATTCAGAATCAGGCATATGCCAACGAAACAGGAGAAATCTTTTCTTTAGTGAAGACCTTAAGATCAATTGACGAATTGAGTATAAATAATCTCAAAATAAATCTTCCTAATGATTCGAATTTAGTCAATTTAAGCTTAGATTCTTTACTAGACAAAAGAGAACCTAAACTAAATCTTTATCTCAAGGATAAACAACAAAATATTTTAGAAGTAGGAATCCTTTCAAGAGAAAATTCCAATGGAACATTAATAAAAGGTTACATACAAACAAATAAATTTGAAATGGATGATAGCCTCATTAGCTTCGTTTGTAAGACTTGTAAATTTGATGCTGAGTTACAAACTCAAATGAATTTTACTATCTTTCAACAGGAGGTTTTAAATTTTCAAGGAAATATGACCTTAAAAACAAATGAGAACCTATTTGGATTTAATTCTATTTCCTCAAGCTTTGAGTTAAAAAATAAAGACGAAGAATTAATACAAGTCAGTACAGTTTTGAATAACGATGATCAAATAGCGGTACCTAATTATTTCATCAATTTTTCAACTTACACTCCTAAGGTAATCTTTCCGGAATTAAATCTTTCCAATAGCACGTTGATCGACACTATTTTAGAAGAAGTTGGCATTGAATTTTCTATGGGTGGCCTTTTACAAAACCTGATAATTAATTTTGATACAAGCAAAGAAATCTTAAAAGCCGATATTCAAGACTTAGAAATAAGTCATACTTCCATGAGTTTGACAGGTTTGGATGGAAAATTATCTATTTACAAAGGTAAGGGTGAGTTGGCTCTCAATTCTCCTTTTATTCGAGCTTCATCGTTTGATTTTCTGGATAAAGATTTAGAATTTTATGACTTCAATTCTTTACTTAATTTCAGTTTGTATAATAAGAGATTTGAGATAAATCCATCTAGTTTTACTACCATCTTAGATGATGAGGAAATTGAAGGGCTGTTATCTTTTTTGACCATCCCTACGAAGGGTCTTGGAGATGTTAATTTGAGATTAAGAAGCAGGAAGATGAATGATAGATCAGCTTTATCGCTTTTTCCTAATACAGACTATTTATCCTCTACAAAAGAGGGTATTGATTTATTAATCGATAGCGCTCAATTTGAAGACTTAAACTTAATATACAGAGGTCCGGTGGACGGCATATATACCGATAATTCATCTTCTTTCGTCATGCAAGCTTCAGGGCGAGATATTTCTCTAAATGTTAATGGGTATAAGATCTTGGGTGCAAATGCAGACTTATCGATAAATAACTTTATTTTAAATGGGAAAATTTTTAAAGGAAATTTCTTTGGTTCTGGACTAGAAGCAGATTTTAAAACTTTTCAATTAGATTCGAGTCTATATTTTGATGTAAATGGAACTGCTGAGGGCCCTTTTTCCACCTTGCTTAAATTTCCTGGCTATAACCTGCAGGATCTGGTTTCTGGAGGGTCTCATGAAACAGATTTTTATTTTAGTTCGCCACTAAAAAAAGAATTTTCTTTACTAGATAAAAAATCTCAATTGGAAGTTACTACTAAGATAGAAAAAGGAGAGTTGAATGCCTTAAATTTTGGATTTAACTTAACGAATATATTTTCTACAATAATTTACGATAATAAAACAGGTTTTAAAGATGGTTATGTTTCTTTAAAAGTTAATTCTACACCTATTATTCTCGATTTAGACCTAGAGAATACAGGCAGAGGGTATAGTCTTTTTTCTTCTAAGAATTACCTTCAAATCAAAAATTTATTTCCAATTGATTTAAGAGATTCAATCTCTGGAACTTCATCAACAGTAATTCAAGTTGCTGTTCCATCTTTGATAAGAGGTCAGGATATAAAAAAATTATACTTAGAGGTTTCTTCTAACCTCTTTGGAACTGAGATGAACTTTCCTGATCCTTTTTTTAAGTCCAAAGAAGATTCAACAGACCTCAGCATATTATTTTATCCCTCATACAGTAAGGAATACTCAAGGCTCCAATTTAAACTTGGAGAAATTATCAGAGGAAAATTAAACCTTTTTAATGGTAATGCAGAGGGATTTATTATCGCAGGAAAAGAAAAGCAATCGATCAGTACTGAGAGTGGAAAGATTTCTCTAATAGGGAATATCGATAAACTTGATTTATCTATTTTTTCCCTTCTTGGAAAATCTGTTGATAACAAAGTATCAGATATAGATATTAAGAAACTTCAAATAAATGAGGTATTTTTATCAAATTTTTACCTTCCAAAAACAATAATCCAATCTAGAAATTCTAATCAGTTTCTCGAGTTGATTGTTTCTAATGATAGTTTATCTGGAAGCCTCTATCTTCCGAAGAAAACTAACCAAGTTCCAATAATTGATCTTGATTACATCAATTTAAATTTTTCTGAATCTACATCAGGTTCATCTTTCTTAGATTTGTACAAAAATTTATCAATGCCATTGAAGTTTGAAACAGATTCTCTAGTAATAAATTCCTTTGAATTTGGAAACTGGGCGTTTGAATTATCTAATTCAAATTCTTCTCTTATATTAGATGAAATTAATGGAACTTATGGAAAATGGGGTCTTACAAAGAATAAGAATAATGTTTCGAGATTAAATATTAGAAAAAATGAATTAGGCTGGAATACTAATTTACAGTCTAAAATTTATTCAGGATCTCCTGAAAAGGCCTTTAAACAGATAGGAATAGATCCTAACTTTGAAATGGATACAATTTTTTTGGAAACAAATGTATCTTGGCGATCTTTACCCTGGGAATTTGATTATGCAAAAGTATTAGGTAATGTCTATATTGAAGTTGAAGGATTGTTAATTAAAAACAGAGAAGATCTCCAGGCTCAAAATAATATTCTAAGATTAGTGAACATATTTAATGTAACTGATTCCTTTGAAAAAGTAACAAATTTAGATTTTAGAAAATTATATAAATCGGGTTTTAGCGCCGATAATGTAAAAGGAGACATATTGCTGACCAAGAACTCTATTAAATTAAAAAAACCTTTGGTCTTCAAAAGTGGATCAAGCGAGTTTAAGTGGAAAGGAGAAATTGGAAGGGATGAAATAGGTTATCTAGATAGTATTACCTTAGAAGTTATTATGACTTTACCTCTTAGGGAGTATCTTCCAGCATACGCTTTTTTGTTAGGAGGCCCTATAACTGCCGGAGTAGTTTATATGGCCGGTAAAGCATTTGAGAGAAACTTAGACCAAATAAGTTCTGGGTCCTGGTCAATCACTGGAACATTACAAGAGCCCAAAACTGAATTTAATGGATGGTTTGAAGAATCTGATGATTAATTTATAAAAGATATCTTTCTCTTGAGGACGGAATTTCAAGTTCTAGTCGGTATTTTGCAATAGTTCTTCTGGATAAAACTACATCAAAGCTATCTTTAAGCACAAATTTAAGATTTTCATCGCTAAGAGGGTTAGATTTATCTTCATTTTGGATTATTTGGCTCAATAAAATTTGCAGATCCCCTTCAGTAACATCTTTACCTTCTCTGTGTTTGTTTATTCTCCGCTCTAACAACGCAATTAATGGAACTACTTTATCTGGGAGTTGAATATATTTATTCCTAACAATTCTGGAAACTGTTGATGTGCTTAATTCAAGTTTATTTGCTATTTCTTTATTGGATATTGCTCTTTTTCCCGCTTCACCATTGAGAAAATTCTTTTGAGCTTCGATGATAAATTCAGAAACTACTAGAAGCGTTTTTTGACGCCTTTCCAAACCATTTAGAAAAGATTTAGAAGTAATCGTTTCCTTATTTTCTACAGAATTTATTTTATTCTTAACTCTTTCTAATAATTCTTTAGACATAAAATCATCATTCAAAGAAACTTGCCATTCTTTTTCATCTTCTAAAGCTACTAGATCTGGTCTTATATAATTTTGTACAGTACTACCAAAACTACCTGTTGGATTTAAAGTTAATTTATCTAAATTCATTTTGATATCGTTTGATAATTGTTGGATTTCAACTTTTTTTTCTATCAAATTTCCAAGGGTTTCTTTCAAAGTTATCTTTTCTTCATAGCTCAGCTCTAAATTTTCTATTTGTATATATAAAGATTCGTTAATATTTCTAAAAGCACAACCAGGAGGTTCAAAATTTTGGATAATTCGAAGCACCTTATCTATATCTTTATCAGAAATCTTATTTTGAAGGTCTTCGAAAACTATACTTTTGATATCTTCATAATTTATTTCGGGATCTAATCTTCCATTACTTTCCACAGAGTCTATTAGATATTCTCCGATAAGGTTTTCAGCTTCGTCAAATGGTGTAAGCTCTAGTTGCTGCAAAAGTTTCTGTCTGATGTCAGAGTCTAATTCTTCCGTATGGATATTTTGATAATCATTTCCTTGATAAAGGACATTTTTGTATCTATCTATTAGATATTCATCCTTGAAATGAGCAATTTTCTTATCATCTTCATCAAAATAGTCATCTATCAGATCATTTAATTTAGAACTTATTTCAAAACCACTCAACGATAATAGTTTTATTTGATTACCAAGGCTGGCTGTTAGCTTTAGAGAAAGTTTTTGTTTTTGCCTTAGACTTTGTTTCACAATTCAGTCTCAAAATCTTTACCAAGATAAACTTCTTTTACCAGTTTATCATTGGCTATTTCTGAAGGTTCTCCATTTGCTATAATTTTACCCTTATTAACGATAAGTACTTTAGTGCATATGTTCATAGTATCCCTAACATTATGGTCACTTATTACGACACCTATTCCCTTTTTATTCAAACTGTTGATTATGCTTTTCAGATCTGAAACAGCTATTGGATCTATGCCAGCAAAAGGTTCGTCCAGAAGAATAAACTTAGGATTTGAGGCAACTGATCTAGCAATTTCAGTCCTTCTTCTTTCTCCACCTGATAACTTTATTCCAAATGTCTTTGACAATCCATCCAAACCAAAATCTTCCAATAGTGCATCCAGTTCCTTTTGCCTTTCTTTATGATTTAAATCTTTTCTGTGTTCTAAAGCGGAAAAAATATTGGCTTCAACTGTAAGTCCTTTGAATATTGAAGATTCTTGAGGTAGGTAAGTGAGTCCAAGTGAAGTTCTTTCAGAAATAGATTTTTTATTTAGTTCTTTTCCTGACAGACAAATTTTTCCTGAGTCAATTGCAACAAGACCTGCGATCATATAAAAAAGAGTCGTTTTGCCTGCTCCATTTGGCCCTAAAATGCCAATAGTCTCTCCACTAGTTATTTCAAAAGATATTCCATCAACAACAGCTTTTCTATCATAAGTTTTGTGTAGATTTTCAACGAAAAGATTCATGAATTATTCTCAATACTAGAATTTATAGATTTAAGAATTTTGTTGAGACTGTAGTCATAATGAATAAGATCAGACTTAATTATAAATCCATCTTGATCTAAAAGTGCTTCCTCTTCGAGGATAATTTTATTGTCCTCAGATATAACGAAGAGCTTTTTGGCATAGCCTTTGCTTATTGATCCTATATTCCTAACTTGGAAAGTACCCTCACTGAATTCTGCATGCAAATTACCAGCTTTTTGCGTCATCTCTATTCCCAAAGATATAATCTCAAGATTGTTATAGATTGTAAGTACATCTTGTTCGCTTGAAAATGTCTCATTTGTAAGGTTCAAGATGATTTCTTCACTTGAGATAATCAATTTATCTTTTTTATTTAAAACCTCAAGTTCCGCTGAATCTTTAAACTTTATAAATCCAATATTTTTGTTATAAATTGCCTCTTTAGAATCGATATTTACCAATAATTTATTTGAATTAAGCTTGAAACTTGGAGTTTGAATTGTAAATTCAGAACCATTGACAGAGCGAGATGATTCACCTGTTAGAAATATTTGCCTTTCTGGTGAAGTAATAGAAAAGGATGGTTTTTCTAGATAAGAAATGTATTTAAGATCTTCAGGTTCATTACAAAAACTAAAATTACAGAAAAGAGAGACTAAAATAATAAAAAAATGTTTTGTGATATGGGACATCAAATCAAACCTGATTCAATAAGATCATGCATTCTAATGATTCCTACTAATGCTTTATTTTTATCAAGAACCGCAAGTGAATAGATCTTATTAACTTGCATTATCTCCAAAGCATCAATGGCTAAACTATGAACTAATATTGTTTTAGTTTTTGAAGTCATAAAAGTCGAAATCTTTCTTTCCAATGGATTCTTTTCATTATTGAGTGTCCTTCTTAGATCACCATCTGTGAAAATACCTATCAACTTCTTTTTATCAACTACTAGGGCTACTCCTAGACCTTTTGAACTAATTTCAATCAAAGTTTCCGAAAGAGTATTTTCTTTTGTGACTATTGGCAATTCATCCCCTTTAGTCATCAAATCTCCTACACTAATAATTAATCTTTTTCCGAGTTTTCCTCCAGGATGAGATTTTGCAAAATCCTCGCTTCCAAAATTCTTAGCCTCCAGAAGAGCTACTGCAATGGCATCTCCTAATGCTAAGGCCGCAGTAGTACTTGTTGTTGGTGCAAGATCCAAAGGACAAGCTTCTTCAGATATACCTGTATCCAAATTAATCATTGAATTTTTTGCAATGAAAGAGCTTCTTGAGCCTGTTATAGAGAAGAAATCACAACCCACGGATTTGAGATAAGGAATTAAGTTAATAACTTCTTCGCTTTGACCAGAATGAGAAAAAATTATTACTTTATCACTTTTATTTATTTCTCCTATATCCCCGTGCAGAGCTTCACCCGCATTTATAAAACTAGAATGTGACCCCGTGCTAGAAAGTGTTGCAGAGACTTTTCTTGCTATGTGTCCTGATTTTCCAATTCCTAAAGTTATTATTTTGCCCTTAGTTTTGAGTAAACTGTCGCATACCTCATTGAATTCTGAAGATAAAGTTTTTGACAGATTTTGTAGTCCCTTAGATTCAATTTTAATAGTTTTTCTTGCTGATTTTAGGTGATCAATTTTTTTCATATACGTAAATCTATCTAATAAGCGAAGTAAAGTGAAACAAAGTATGAGCTTAAAAATAAGGAACTGAGCAAGATACTCGCGTTTCTCTCTTTTTTTGAAATAGAAAAAATATAGTAAGCAAATAGAAAAGTTATCATGAAGAGAATAAATAATAAGGGTGACCATTCAGAATACGACCAACCTAATGACATTTTTGGATTCATAAATAAACCTGGTATCGCTAAGACACATAATCCATTAAAAATATTTGAGCCAATTAAAGTCCCAGTAACGGTCTCATATCTTCCTTTGAGGGCTAATGAAACAGATGCTGCTATTTCTGGCAAACTAGTTCCTATTGCTAGCACTGTATAACCTATAAATAACTCACCTAAACTAAATTCATCCAATATTTTATTAGCTCCGAGGGTAATTAACCATGCCGCAAAAACAAGAAACATTAGAGATAGAGTAAGTTTCAAAGATACAAATCTAGGTAAATCCACATCACTTTCACTTTCACTTTCAACAGAAACACCATTTTTATACCAGAAAGAAATAACAAGAATTAGTGAAGTTAAGAGAATGAATGAGGATGCAATATTAAATGGATCAATAGCAATAATTAACCAAATAAGTAAGCTAGAGACCAATAAAATCAATAAGTTTTTTTGAATAGCTACCTCTTGCTTAATTCTAAGTTTTTTTAGAGAAACTATCATTAGCATAGAACCAAAAACCAGCGATAGATTAGCTACATTTGATCCAATAACATTACCTATAACCATAGAACCTTTATTTTCGAGGGAGACAAAGAAAGTTGTAAGCATTTCCGGTGCAGATGTTCCAAAAGCAATTACCGTGGAGCCAATAAAGAAAGGAGAGAAACCAAATTCTCTTGCTGCATGAACAGAATAATTTTCTAATTTTTCTGCACTAACCCATATAAGGGCAATACCAGAGGTTATTGCTAATAATGCAATGATCATAATAAATACTTTAGTCCTAAATAAGACTTATACCAGATGGTATAATAGTTAGTAACCAAATCAAATCATATTTATCTATTATGAAAATTGCCCCATTTAAATTTTTTGTTCTGATTAGCTTATTTATCTCAAGCCTTCAAGTCCCTGCAGATGCAGTTTCCGCACATGAGTATGCTGAAAGAACTCATAGCAATATAATTGAAATTATAAGGACAAGGAATCAACTCTTTCTAGAAAATCCTGATCTTTTTACAAAAGAAATAAGCGATGCATTTAGACCGATAGTAGATTTTAAAAGAATATCGAGAAATGTAATGGGAAAATATGGTAAAAATGCTACTACAAGACAGTTAGAGGATTTCTCGGAAGTATTTGAAAATAGTTTGCTAGATACCTATGCAAGTACACTCGTAGAATTTAAGGATGAAAAGATTAATGTATTACCTCCAACAGGCACCACTAATTCAAATACAAAGGCCAGAGTAAATATAGAAATAGTTACCTCATCAAGTACTTATCCTGGAAGGTATAGTATGTATAGAGATAAAGACAATAATTGGAAAATAATAAATATTGAAATTAATGGCATGAATCTTGGAAAAATTTTTAGAAATCAATTCTACTCTCTGATGGAAAAAAATAAGGAAGATATAAATTTAGTCATAGAAAAATGGGTTACTTCAGTTTAGATGGATAAATTATTGATAAGAGGAGGTTCGCCATTAAATGGAGAAATTTATGCTTCCGGTGCAAAAAATTCTGCATTACCAATCCTGGCTGCATCTTTATTGGCCGATTCTCCTCTTAAGGTAGGAAATCTTCCTCATTTAAATGATGTAACTACAATGCTTGAATTATTGGGTTCTATGGGTGTTGATGTCATGTTAAGTGATGAAATGGAAGTTCAGGTTGATACATCAAATATTCAAAACCTCAACGCACGTTATGAACTAGTCAAAACTATGAGAGCATCAATACTTGTTTTGGGACCTCTATTGGCTAGGTTTCAGCAAGCTTCAGTTGCTCTTCCAGGTGGATGTGCAATCGGAAGTCGGCCCGTAAACCTTCATATAGAGGCTATGAGAGCAATGGGAGCAGATGTAAGTATTGTAGACGGAAATATCAAAGCAAAAGTTGATGGACGTCTGAAAGGCGCAAAAATAATATTTGAACCAGTAAGTGTAACAGGAACAGAAAATGTGATTATGGCAGCGAGTTTAGCTGAAGGTACTACAACTATAGAAAATGCCGCTAGAGAGCCTGAAGTAATTGATTTAGCCAATTGTCTTATACAAATGGGCGCAAATATAAAAGGTGCAGGAACTGACATTATTACTATAGAAGGAGTGGATAGACTAGAAGGTGCAACCTTTAGTGTGATGCCTGATAGAGTTGAAGTTGGTACATACCTCACCGCAGTGGCTATGACCGGTGGTTTAGTAAAAATAAAATCTGCCAAACCTCAATACCTATCATCGGTTATATTGAAACTGGAAGGTTGCGGCGCCATTATCAATCAAGGGGAAGATTGGGTTGAAATTAAAATGGATGC
This sequence comes from uncultured SAR86 cluster bacterium, assembly GCA_902610065.1. Taxonomy (GTDB): domain Bacteria; phylum Pseudomonadota; class Gammaproteobacteria; order Magnimaribacterales; family Magnimaribacteraceae; genus Magnimaribacter. Next base: position 43,203 of record CACLUH010000004.1, read on the forward strand.
CTCTAGACCGCAAGCAACAAGTTTAACCACAGGACCTTATCCTTCTTTTCCAACAGATATGCAGGCTCAATTTGTCTCTTTAAATTCTATAGCCAAAGGAAATTCAACAGTTACTGAAACTGTTTTTGAGAATAGATTTATGCATGTTCAAGAAATAGCAAGAATGGGCGGCAATATAACCCTTAAGGGCAATACGGCAGTGATCGAAGGAATAGATAAATTAAAAGGAGCTCCTGTCATGGCAACAGACTTACGAGCATCAGCTAGTTTGGTCTTAGCAGGACTAGTAGCAGAGGGAGATACGACAATCGATAGAATTTATCATATCGACAGAGGTTATGAAAGAATAGAAGAAAAGCTGAAAATATTGGGAGCTGATATTGAAAGAATATCTTAAAGATAACCATGAATAAACCTGACTCATTGATACTAGCCTTGCCTAAGGGAAGAGTATATGAAGACTTTATGCCGCTGTTAGAAAAAACTCAGTTTGCCATTAAGGATGATGTAAAGAAATCCAGAAAGATGTTGCTTGATACGAAACATCCTAGTGTAAAAGTTTTAATTATCAGAGGATGGGATGTGCCCACATATATTACTTCTGGTGCTGCCCACATAGGTATCGTTGGAAAAGATATCCTGATGGAAAAGGAAGAGGAGGAGTTTGTGGAATTGGCCGATCTAGGTCTTGGTAAGTGCAGATTATCTTTGGCAGGTAATGAAGACGTTCTAACAGGTTCTGCAAGATTAAAAATAGCTACCAAATATCCAAAGAGCTCTACGAAATTTATGAATTCTATTGGAATACAACCTGAAATAATTTTTCTAAATGGAGCACAAGAAATAGCTCCTGTACTTGGTTTGTCAGATGCAATTATTGATTTAGTAGATACTGGTAAAACTCTTACAGCGAATGGTCTTACAGAAATTAAAACCATTGCAGATATATCAACGAGATTAATCGCCAACAAAGCTTCAATTAAAACAAAATCTACAATTATTAACGAGATTATGGAAGCACTTAAATAATGCTTATTTTCAATCAGTTAGATACAAAAGAAAACTCATTCTCAAAAAGTTTTGATGCTTATTTATTAGAAAGGAATAAGGTATCTGGAGAAGTTTCTCAATTGGTTTCAGAAATCATTCTTAAAGTCAGGAGCAAAGGTGATAATGCCTTAAAAGATTTAACTAAAGAATTTGATGGCTTTGATTCTGATGTCTTTAAAGTATCAAGTAAAGAAATTAATCAAATATTAAAAAGTTGTGACAAAGATATTTTTAAGTCTCTTGAGTATGCTTTTGAAAAAATACTTAATTATCAATCGCGATGTTTTGCCTCTTTAAATTTGGAGGATACTGATAATGAGATAACCCGAAAGTTTAGAGTTATAGAATCTGTAGGTATTTACGTACCAGGAGGCAAGGCCTCTTATCCTTCGACTGTATTAATGGGAGCTGCACCGGCTATAGCCTGCGGTATAAGTGATATTTCAATAACTTCTCCTGCTCAAAATGGAATCTTAAACACACTCACAATAGCTGCAGCAAAAGTTGCTGGTATAGACACAATTTATAGGATTGGTGGAGCTCAGGCAATTGCTGCCTTAGCTATAGGAACAGATCAGATTTCAAAGGTCGATAAAATAATTGGTCCGGGAAATATATTTGTTGCTGAGGCAAAAAAACAGCTCTTTGGCGAAGTGGGTATTGATTCAATAGCCGGCCCCTCTGAAATTCTTATACTTGCAGATAGCTCTTCAAATCCAGAAACAATAGCCTGGGATCTTATGGCTCAATCTGAACACGATTCAGATGCATCTGGTGTTTTGATTTCGGATAGTCAAGAGATAATAGCTAATGTAAAAGAAATCATATCAAATGAAATAGAATCCCTTGAAAGATGCTCCATTATTAAAGAATCAATTAGCTCAAATGGACTGATAATTAAAATCGACAGTTTTTCTGAAGCTAAACAGTTAGTAAACAAGATTGCTCCTGAACATTTGCATATAGCTTTTGATCATATGAATTATCAAGATGAAAATTTATTAATAGCGGGATTGATTCTGAAAGGTGAGAATTCAGCTAACTCATTTTCCGATTATATTTTAGGCCCTAGCCACATACTTCCTACTAATTCTTCTTCAAGATTTAGCTCACCTCTATCGGTAGAAGACTTTCTAGTGAGTTATAGTTATATTTCACTTAACAGGGAAAAGAATATTAAAAAATTCAATGAGTATATTGACCACACTTCAAAGATAGCAAAAGCCGAAGGTTTAACAGCTCATGCTATAGCTGCAGAGAAAAGATATAAAAATTAATCTGCCTGTCCGGCTATCAAAGATAAATTTACGATATCCTTATCTCTTTTTACCTCAAGTAATATTTCCTCGCCTGGTTTAGACCTCGCAAATGTTTTGTATAAATTATCATAAGAAGGACTTTCTGAATTTATTGAATTGATTACATCACCTTTCATGAGACCACTTCTGTAAGCTGGACCACCCTCTACTAATTCCGAAATCACTAGTTGACCGCTTCTTAAGAGATTTATCCTTTCAATACTAAAACCCAACCAACCGCGTCTCACTTCACCATACTGAATTAAATCACTAATGATTTCCAAGGCATTCGTTGAAGGTATGGCTAAGCCTATTCCTTCTGAGCCTCCACTAGATGACCTAATAAGTGTATTTATTCCAATCAGCCTTCCTTTTGAATCTATTAAGGCACCTCCAGAGTTACCTCTATTAATCGAAGCATCTGTTTGAATATAATTTGAATAAGGATTATCAAACTCTCTACCTGTTGCGCTAACAATTCCCATACTTACCGATTGGCCAAGTCCATAAGGATTTCCTATAGCAAGAACGATATCTCCAATATTCAATTTATCTGAATCTTCAATTTCTATAGAAGGAAATAAAACTTTATCATCTTCAATTTTTAAAACTGCCAGGTCGGTTCCCTTATCAATGCCAATCAACTGAGCGATAAATTTACGACCATCGTATAATTCTGTCGTCACCCGAAGGGAGTTATCTCCAACCACATGTTGATTTGTTAAAATATAACCATCAGAACTCAGAATAACTCCTGACCCCAGACTTGTTTTTATCTGTCGTCCTTCATTGTTGAATATGGAATTAAATCTCCTTTGAGTGGGTAACTGTTCATCTATGATTTGTTCGCTATAGATATTTACTACGGCAGGTGAGGCTTTTTCTACTGCATAGTTGTAGGAAAAAGCTTTATTACTTAATTCATCATTACCAGATTTATTATCATCATTTAAAAACATTAGGGAGATTACAAAACCTATCGAAGCACCTGCAAGTGAAAAAATAAAAAAATTAAAAATTGATTTAGCTTTACTCATATAGTTCTTTACTAATTATTCTCATTATCAAACCTTAGAATACTTAAAATACATCGTAAATTTATAAACTTCTAGTTGAATATGACCGGTGTAAGCATTAAAATGCGCCCGCCTGCGCATTTAGTCAACAAAAATATATTAATGAGAACAGAAAGTTACAAAAGAACAGATATTGAAGAATCCTGGATCATTATAGATGCAACAGGAAAGACTCTTGGTAGGTTTGCTAGCAAGATCGCAGATATTTTGTCAGGTAAAAACAAACCTGAGTATACTCCAAATGCTGATTTAGGTGACTATGTAATTGTTATTAATGCTGGTGAAATTAACGTTACCGGTAAGAAATTAGATCAAAAAATGTATTATAGGCATTCAGGTTACCCAGGAGGAATAAAATCTAAACCTCTTCGTAAAGTTATAGAAGAAACACCAACAGAAGCCGTAAAAAGTGCTGTTAAGGGAATGCTGCCAAAAAGCAAACTTGGCAGACAAATGCTTACCAAGCTAAAGGTTTATAGTGATGAAAATCATCCTCATTCAGCTCAAAAACCAATCACATTAGAACTATAGGAAAATAAATTGGAACAAATTATTACAGTCGGTAGACGAAAGAGATCAACGGCAAGGGTATTTCTCCAGAAAGGTTCAGGCGAGATAACTGTAAACAAGAAAAAACTCGAGGTCTATTTTGGAAGAGAAGTTGCTCAAATGGTTGTTAAACAACCTCTGGTTTCAACGGAATTATCGAAAGGTATTGATGTTAAAGCTACAGTTTCAGGAGGGGGAAGCTTTGGTCAAGCAGGAGCAATAAGACTTGGAATTGCTAGAGCTTTAGTCGAATACGATGAGACTTTGAAACCCATTCTAAAAAAAGAAGGTTTTTTAACTAGAGATTCAAGAAAAGTTGAAAGGAAAAAAGTTGGTCTAAGGAAAGCAAGAAAAAGACCGCAATACTCAAAAAGGTAATATGCAGCCAAAATCTCCTCCTAACCCAGGAAGAAGAAAATTTCTAATAAACGCAACTTCTGCGGTTGGTGCAGTGGGTGTCGCTGGCGCTGTAGTTCCCTTTATCAGTGCTTTTAACCCCAGCGCAGCAGCTGAAGCAGCTGGTGCTCCAGCAGTCGCTGATATAGGAAAATTAGCTCCAGGAGAAATGATTATCGTAGAATGGAGAGGAACTCCAATATACGTAGTAAAGCATTCAGATGAGTCTATAGAGGAAATAGACAAGAATTTAGAGAGACTTGCCGATCCCAACTCGGAAACTGAGGTTCAACCTGACTATGCAAAAAATAAATATAGATCAAGAAAACCCGGCATATCCGTTTTATCAGCAGTTTGTACTCACCTTGGTTGTGCTCCTAAATATTACCCTCAACTAGGAGTTGTAGATTTTGATTCCGAGTGGCAAGGAGGATTCTTTTGCCCTTGTCATGGTTCAAAGTTCGATTTAGCTGGAAGAGTTTACGCAGGAGTTCCTGCCCCCGATAATTTAGCTGTGCCCCCACACTATTTTAAATCTGATGATATTTTAGTCATTGGAGAAGACGGAGATGTAGCGTAATGGTCACAAAATTAATGAACTGGTTCGATGATAGATTGCCTTTAACCGCAACTATTGAAAGGCACCTGACAAAATATCCTGCTCCAATAAATATGAATATATGGTATCTAGCAGGGGTACTTCTTGTGGTAGTGCTTGTTATACAACTTGCATCTGGTATTTGGCTCTTAATGAATTATGAGCCAACAGCTGAAGGTGCTTTCGCCTCTATCCAATATATCATGAGAGACGTTAAATACGGCTACATAATAAGATACATGCACACAACAGGAGCATCTGCTTTCTTTGCATTGATATTTTTGCATATGTTTCGAGGAATGATGTATGGCTCTTATCAAAAACCAAGAGAGCTCTTGTGGGTTCTGGGTTGGATTACATACTTCTTACTCTGCGCACTCGGATTTACTGGATACGTCCTTCCCTGGGGACAAATGTCTTTTTGGGCAGCTCAAGTAATTATGTCTCTCTTCGGATCGATTCCATATATTGGAGAAGACTTACTTACGTGGATAAGAGGTGATTATCTTATTTCCGGCATAACATTAAATAGGCTTTTTGCTTTTCATGTTGTCCTCTTGCCGTTAGCCTTGATAGCCGTTGTATTTGTTCATATATTGGCACTTCATGAAGTCGGCTCTAACAATCCAGATGGAGTGGATGTCAAGAAATTTAAAGATGCTGATGGTGTTCCTTTAGATACAAAACCATTTTTTCCCTATGATGTAATGCATGATTTGTATGCAATTGGAGTTTTTTTAATCTTCTTTGTTGCAATTATGTTCTTTTATCCAGACGGGGGTGGGTACGTCATTGAATATGTTAACTATGAAGCAGCTGATAACTTAAAGACACCTGAGCATATTGTTCCTTCGTGGTACTACACTCCTTACTATGCAATGTTGAGAGCAGTTACTTTTCCTCTATTTGGATTGACCGCCAAATTCCTTGGATTTGTCGTAATGGCAGCAGGTATTGCAATTTTTGTAGCCCTACCATGGTTAGATAGGAGCCCGGTCAAATCAATAAAATATAAGGGCGTCTACAGCAAATTCTTCTTAGCTTTATTTGTAGTTAGTTTCTTAGTACTAGGTTATCTCGGAGCAGTCCCATCTACACCTGCAAGAACAATTGCTGCACAAATATTCACTGTATGTTACTTTGCCTACTTTTTGTTAATGCCTATATATTCAAAATACGAAACATGTAAACCTGTGCCTGACAGAGTGCAATTGGGATGAACAAAAATCTTAGAATTCTCACCTTTTTTGTAATTATTGCAGCTAGTTTGGGTTCTCTAAAAGTTTATGCTGCAGCTGGAGCTGCTTGTGGTAGTTTCCTGTCAGAGGATGGTCTCACAAAGGGAGAATGCAAAGAGGCATATATAAATGCAAAGGATAAAGCCTCACTTCAACGAGGAGCACAAGTCTATATGAATTACTGTTTAGGCTGTCATTCTTTGAAATATGCAAGATACAAAAAGGTGTCTGAAGATTTGGAAATCCCACTTAGCATGTTCCAGGAAAATCTGATATTCGGTGATCAGAAGATGGGAGATTTAATCCAAGTAGGAATGGATCCAAAAGAAGCAAAAGAATGGTTTGGAAATGCACCCCCGGATTTAACTCTTGAAGCTGGCTTAAGAGGACCTGACTGGATATATACTTACCTAACAAGCTTCTATATTGATGAATCAAGACCCTTGGGTGTGAATAACAAGGTTTATGAAAATGTTGGAATGCCTCATGTTTTAATTGATATGCAAGGAACTCCTAGATCTGTATGTAAACAAATTCCTGCATTTGCAGATAATGGCGGTATAAAGCAGGACCCTTTAACTGGTGAACAGCTTACAGAGGAAAAATGTGGCTTTCTCCAAGTTGACAATGGTACGGGTGAAATGAGCCCTGAACAGTTTGATAAGACTATGCAAGATCTCACTAACTTCCTAGCTTACATGACTGATCCACTGAAGGTTGAAAGAGAGACGATTGGTACTTATGTTTTACTTTATCTCTTTATTTTTACAATGCTTAGCTATCTTCTCTACAGAGAATTTAAGAAAGATCTTCACTAATTTCCCTAAATAGGAGTTTTTATGATTTCACTCAGTAATAGAACATCAATGGCCCTTTTCTCCGATCCTATGGATCATTACAGTCATAGAGTAAGGATAGTGATGGAAGAAAAGGGAGTAACAAGCGAGATTATTGATTCAGATACAAATAATTTAAGTGACGAAATTCTAGAAGTAAGTCCTTATGCAGAATTACCTGTCCTGGTTGATAGAGATGTTTGTCTATATGATTCAATTATCCTAATGGAGTACTTAGATGAAAGGTTTCCTCACCCACCACTTCTGCCTGTATATCCTGTTTCAAGAGCACATATTCGATTGTTCATTCAAAGAATAGAAAAAGATTGGTGTGAGATATTTGATCAGTTAATCCAAGGAAATCAGACAGACGCTAAAGCTAAGAAATCTCGTACCGAATTAAAATCTCAAATATTGGGGATGTCTCAAATACTAAAAGAGAAGCCCTATTTCATGTCAGATGAATTCAGCCTTGTAGACTGTTGTATAGCTCCTATTCTCTGGAGGCTTCCTTTAATTGATATTGACCTTCAAAAAGACTCTAAAACAAAACCTATCTATGAGTATATGCAGAGAGTTTTCACAAAGCCGTGTTTTATCAATAGTTTGTCTGAGCTTGAGAGAGATATAAGGTCTACTTAGTTTTTCTATAAAACCTTTATTCCATTATCAGTTATTTCAAATAGATAAGGAGACCTCTTATACTTTTTTCTATTCAGACTTATTTTTCCAGTTAGACCTTTGTAGATAAAATTTTTTGAGTTTACAGAACCATACCTTAAAAGAATAATTTCAAAAGCATCATATCCAATAGCAAACTCTCTCGTTCTGTTTACTTCAGCTATATATTTAGGCATCAAAATGGGCATCATGATGGGCATATCCGAATGAATAGATCCAATAAGATCCTTTTCAAGAGGTTGATACTTGTCATTTGTATTCCAGCTATTCAGTATGAAAATACGTATATTTTTATCAGATACATAGTCTAATGCTGGCTTTAGATTTCTCGCTTCTTTTAAGTTTAATGACAAGAAAAAGGTATCAACATCATCACGACTTCTTGAAGTGGCTGAAACTTTCTCCGAAAGCCTTCTAGATAATTTCCTAATCCTTTCCTTACTTCTGTCAACCAGCAAAATCTCCGAGAACATACTTTGACTATTTATTTCATTATTGTAAGTTTTAGAAGTTACAATTTCTTTTTTATAATCTTTCAGCAAATTTACAATACTGTTTTTATCCATATTATTTTTACTATCTATGACAACAAACCTTGAAGCGCTTTCTGAAAGATTTTGAATTAATTTATATTTTTCTTCTTCTCTTGAGACTATAAAAGTATTCACGAACCCAATTTCATCTTGGTTATTCGAGATAAATAAGGTTTTAGCCTTAGGGAGTTTTTGAATACATTCTTTATAAGATTTATCAATTGGCTGATTTGAAACATGGAAAACTATATTAAGGTTTACTTTGTTTTGTTCAATTTTGCATTGAGTATTTGTGATAGGAGAGAGAACTATTTTTGGGATGTAGGAAATTCTTGAATTATAAAAAAAAGAATTTGCAATGAACCCTTGAATCTCTTGCGGCAGTGAAATGTTCTCATCATTCTGAAAGAAAAATATATTAATTGTCTGAGGTAGAGATTTAATTTTATAGTTAAATTCAGGTTTTTGAATTAGAGTATTTATTAATTCGCTTTCATTGTTTTTTGGAATGGCTGAACATGCCGATACAAAAAGGATTATTAAAATTATGGATAAATCTTTCCTTTGACTCATGACTAAAAATTTGGGTTCCCTTTATATTGTTTCCACCCCCATAGGCAATTTAAATGATATTACATTTAGAGCGATAGAAATACTTAATAACGTTCATATTTGTGCATCTGAAGATACAAGAATATCTGGTGTACTTTTTAAAAAATTTAATATTAATACTAAGCTAACTCCATACCACAAGTTTTCTGAAAAAAGTAAGATAAATAAATTTATAGATCTTTTGAAATCAGGAAAAGATATTGCCCTTATAAGTGATGCCGGAACTCCTTTAATTTCAGATCCTGGACAATTTTTAGTAGAAGCAGCTATAAAAAATGAAATCAGGATAATACCTATACCCGGGGCAACATCAGTCATTACTGCATTAAGCGTTTCAGGTTTTAAGCTTGAAAGCTTTTCCTTTTATGGTTTTTTTCCAAGAAAACTTAAAGAAAAAAAGAAGCTCTTAAAGAAAATAGCATCATCATCTGGCCCGTCTGTATTATTCGAGTCGGGTAGACGTTTAGAGAAATTATTTGATTCTTTATCTGATGAATTACAACCAGATTGTAGAGTTGTAGTTGCAAGGGAGTTAACTAAATTACATGAAACTCTTTATAGATCTGAGTTACATAAAATAAAGGAAATTCTTCTTGAGTCTGAGTTTGGGATGAAAGGAGAATTTGTAATTATCATTGATGGATATGAGGAGGATTCAGGAGAATTTTTGATGGAGGAAGAGAAAAGAATATTAGGAATTCTTATGGAAAAACTAGATAGAAAGTTAGCTTTACAAATTGCGTCTGAAATACTCAAAAAAAAGAGAAATGAAATTTATAAAATAAAAATGAAGAGCTAAACTTCTTTTTAATTACTTTTATGGATACAATTGAGTAGAGTCAGCTAGATAATCGCTCAATTTTTTGAGAGGAAAGTCCGGGCTCCATTGGACAAGACGCCAGGTAACTCCTGGGAGACGCAAGTCTACGGAAAGTGCAGCAGAAAATATACCGCCTCTTTGAGGTAAGGGTGAAAAGGTGTGGTAAGAGCACACCGCATATCAGGCAACTGATTATGGCTTGGCAAACCCCGTCTGGAGCAAGACCAAATAGAGGCCCTAATGTTAGTCCTGACAGGGCTAGGGTAGGTTGCTTGAATTTTGTGGCGACACAAAATCTAGATGAATGATTATCCCCGACAGAACCCGGCTTACCGGCTGACTCATCCCATCATTTCTAATAATTTTTCTCCATACTTTTTGGAGTATTTCATTTGCAAAAAAGTGTACTAATTATTGTAACTTTCACTAGTAATTTACTATAAAGTGTGTAAAAGTGTGTAGAAGTGCAAGATAATGTAACGTTTACATATACTTGCCTATAAAAAAATGAGTTTAGGAATATACGGATCGAGCACTCTGACCCTTGATACAAAAGGGAGAATTGTAATACCCGCAAGGTATAGAGAGCTACTACGCAAGAGCTGTGAAGGCGAAATAGCAATCACAAAAGATCCTCAATATCCTGCACTCATAATATACCCAGGAAAAATTTGGAAAGATATTTCACAAAAATTTGAGGTTCTTGGCGGCTTAAATCAAAAAGTAAGGTCTATTCAATGGAAAGTTTTGGGTAATGCTTCTGTGACAGAATTTGAAGCAGTTGAAAGAATGACTATTCTTATACCTCAGATATTAAGAGATTTTGCTGAGCTTGCAATTAAACAACAGGTAGCCCTAATCGGAATGGGTTCAAAGTTTGAATTATGGAATCAAGAAAATTGGGACAAAAAACAATCTGGCCTTCAGATTCCCGGTGAAGACTTAATTGATGATCTTCCGCCAACTTTAGAGGAGATACCATTTTGATCAAAGCTAGTCATGAAGCTGTGATGGTGAATGAAGTGCTAGAAAATCTTGTCTTTGAACAAAATGGAAAATATGTCGACTGCACATTTGGAGCAGGTGGTCATTCTTTAGAAATCTTAAAAAGAATAAATGAGTCTGGTACTTTAATCTCGATCGACAAAGATGAAAAAGCAACAGTCAATCTATCCACAGATTTTACCGATGACAGAAGGTTCAGATTAGTTAATGATTCTTTCTCTAATCTCAGAAGCCTCTTTGAAGATAAAGAAGTTGATGGGATATTGATAGATCTTGGTATTTCTTCAACACAACTCGATGATCCGAAAAGAGGTTTTAGTTTCCAATCAAATGGACCTTTAGATATGAGAATAGATACCTCCAAAGGTCAAACAGCATCAGAGTGGATCAATACAGCCACAAAAAAAGAAATTGAAGATGTGCTATGGGTTCTTGGTCAGGAAAGAGCTTCAAGGAAGATTGCCAGTAAGATTTGCGAAATAAGAGAAAAGCAGCCTATAGAATCAACTAAAGAATTATCTGATCTTATAAGATCTTGCGTTTATACGAGATCTAAAAAACACCCAGCTACAAATTCTTTTAGAGCGATAAGGATGCTTATTAATAATGAGATAGAGGAACTGCAGAAAGTCCTAGAGGCTTCAAGTCATGTTTTATGTTGTGGAGGGAGACTTGCAGTCATAAGCTTTCACTCCATGGAAGATAGAATTGTCAAAAGATTCTTCCAAGGAAAAGATAGAATTGAATCAAATGTGAAGTTTCAATATATAAAGGATAAATTTCTTAAACCAACTCCTAAAGAAATAACCATCAATCCCAGAAGTAGAAGTGCGATCCTAAGAGTCGCAGAAAAGCTATGTTGAACATTAAACTTAAATTAATCTCTATTTCCTTATTAGTCTCTATTTCTTTTCTGAGCTCTTATAAACTAGTTTTACAAACATACGAGCATAGAACTTTATTTGCAGAATTGGAAAACCTTAGGCTGGAAAAAGAAGATTTATCTTTTCAATCTAATATCCTGATTGAAGAGGTAAAGTACTATAAGAATCACATTTCCTTAAGAAAATATGCTTCCGAAAAGCTAGGAATGGTTATTCCTAAAGACAAAGATCGAGTTTATCTAACAAGGAGAATTGATAAATGAGATATCTGTTAATCACATTTTTTTGCTTTGCTTGCTAGTTGCTCGAGTCAAAAAGAAGCAAATATAGATTCAAATAATATAACAATCTCAAAAGAAATAATTTCAAATTTTGACCAGGTAAAACATCAGATTACAAATCACTTACAAAATAAAAATAAATATAACAAAAGTGAAATTTTCTCTAATTCTTGGGTCTCAGTTATAAAGGCCACCAAAACATTTGATGAAGAATTACACATTGAAGTCAAAGAACACCAACCAATTGCTTCTCTGGATAGGGGCAGGTTTATAACTCAAGAAGGAAAGATAATTACTCCCGCTGGAGGAAATAAATCTCTTAAATTGGTATCAATCATTGGAAGAGATAATGAATATTTAACACTCCTTGATAGTACTTTCTTACTACAAAATATATTAAATCTTAAAGGAAATTCTCTCATTAGCATTGAGCATAGAGGGTCAGGTTTTATTGAGGCGGTTGATAATGAAAGTGTGATGTACAGATTTAATAAAGAGGATTTCCGGGTTCAGCTCGAGCGTCTCGAGGAACTTATACTGTTCGAGCTGAACTCAGGAATTAATGATGATATCAGATATATAGATTTGAGGTATAAAAATGCTATTGCTTTAGGTAATAAGAATATGGAGAAATCAATATGAGTAATGTAAGTAGGAATGAAATGCTGGTTGGTGTAGATATTGGAACTTCGAAAGTAGTTGCAATTGTTGCTGAGGCAAGAGGAGGTCAACTAGAAATTATTGGTCTAGGAACACATTCTTCAAAAGGTTTAAAAAATGGAGTCGTAGTAGATATTGATTCCACAACAACAGCTATAAAAAAATCTATAGAAGAGGCTGAAAGTATGGCAGGGTGCCATATTGGTTCTTGCTACGTAGGCATATCAGGTAGTCATATTAGAGGTCTAAATTCGGAGGGAGTAGTACCAATTCGAGATGGAGAGGTAAAGTTCACAGATGTAGATAGAGTTATTGAGACTGCTCAAGCTATGGCAATCCCTGCAGATCAAAGATTACTTCATGTACTTCCAAGAGATTACATCATAGATAAACAAGATGGTATCAAAGAGCCCCTAGGGATGGCAGGTTCTAGATTAGAGGCAAAAGTTCATTTAGTAACATGCAGTGAGAATTCTTCACAAAATATTCATAAATGTATTAGTGCATCTGGTCTAGATGTAGAAGCATTTGTTTTAGAGCAATTGGCTTCAAGTTACTCAGTTCTAACAGAAGACGAAAGGAACTTAGGAGTCTGTCTTATTGATATCGGAGGAGGAACAACTGACATAGCAGTTTTTGTAGATGGTTCTATTTGCTTTACCGATGTTATACCGATAGCTGGAGATCATGTAACAAATGATATAGCTCAAGCTTTAAGAACACCGCCTACCCAAGCAGAAACAATAAAACAACGATATGGATGTGCAGTTAGCTCAATGACCAGACCTGAAGAAATAATGATGGTTCCGGGTATGGGGGGAAGGCCTGAAAGAGAACTTTCTAGACAAGCTTTAGCTGATGTCTTGGAGAGAAGATATGTAGAGATATTTAGTATGGCACAACAAAAATTGAGCTTAAGTGGTTTCGATGAGTTGATACCTGCAGGAATAGTTTTAACAGGAGGGGCCTCAAAAGTTGAAGGTGCTACTGAGTTAGCAGAGGAAATATTCCATTCTCCAGTTAGGATGGGATCTCCACATTCAGTAGAGGGTTTTTCTGAAATAATCAATAATCCAGTCTATGCAACTTCAGTCGGCCTGCTACTTTATGGACAAAAGCAAATGCAAGAAGATCATTTAAATTATATTCATAGAGATAAGAATATCTTAAATAGAATTTCTAGATGGTTTGGAGGAAATCTTTAGTACTAATTAAAAGAGAGGTTAATTATGAGTGAATGGGAAATAATCGAAGAAATAAAAGAGAATGCTTCAATTAAAGTTATAGGAGTTGGCGGCGGAGGAGGCAATGCTGTGCAGCACATGGTTGAATGCGGGATTGAAGGTGCTGAGTTCATATCTATTAATACTGATAAGCAGGCTTTAGATAAAAATGATGCGAGCACTAAATTAATATTAGGTATGGAAATTACTGATGGTTTAGGAGCTGGTGCAAATCCGATAATTGGAAGGGAAGCAGCTCTTGAAGATAGAGATAAATTGAGAGATATGCTTAAAGGAACCGATATGGTTTTTGTAACGGCAGGGATGGGTGGAGGAACAGGAACTGGAGCTGCACCTATAGTCGCTCAAGTTGCTAAAGAGCTTGGAATTCTTACTGTTGCCGTTGTAACTAAGCCATTTGAGCTAGAAGGCGCCAAGAGAATGAAGATTGCTCAAGAGGGCATAAAGGAGTTGGTCGAGGAGGTTGATTCTTTAATCACTATACCCAATCAAAAATTACTTGAAGTTCTTGGAGAAGATTGCAGCATGCTTGAGGCATTTAAACAAGCTAATGATGTTCTTGGCGGGGCTGTGAGAGGTATATCAGACATTATTATTAGACCTGGCTTAATAAATGTTGATTTTGCAGACGTAAAAACCGTAATGTCTGAAAAAGGAACTGCCATGATGGGCACGGGTACTTCATCCGGACCAGATAGAGCTCGAATAGCTGCGGAACATGCTGTAGCAAGTAAGCTTTTGGAAGATATTAGTTTAAAAGACGCAAAAGGCGTACTTGTAAATATTACTGCTGGTCCTGAATTATCTTTAGGTGAAATTAAAGCCGTTGGTGATTGCATTAATAGTTTTGCTTCCCCAGAAGCGATAATTGTTACAGGAACAGTTTTAGATGAATCTTCCACGAATGATCTTACGGTTACGGTTATTGCTACCGGACTGAATTCCTCTGTACAAACTGCTTCAAATAAACCTCAAAGCGTGAGAGTTGTTAATGAAAGGCAACCTCTACCTTTGAGCGATGCAGCAAAGCAGTTACTTGATAATCCTCAATCAATAGAAAAAGCTGTGAAGAAGGCCTCAACTGAAGACGAATATCTTGATATACCTTCATTTGTAAGAACTCAGTTAGATTAAGTAGAATATTATGTCTGCAAGGATTCTCTATTCTTCGGGAAGAATAGTTTTTATCCAATTAATTATCCTTATAGGATTCCTATCCCTTTTAGGAAGATTGATCTATCTTCAAATTTTTCAAGATATTTTTTTAGATGATCAGGTTTTTAATAGATTAGAATCTCAATACTCTCTTTTGGCACCTCGAGGAAAAATATTAGATAGAAATGGTAATGTTTTGGCTCTAGATATAAAAGGATATAGTGTCGGAGTTGATTTAGAGAAATTTAGATTTGAAGAAGAAACAATTATTTTTCTTTCGGAGCTATTAGATAAAGAGCCTTCAAGTCTTTCAAATATGCTTTATGGAAAGTCTTCCGGTTACAAAGAGATTAGTAGAAATATAAATTATAAAACGAAAGAAAAGCTCAAAGATAAAAAGATATCCGGTATTTATTTCAGAGAAAATTTAAGAAGGAGTTATCCTGAGAGAAATATAACATCACATGTTGTTGGCCTAACTGATATCGATAGAAAAGGTATTCAGGGAGTTGAATTAATCTTTGATAACGAACTGCGTGGTGAAGAGGGAAGCTTTGAAGGAATTAAGGGAGCAAAAAATACTAAGCTTGAAGGAAAAAGGATTGAAGCTGTTTCTGGTAAAAATATCATATTAACTATTGATATCAATATTCAGTCCATTGCTTACCATCAATTAAACGAGGCAATAAAAGAAAATAATGCGAAGGCAGGATCTATAGTCGTTATAGAGCCTAAGACGGGCGATATATTAGGATTAGTAAATTATCCTTCTTTTGATCCTTCGAATAGAAAAAATTTAATAGATATGTCTAAATTGAGAAATCGAGCAACAATAGATATATTTGAACCTGGTTCAGTTTTAAAGCCACTTGCAATGTCTGCTATATTAGAATCAGATTATCTACCCAAAACTTCTAAAATCGACACCTCGCCTGGTTGGATAGAGTATGAAGGCTTCAAAACAAGTGATTTTAAGGATTACGGAGCACTAAGCCTTTCTCAAATTATTTCCCTTTCTAGTAATGTCGGAATGGTAAAGTTATGTCAATACCAAGACATAGAGCACCTCACAAATTATTATAAAAAGTTTGGTATTGGGCGTTATCCTACTTCAATTATGCTTCCTGCTAGAGAGGGTTTCCTTCCACATTCATCTCAATTTACGTTGAGAGATAAAGTGAGCTCTTGTTACGGGTATGGAATGACCTTGTCTGCACTCCAAATTGCACAAGCATACTCAGTATTTGCAAATGAAGGAAACTTCATTGAGCTAAATTTATTTAAAGATCATAGTTTTGATGAACCCCTGCGTGAAAAAGTCTTACAAAAGGAAACTAATGATATTGTTTTAGAAATGCTAGTTGAGACCGTAAACTCCTCTAATGGAACTGCCTCTAAGGCAAGACTGCAAGAGAAGATAGTTGCAGGTAAAACTGGAACTGCGAAAGAGAGTCTAGAAGAAGAAACTACTTACTCGGCAACATTTGCCGGATTTGTGCCTCATGATGAACCTGAATATCTTGCTGTTGTTGTACTCAATGGTTTATCTGGAGAAGACTATTCAGGTGGCAGGGTCTCTGCTCCTGTATTTTCAAGATTAATGCAGCAGATATTTATGTTACAAGATCTAAAAATATAAATGTATTCTTCAAATTTCTTACAAGAACTGAAAGATCTAGAAAATTTTAGAGATATTAAGATTAGAAGTATCCACTTAGATAGCAGAGAGGTAAAAGAGGGAGGTCTATTCTTTGCAATAAAGGGTCATGATAAGGATGGTAGTGATTTTATTTCCTCAGCTCTATCAAATGGAGCCTCGCTTATCATTTCGGATACCTACCAAAAATATACGGAAAGAGTTATTTATTTTGAAGAACTTAAAAAATATATTGGTATTTTTGCATCAAGGTTTTATAACTCTCCAAGTTCAAAAATAAAATCCATATGTGTTACTGGTACAAACGGAAAAACTACCTCTGTTGAAACTTTTGCAAATATGAGTAATTTACTAGGCTATAAATCAGGCTTTATGAGTACGATCAATTTTTCTAAAGATGGATTAATGTTAGAGAAATCAGATCTAACCACCCCTGATGCAATCAAAATACATAAGAATATAAAAGATTCATTAGAAACTGATGCTATCTACATCGCTATGGAGGCATCTTCTCATGGCTTAGAACAGGATAGACTTATTGGCCTTGATATAGATTACGCTATATTGACTAGCTTTTCGCACGACCATTTAGATTATCACGGCGATATACAAAGTTATCAATCAGCTAAGGAAAAATTATTTTTAGATTTAAATCCAAAAAAAAATGTTGTCTGCATAGATAGTTCTTTCGGCAAAAAACTTCATTCAAAACTTTTAAAAAATAATAAGGAAACTTACAGCATATCTATAAAAGAAAATGCTGATTTTCATGCTTCATTTGAGAAATCACCAATTGGATTGAAGGTTAATTTAAGAGCATTCGAGAAAAATCATACTTTTGAACTAAAAACATTCTCAAGATATCTCGCTTCAAACATTATATGCTCAATGGCTGTTTTGATCTTGGAAGGAGTAAAGCTTTCTGAGATATCGAAAATAGCAAAAGATATTGAACTACCTCAAGGTAGGCTTGAAAGAATAATTAAAAATCAGCAAGTTATTTATATAGATTATGCACATACACCTGAAGCTTTGGAGTGCACACTGAAAGAATTGAATAACATGCATCAAGAGCCTATTTGGTGTCTTTTTGGGTGTGGAGGAAATAGAGATAAAGATAAGAGACCTTTAATGGGTAAGATTGCTCAAAAATATTCAAACCACGTAGTATTAACCAATGATAATCCAAGAGATGAAGATGAAATGGATATAATTAATGACATCCTTTCTGAAATAAAGGAAATGGAACAAATATCCATAAATTTAGATAGAAAGGATGCAATAGAATCATCTATCTTAGAAATGGAAAGAAACCATATCAATGGTGTTTTATTGATTGCAGGAAAGGGTCATGAGAACTACCAAGAAGTTAATGGTAATTTATATGAGTTAAATGATAAAAATATTATCAATTCTTTATAAAATTTTTGAATAAATGAATCTATCTAAACTAGCAGAAATATCAGAAGGTCAGCTCTTTGGAGAAGTAACCAGTATTGATAGTTTTAGTATCGACAGCAGAACACTCAAACAAAATGACCTTTATATTGCTCTAGAAGGAAAGAATTATGATGGGGCTCAATTTATTCCTGAGGCTATAAACAAAGGTGCAGTAGGTATAATCTCTAATAATCAGATTGAACAGGACATACCAAACATAGTCGTTGCAAGTACCTACGAATTCATGGAAAGAGTCGCGAAGTATAATCGCAGTAAATTCTCAGGTAAGGTAATAGGCATTACTGGAACTAATGGCAAAACTTCGACAAAACAAATACTCTCTAATCTATTAAATGATGGCAAGTCTTGTCATAAAACTTTAGGCAATAAAAATAATCAGATAGGAGTTCCTTATACTCTCCTTAGTTTAAAAAATATCCATGATTTTTCAGTGATAGAAATGGGCACTAGTGAGTCGGGAGAGATTGCAATTTTGAATAATCAAGTAAAACCAGATATAGCTGCAATAACTAATGTTTCTATTGGGCATCTCGATGGTCTAAGAGATACTGAGTCAATTGCAAGAGAAAAAGGTAATATTCTTAATTTTTATAATGATAATGGAGTTGCGGTCTTACCTAAAGATTCTGTCTTTTTTGATTTTTGGTCAAAAAAAACCAATGCAAAAGAAATAATAACTTTCGGTTTTCAAGAGAGTTCTGACTTTAAAGTTTCAGATATAGAAATAGATATTATCAATAATTTCACCAATTTCTACTTAAGGTTTGATGGTAAAAAAGAAAAATTTATTATAAATGGAGCGAGTCGTCATAGTCCCTTGAATGCAGCATTGTCTGTTGCAGCTGCAATATACTGTGGATGTCCACTTAGCAATATCAAAAAAAGATTAAAATTTATCGATCTTCCTGAAAGGAGATTGGCTATTTCTAATTCCTTGAAAGGTTCAATATTAATTGATGATTCTTATAATTCAAATCCTGCTTCATTGAAAAATGCTGTTGATTCACTTGAAGGCCTTGAAAGAAAAAAAGTTTGTATCCTAGGGGATATGAAAGAGTTAGGTTCAGATTCTCAAAAAATTCATCAAGAAATGTATGAATACATAAGCGAAAGGGTTGATCATATCTTCTGCATAGGAGATGAGTGGTCAACATGCAGTCCAAATGAAAAACAAGATCTATCTATTTTTGAAAATCAAGATGATCTTTATTCTCACTTAATTTCTATAATCGATAAGAAAACTATATTATTAGTGAAAGGCTCTAGATCAACAAGAATGGATTTATTAGCTGATAAACTAAAAAAATAATGTTACTACCTTTATTTGAATACTTATCTGAATTTTTCGGACCTTTTCGAGTTGTAGAATTTCTTTCTACAAGAGCAATTCTTGCTACATTAACTTCTCTCTTATTTTCTCTGATATTAGGACCTAAATTCATCAATAAGATGAAAGATATTCAGGTAGGACAAGTTATACGAGAGGAAGGCCCTGATAGCCATTTATCAAAACAGGGCACACCTACAATGGGCGGTACTTTGATCCTAAGTTCTATATTTTTAAGTGTAGTCTTATGGGGGGACCTGGAAAACCGATATCTATGGGTTGCCTTTTTAACAGCTATGTCTTTTGGCGTTCTAGGATGGATTGATGATCGCTTAAAAATAAAACATCAATCCAGTGATGGTTTGTCACCTTTAAATAAAATTTTTTGGCAGTCTGTTATAACTATTTTGGCTTGTTCTTATCTTTATATTACTCAAGAAAATATTTCTGAAACAAGTTTGATAGTTCCGTTCTTTAAAGATATTTCCATTCCTTTAGGCGCAGGTTTTATTGTTTTGTCATATTTTGTAGTAATAGGGACTAGTAATGCGGTTAATCTAACTGATGGTTTAGATGGATTGGCCATTCTTCCATGCGTTATGGTCGCAGCAGGTCTAGGTATTATTGGTTATCTAGCTGGAAATGCCATATATTCGGATTTTTTAAATATTCCTTATTTACCAGGTACGGGTGAAATGATTGTATTTTGCGGTGCTTTAGTGGGTTCTGGGATTGGGTTCCTTTGGTTTAATACTTATCCTGCTCAAGTATTTATGGGAGATGTGGGGTCTTTATCGCTTGGAGCTGCATTAGGAATAGTTACCGTTATTATAAGGCACGAATATGTCTTGCTAGTCATGGGCGGACTTTTTGTTATTGAGGCACTATCAGTTATCGTTCAAGTTACTTCGTTTAAGTTAACTGGTAAGAGAGTTTTTAATATGGCACCTTTACATCACCACTATGAGTTAAAAGGTTGGCCCGAGCCACGAGTAATTGTTAGGTTCTGGATTATTACGTTTATGCTTGTCTTACTAGGTTTAGCTTTACTTAGACTAAGATAAATCAAGTGCAGAAAAGGATACCTTTAGTTCTTGGCTTTGGAATGACAGGTCAATCAATTTTAAATTATCTTTCAAAAAAATATAATGAGATCTATCTAATAGAAGATTGGAAGGAGAATCCAAGTCTTCGTGAGATTGATAGATTTGGAATTAAAGTTCATGTTAATCCTCAAATAAACAGCGAATTATTTAGCAAAGTATCTGATGTTTATTCTAGTCCAGGCATACCTATTCAACATAAGGCCTTATCTCTTGCTTCCAAGCACAAGATTAGTATTTCTTCAGACATTGAAGAGTTTTTAAAAATAAATAAGAGTATAAAAATACTAATTACAGGCACAAATGGTAAAACTTCTACCTGCCAGATTTTAGAGACTTTACTTAGGTCAGTTTTTTCGGATTTAAAAATAGTTTCCATAGGAAACATAGGCAAGCCTGTCCTTACTTATATTGACAATGATATTGACATATCAATCATAGAAGTTTCGAGCTTCCAATTAGAACTTTTAAATGAAGTTGAGTTTGATATAGGTTTATTATTGAACATAGAAGAGGATCATTTAGATAAACATGCAGATATTGAAGATTATAGGAATGTAAAAAACTCCGTATTAAAAAAAGCTGATATAAATATTTCTTATAATGATAGAAATCTTTTTTCTAAAACATTCTTAAATTACAAGACAATCATATTGCCTTATGAACTTGCTGAATCATCAATATTTAATAATTGGCCCAGCCATGATATTGAAAATCTAAAGGCATGTGTTGCAGTTTTAGAGGCTTTTATAGAAAGATTTAGAAAAAGTTCTATAGGGAATATAAACTTGTTCGCAGAACTAGAAAAAGCTTTCGATCAATTTAAAAAATTTCCGCACAGATTTGAGCATTTAGAGATGGTTGGAGGAGTAAATTTTATAAATGACTCTAAGGCAACAAATTTAGATGCTACTTTGAAAGCTATACATGCTGCAAATGAATTAGAAAAGATTGGGGATATATATTTAATATGCGGGGGTGATTTAAAAGGACAAGAAATTGCTTCTAAAGAGCTGCAAGAAATAAAAAGTCTAAAAAAGGTCTTTATCTTTGGTAAAGATAAAGAATTAATTTTTAATACTTTAAAACAATATGCCCATTGCATGATTGTTCAAGATTTAAAGCAGGCTCTAATAGAGGCAGTAAAATTTAGTAAAGATGATGATTGTGTTTTATTTTCTCCGGCTTGCTCAAGTTTGGACATGTTTAAAGATTACAAAGACAGAGGAGAAACCTTCAAACGCTTAATAAAAGACTTAGACGATGAATAAATTCAATTTTATTAAGGATTTTGACTTTTCTAAACTAGATTTTGTTTTGGTTACATTGTTCTTAGTGCTTGGGTTCTTCGGATTATTAATACTTTCTTCAGCCTCGGCACATTTTTCTGATTCTATTTATGGTAATCCGTCTGCTATTTTTAACAGACAGTTTTTTTATTTTATCCTTGGCATAATCGGTCTTTTCGCTTGTTTTTTTGTACCTTTGAATTTTTGGTCATCTTACGACCGATTGTTCATAACTTTTGGAATTTTATTGCTTTTTTTAGTTTTTATTCCTGGGATAGGTATTGAAGTCAATGGTGCAAATAGGTGGATAAGGATAGCTGGATTTGGTCTGCAACCTTCAGAAATAATGAAATTCCTGAGTATCCTATATATTTCATGCTACTCAGTAAGAAGAATAAAAGAAATACAAACGCACTGGCTAGGATTTTTTAGGCCTGCACTAATAATTGTAAGTATTATTTCTATTATTCTTATTCAGCCTGATTTAGGTTCCTCGGCAGTAATATTTATATCCGTGCTGGGAGTCTTATTTGTGGCAGGAGTAAAAATTCAACAGTTCCTGCTTGTAGCTCTGCTAGGTGTTATCGCTATTACGATGATGATTATTTTTGTACCATGGAGATGGGAAAGGATAATATCTTTCATCGATCCTTGGAGTGACCCTTGGGGAAGTGGTTATCAATTAACCTTATCACTTATGTCTATCGGAAGGGGGGATTGGTTTGGAGTTGGACTGGGACAAGGTTTAATGAAAATGGGTTACCTCCCTGATGCTCATACGGACTTTATATTTTCCGTGATAGTTGAAGAAATGGGAATATTGGGAGGTTTTGCTATTATTTCATTGCTTTTTGGATTGTCATTTAGGATCTTTTTTATAGGAAGGGAGTCATTATTAAGAAAGAATTTCTTTGGTTTCTATTTCTCCTTTGGAGTAGGTCTCCTGCTAGGATTGCATACCTTTATAAATGTAGGAGTTTCTTCAGGTCTTTTACCTACGAAAGGATTGACTTTACCTTTAATCAGCGGTGGAGGCACTAATTTAATAATTGTTTGTCTAATGATTGGACTGATTTTGAGAATAGATTATGAAAATAAAAATTCAATGCCAATACCAATGATTAAACGACGAGCACAATTCTGATGAATGTTCTGATAATCGCCGGTGGAACAGGTGGTCATGTTTATCCAGCCTTAAGTATTGCTAACGAATTTCAAAATGACGGAAATACTATCTACTGGATAGGAAAGAAAAATAGTTTGGAAGAAAACATAGCCATAAGCGAAGATTTCTCATTTCATTCAATTAATGCTCGAGGTTTTCTTGGAAAAAATTTTTTTGCAAAAATTGGTTCTATTTTCTTTGTTTTTGCGGCCCTCATCAGAAGTTTTTTCTTAATTATTACTATTAAACCTGACATTATCGTAACAACAGGAGGTTATCTCACTCTTGCTCCTGGTTTGATAGGTTCTTTGTTCTGTCCATTATTTATTCATGAGCAGAATAGTGTCCCAGGACTAACTAATAGAATATTACACAAAAGATCTAAAATTACCTTTGAAGCTTTTCCAGACACATTTAATAATCTAACAAATAAGGTAAAGTGCGTTGGGAACCCAATTCGTGAGGATATAGTAAATATATCTCCTATAAATAAATCTAATGAAACAAAATTTAATATTTTAATTTTAGGAGGCAGCCAAGGTTCAAAACAAATCAATGATATCTTGTTAAATATTTTATTGACTAAAAAGGTACCTTCTCACTGGTCTTTTATTCATCAGGTCGGAAAGTTAACCTCAAAAGAATTGAAGGATGCCTATACTGAATCTGGTAATGAATTTGTTATTAAGGAATTTTTAGAAGATATAGCTGAAGCTTATCAATTCTGCGATATAGTTATTTCGCGCTCAGGTGCAATGACTGTTAGTGAAATTTGCTCAGTTCAGAAACCTTCTATACTTTTACCTTTACCTTGGTCTTCAGAAAATCATCAATACATAAATGCCGAATATCTAAAAAATAGAGGTGCAGCTGAGATTATCGATTCTGATGTCTCCAATTCTATGCGTCTACTAGAGCTATTAATTAATTTGGAAAGCGACCATAATAGATTACATTCAATGGCATATTCTGCTTCTAAAGTTTTTCCTAAGTTTGCCTCTAAGAATATTTATAAATCTATTAATGAATCCCTCACAATATAAACTTAGCAATATCCATTTTATAGGTATTGGTGGCAGCGGTATGAGCGGAATAGCAGAAGTACTAAATAACCTTGGTTACAAGGTAACGGGCTCAGATAGTGCTTCTTCATCAAATACTGATAGGCTTGAGAAGTTAGGCATAAGTATTAGCTATGATCATAATCCAAATAACCTTAAAGATGTCGAAATGGTGGTTATATCTAGCGCTATATCTGATGATAATCCTGAATTAGTCTCTGCCAAGGAACAGTTAATTCCAGTTTTAGCAAGGGCAGAAATGTTATCAAGTTTGATGAACAATAAAAGAGGAATAGCTATAGCCGGTACGCATGGCAAAACAACTACTACAAGTTTGGTAGCATCTATAATGACTAGTGCTAATCTTGATCCAACTTTTATTAATGGTGGAATAATCAATAGCTTCAACTCCAATGCACAGTTAGGAGAAGGAGATTATTTAATTGTTGAAGCAGATGAAAGTGATAAGTCTTTTTTGCTCCTGCAGCCTTCTGTGTCCATAGTTACAAATATAGAGCCAGACCACTTGGTTAATTATGATGGTAGTTTTGATAATCTAAAAAAAGCTTTCTTGGAATTTATAAAAAAACTGCCGTTTAATGGAGTATCCATTGTTTGTGGTGATGACACCGTAGTGAAAGAGTTGAAGATCAACTTCCAAAGACCTCACATTAGTTACGGTTTTGAATCCTCAAATGATTACGTAATATCAAGCTATAGAACAGACGGAAGGAACTCTTACTTTAAATTAATTTCAGATACAGATTCATTTGACTTTAAGCTTAATATGCTAGGGAAGCATAACGTTCTTAATGCAGCTGCAGCGATTGTATTATGTTTACAAGAAGGGATAGCAGTTACAGTCATTCAGGATTCTCTGTCTAGCTTCATGGGAATAGATAGACGGATGCAAATATTAGGTGAGAAGAAAATTGGAAGTAGTACCTGCCTTTACATCGATGATTATGGACATCATCCAACTGAAATTAAAAAAACTATTCAGGCAATAAGAGCTTCTTTTCCTGACTTTGAGCTGAGAATGGTTTTTCAACCCCATAGATTTACAAGAACTAAAGATTTATATGAAGAATTTATTGAAGTTTTAAGCCATGTAGATGAGTTATTTCTTTTGGATATTTATTCTGCTGGAGAAAATCCAATAGAAGGTATCAATAGTTCAAACATACAAAGTTCTTTGATTAGATCAGGTTTTGATAATGTAAAGTTATTGAATAGCAATGAAGTTGCTAAAGAATATGATAAAGATTTAGCTAAAGATACAATCTTTGTTTTCCAGGGTGCGGGTGACATATCTTCCATTAGCCAAAGTATATTTGAGGAATTCAAATAAAATGGAACCTATTGCAATTCTTCAAGAACAAAAAATATTACTATTGTATGGAGGATGGTCGGCTGAAAGAAATATATCAATTAATTCTGGAACAGCAGTAGCAGGAGCTTTAAATAGAAATGGTATAAGTTTTAGTGAGTATGATTTAACCTCTGAAGAAGAAGCTAAACTTTTATCTACAGATTACGACCTTGCTTTTATAGCCTTGCATGGAAGAGGGGGAGAAGATGGCTTCATTCAAGAGATTCTCGAATCAAAGAATATCAAATACACAGGTAGCGATACCCTTTCATGTAAAACTTCTTTAAATAAGATTGAATCAAAGAAAATTTGGAGAGATTTGTTATTACCTACCCCAGATTTTGTTGAAATTGTAAATGTCGGCAAACCTGAGATGAGATTAACTCCGCATCTTTCTGGAGAAAATGATATCACTGCATTAGATAAGACTTTTGTAGTTAAGCCCGCGAATGAAGGCTCGAGCTTTGGTATAACTATCGTTAGACCGGATAATGGTACTCTAGAAAAAGCCATGCTAGAAGCTTCTAAGTTTGATTCTTCAATCTTAGTAGAGGCATTTGTTGAAGGCAGAGAACTTACTGTATCGATACTTGGAGACGATGTATTTCATCCAATTCATATCAAGCCATCTGGAGATTTTTATGATTTCGATTATAAGTATAATAATAAAGGTACGGAGTATATAAAAGCTGACCTTTCAGTCGATAAACTGAATGAAATTAAAGATTATGCGTGGCATGCGTTTTCTTCACTTGGTTGCAGTAAATGGGGAAGGGTTGATTTCATTGAAGATAATGAAGGTAATTTTCAGATAATAGAAGTTAATACTGTCCCTGGATTGACCGAGACAAGTCTTTTTCCTAAGGCTGCGTCTTACGAAGGCATAGACTTCGATGAATTAATTATTAAAGTCCTTCATTTGTCTTGCAAATAATATTACTTCCAAATAAAATGCCGGCTCCTTGCTCCACATATTAATATGGGAGCTATAAACCAAGAGGAAAATAATGAGAAATTACGAAATAGTATTCCTAGTACATCCTGATCAGTCTGATCAAACCTCTTCTATAATCTCCAAGCTTGATAAGCTTATAAAAGACTCTGGTGGAAATGTTCATCGTTCTGAAAATATAGGAAATAGAAAACTAGCTTATCCCATTCAAGATCAATTTAAAGCAAGTTATGGACTCTTAAATGTGGAATGTAACCAAGAAGCAATTGATGAGATAAAGAATTCGTTTAAGTTTAATGATTCAATAATAAGAAATATCGTCTTAGGCACTAAGAAGGCTCACAGTGAACCTTCTGCCCTACTTGCTCAAACCAAAGAGGATAATGAGAAAGATACTTACCAGGAAGCCAGGGAAGCCGCAAATAAGGCCGTCGACCAAGAAGCACGAGCAGCTTCGAATAAAATTGAAAAGCCAAAAGAAACGTCTAAAAAATTAGATGAATCATCAACCGAAGAAAGTAAAGAGGAAGCGTAATGGCAAAGAAGCAAAAGAAAAATTTCAAACGAAAAAGTGACTTTGATAATAGACCTAAGTTCTGCAAGTTTACTACCCTTGGCATCGAAGAAATAGACTTTAAAGATATAAAACTTCTCAAGGAATACATAACCGAAACTGGCAAGATTATACCTGCTAGAATGACCGGAACTTCGGCGAAGTATCAAAGACAACTTAACAAGGCTGTCAAAAGAGCAAGACATCTTGCACTCATTCCTTATACAGATTCTCATTATAATTAAGCCATGGAAGTAATATTATTAGAAAAAGTAGCTCAATTAGGAGATCCTGGTGATCTAGTAAATGTAAGAGCAGGTTATGGTAGAAATTTTCTTATACCTAATGGAAAAGCCGTAAGGGCGGATGAAGAGAACAAGGCAGAATACGAGAAGAGAAAAGAAGCACTACTTTCAGCGGAAGCTGAAAGAAAGGATTTAGCTATGAACCTTGCATCAGGCATGGAGTCGTTAGTTATTGAAATAACTGCAGAAGTATCTGAAGAAGGCACTTTATATGGCTCAGTTGGCACTAGAGAGATCGCAGATGTTCTAGTTGAGAAAGGTCACCAAGTTGAAAAAAGTGCTGTTAGATTACCTGAGGGAGTCCTAAAAGAGGTTGGTGAGTATTCAATTGATGTCGAGTTACATCCAGAAGTGATAGCACCTATCACTGTTAAAATAATTGCCAGTCAAGAAACTTAAAAAGTAACTTGTCTTGAACCTCTTCCAATGGGAGAATTGATTCCTTTTCAAAAAAAGGAATATGGCTTCAGAAAATTTATCAAGTAGAGAATTACCTTACTCCACCGAAGCAGAAAAAGCTGTTCTCGGAGGCATCATGCTTAAGAATGAGACTTGGGATATTATTTCTGACTTAGTCAAAGAGGATGATTTTCATAAAGAAGAGCATAAGCTAATTTATAGAACAATCAATAACCTTCAAGACGAAGGTAAACCTGTAGATGTAATAACAGTTCAAGAAGCTATTGAAGGTAATGGAGATCTCCCTAAGTTAATAAATTCAGGTGGTAAGGATTATCTTACGTTGTTAGCGAGAGAGACACCTAGCGTAGCTAATATTCAAAGCTACGCAGATATAATTAAGCAGAGATCAAATTTAAGACGTTTAATAATAGCAGCTGACAATATTTCAAAAATTGCAAAAGAATCAGATGCATCCGGTAGTGATAGGATTATTGATGAGGCAGAGGAAAAGATATTAAGCTTAAGAGATGACTTAAATCGATCTGTTGGCCCTAAAGAAGTTAAAGAGCTCCTGGGGCAAGTTTATACAGATATTCAAGAATCATCCGAAAGTGGTAATTCCTTAGTGGGAGCTAGTACCGGCTTTACCGAAATAGATGAAGTAACTCTTGGCTTTCAAAAGTCTGACCTGATTATTATTGCAGGAAGACCATCCATGGGTAAGACAGCATTTGCTTTTAATATCGCTGAGAATGTTGCTCGTCAAACTGATCAGACAGTTTTATTATTCAGCATGGAAATGTCTTCTGAGCAAGTTGTAAGAAGATTTATTTCAAGCATTTCGAATATCGATCTACAAAGGTTAATGAGAGGCCAATTAGAAGACCAAGATTGGGAGGGCATCGACAAAGCTCTGACAGTCTTGAGTCAGAAACATATTTTGCTTGATGATACTCCAGCATTATCTCCATCTGAAATAAGAGCCAGAGCAAGAAGGGTAAAGAGAGAAAATGATGACCTTGCTATGATTGTAATAGACTACTTACAACTTATGCAAATACCTGGAAGGGGAGATAACAGGGTCGCAGAGATTAGTGAGATAAGCCGCTCTCTAAAGGCATTAGCTAAAGAATTGAATGTTCCAGTTATAGCTTTATCACAGCTTAACAGAGCCGTCGAAACTAGACCAAATAAAAGACCAATTCTAGCCGATCTGAGAGACTCAGGTGCTATAGAGCAAGACGCTGATGTGATTGCATTTCTTTATCGACACTCCTACTACGATCCATCCGACTTAGAGAGTAAAGGAAAGGCTGAAGTAAATATAGCTAAACAGAGAAATGGTCCAACAAAGGCAATACAAGTAGCCTTCGTTGAAAATACAGCCACGTTTCAAAATTTGGCAAGGAGCGATAGATTTCCACCTCAATACTATGATGAGAACGACGATCCTTTCCCTTCGTAAAATAGCAGCATAAATATCTAAAGGGCATATTTCAAAATACCCTTTAAAAGTTAATGTATAATCCTTAACAAGCCTACCAAAATTAAATTTTTTACTTGAGATGAAAATTAAATATACAGAAGAAACACCCAGAAAAATTAGAGATTATGAGGACATTGAACCAGTTTTAAGTTCTGAAGAAGTTGAAGATATTGCTGAGATATTTAAAACTCCACTAACAGGAACCTATAATTGGGATTACACGGTACAAGATAATCGCATAGCTAAGCTTTATGAACTAGGAAAGAAGCTCAATTGGAATGTATCTATGGACATAGATTGGGATAGACCCATGGTTGTGTCTGATGAAATACCACCCATGTTTTGGGATGAATATCCTCCATACAAAAAATTGAGTCAAGAAGAGAAGAGAGAGTTCTTAAGACACAGAGGTGCTAGTCAATTTAGTCAATTTTTACATGGAGAACAAGGAGCACTTCTAGTAGCTTCTCAGTTGGTATCATGTGCGCCTACCTATCAAGCAAAACTTTACGCAGCCTCACAGGCGTTTGATGAGGCAAGGCATGTAGAAGCTTTTACAAAGTATATTCAAAATAGATCTAAGCTTATGTATCCTGTTGGGGCAGGCTTAAAAAGCCTGCTGGATAAGATTCTAACAGACGAGAGATGGGACCTTAAACTCATAGGAATGCAGATTATTATTGAAGGCTTGGCCCTAGCCGCTT
>CACLUH010000005.1:0-62917 GCA_902610065.1 uncultured SAR86 cluster bacterium
CTACTGGCGAGCTTCCTGGTACCGTTTTAAGAGGCGAAAGAACTGCTGAAGCAATAAGCGCATAAAACTGACTTTCTATGTCATTTAGTACTCCTGACTTGTCTGACGCAAATCCGGAGGCACAGGCGCTTTCCCCTATTCTTAGAAACTTAGGAGGCAAGAAAATCTTCTGGGGAAAAATTGAAACTCTTCAATGTCCTGATGATAATTCTTTTGTGAAAGAACTTTTGAATAGCGAGGGTAATGGAAAAGTTCTTGTGGTTGATGCAAATGGTATATCGACCGTTGCATTGCTTGGAGACATGATAGCAAAAGCAGGCGTAAAAAATAATTGGAGTGGAGTAGTTATAAACGGTTATGTCCGAGATATAGATATACTCTGCACACTTGATATTGGCGTTCAAGCCTTAGGAACAATGCCAATAAGAAGTGAAAAGAAGAACCAAGGCCAATTAGGAATAGACATAACCTTTGGCGGAGTTACTTTTTCTAGAGGTAATTATATTTATGCGGATAATAACGGACTACTTTTAAGTAAAGAAGAGCTGGAATTAACTTAGATTGACCTCAGGGCCTCCGTTATGTCTCTCCTTGCAGCATTCCAAGCAGGAAATATACCTCCTATAAAACCCACGGTCAGTGCTAAAGACATTCCTTGCCCAACCACATCTCCAGTAACAGCAAAATTGAATGCCGTTTGGGAAAATGATCCACCTGCTAAAGTAGATACTGTATAGCCATTAAATAGAATATAAGCTATACCGGCTCCAACAATACCTCCAATAATTGATAAGATCATTGCCTCAATAAGAAGTGCTACTAAAACCGTCATCCCATTAAATCCAAGTGCTCTCAGAGTGCCAATTTCGACAAGCCTAGATGACACAGCACTGTACATCGTGTTTAGTGCAGCAAAGACTGCTCCTATCGCCATAATGTACCCGACTATTTGACCAAATAATTTAATCAAATCTGATCCGGAGGCCTGATCATTGTAAAAATCCTTTTCTCTAGTTACTCTAAATTCAAAATCAGGGTAGCTCTCTACATAAACACCTAAATCATTAAACGATTCAGAGTCTTCTAATTGAATTATCATGCTTGACGCAGAAGCCCCTCGTCTGAAGATTCCTTGAGAAGTTGCTAAGTCTGCCCAGATCTCCGATTCATGCACATTACCACCTGAACTAAATATTCCCACTACTGTTGCAACACTATCTCTTACTTTAATTTCATCTCCGATCTCAACATTCTCATATTGATTATGGGCCCCTTTTCCTATAATCACTTCGGAAGTTCCAGATGTAAAATTCCTTCCCTCAATAATCTGTATCTCTGGTCTTATCTTAAAGCTTTGAGGCTGTACTCCTCGCATCGGAAGATTCGATGTTGCAACAGCACCTTTCTTCTTCAAGTCTATGATTGAAAAAACTTCTGCAGAGATTAGAGGTTCGCCTTCTAGAGACTTAATTCCAGGAGAATTGGCCACAATGTCCACTTGAGACATTGCAAGGCCACTTCCCAGCTCTGATGAAGCGCCTTCTCTGAGAATTATTACTCTGTCATCCTTTCCCGTACTTGATATTGTTGAGTTAAGACCTTCAGCCATTGCCAACAAAGAAACCATTACTGCTACAGAGCCTGCAATACCAACAACAATAACTATTGAAGATCCAGATCTCTGCAATATGTTCTTAAGATTCATCTCTGTGATTGAAAGTACTTGTCTAAGAAATTTCATATTAATTCATCCTTAATGCATCAACTACTTTGAGCTTCATAGCTGAATAAGCTGGAAAAATACCAGACACAAATGCCATAAGAGTTGCCAGCAATATACCTGTTGAGAGGATTGTAAAAGAAAATTCAATATTCGGACCAAAACCACCTGCGATTTCTGCAAATATTGGAAATATCAAAAAGGCAATCATGATTCCGACTAATGATCCAAATATGCAGATAAACATCGACTCCAAAATGACAAATAACATTATTTTCCAATCAGAATAACCAATGGATTTAAGGACTCCTAGCTCAGAAGTTCTTTCTCTTACTGCCTGACTCATAGTATTTGCTGTTAGTAATAAAATAGTAAAAAAAGATGCAGCCAATACTGAGTTAACTATTAAACCTATATCTCCAGTTTGTTCTGCAAACATTTTCGCAAAAGCTTCTTCCGTTGATGTCTTTGTTTCGTCTTGAGAGTTAATAAATAAATTATCTATAGACTGTGCAATTTGTTCAGAGCTGTCAGAATTTTCGAGCTGAACAACAAAAGTTCCGACCTTTCCTGTTTCAAATTCTCTTGCCTCATCAAAATATTCCCAATTTATGTAAGCTTCGTTTTCAATCCCCCCATCAGAATGAGTAAAAATACCCACAAGATCAAACTCCCAAACTCCTCCTCCTTTTTTTGGCCATATGTCTGGTATTATTGGTATCCTATCTCCAATCTTCCAATTGAACTTATCAGCAAGTTCTTTACCAGCTATCATCCCTTGAATATTATTCTTAAAGGCTGAAATTTCTGATTCAGTCAACGTTAACTCTGTATAGATGTTTAAATATTCAGGAGGTATGGGCCATTTAGGGAAAAAATTTGATCTATCTATATAAGTTCCCCCAAACCATTGTCTGTAAGCTACAGCTTTGACGCCATCTAATGTTTCTATTCTATTTTTATGAGCTACAGGTAATCCATCTGTGAAAGATAGTCTCGAAGATACAATCAGCCTATCCTTTCCTGCATAATCTATCTCGCTGTTGAAAGCGACGGCAACAGATCTTCCCAGAGAGAATAGTGTAAACGCAACAGCTATAGAAAGGACTGTCATGATCGTTCGAATTCTTTTTCTTTCGATACCTGACTTAACAATCATCCAGTACTTCATTATCCTGCCCTCAGAGCGTCAACTACTTTTAAATTTAGGGCATTGTATGCAGGTACAGCAGCCGAAATAAAAGCAATGATTAGACCTATTAAAAATCCACCAAGAATAACGCTAGAACTAAGTGTTATTACATCATCCATTAAACCTCCACTCATACTTTCTATGGCTGGTATAAGGATAGCGGTGAAAAATAGTCCAGATAAGACAGCTGTAAAACATATTGTTATGGCCTCTAAAATTACCGAAATGAAAATTGTTGAGTCTCTGTAACCTAAACATTTTAGAACTCCTATGTCTCCGGTCCTTTCTCTAATCGATTGTGCAAGTGTATTAGAAGAAACCAACAAAATAGTGAAAAAAACTGACATAAGTATTGAGTTTACTATTAACTCAACGTCAGCAAACTCTCCTGCCATCTCTATTGCCATCATAGATTCAGGGCCAGTTCTCGTTGCGTAGGGTGAATTGGCAAAATATTCGTCTATCTGTCGAGATATAGTTTGACCAGTCTCGGTTGATTCTGCCTTGACCATAATCATGCCGACAGTACCCTTTTGGTTTATGCGAGCTTCATCAAAGGCATCATAATTAATAACTGCACCCATTTCGTCACTTGTAATTTTTTTAGCTTTATAAAATCCAACTACTTCAAAAGACCAATTATTTGTGCCATCACTATTCGTATAATTTGATTTCGTATTAAGTCTATCTCCAACTTTCAAACCTTGCTGATCAGCCATAAGTTGCCCAACAATAGTAGCATTTGGATTATTGAGCATGGCCAATTTCGCCTCTTCACTAGTTTGTAATCTAGTGTACACATCGAAAAAATTAGGGCTGGCTGCAAATGTAACTCCATCCATCATGCTCTCAATACTGTCAGAAAAAAGATAGTCAGCATGCATTACTGCTTCTACGCCTTCTAATGTTTCAATGTAATTTATATGAGAAATAGGTAACTTTCCTGCAAAAAAGTCATACCTAGGCATGACGATAATGTTATCTGCTTTAAGACCATCAATCGTACCTGTAAACATTCCCGATAAAGCATTTAATGATCCGTAAAGAACAAATGCTATGAACATAGACATAATGGTAAGGAAGGTTCTTAGCCTCTTTCTGATAAGTCCGGTCTTAACAAGAGTCCAGTACATCAGATAGTTAGTTTTCCTTTATCTAGGTGTAAAGTCCTTTTTGAAAATTCTGCAGCTACAGGATCGTGAGTTACCATTAGAATAGTTTTTCCATGGTCACGATTTAAAATTTGAAGAAGATCTAATATTTCAGTTGCTGTTTGTCTGTCGAGGTCACCTGTAGGCTCATCGCATACAAGAATATCTGGATCAGAAACAAGTGCTCTAGCGATAGCAACTCTTTGTTGCTGCCCGCCTGAAAGTTCATTTGGTTTATGACCTCCTCTATCGGAAAGCCCCACCACATTTAAGGCTGTTGCAACATGTTCTTTTCTTTGAGAACCAGAGAGATTGGTTAAAAGAAGAGGTATTTCAATATTCTTGTTGGCTGTTAATACTGGTAAAAGGTTATAAAATTGAAAAATAAACCCAACATTACTTGCTCTCCAATCGCTTAAAGCTGAAGTACCCATTTTCTCAAGGTGCTCTCCATTGATTACCACTTGTCCCGATGTCGGGGTATCAAGACCTCCAATCAGATTCAACAATGTAGTCTTTCCAGAACCTGAAGGGCCCATCAAAGCAAGATAATCACCTTTTGGCACTTCCAGGCTTAAGTCATCTAATACAACGAGTGTCTCTCCTCCTCTTTGATAGGTTTTATTGACAGACTGAACTTCAATTAAATTAGACATGTTTCTCCTTAATGTTATTTAACTATTACTTTTTGATTATCTTCTAAGTCATCATCAAATCTAGCAATTACTTTCATACCTGACTTCAGACCTTTAGTGACCCTTGCATAATTTGCAGTTTCTTCTGCAATTTCTATGTTGGTTATGATGATCTTGTTTTCTTTCAAGGCTTGCACAAAAGACTGATCTTTAGACACTGATATAGCAGCAAGAGGAATCATTACTCCTTCTTTAGGTGTCTCTTCCATTTTGGTTTCAACCTTACGCAAAAAAGAAACTCTACTTCCCATATCAGGAAGAACTCTTTCATCCTTTTCTAAAAGTGCTATTCTTACTTTGACTGTAGCTTTATTTCTATCTGCTGTTGGAATTATTGCTATGACTTCAGACGGAATGTCCCATTTAGGATATGCATTTAAGTTTGTGATTACTGGCTGCCCGGGTTTTACTCGGTTTATAAATGATTCGTTTACATCCACTTCAACTTCAAGTGAGTCCATATCTACAATTGTACAAATTCCCGTATTAGTAAATCCCCCTCCTGCAGAAACAGGAGAAATCATTTCTCCGGGTTGTGCGGCTTTATAAACTACCACGCCACTAAATGGAGCTAATATCTTCATATCTTGTACAACTTGCTTTCTTACTTCATTCAAAGCTTTTAGACCCTCTACCGAAGCTCTTGCAGCATCTAAAGATGCTTGGCTTGCTAACTCTTCCATAGCCAGTTCTTTTGTTCTATTGAATACTCGTTTAGCTTCGTTTAATTGTGATTGTGAGTAATTTAGATCAGCAATCATAGTACTATCGTCTAATTGAGCTAAGAGTTGCCCTTCCTCTACATACATGCCCTCTTCAATAAAAACTTTCATGACCTTTCCGGTCATTTTAGATGAAACAGTTGCTCTTCTTCTAGCAACCACATATCCAGAGGCATCGAGAATACTTGTAGCTGAGGAGTCAGACATTTGAAGTGATTTGACAGTAAAAGTTGTCACTTCTTTTAACTCTTCCTCTGAAAGGAAAACCCATGAGAAGAAACCAATGATAGCTATAGCTATTCCAAGCAAAATTAACTTTCTAGATGAAGAGTCTTCTATTTCAGGAGCTTTACTCCTATCGATCCTCAAGTTATTTAATAAAGCTTCTCTATCACTCATTAGAATTAGGTTTCCATTTTATCTATCCATTCTCTTATCATCTCAATTGCTTCCTGATGTGAAAGAGACCTTCCTGACTCTGGCATCATAACCCCAGGGTCTACAGAAATCATCCTGTACAGCAAAATTGACTCTTCTGGCTTTCCAGGCAAAATTGAAAACTCATGCCCTCCGCTGCCTCTACCTGTAGCCACAGGCTTTTTAAATACACCTCTGTGAGTTGGGCGACTTTCAGTTAAATCCAAATATAGACCGGTTGAATTAGCACCACCTGTGGATGAATGACAGTGTCCGCAATTTATGTCCAAGTAAGATTTTACTCTTGCGTCTAAACTAAGGGTTTTATCTTCCCAGTTTACTGGAGTATTAAGATTGATATCTATCTCATCGATATAATCTACTTTCATCCATTTTGTTAGTTGATTTATTGATTCATCTTGATAGTCGAAAACTTTATTGAGGTTTCTGGCTTTCGGACCAATAGGAGTTACCAGATCATTATTTGCATGACACTCTTTACATTGATTTTTATTGGGGACTCTATATCGAACAGAACGGGTTTCACCCTCAAAGTCAATCCACTCATTTAGAATAGTTTTACCAGCTTTTTTGATAAAGGCTTCATCTTGAGTTTCGTTCCACGCATAAGATACTGCCTCCCAACCATCTGTTTTTCTAAGAAGCAGTCTTGTTTCCATTAACCTTTTTCCTAATGCCAGATCCCTTTCATCTATAGGATAATAAAAAGTCTTGATCAGCGCTGATCCAACAGGAAAGTCGAATACTTTGTCTTTGACAAAATTAGCCTTTTTTCCTTGAGGGACATAAACCCATCTTTGTTTATAGGAGTAATCAGAAAATAAAGCGGAGATTAATTCATATGGAATGACGCCCTCAGAGGGCACTTGAGCATTGTTATCTTGAAAGAATAAAAAAGAGGATAATTTCTTTGGAAATTTTTCTTGTAAAATTACATCATTATCAACTGCATACAAACAATTTATAATTATTGAAGTCAATAATATTATAAGGCTTTTTTTCATGGAAACTAATTAAGTATCACCTCAGGCAAAGGCTTTATTTCTCCTTCATATTCAAAGATATCTCTTTCTACGGGATCAAAAAAAGGAAGTAAGTATTTAACAGGATTGATAGTGAGAAACGTAGCATCTCCATTGTTTGAAATAATAAGCTTTTCTTCTGACGGTTGTCCAAATAACATCTGATTCAAAGGCAAGATACCATCCCAAAATATATCCGGCATATTTCCATCAGATAATTCAAATAGTATTGCCGCAAGCTCACCTGTTCCTAAATCTGGATTGAATCCTCCATCACCGAATCTATTGTTATGTATTTGTATAGATTTCGGATGGGGATTGTAGTTTTCGTCTTCTGTTTCATATCCGTATGTAACAATTGATAAATTAACCGTTCCATTTCCGTAAATATCATTATCAAAGACCTCAACATCAGAATTAGCTTGAATTATTATTCCTGTGCCTCTTGGAACTTCTCCCACAATGTTGCCTTCTGGGGCAAAGTTATCCGTATCATTATTAATTGCCTTATTTCTAAATACCCTTACATGATGACCGCCTTGTTGAGGCAGGTCAGGTAAATCAAAAATTAATATTCCACCTGTGTTATGTGATGCTAAATTATCAAATACATCTGCGTAATAAGAGTTTTCTATTTCAATTCCAGCGACATTGAATTGAGCAGTACTATTTTTAACTATTATGTTTTGTGATTGACCAACATAAATTCCTGCATCGGAAGCGCCAATTGCAACGCAACCGTCTATGAGAACATCCTTTGACTCAACTGGATAAAATCCATAAGCTCCATTTGACTCCTTCGGACCTCCAGTCCATTCTGTTCTAAGGCGTATCATATTTATACCGTTTGCACCTATAACTTTTATAGCATCTCCCTTAGCATCAAGAATCGCAAAATCTCTCAGAGTAACACCATCTGAAGTAACAAGAAGGCCTTGAGCACCTGAGATCTGTTCTCCAAAGTTTAATATCGTTGAGTCTATGCCCGATCCTTCAAATATCACATCATTGACATCCAGTGAAAGTCCGTCTTCGAAATAATATTCTCCTGGCTCGAGGGTAAGAACATCCCCAGGCTCTAAATCAATTAAAGCTTCTTGAATTTCCTCTTGAGAATTTGAGTTCGGACTTAATAGAATCTGTTTAGCTTGAAGTGCAAAGCTTAGAAAGCCAAAGAAGAAGATTAATAATAAATTTTGCATTTTCCCCATTATTTACATTATTTATAGGTTAATTATAGTAGATTTACTTGAAAGTCATGAATTATAAAAAATATCTCTTTCTTCTAATCTTCTTATCTCTAAGTCTTATCTCTGAGACAAAACTAATTATCTTGGGTTCTGGCACACCAAACCCTAATCCTGAAAGAAGCGGGTCCGCATACGCAGTTGTCACTAATGGCCAAGCTTATCTGGTAGATTTTGGTCCAGGAGTAGTCAGAAGAGCTTCAGCACTATCGCCTTCTTGGGGAGGGAAATTTCAAGAGATGGAAATAGAAAATCTTCAATATGCATTCCTGACTCATCTACATTCTGATCATTCAGCAGGCTTAAGTGACTTAATACTCTCGCCTTGGGTTCTTGGAAGAGAAAGCTCCCTTAAACTTTTTGGCCCTATTGGTCTAAAAAATATGGCAAGTAACATAACAAAAGCATATAGAGAAGATATCGATTATAGAATAAACGGTTCTCAACCTTCTAATTCAGAGGGATTTAAGACTTCAGTCACCGAAATCTCAGAAGGAATAATCTTTCAAGATAAGAATGTTTCAGTTGAGGCATTCCTAAATAATCATGGGGGATTTAAGAACTCTTTTGGATTTATATTCCGAACTCAAGATAAAAAAATTGTCTTTTCTGGTGATACTGCATATAGCAAAAAGCTCATAGAGCTTTCATCTAATGCTGACATACTGGTTCACGAAGTGTACTCAGAGAAAGGGTTCCAAGAAAAAACAAAAGATTGGCAGAAGTATCACAAGGCCCATCATACTTCAGCGATAGACGTTGGAAAGATTGCAAAAATAAGTCAACCAAAAAAGTTAATTCTTTCGCATATACTTTTTTGGGGTAATACTGAGTCTTCCATTATTAAAGAAGTGAGACAAAACTACGATGGCGAACTAGTTATAGCAGATGATCTAATGGTTATTGATTAGGTATGCAAAAGAAACTTCCAAAAATAAATATATAGAACTTTTTTATTTCTTTTTTCCTGATAAAGTTTCAAGAGTAGGATTAAATAATATGAGCTTTGAAACGATAATAATAATTTTGCAGACCATAGGGCCTTTTACAGTCTTAGTTACTGTCTACTTTCTTGTTACTGAATTAAAAGAGCAAAATAGAGTAGCTAGAGCAAATGCGAGACAGAATATTGCCGATAGCCATCAAAAACTGACTTTAGCTGGCCTGAATAAAAGGTTGATCGAAATAAAGGTAAAACTAAGAAATGGAGAAGACCTCACAGAAGAAGAGGATGCAGCTTACTTAACCCACTTTTCGGCAATCCTAAGAGCAAGACAAAGCCAACACTATCAATACACAATTGGTATGCTCGATGAATCAGAATGGTCGGCTATGCTCTCCTCATTCAGAACACTTCTAAAAGATGAAAAGAACTTAGAAATATGGACATGGGTGTCACCCACCTTTCCAGAAGACTTTGTTGAGTTAGTTGAAAAAGAAAGAATGAAAATATAGGTATCTCTAATAATGAAAAATGAACATCTGGATTATTTATTTAGATCCTTAAAACATCATCCCAGCCCATACATCATTTATGATCTTGATGGCTCTATAAGATGGATTAATTTAGCTGCAGAGTATATTTTTAGAACAGAAGATATTTCTGAAATAGCAATTAAAAAAATTAACCTTGAAGAAAATAAGACCACTAAAGATCTTATTGCTCAATCATATTCTACTCCTGTTGAAGTAAGACTAAGAGATATTGAGTTCTTCATGAAAACGAGGGTTCACTTAATACCTTCTGAATCTTCTAAAGACTTTATGTTGGTTGAAGTTTTATGTAATTCGAGACTAGGTTTAGAAGCTCTAAGACAAACAATTTCTTGTATAGAGTATGACCGGATCGATCTAGCTTATCAGAAGCAATATGACTTAAAAACCGGAGAGGTTACTGGTGTAGAGGCCTTACTTCGACTAAGAGATGAAGAAGGTCAAATTATTCCAAATGACGTAATCATTCCTGAAATTGAAGGTGAGAGTTTATTTTCATTAGTTGTTAAGTCTTCATTAGAAAAACTCAAAGAGATTTTTACCATCAAGCCAGAGATAGGACTAGAAAACGCAACCATTTACCTCAATGTCTCTGCTCATACAATAATGCATCCTGAATTTAGTTCTATTTTTTGTAATTTTGTAAAAGAAATGGGATTTAAAAAGAATGAATTTGGCCTTGAGGTTACTGAGACAGCAGAATTAAGTAGCACTGAACAAGCCGGTGCATACCTTCAAAAATTGAAGGATAGTGGAATCAAAATAGCTTTAGATGACTTTGGTGCAGGGTATGCATCTCTCAGGTATGTAAAGGACTTACCTCTAGACGTTATAAAATTGGATAAGCACTTCACAAATGGTTTAGATGAAAAGGCGACAGCGAAATTAATTGGTTTTGTTGTGGAAGTCTGTAACTCCCTTTCCTTGGAAATGATAGGAGAAGGTATAGAAACCGAAGAACAAAAAAAACAAATGCTTGAAATTGGATGTACTATGGGACAAGGATTTCTAATGCACAAACCTGAATTTATTGAAACACTTAAAAATCAGAATGGATAAGATATCAAAAAATATAACTTCTAAAGGTGCAGAAGAAATTTTACTAACCCAAATAAAGCAGGAGTTTACAACACCTGCAGACGCAATTTCTGATTATCTAGAACTCGTAGAAAAAACACTCCTAGAAGCTGAAATCTCAATGGAAGATGAAATTGAACAAATTAAATCTGGCTGCAAAAGACTAATTGATCAATACGAAGAAGCATTTGCAGCAAATACGGGTCCGAACGCAACAAGTGTAAAGAAAACTCCCGAAGAATATTCTGAACTTAGACACAATCTAAGAACTCCATTAAATGCGATTATTGGATATAGCGAAATACTCATAGAAGATTTAGAAGATGACTTGACTGAAGAATCTTTAAAAGATCTAGAAAGCATTATAGATTTATCTAGAGAAACAGAGACAGCAATTGAAAACTTTGTTGATTATATTCGTGGAGAAGCTATTAAGACTTCCGCAGGTGATTCTCAGCTTGAATCTGCTGAATCACTATTCAAGTCTCTGGGAGATATTAATTATTCTCTTGAACTAGATGAAAGCTTAGAAGGAGCTGATATTTTAATCGTCGATGATAACAAAACAAATTGTGAAGTTCTTGAGAGACGCCTAACTATGCAAGGTTTGCACTGTAGGACTGCCTATGACGGGACAACAGCGATCAAGGAAGTTGAAGAAAAATTACCAGATCTAATTCTTCTTGATGTTATCCTTCCTGATATAAATGGACTTGAGCTTCTCAAGAAATTTAGAAGCGAGAATACCAGCGAGAATCTCCCCATAATCATGGTCTCTGCTTTCAATGATGTAGATGGTATTGCAAAGTGTATACAGCTAGGAGCACAAGACTATCTTCCGAAACCGCTAAATGGCACCATCTTATTAGCAAAGGTAATTTCATCTTTAGAAAGAAAATTTTTTAGAGAAAGAGAGAAAGAGTTAGTAAATAAATTACATATACAGGCTACTA
This sequence comes from uncultured SAR86 cluster bacterium, assembly GCA_902610065.1. GTDB lineage: Bacteria > Pseudomonadota > Gammaproteobacteria > Magnimaribacterales > Magnimaribacteraceae > Magnimaribacter. Next base: position 11,712 of record CACLUH010000005.1, read on the forward strand.
CAGATCAATTAACAGGTATTTCAAACAGAAGAGTTGTCTTTGAAAAGCTTGAAAGTGCATATGCAGATCTTCACTCAAATAATAGAGGAGACTTCTCCGTCATAATGATTGATATTGATTTCTTCAAGTCGGTTAATGATACATACGGACACTCAGGAGGAGATGAAGTTCTGAAGGCTATGGCGAATGTTTTGAAAAATTATATTAGTGAGCCCAATATTGTTGGAAGAATTGGTGGTGAAGAATTCTTAGCAGTAATATTTGATCAAGAAGATATAGAAAGCTACTGTGATAATTTGCGTGGAGAAATTCATGGAATAAAAGTTTCTTATGAAAATCATGAAATTTCAATAACAGCCAGTGGAGGTGTTGCAATTACTTCCGAGTCTGGAAACGCATCAGATGTTATAAACAAAGCTGATGAAAGATTGTATGATGCTAAGAAATCAGGAAGAGATAAATTTGTTATTAATTAGTAATGGAGATGTAGATGGCAAAAATTTTGTATGTTGAAGATAACGAAATGAATAGGGATATGTTGTCGAGAAGATTACAGAGAAGAGAGCATGAGATTTTACTGGCATTTGATGGGAAAGAAGGCCTTGATATGATGAAATCTGAAAAACCTGATCTAGTCCTTATGGATATGGGTCTTCCCGTTATGGATGGATGGGAAGCAACAACAACAGCCAAAGCAGATCCTGAAATAAAAGATATACCTATAATTGCCTTAACCGCTCATGCTTTAGAATCTGATAGAGTGAAAGCCTTAGATTGCGGTGCCGATGACTTCGATACCAAACCGGTTGACTTCAAAAGATTGCTAGAAAAAATCGAAGGGCTTCTGGAATAAGATTCTTATTGATTATAGATATTAGAAACTATAGCTGAGAGCTCATCCATAGACACCTCATCTTTCTTAACCATCCCTGCAACATTCTTTTCAAGCATCTCTCTTTGCACTTCTGTAAGATCTTTGCCCGAATACACAAGTACAGGAGCCCTTTCCGTTTCTTTAACTTCTTTCATATAATTCTCTAAGAATTCAAATCCATCCATTCGTGGCATTTCTAAATCAAGAACAATTAAGTTATGATTTTTATCTAACTTTTCTAAACCCTCTTTACCATCCTTAGCAGTATCAAATTTAAAGCCTGCGTCATTGAGCATTCGAGAAAGTAAATCACGTACATCGGCATCATCATCAATAATTAAGACCGTACCATCTGGATCGGCTACAGATATATGTCTAGATACTGTTTCTAGGAATAAATCTCTATTGATTGGTTTTGTTAAATAATCATCAGCACCAAGCGATTGAGATAATACATCTTGTGATAACTGGCTGACCATAACTACAGGCATATCCTTAAGCTCAGGATCACTTTTACATTCTTTCAATATAGACCAGCCGTCTCTTCCGGGCATCAAAACATCTAAGAGAAGTAACTTAGGCTTCATTTCTCTTACAATTTGCATACCCTTTTCACTGTCAACAGCACCTACAAGTTTTAAACCTATTTTTGATAAAGTTCTTCGTATTAGGTCATGCATAGCAACATCATCGTCAATTAGTACTACTATCTTTTCTTCTTCAGTGAGTTTATCAATTGAGTTGCCCCCTTCTACTTCGTCATAATCCTGAGGACATTCCCTTGGAACATACAGAGTAAAGACCGATCCAACACCTAGTTCACTTGTGACAATAACATCACCTCCCATCATTTCAGCTAATTTTTTTGTGATAGGAAGTCCGAGTCCTGTACCGCCATGTTTTGCAGATGTTGATCTTTCTGCCTGTTCATATTCTCTAAAAACCTTACTTAGCCCCTCCTCAGACATACCCTCGCCTGTGTCAGTTACAGCAAATCTAATCATCTCTATGTCTTCTTCTATGAAGGTATCAACGTCTAGGGTAACAGTCCCATTCGAAGTAAATTTAAAACCATTACTTAAAAAATTCGTCAGGCATTGTCTTATCTTTGTCTCATCTTGAGTCATGGAGCCAAGCGCATCTTGCAGATTCACCTTAAATCCATTGTCATTTGACGCTGCCAGTGGACCTGTAACGTCTTTTATAGTATCAACCATACCTTCTATTTCAAAACTAGTCAGGTATAGCTCCATTCTTCCGGCTTCGATCTTTGAAATATCTAAAATATTATTAATAAGGGATAAGAGGTGGCTTCCAGCAGAAGTGATTTTTTTTAAGTCAGGTAATAAATCATCGTAACCTAGATCTTCACAATCCTCTGCTAACATTTCTCCATAACCTAAAATTGCATTTAAGGGTGTTCTTAATTCATGGCTCATATTTGCAAAAAACCGAGTTTTCTCTGCATTTGCATCCCTTGCCTCATCTCTTGAAGTTTCCATCTCACTGGTTCGAGCTGAAATAAGTGCGTTTACCTCATCCGACATTCTTGAGAAAGCCAAAGACATTAACTCTACCGAAGCTTCTTCATTTCCTGCACCATCTCCCTCTTTAGCTAGTTCAGTCATTTTCTTGATATCATCGAGAATAAGTTTCTGAGCGTTACCTTCTAATTGATCGGCAAGGAAAGACATTTTTTCAATTATCACTCTATCTCTTTCTTTTCTTCTCTTTGCCTGCTCTTTTCTGATATCTTCCATCTCTAAGAGATGACCTCTATAACTATGAAGAGCTGTAGATAGGTGACCTACTTCATCATTTTTTGAGGCTAAGAGTCCATGGCGTTCAGGCATCTTTTGAGTATGATCTCCCTGTGTTAAACCCTCTAAAACTGCAATTGCTCGTGTAATTCCTCCAAAGGTTCTGTATGTTATGTAAGCAGTTAATCCAACGATAAATAAAATCATTAGAGCTGAGATTAAATAACTCCTTGCAAGAACTTCTGAGGCCCTTTCCATAGCTAACTTCTCGTCTTTAAAAATAAATAATTCTGCCTTATCTGAAGACAAATAAGTACTCAAGGGAATCAAGGTAATAGAAGCACCTAAATCGGTATCTTTTGAACTATGCCTGCTCCCATTTTGGATCATCAACATATTAGCTTGTTCTACAATTTCAGAGTAATTCTGGATACCAAACCTTGATTGAGAGCTGAAATCATCAGAAGAATAGTCTTCTTCAAGAGAAATTAAGCCTTCAGGTGTTTTTATGCCTGTTCTGACCTCGAACTCATCTTCAAAAATCTCAATAGCTTTTCTTACATCTACTCCTAAAATTATGTTTGCAAAAGTTTCTTGATTGACTTTTATTGGAAACGAATAAGTTTGATTTAATGTGGCTGTTTGAAGATTATCAGCATCAAGTATCTTTAAAGTTGATTGTCTGGGTCTTTCCGAAATATCTTTTATATGTGAATCCAAATATGAAAAAAATTCCGGCCTTGCTTTGGGACTGCATGCATCTATACCCAGTAAATCTAATGCGCTACCACAATAAAATCTTTGGCCATTTGGAAAATATGCCATAACAAAGCTTAACTCTCCATCATCCAGCTCCTCTTCAAATATATATTCAATCAAGTATTGAAGATCCCCTAGAGACTTACTTTCTATAGTATTAAAAATTGGGTTTAAATATCTGCCTGAAGAATCAACCTCATCTATAAAAGTTTCATCTTCTGGATCCCATATATCACCTTTTTCTCCGAAACCTGGAAGCCAACTTGCCATGGATTCATAAGTGCTATTGAAAGTTTGATACCAAGCTGATTCATAAAGCACTACTAAAGATTCACCTGCGGCATCTTCTTGAATTGAATCTCTACTATCTGTTGAAAAGTAAAAAACTACTGTTACCAGTAGGTATCCTATTACTACAAACAGCAGAAGTTGCAGTCTAATTGACATGTCTTAGAAAAAGCTTAAAAAAACAATCTTATTGCAGATTGAAATTTAATCTTACTTGTACATTATTAGCTTTGACAGACTGCCCATTAAAGGAAGGTGGCATATATACCCATTTTCTAACTGCTTTTATTGCAGATCTTTCGAAAACGCCCTGAGGTGCAGCTTCAACAACATAAGGATCTAAAACTGCCCCATCGGTATCAACATCAAATTCAACTACTACATATCCTTCTCTACCGAGCCTTAAGGCTTTTCGCGGAAAAGAAGGAAGCTTTGCATAATTTCTCTCAACAGTTATCTCTGTTTCGTCCTCTCCAACATATCCTATATCAGTTAGCGCAGAGATACTTGATGCAAATATTCCTACTATGAAAATAGCTACGCCTCTTGATGTTAGTTTATAAACTTTATTTAAAGACATTATGGTTTACTCCTGTATATATCTATATTATACACCTTTTATAAAATCTTAAGATCAGAATGAGTAAATCAAAAAAAGTAAAGCATTATTTAGCTGGACAGCGTTACTGGGAAGTATTTGTAATTGATGTAGAAGAAACAGTAGGACATGCTTGTGAATTGATGGATAAAAATAGAATTGGAGCTTTGATCGTAGTTGATAAAAAAACTGATGTTGAACACAGTCATGTCATTGGAATAGTCACAGAAAGAGATATCGTTAAGACCATTTCGCATCATTTAGATAATATTGAAGATAGAACAGTCGATCAAATAATGACTAATTCTGTTATCAGCACCACACCTGATGCAACATCTGAAGAAGCAGTAAATTTGATGGTTGAAAATCAAATAAGACATTTAGCTGTGATGGAAGAAGATATATTGTTAGGTGTAATTTCAATGCGTGATCTCTTCTATTCATTAAATTACTTGAATAAGTAGTGGAAGTCCTTTTTGCATGTGTTGAAAATTCATGCAGAAGCCAGATAGCTGAAGCTTTAGCAAAAAAAATTTCTCCCCATAAATTTGATTTCTATAGTGCTGGATCTAAACCCAGTGGGATCATAAATCCTTTGGCAATAAAATTACTAAATTCTCAAGGAGTTTATTTAACTGATCAGAGATCAAAGGATGTTTCTGAATTTATAAATATCAAGATAGATTATTTAATTTTAATGGGATGTGGAGACGAATGTCCTAATTTAGTTGCCGAGAAAAGAATTGAATGGGATATTCCTGATCCTAAAAATATGGAAGAGCCTGAATTTCTTAATGTTATAGAGAATATAGAAGGTAAAGTTAAAAAATTAATTAAAACTATCGATAACGAATATTCTCTCTAGAGAGTTCTTTTAGAGAGCTTACACCCATCAATCTCATATCTCTCTCAATTTCTAATTTCATCAACTCTAAGGCTCTCTCTACCCCATCCTGTCCAGCTGCCGCCAAAGCATATAAGTAGAATCTTCCTCCACCAACAGCCTTAGCTCCAAGTGAGAGTGCTTTCAACACATGAGTGCCCCTTTGTATACCGCTATCCATAATGACATCTATATCATCCCCCACAGCATCCACTATTTCTGCTAACTGATCAAAAGGAGACCTACTTCCATCTAACTGTCTTCCACCATGATTAGAGATAACAATACCAGTACATCCGATTTCAACGGCCTTTCTTGCGTCTTCGACACTCATGATGCCCTTAAGGCAAAATTGTCCATCCCAATATTCAACCATTCTTGAAACATCATCCCAATTTAAATTAGGGTCTAGCATTTCAGTGAAGTATCTTCCAATGGAGATAGGTCCATCAGACATGTCCACATGGTCATCTAGTTGAGGTAGAGAAAACTTCTCATGAGTGAGGTAATTAAATGCCCACATTGGCTTAACTGCAAACTGGAATATACCGTTCAAGCTCAGTTTAAACGGTATAGAAAAGCCTGTTTTTAAATCCCTTTCTCTGTTTCCTCCCGTTATCGTATCAACAGTAAGCATCATGATATCAACATTCGCATTTTTTGCGTTTTCCAACATGACTTTATTGAGTTCTCTGTCTTTATGAAAGTAAAATTGATAACACTGGGGTCCTGGGTATCTCTTTCTTACATCAGCTAGGCTTACAGTCCCAAGAGAAGAAACACCAAATAAAGTTCCATATTTATCTGCTGCTGCAGCTACTGCATTTTCACCTTGATGGTGGAATACTCTTTGCAAAGCGGTTGGTGAGCAATAAATTGGCATATCTAATTTCTTACCAAAAATTTCAACTGACATGTCAATGTCCTGAACACCCCGCAATACATTAGGAACTAAATCGCAGTCTTCAAAACTCTTTGTATTCCTTTCGTAAGTGCTCTCATCGTCTGCAGCACCATCAATATAATTGAAAATCGGACTAGGTAAACGTCTACGCGCTAACTCTCTGAAGTCAGTAAAACTATGACAATCTTTTAAACGCATAACAATTTGAATGTTAAAGCTTTTAAAAAGCTATTTGATTTCCTGAGTATTATTTTTTGCTTTCTTGTATAAGAGTAAAAGCCTTCATTGATTGATCACCACCCTGATAACAAAGAGTTGCATCTGTCATATCAGAAATTTGATCCCAGCCTGATTCAATATTTTCAGCCGTCAATTCATCACCAGTACCTAGATAGATACCTTTTGTTTCATGAATCATAACTCTAGTAAACACGCCAGCTCCTGCAGCAATGATTACACCTGTTGGTGCATCTTCAGAGACCATATAAGTTACGGCAGGAGTTACGTATTCTGGTTTGATTTGTTCAATTACATCTTCTGGCATTAAACTTTCAGTCATCCTTGTACCGGCTAGAGGCGCAAGAGTATTGCATTTGACATTGTACTTAGCCCCTTCAAGTTTAAGTGTATTCATAAGACCAACTACTCCCATCTTTGCAGATCCATAATTAGTTTGACCGAAGTTTCCGTAAAGACCACTCGATGAAGATGTCATTACTATTCTTCCATAGTTTTGCTCTTTCATTATTTCCCAAACTGCTTTTGTGCAATTTACGCTTCCCATAAGATGAACTTCTAAAACCATTCTAAAATCTTGGTCTTCAACTTTAGAAAAGCTTTTATCCCTAAGAATGCCTGCATTATTGACCAAGATATCAATACGACCATATGTATCCATGACTTGGTCAACCATTGCTTTTACTTGTTCTGGATCAGTTACACTAGCTCCATTAGCTATTGCTTCACCGCCTGCAGCTTTTATCTCCTCAACGACCATTTCTGCCGCAGAAGAAGAGCCATCATCAGATCCATCTACATTTCCACCCAAGTCGTTAACAACAACTTTGGCACCTCTTCGTGCTAGGTCTAATGCATGACATTTTCCTAATCCTCCACCTGCACCAGTTACAATTGCAACACGATCATTAAATGTAATTGACATAATATCTCCTCTTTATAAATTTAAGGCGCACATATTAACTTAACCTAGTTTCTTTGTGAAAAGGCTTTTTCTATTCTATTTAAAGCTTCTTCTAATAAAGACTTAGGACATCCGAAATTTAACCGTACATAGTTCTTATCTCCAAACCAAGCGCCATCGTAAACGCCCACGCTTGCCTCTTCTATAAAAAAGTTTGCAGTATTATCTAATTCTGATTCGCTACAGTCTATCCATGCCAAAAATCCAGCTTCAGGACCCTTTAGAGACAGACCGTCTATATTATTTAATCTTTCCTGTAATAAATTTCTATTCGATTTTAAATACTCTAATAATTCAAGGTACCACTCTTGAGCTTCACTATAGGCTGCCTCTGCAGCGACAAATGCAATATTATCTATATGGGCAACAATACCTTTCGTATTCCTCTTAAAGTCTTCTCTCAGTATTTCATTAGGTATGATTGCTGCTGCAATTGGAAATCCTGCAAGATTAAAAGTCTTACAGGGTCCCATAATAGTAATAGAGTTATTTTCATTGTGTTTATTTAGACTTGCATAAGGTATGTGTTTTAAACCTTCCTCTAAAATTAAATCAGAGTGTATTTCATCACTACAAACAATAATGTTTCTCTCCTTACAGACTTTAGAAATTTCTTTTAACTCGTCTTCGCTGAAGACTGTTCCACCAGGATTTTGAGGATTACATAGAAAAAATAACTTGGTATCTTCTGTTAAGAGCGTTTCAATAGCATCCATATCAAATTCAAGCCTTCCTTGAGAATCAAATAAATGAGTTTTGATAAATCCCCTTTCCATATTTTCGGGTGCTTCAGTAAAAGGAGCATAAATTGGAGAAGGCACCATAGCGATTTCTCCAGGTGCCAGTACAGTTTTACAAGTCACATTTAGACCCACTACTCCACCTGGAATCCAGACAACCCAATCCTTCTCTATTGACCATCCAGTATTGTTTTTTACATTATCGACAAACACATCAGTCAAATTATTAGGAATTTCAGAATAACCAAAAATTCCTTGGGATATTCTTTCAGACATGGCACTAGTTATCTCAGGAGGACAAATAAAATCCATATCGGCTATCCACATGGGTATTACGTCATCATTAGTGAATTTCAGCCACTTAGTACTGAAAGTTTCTTTTCTTGATATTATCTGGTCAAAATCATATTTCATGGATAAAAATCATATTACTCTAAATTTTGTTTGATACCTATTGCTCAGCACTGTCTCAGTGGTTAGACTGCGAATCCCAATACTCTAAATTATGACAGATCTTTCCTACTCAAACGTCAATGACAATACCCCGGTCTTAGTCGGGAATAGCCAACTGACGGACAAAAGAGGAGTTAATGGTTTTAACTACTTGGAAATTCTGAAGGAAGTTTCTGAAGAAGCTATTTTAGATTGTAATGCTTCAATAAAACTTAATGAACATATCGATACCGTGGCGGTGATTAGATTTGTAGCTGATACACCTCATAGAGACTCAGCAACTTCTAACTTGTGGGGCTATCCAAATATGCCAAGAAGCTTATCTAATTCATTAAATATACCTGCCCAAAATGAAATTTACACAACAACAGGTGGTAACTCTCCTCAATTAGCACTAAATGAATTAGCAACTCGAATTAAGGATAATCAAATTGAATGTGCTTTGTTGGCAGGAGGTGAAGCCCTTGATACTTTTGTAGGAAGATTGAAGGAAGGATTAGAAGTAAATTGGGAGGATGATCCAGGAGGGAGACCTGAATTGATTGGAAAGTCTTTAGATGGAACAAATGATCATGAGAAACTTCATGGATTATTTGATCCTTCGTCTGTGTATCCTCTTTTTGCTAATTCACTAAGAAGTGCCAATCGCCAGACTGTCGGTGAACACATGCAAGATACAGGAAGGCTGTTTGAAGAATTTTCACGAGTAGCTTCTAAAAATGAATATGCATGGTTCCCAATTCATCGATCTGCTAAAGAAATTGCTGAAGTGAGACCTGAGAATAGAATGATTGGTTTTCCATACACGAAATACATGAATTCTATAATGCGAGTAAATCAATCTTGCGCAATGATTATGATGTCTGCTAAAAAAGCAAGAGAACTGGGTATCCCAAAATCTAAATGGATATTCATGTATTCAGGAGCATGTTTAAACGATATTTGGAATGTTTCTGATAGAGTTGATTATCATTCCTCACCTGCTATCAAAGCCTGTACTGATAGTGTCTTTGATTTAGCGAATACTTCAATTAATCACATTGACTTTATAGATCTATACTCTTGCTTTCCCTCTGCAGTACAAATTGCTATGAAAGAACTGTCTCTAGAAGCAAATGATCCCAGAGGCTTGACGATTACAGGTGGACTTCCTTACTTTGGAGGTCCAGGAAATGCTTATGTTATGAACTCTGTAGCGACCTTGATGGATAAGTTGAGATTACAGCCTGGTAAGTTCGGTTTAGCGACAGCAAATGGCTGGTATATAACAAAGCATGGTGCAGGTATATTTTCCTCAAAACCCTTTGAAGGTGAATGGAATCAAGTTGCTGAAACTTCTCATATACAAAATGCCATTGATACAGCAGATAAGCCTAATTTTACAGAGACTCCGCAGGGAGATTGTTCTATAGAAACTTATACAATTACTCATTCAAGAAATGGTCCAGACAAAGGTATTGTTATAGGTCGACTTAAGAATGGAACGAGATTTCTTGCAAATACTGAAAGAGATACAGCCACATTAGAATATATGTGTAACGAAGATATGCTTAATGCCTTCGGTGCAGTTTCTAGTGATGGAAAAAGAAATATTTTTAAGCCTAATTTATAAGGAGAAATAAATGAAAGAAATTAATGTTGCAGTTACAGGTGGAGCAGGACAGATAGCTTATTCACTTTTGCCCAGATTAATAAGCGGTGAAACTTTTGGGCCTGATACAAAAGTAAATTTAAGACTTATCGAAATACCTCAAGTTGTTGATAAGTTACAAGGCACAATTATGGAATTGATAGACTGTGGTTTTGAGCAAACAGGTAAGCTTATTGCTACCTCTGACATCAAAGAAGGAGTAGAAGATGCTGATTGGATTCTTTTAGTTGGGAGTATTCCGAGAGGGATTGTTATAGATGGGAAAAAAATTGAAGAGAGAAGTGATCTTCTAAAAATAAATGGTGGAATCTTTACTGATCAAGGATCAGCCATAGGAGAACTGGCTAAGTCGGATGCAAAAATATTAGTAGTAGGTAATCCAGCTAATACTAATGCGCTTATTGGAATGCACTCAGCAAATAATTCTACCCAGCAGTGGTTTGCTATGACCGCTCTTGATGCAAATAGAGCGAAAGCACAGTTAGCAGAGAAAGCGGCAGTAGAAATTTCATCCGTAAAAAATATGATCATATGGGGCAATCATAGTCCAACGATGTATCCCGATCCTTATAATGCAACTATTAATGGTGCTAGTGCTGCTGAAGTTATTAATGACAACCTATGGCTCGAAGATAGTTATTTACCTTTAGTTCAACAAAGAGGTAAGGCAGTAATAGATGCCAGAGGAGCATCATCTGCTGCTTCCGCTGCTAATGCTGCGATAGATACGGTTAAAGCAGTAATCAATCCTACCAAAGAAGGTGACTGTTTTAGCGCTGCTGTTGTTAGTGATGGAAGTTATGGAATTCCAGAGGGATTGATATTTGGCTTTCCTTTAAGAACAAATTCAAATGGAAAAATCGAGATAATTCAGGGGATAGAGCTGAATGAGTTTGCTCAAACCAAGATAAAAGTCACTACCGAAGAATTAGAGTCTGAAAGAGAAGCTGTTTCAGATCTAATAAGCTAATTTTTTGGCTTCATTTGCGGGAATAGGAGTACATCTCTGATGGATTGAGCATCTGTAAGTAACATCACCAATCTATCAATACCGATACCTACCCCTGCACAGGGCGGTAAGCCATACTCCAAAGCCTCGATGTAGTCAGAATCAAATTCCATAGCCTCTTCGTCACCCGCTGATTTTTGAGATACCTGATCATGAAAACGTTCTGCCTGATCATCAGGGTCATTTAGTTCCGAGAATCCGTTAGCTATTTCCTTACCTCCAATAAATAACTCAAATCTATCTACTTCATCAGGGTTTTCATCTGAAGCTCTTGATAGAGGAGATACATCTTTGGGATATCCAGTAATGAATGTTGGGTTGATTAATTCTGATTCAACAAGCTCTTCAAATAATCCAAATAAAATTTTTCCATTTGACAGATTTTCTATATCCTCAAACTTATATTTTTTTCCTAAATCCAGAAGGAAACCTCTATCATCAAATGAGATAGGATCGATAGAAAGTTTCTTAGAAACTGCCTCTTTCAAACTAATTCTTTGGAATGGTTTAGAAAAATCATAGCTTATATTTTCTGTTTCCAATTTTGATGAGCCCAACACTTCTTCTGAAACAAATTTAAAAAGTCTCTCTAAAAAATCCATTTGATTATTAAAATCAGCGAAAGCGGTATAGTACTCTAGCATTGTAAATTCAGGATTATGTTTTGTAGATAACCCTTCATTTCTAAAATTTCTATTTATTTCAAAAACTTTTTCCATTCCTCCTACTACAAGTCTCTTCAAATATAATTCAGGTGCTATACGCAAATAAAGATCCATATCCAAAGCATTATGATGAGTTGTAAATGGTTTAGCTGCTGCGCCACCGAGAATAGAGTGCATCATTGGAGTTTCTACCTCCAAATATTCATGATTTATAAAAAACTCTCTTATAGAGCTTATTATTTGGCTCCTTTTCTTAAAAATTTCTAAGCTTTCTGAGTTTGTAATCAGATCTAAGTATCTTTTTCTGTATCTTTGCTCAGTGTCAACAAGTCCTAAATGTTTTTCAGGCAAAGGTCTTAAAGATTTAGTTAACATTTGTATTGAATATGCATGAACAGTCAATTCTCCTGTTTTTGTGAGGAATAATTTTCCCTTTATTCCTACGATATCTCCGAGGTCCCATGTTTTAAATTCATCATATTGGCCTTCAGGAATATCATTTGATCGGATATAAGCTTGGATTTGTCCTTTCATATCTTGCAAAGTTATGAAACTAGCTTTACCCATAATCCTCTGCAACATAATCCTGCCGGCAATAGCAACTTCGTGAGATTGTTCTTCTAATTCTTCTTTAGAGGTTCCGTCAAATTGAATTTTTAAATCTTGAGACAAAGAATCTCTTCTAAAGGAATTTGTATAGGCAACTCCCCTCTTCCTTAGTGCATCAAGTTTTAATCTTCTCTGTTCAAGAAGCTCATTTTCCGTTAGTTTTTCTGTCATAGTTGATACTTTAACTAAATATTTTCTTTTAAGCTTGCTTCGATGAAATAATCTAGTCCGCCATCAAGTACCGCTGAACAATTTGTAGTTTCTACCCCGGTTCTTAAATCTTTAATTCTTGAAGAGTCAAGTACGTACGATCGTATTTGACTACCCCAACCAATGTCAGCTTTCGACTCTTCTAAAGATTGTTTTTCTTCATTAAGCTTATTCATTTCTATCTCATATAATTTGGCTCTTAGCTGGGCCATGGCTTTATCCTTATTCTGATGTTGAGATCTTTGTGACTGACATTGTGATACAACACCGGAAGGTTCATGAGTAATTCTTATAGCTGAGTCTGTTTTATTTACATGCTGCCCCCCTGCACCGCTGGCTCTATAGGTATCGATCCTTAAATCAGCGGGGTTTATTTCTATCTCAACTGTTTCATCAACCTCAGGTGAAATAAAAATAGACGCGAATGATGTGTGTCTTCTACTTCCGGAGTCAAATGGAGATTTTCTGACTAATCTATGAACTCCCGTCTCTGTTCTCAACCATCCATAAGCATAATCGCCATTAAATTTTATTGCTGCACTCTTTATACCGGCCACTTCACCTGGAGAAACTTCTATTACTTCTGTTTCAAAACCTTTAGATTCACCCCATTTCAAATACATCCTCATGAGCATCTCTGCCCAGTCTTGTGCTTCCGTTCCGCCTGAACCTGACTGAATATCTAAGTATGCATTATTCGGATCCATTTTATTTGAAAACATTCTTATAAATTCTAAATCACTTAATGCTAATTCATTTTTCTCTATTTCTTTAGAAATCTCCTCGAGTGCAGATGAGTCATCCTCTTCAATAGCGATTTCTTTCAACTCTATAGAATCTTTAATAGCAATATCTAGATTGTTGAACTTCAATAGTTCCTTTTCTAAATAGACCTTCTCCTTATTAATCTCTTGAGCTTTTTGAGGATCGTCCCATATTTTTGTGTCACTTAATTTAAGAATTAATTCTTCAAGTTTTAAGGTCTTATTTTCAACGTCAAAGATACCCCCTTAGATCTTCTATTCTTTGAGAGTGATCTTTTAGCTCTTCATTTAGGGAGGTAATTTCTATCATGTATTAAAGTGCTTTAGAGAGAACAAAACTTTTAATCTCTTCGTAATTTTCTGCCAAAATGTTGAAGTGCTCTTCCTGTTGAAATGTTTTTTCAACTTTCTTGGGAAGAGACAAATGATAATCTGGAATAGCTTGCTCAATAGCCTCTGAAAATTTAGCAGGATGAGCAGTTCCCATTGTTATGACGGGTTCATTTGATGGTGATATTTCATTACTTGCCCTAACTCCAGTGGCTGTATGTGGATCAAGTAAGTAACCAATCTTTTGATGTGTATTGATAATTTGCTTAATTATCTCATGATCATTGCTGCAATGACTTTTAAAAAAATTAGAAACTGCATCTATCTTACTATCAGGAATATCAATACTTTTTTCCGGAAAGGAACGCATATTTTTTGCAAGTAATGATGAATCATTATCATATAAATTATAGAGCAATCTCTCAAAGTTGCTGGCAACAGAAATATCCATACTAGGAGCAAGGGTCTGAACAACATTTGTTTTAGCATAGAGGTTACTAGAAAAAGTTTGATGTAAAACATCGTTTTCATTCGTTGCTATGATAAGCCTTTTTATCGGCAATCCCATTTCTTTCGCAGTCCAACCAGCATATGCATGACCAAAATTACCCGAAGGTATTGAAAAAGTCAGGTCTTCTTTTATTCCTTTAAGTCTTAGATAAGACCAAAAGAAATATACTGACTGAGTCATACACCTTGCCCAATTTATAGAATTTGCAGCAATAAACCTTACTTTAGTATTTTTTAAATCCTCATCTAGAAACATTTTTTTAACTATGTTTTGACAGCCATCGAAATCAGTTTCTATCGCTAGTGGGAAAACATTTTGAGATTGAGTTGTTGTCATTTGTTTCCTTTGAAACTCAGTTACCTTTTCGTGCGGATAAAGAATATAAACTTCAACATTTTCATGTCTCGCGCAAGCAGAAATTGCTGCTGCTCCGGTATCTCCAGATGTAGCTCCAAGAACAACTATTTTTTCACCCTTCTCTTTTGCAAAGTGATTAAGTAAAACTCCCAATAGCTGCATAGCAACATCCTTGAAAGCCAGTGTGGGGCCATGAAATAATTCTAAGACCCAGTGATTGTCCTCAATCTCCTTTAACTTAACAACATCGTCTTCATCAAAAGATGTGTATGCCTCCTCTAATAGTTTTAAAAAAATACTTTCTTCTATCTCACCTTCTACATAGGGATACAGAATTTTTGAAGCTAATTTATGAAAAGGAAGATTTGACCAACTTTCAATTTCTTCAATGGAGAATTTAGGGAATGTTTGAGGCATATACAAGCCTCCATCTGGAGCCAGTCCTCCCAATAACACCTCTGAAAAAGGAACTACAGGGCATTCTCCTCTTGTACTGTTATATAGCATTATAGATTCTGAATTGTTTGATAGAGCCTGATGTCTCTTCCATTAATTCCAAATTATTCTTTAATTGTATAGCTTCGATCTCTGTTAAGGGACCTGAAATTATAACTACTGGAACATATATATTTTCTTTATTATTGGTTTTGGTTTCTTTCTGGATAAGAGCCTCGATACTAATTTTGCTATCTGCAAAAACTGAGGAAAGCTTAGCTATTGCTCCGGCTTGATTGATGACATTCAAATTAAAATATCTTCCAAAATTCTGATTATCTTCCTTACCAAAATTATTTTTATTTCGCCTTTTATCAGATACAGGCCATCCACCATTTGAGAGATCAACTAAATCAGCTATGACTGCAGATGCAGTAGGCTTAGGACCAGCTCCAGGACCGTAGTAAACAGTGGAGCCAATTTCTTCGCAAAAAATCTCCAATGCATTCATTTGCTGTCCTACTTGAGATAATAACTGACCTTTAGGAACGAAGGTTGGGAATGCACTTACATTTACTTCACCCTCTACCATAGACCCATAAGCTATATGTTTGATTGAATATTCCAACTGTTCCGCGTAAACAATATCTTCAGGAGATACATTTTCTATTCCTTCATAAGATACAGAGTTAAAATCATACAGAGTATTGAAAGCTAATGCAGACAGTATAGAAGCCTTTTGGGCTGCATCAGTTCCATCTACATCCATTGTTGGATCGGCTTCAGCGAGACCTAAGTCTTGCGCTTCTTTCAATGCATCCTTAAAAGATGATTGATTTTCTGACATTTTTGAAAGAATAAAATTCGTCGTACCATTCAATATACCTGCAAACCAGTTTACTTTATTCGCAACCAAACCTTCTCTTAGGGCTTTTATGACCGGTGTACCACCAGCAACTGAAGCTTCAAATCCAATCTGTACCTTTTTTTCTTTAGCAAGCTCAAATAGTTCATCTCCATAAGTTGCAATTAAAGCCTTGTTGGCTGTCACTATATGTTTTCCGTTTTTAATAGCTTCTTCAATCAAGTCTTTCGCTAAATCACATCCTCCTATCAACTCTACTAAAACATCTATATTAGGGTTTCTGGCTACCTCCATAAGGTCGGTCACAACATCTAGATCATAGGGAACGACTGATTTACCTTTACGAGCACCAACCTGAATGATTTCTATCCTTACTCCACCATTATCCTCAACTATACTGGGAGAATTTGCGAGGTTCTCAAGAACTGCTCCACCCACATTTCCGACGCCACAAACGCCAATCTTTAATGTTTTCATTAATTTATTGCTTGTACGTTAGACGAATTAGATAAAAATTTCTTTATATTTCTTATAGCCTGTCTCGATCTATGTTCATTTTCTATGAGTGAAAAACGTACGTATCCCTCACCATAACTCCCGAAACCAATTCCTGGTGAGACAGCGACCTTAGCCTCGGCAAGTAACTGTTTACTGAACTCCAGAGAACCAAGATGTTTATGAGTAACTGGTATCTTTGCCCAAACAAACATGGTTGCCTTTGGACTTTCCACATACCACCCAGCATCATTCAATCCCTTAATTAAAACATCTCTTCTTGATTGATACATGGTTTTGATCTCATTTACATGTTCATCTCCATAATCTAAAGCTTTTATTGCAGCAACTTGTATAGGAGTGAATAATCCGTAATCAAAATAGGACTTTATTCTTGATAGAGCAGCTAAGAGATCTTTGTTTCCGCAACAAAAACCAACTCTCCAACCAGGCATATTGTAACTTTTAGATAGAGTAAAAAACTCTACAGCAACGTCTTTTGCACCTTTTACCTGAAGTATCGATGGCGCCTTGTAATCATCAAAGCATATATCCGCATATGCGAGATCTTGAATTATCCAAATCTTATGATCTTTAGCGAAATCTACTATTTTTTCAAAAAAGTCTATTTCTACACATTCTGTAGATGGATTACTAGGAAAATTCAAAACTAGCATCTTGGGTTTTGGAAAAGAATTAGTCATTGCTGACTCTAGTTCTGAAAAGAAATCTATATCTTCACCAATTGGAACATGTCTTATGTCAGCTCCAGCAATGACAAATCCATAAGGATGAATGGGATATGAGGGATTTGGTACTAAAACTGCGTCACCTTTATCTAAAGTTGCCAATGCAAGATGTCCAAGGCCTTCTTTTGAACCCATAGTCACAACTGCTTCACTTTCTGGATCTAGTTGGACTTGATATCGCCTTTCATACCAATCACAAATTGATTTTCTAAGTCTTGGTATACCTTTGGATTGTGAATATCTGTGCGTACTTCCATCTAAGGCAGACTCTCTTAATTTATCTACTATTTCTGTTGGTGTTGATTGATCAGGATTGCCCATGCCGAAGTCGATGATATCTTCACCTCTTTTTCTTGCTGCAGCTTTTAAGCTTTGAATTTCGTCAAAGACATAAGGTGGCAATTGATTAATCCTAGGAAAATTACTGTCCATAAAGTAATTCTAGCTGTTAGTAGTGAGAATATTAAGTAAATCTTGCGGAGGCAAATAACCAGGAATCATTTTTCCTTCACCAGTAATAATAGACGGAGTACCTTGAACACCAATTGTATTACCAAGATTGAAGTGCTTTTCGACAGGGTTATCTTCACATAACTTAGTTTCTATCTCTTTACCTTGCTTGAGTAAAGTTAATGAATAGTTAGGATCTTCATTACACCATGCTGAAGAGATTTTATTATAAGAATCTGACCCTATACCAGCTCTTGGATAGGCAAGATAATTTACTTTAATCCCTAATTCTAAATAATCATCAATTTGGTCATGAAATTGCCTGCAATATCCACAGTCAACATCTGTAAAAACGAATATATTATGATTTATTTGTTGAGGTTCAAAAGTTATCAGTTCACTTTCATTTAAACTTCCAATTAAAGTTTTTCTTTGATAATCTCTTCTTGCTTCAGATTTATTTACTAAACCATCTTTTGTGATGAGATAAATATCTCCAGATACAAGATAATTACCATCTGATGAAACATAGAGAGGTTCTATTCCTTCAAAATTAACTTCAAAAAAGCCATTCAAATCTGTTTCCTGAATTGAAATCAAATTAATTTCATCGGGAAGAATCTCCGCGAGCTTACTTTTTACCGCTTCAATTTCCTTTGTATTATCTGATGAGTTAGCTGAGCAACCTACTGAAAATATCAAAATTATAAGAAAAGTGAAAAATTTAAATTGCATTTGCATACTTAACCTCTTGGGTGATGCTCATTATGTAATTCTTTCATTCTATGTCTAGCAACTTCTGTATAAATTTGTGTGGTTGAAAGACTTGAATGACCCAAAAGAAGTTGCACTGTTCTTAGGTCAGCACCATGATTTATCAAATGAGTGGCAAAGGCATGTCTAAGGGTATGTGGCGAAAGGTCCTTTTTTATTGAAGCTTTTAGAGCATAGTCTTTAATTCTGTACCAAAAAGTTTGACGGGTCATAGATTTTCCTCTTTTACTTAAAAAAAGTTCGGATACCTTATTGTTCTCTTTTAGCAAGTTGGGTCGACTGTCGTTTATATACTTCTCTACCCAATAAAGGGCCTCTTCACCCATAGGAACTAATCTTTCTTTCTCTGCCTTACCAATAACTCTGATAACTCCCTGTCTTATGTTAATGTTTAAGATATCTAAGTGAATCAACTCTGATACCCTCAAGCCACAAGCATAGATTAATTCCAGCATTGCTCTGTCTCTTAAACCAATAACTTCTTCAACGTCAGGGGTATTTATAAGTTTTTCTACTTCATCTTCGGAAAGTGTCTTAGGAAGAGAATGACCTAGCTTAGGGCTATCCACTCTAGAGGTCGGATTTTGAACTAAATTATGTTTAATAGTTAGGTGTGAGTAGAAAGCTCTGAGACTAGAGAGAGATCTTGCAGTTGATCTGCCGCTATAGCCCTCTTTTAGTCTTGCAGCTAAATAATCTAATAAATCTATTCTACTGACATCTAATAATGATGAACCTTTGTACCAATTAGAAAAGGAAATAATGTCATGTCTATAAGCCGATAAGGTATTCTTGCTTAACCCTTTCTCAAGCCATGAGTCATCGATGAAAGTATCAATGAGGATTTCTGAATTTATATCTAAAGTGCCCATAGCTAAAATGAGCAAGACAGTTATTAGCTTAGTTTCTCTTTAATCCTTGCAGATCTGCCCGTTCTTTCTCGCAGATAAAAAAGTTTTGCCTGTCTCACATCTCCACGTCTTTTAACCTTAATAGAGCTTATAATAGGACTGTGAGTTTGAAAAGTTCTTTCAACACCTACTCCGTTTGAGATCTTTCTCACAATAAATGATGACCCTAATCCTCTCTTTTTAATAGACAAGACAACGCCTTCAAATGGTTGAAGTCTCTCTCTAGTACCTTCAACGACTCTCACATCCACTACAATGGTATCCCCAGGAGAAAAACTTGGAATATCATCTCTAAGTTGAGATGTCTCTACAGTTTGTATGTATTTATTCTTATTCACTATGAAATAACCTAATTAGGGTGCGCATTCTATCAGATAAATATTCGATTAATCATCTTTAATTTCATTTAATAGTTGAATCTCCAAGTCAGAAAGATCTTTGCTTTTTATAAGATCGGGCCTGTTTTTAAGTGTTATTCTTAATGATTCTTTGAGTTTCCATCTACTTATCTTTTCATGATTTCCACTGATTAATATTTCGGGCACATTCCCATGAGGTGTTTTTTCGGGTCTTGTATATTGAGGATGTTCTAAAAGTCCATCGCTAAAAGAATCATTTAAAGAATCCTTATTTCCAATGAAATCCTTATGCTGTCTTGCTATAGCTTCCATTAGAACTAGAGCTGCGAGTTCACCGCCGTTTAATACGTAATCTCCTATTGAAATAACTTCATCAATACAAGTATCTTCAATTCTTTTGTCTATACCCTCATATCTTCCACAAACTATTGTTATATTTTCATTTGCTTTTAAGTCAATGGCTTTTTTTTGGTTAAAGATTGTACCGTGAGGTGCCACGAATACGACATGCGTTTTATTATGCTTTTTTATCTCATTAACTGTGTTGATGATTGGTTCTGCTCGAAAAAGCATACCTTGTCCTCCCCCAAAAGGCTTATCATCTATTCTTCCATCTTTATTTCCACTGAATTCTCTGGGATCCCATGCCTTTACTTCAATTAAACTATTATCGATAGCCTTAGCGAATAATCCATGTTCAATAAAATTATTAATTAAATCGGGAAAGATAGTTACTAAATTGAATTTCATCAGTTTAAAAGTTATCTGGCCAGTCAACTAACATTAGGCCTTCTTCTAAAGAAATTTCTTTAACTACTTGAGGTTTTATATAAGGCAAAAGTCTTTCTTTATCATCTATACTTTCTTGAGTACTTTGAACAATTAGAACTTCATTAGATTTTGTACCGAACGATCCCTGAACAACTCCGAGAATTTTATTTTCTAGATTTCTTACTTTTAACCCTTCTAATTGATAAAGGTAATACTCTCCATTGATTAGTGGAGGTAGGTTTTCTTCGTGAATATAAACTTCTTTATTTCTAAGTTGCTCTGCGAGATTACGGTCATCGCATCCTTCAAGTTTTATTATCAATCTATCTGATTTCTCGAAAGTCTTTTCTAGCTTGTAAGACTTTTCTTGTTCAACAATTAACTCTTCATAATTTAAAAGAGTGGATAAATCTTTACCGTAGTAGTGAAAGTAAATGTAGCCCTTTATTCCATGTGGCTTACCGAGCTTTCCTATAAGTATTTTTCGGCCTTCGGACCGCATAGGTCAGTTAAGGATTATGAATCCTTTTCTTTATCTTCCGCTGGAGCTTCTTCTGCTGGAGCTTCTTCTGCTGGTGCTTCTTCTGTAGCAGCTTCTTCTACTGGTGCAGCTTCTTCTGCTGGTGCTTCTTCTGTAGCAGCTTCTTCTACTGGTGCGGCTTCTTCTGCTACAGCTTCTGCTGGAGCATCTTCTGTTGCAGCTTCTGCTGGAGCTTCTTCTATTGGTTCTTTATCAGCTAGTTTCTTCGCAAGTTTCTTTTGTCTTTTGAGATCTTTAGAAGATAGTCTTTGTTCAGTCTGCTCTGGTGTCTCTTTATTTTGTTTGAGAAGATTCAATACTCTGTCACTGGGTTGAGCACCTTGTCCTATCCAATAATCTATTCTTTCTAAATCTAACTCTAATCTAACTTCCTGGCCCGACGCTATTGGATTGTAATAACCAACTCTCTCAACAAATCTTCCGTCTCTAGGCATACGAGAGTCTGCAACGCTTACATGGAAAAAGGGTCTTTTTTTTGCTCCAGATCGAGCTAATCTAATTGTTAACATTTAATATAATACATATTTATATTTGAAAAGGCGGTCATTCTAGTCCATAAGCTGTCTCTTTCAAGAGAAATTTGTATGTTTATTTGCTTTCTAATGCCTACAAATGGTTATAATGCAGACTTTAGAGTAATATTTATATTTCTTGTACACACTTTTCACATCTAAAATCCTAATTAGGATATCTTAAATTGAACGAAATCCCCCTATGGATTCTTTTAGCATCAATAGCTTTTTTAGTATTGATGTCAGCTTTTTTTTCTGGCTCTGAAACCAGCATGATGGCTATTAATAGATATCGCTTAAAGCACTTAGTGAAGGAAAAAAATAAGTCTGCTAAGAGAGTTTCAAGATTATTAGAAAAAACAGATAGACTTTTGGGAGTTATTTTAATTGGAAATAATTTTACTCATACTTTATCTACAGCTTTAGCGACTGTAGTTGCCATAAGGATATGGAGTGATAATGCTGTTTTAGCAGTTACTGTGTTCATGACTATCATTATGATCATATTCGCTGAGGTAATGCCAAAAACAATTGCGGCACTTAAACCGGAAAGTATTGCATTTCCATCCTCCTACTTGCTCAAACCTTTATCTAAAATCTTAAGTCCTCTAATTACTTTGGTTAGTTTTATTTCCAATAATGTTACGAAACTAATGGGAATAGATTTAGATAATGCAAACAAAGATGAATTAAAGCCAGAAGAGTTAAGAACTTTACTGCAAACTTCAGGGGTACCAAAGAGACAGGAAGAAATGTTAATGGGCATCTTTGATATGGACAATCTATCTGTAAATGATGTGATGATTCCCAAAAATGAAATCATTGGGATTGATCTTAATGATGAAATAAAAGAAATAGTGAAACAGTTGCAAGAAATTGATTTCACGTACGTGCCATGTTACGAAGATACCATAGATAATATTCAAGGTTTTTTGTCTTTAAATAAAAAGGCAGAGTTTCTAGGTAGCGAGACAAAGTCTATTCGAAATTTAAAAGACGAACTGCGTGAACCTTTGTTTGTTCCTGAAAATACTCCTTTATATAAGCAGCTTGCCAATTTTCAGTCTTCAGGTAGAAGAGTTGGATTGATTGTAGATGAATATGGAGATATCGAAGGAATAATCACCTTGAGATCTATTCTTGAGATAATTGTTGGAGAAATTACAACTGAATCAATTGAAAAAATGGATATCATGCCACAAGCAGATGGTAGTTATTTGGTGGATGGGAGCATGATGATTAGAGAGGTTAACAGAAGACTTGAATGGGAGTTACCAACCGAAGGTCCAAAAACATTGAGTGGCTTAATACTAGAAGAAATTCAAACTATTCCTGATACCAATGTTGGCTTAAGCATAGAAAACTATAGAATTGAGACAGTACTTATAAAAGATAACGTAATCAAGCTGGCTAAAGTTGAAATAATAGAAGAAGTAGATGAACAAAATGAGGAGCAAGAATGATTAATGAATTTTGGAACCTCGTTTTAGAGACTTGGCAACAAGGGATCAGAGGAATAGGTATTGATAATATAATTATCTGTTTGCTAATAATTATGGGATCTTTAGTGGCAAGATCCATTATGAACACTTATCTTCTAGACAAGATAGCAAAACTGACAGAGAAATCAGAAACCACATTAGATGATGAAATTATAGAATCATTGAGAGGTCCTTTTGGATTAATTCCTGTAGCTTTTGGACTTTATCTCATTACAGCTTACTTACCATTTAGCGGGTCTATAGATTTGATAGCAACAAATCTGGTTAAAATGCTTGTCATTTATACCATCTTCAGTGCACTAGCAAACCTAACCAAACCTTTATTAAACCTACTCAGTGATAATTCCTGGTTAACACCAGCTATGACAACTTGGTTAAGTCGAGTTGCAAGCGTACTTGTTTGGATAGTTGGAATAACAATGATGCTAGACATATGGGGAATTGAAATTGGTCCAATTATCGCAGGACTAGGACTTTTTTCAGTAGCCGTAGCTCTCGGTGCACAAGATATGTTTAAAAATATCATTGCTGGTATATTTATTCTAAGCGAAAAAAGGTTCCAACCTGGAGATAGAATAAGGATAGGTGATGGGCTACATGGAATTGTTGAGTCAATTGGCTTTCGTTCAACTCAAGTAAGGTTACTAGACACTTCTCCAGTATTTGTTCCTAATACAGACCTATCAGACGCGCAGGTTATAAATCATCAAAATATGAATTACAGAAGGATATTTTGGACTGTTAACCTTGTGTACCATACCTCTGCTCAACAGCTTGAAAATATTTGTAAAGATGTTGAGGAGTATATTAATAGCAGCAAAAATTTTATTCAGAATCCAGGGCAAGAGAACTTTGTGAAAGTGACAGAGCTTGGTTCTAGTTCAATAGATTTAACAATTTTGTGTTACATGGATGTGATTGACTACACACAATTCTCACAAGTAAAACAAGAGTTAATTTTTAAGATTATGGAAGTTGTAAAAGCATATGATTCCGATTTTGCATTTCCTAGTACTTCCCTTTATATTGAGAATGATATCAATACTAACTTAACCAATAAATAACCATGCCAAATAAAGAATTTCTTTTCCTCGGATCAAATATAGAGAAAATTTCTATATTGTATGGTTTCTTCCTCATATCATGGGGCATTATCATTTCCTTCTTATCTGGAAGCATATCCATCACTTCATATATACCCTCTTTCTTGGGCATTCCAGTTCTACTTTTTTCTTTTCTTGCTTATAAATTTCCGAATAAGAAAAAAGCTTTTATGCATATTACTGCTACTTTTGTGATCATTATCTTCTTAGGGGGCTTGGATGTGCTAAGAGGTGTATCTAGTCTTTTTGAAAATTTCTGGGCAGATCTTTCAAAGCTTATGCTTCTCTTCTCAGGATTAGGGATGAGTTATTTAAATATTAAATCTTTTATTTTTGCCAGAAAAGAAAAAGAGAAATCTGAACAGACTGAAAATTAAAATTACCTTTCCACAAATTATATTTGGTTTTAGAGGTATATTGCAGATTGATGATTCTTGTCTGGAATTATCTCCTATCAAAAAAAGTGTGTTTTGATCAAGATACTTGATTCTTTTTAAAACTAAGCCTATACCTTCGATCCTGCAAACAACAACATCATCAGTTTTTACACTTAATAGAGAGCTGATAACTACGTAATCACCATCGTAGTAGTTAGGGATCATGCTTGATCCCTTGACCCTAAAAAGTTTAAACAACTTCTAGAATCGGCTGTACAACTTCTAATGCAGGAGGATATGGTGCAATCACTCGATGAGTTTTGATATCTTTGGTTCCCCAGAAAGCTTCAGTAAATTCATTAACTAGCTCGACTAGATCTAAACCATTCTGCCTATCTATACTCTGTTTACATTTAGAACCTGCCATCATAATTGAATGAGCAAGAGAATGTATGTTCGGGTACATTTCAATTTGAGGGTCTTTAAAATAATCCCCCCAGATAATTCTTATTTCATCTTTGATAATTCTCGCTTGGTTTTCTTTTTCAATAGTCAATCTTGCAAGTTCTGACTGATTTGCCTTTGATGACTCGTCAAGTTCCGAGATGATGTCTAAGATTCTCACGACACTTAAGGCAGCAACTTGAACAACCGCTGGATCATAAATTTTGCAAGGTATATCACAATGTGCGTTAACTTCTTCAATTTTAAACATTTATTTTTTACTCCCATTTATATTTGTTATTTTTCTAACTTTAGACACAGTCAAAATCAATCCTATAATTATAAATCCAGTAGCCAGGATTTCGTAAGTATGAATATGAGGCGTATCTGCATGAGCAAAGAGGTTTGAGGACACTAAAAGCAGAATCCCAAGAATATAATTTCTATATAATTTTCGCATATTTACCTTACCTATAATAATAATTAATTAACTTTCTCAAGATCATTTGATTTGTTAAACCTCTTTGGAAGTATAGTCTATAATTTTTTTAAAAAAACGGGGCAAAAGCCCCGTTTATTTTCCATAAGCTACATCATGCCACCCATGCCGCCCATATCCATTCCTGGAGGCATTCCACCCGGCATACCGCCAGCAGCTCCACCTTCATCCGGAGCATCAGCAATCATAGCTTCTGTAGTGATCATTAGACCAGCAACAGAGCCTGCGGCTTGTAGTGCAGTCCTCGTTACTTTCGCTGGATCAAGAATACCCATCTTGATCATGTCTCCATATTCACCAGATCCTGCATTAAATCCGAAGTTTCCTTTTCCGTCCTTTATCTTATCAAGGACAACAGAAGCTTCTTCACCGGCATTATTTGTAATTTGCCTTATAGGTGCTTCCATTGCTCTAAGAGCGATGTTGATCCCTACATTCTGATCTTCATTATCTCCTTCAAGACCTTGAATCTTTTGTTGAGCTCTTACTAAAGCTACGCCCCCACCAGCTACAACACCTTCTTCGACAGCAGCTCTAGTTGAATGAAGAGCATCTTCTACTCTGGCTTTTTTCTCTTTCATTTCGATTTCAGATCCAGCTCCAACCTTAATAACAGCAACTCCACCAGCTAGTTTTGCTACTCTCTCTTGAAGCTTTTCTCTATCATAGTCAGATGAAGTATCTTCTATCTGAGCTCTGATTTGATTTACTCTTCCAGAAATACCATCGGCAGAGCCTGCTCCATCAATGATAGTGGTGTCTTCCTTGTTTAGCTCTACTTTTTTAGCTTGACCTAAATCTTCTATAGTTGCTCCTTCAAGAGAAAGTCCAACTTCCTCTGATATAACTGTTCCACCGGTCAATATAGCAATATCTTCAAGCATAGCTTTTCTTCTATCACCAAATCCAGGGGCCTTACAAGCAGCTACCTTCACAACGCCTCGCATGTTGTTAACAACTAAAGTGGCAAGCGCTTCTCCTTCTACGTCTTCAGCCAGGACAAGAAGTGGTCTCCCTGCTTTCGCAACAGCTTCCAGTAAAGGTAAAAGATCTCTTATATTTGAAATTTTCTTATCATGTAAAAGAATAAACGGATCATCTAGATCTGCAGTCATTCTTTCTTGATTGTTTATGAAATAAGGAGACAAATAACCTCTATCGAACTGCATACCTTCTACTACTTCTAGCTCATTTTCTATTCCTGAACCTTCTTCAACGGTAATCACTCCTTCTTTTCCAACTTTTTGCATCGCTTCAGCAATAATTTCACCTACAGCTGTGTCGCTATTTGCAGATATAGTTCCAACTTGAGCTATCGCAGTATCATCTTCGCATGGCTCTGATGCACCTTGAAGAGTTTCAACTGCTGCTGCTACTGCTTTATCTATACCTCTTTTCAAGTCCATAGGGTTAAAACCAGCTTGAACAGATTTTAGACCTTCATTGACAATAGATTGAGCTAATACTGTGGCTGTTGTTGTACCATCACCAGCTTCATCTGAAGTTTGTGAAGCAACAGTCTTCACCATTTGTGCGCCCATATTTTCGAACTTATCTTGGAGTTCGATTTCTTTTGCAACAGAAACACCATCTTTTGTAACGGTGGGAGCCCCAAATGATTTATCTAAAATTACATTTCTTCCTTTTGGACCCAATGTTACTTTTACAGCGTCTGCAAGTATATTTACTCCTGCCAACATACCTTGTCGAGCTACATCACTAAATTTGACTTCTTTGGCCATTTTATTCCTCTCTTTTATAAATTAATTTTCTAAAACACCAAGGATGTCTTGTTCATTAAGAATTACAAGTTCATCCCCATCAACCTTTACCGTATTACTTCCGGCGTATTGACCGAACACGACTAAGTCGCCCTCGGACACTGAAACAGCTTGTGATTCGCCATTATCTAAAGTTTTTCCAGGTCCTACAGCTATGACTTCACCTTGTGATGGTTTTTCTGCTGCTGATCCAGGTAGAACAATCCCACCTTCGGTAGTTTGCTCTTCATCAGTGCGTCTAACTAGGACACGATCTGCTAGTGGTCTAAATTTCATCTAGTTTCTCCAAAAATTTAATAAAAATTTAAATTGTTATTGTAAAAGGATCGTCATTCTAATCAGTTGATAGCACACGTCAATGCTGAATTTTATAAGTCCTACCCTCTCACTCTGAATATGTTGGGGTGTTCATAGATTTTTCAAGTTTTTTTTCTATTTATCTTTCCTATATTCACCCTCTATCCAGTCCTCATTAGTCTTATTTTTAGCAGTTCCCTGCCCAAGAGGCCTTAGATAGCTTAAGAGAAGTCCCAGTATAAATATTCTAGTTATAGGTAAAAGAATCAGAATACCGATAAAATCTGTTATAAAACCTGGAATTAAAATAAAAACTCCACCAATAGGTGTAAAAATTGTCTTTAGAAGATTATTTGCAGTTGGTTCAAATACAGATTTTTTGGATTTTATATCCAATAGTGTCCTTAAGCCTTGATTGCGCAATAAATACAATCCCATAATTCCTGAAAAGAAGATCCAGAGCATGGTGTTGAAAGCACCAATGCTTCCTCCGATAACTATAAGGGTATATATTTCTATAAAAGGAAATATTATTAAAAATAAAAAAAAGTATCTCATTACCTATGCCTTATATTTTATTTTTGGGGCGAAATATAAATAAACAAGTATTCCCAATAAATCCGAGATGAAATCGAAAACCTCTGCAGATCTATAAGATAAAAAATATTGCACTAATTCTATTAAGAATGCATACAAGATAAGAAGAATTAATGCTGCTTTACTCAGTAATAGAGGTTTTTTTATAGAAAGGTCCATAAAAAATGTCAGTATTAAAAATGCAACAAAATGAAGTAACTTATCAATGTAGGGTAAAGAGGCATCAGCTTCCACAGGGGTAAGTGCGGCATAACTAATAATTAAAACTAAGAGCAGAAATACAAGTCTATATATTCTAATCATTGAGATTATTACGTTTAATGTAATAAAACAGCAACAATAAACTGGGTAGTGTTAAAAAAGATGTAAATATAAAAAAAGCCATCCATCCGTTTTCTTCACCAAATTGATATTTAAAAAAATTCGCTAACATTCCTGAGAAACCACTAAATAATTTACCTGGTAACATCATAAAGGAAGTCAAAAGAGCATATTGAACAGCCGTATATTTTTTTGAAACTAGGCTCGTAAGGAAAGTTATATTTGCTGTGCCTACAACTCCAGCTGCCAAACTATCCGCTCCAACGACCCAGCCAAGAAGATATAAGTCCTTTTCAAGTATGGCTACCAAAGAAAAAGATAGATTAGTCATCAATACAAGAAAGGCGCCGATAATGAGTGTCACTTTTACTCCTAGCCTTTTAACTAATAGGCCACCTAAAAAAAATCCAACTATCGAAGCAATCACAGCAACAACTTTAACAATATAACCAATTTCCTTAAGCGTATATCCCTTTTCTAAATAGAATGGACTAGCCATAGGACCCATAACGATATCCGTTAGCCTATAGGTTGCAACAATCATGAGAAGAAAGGACGCAAAATATAGTCCAAATCGTCTAACAAAATCTTTTAATGGTTCGACTATAGAATTCTGTAGCGTTAATCTTTTTAGATTAACATTTACTTCTTCAGGACAAATCAAAACACCTATGATGCCGATCAACATCAGAAGAGACATTACTTGATAAGTTAAAGTCCAGCCATAGTCTGAAGCAAAGATTAATGCGAATGAGCTTGAAATTAGAATCGCCATTCTGTAACCAAATTGATAACTAGCTGCTAAGTTGCCTTGCTGATTTAAATCAGCAAGCTCAATTCTAAAAGCATCAATGGCAATATCTTGTACGGATCCAGAAAAGGCTACTAGAAAGGCAATAAATGCAAAAACCTGCAAACTATCAAGTGGGTTAACAATAGAAAGAAGTAGAAGACAAATCGCTATAGATATTTGCGATAACAATATCCAACTCTTTCTATAGCCAAGTCTATTAAGAAAAGGTACCGAAAAATTATCAACCAATGGTGCCCATAGAAACTTTAGGGAATATGTTAAGACTATCCATGCAAAAAAACCTATCAGGGAAAGGTCAATGCCAATATCTGCTAACCAAACACCCAAAGTTGAAAAAATTAGAATATAAGGCAAGCCCGACGAGAAGCCTAAGCTACCTATGGTAAAATTCTTTAGCATTTAGAAAATTAGTCTCTAAAGTTTACAAACTGCAAAGGAATATCATAACTCTGATCTTTTATAAGCTGGATAATGGCTTGTAATTCGTCTCTTTTTTTTCCAGTAATCCTTATGCTATCTCCCTGAATAGAGGCTTGAGTTTTTGACTTTGATTGCTTGACCAAAGCAGTTATTTTTTTTGCTAGCTCTTTATCAATACCTTCTTGCAAGCCTATAGTTTGTTGGGCCGATCCTCCAGAAACTTCAATTTCTCCGGGTTTTAGGCTTTTTAGATCAATTCCTCTTTTAGCAAGAGATTCATTAAGTAAAGGAGACATTTGATGAATTTGGAATTCTTCATTCGCAGATAAATCTATCTGTTTTTCACTGATACTAAACTCAGCTCCAGTACCTTTAAAGTCAAATCTATTTTGTAAAATTCTATTAGCCTGATCTACGGCATTAGTAACCTCATGATGATCAAGTTCAGATTTAATATCAAAAGAAGCCATAATGCTTACCTCCAAATTACTTTTAGTAAAAGTCTGCCAATCACATTACGAAAATAATTAACAAACTATCGAAGTGTAACACTCTCGTGAGTTACCAAAAAGATTTACACTAGGTTAGACAAGTAATAATGCCAGTCAAATGACTTTCCAGGATCTGTCTTTCTGCCAGGTGCAATATCAGAATGTCCAACTATGTTTTCTTTTTTTATATCTTGAAAAACAAGCATCAATTCTCTAGTTATATCTATTAAGGCCCGATACTGGTTCTCTGTGTATTTATTGTCATCTGTACCCTCAAGCTCAATTCCTATGGAAAATTCATTACAATTTTCGCGACCTTTAAATGATGACACACCTGCATGCCAAGCTTTCTTATTAAAGGGTACAAACTGAACTAGTGATCCATCTCGCCCTATCAGAAGATGACTAGAAACCTTTAAATCATATATTTCACTAAAATAAGGATGATCATTTGGATCTAAGTTATTAGTAAAAAGTTTTTCGATATAACCTCCTCCATATTCACCGGGAGGTAGGCTGATGTTATGAATTACAAGAAGTGAAATTTCTTCTGTCTTTCGCTCAGAACAATTTTCAGACAAGCAGATTTTTGCTTCTTTTAAATTAAATGATTGATCAATCTGCAAAGGAATTCCTCTACTGTTTTATGAATGGCTTTGGCTGTTTTTTTTCTCTAACGCCATTAGTCTTCTTATCTTTTCTGGCTTGCTTTAAACTTTTTCTTATTTCTCTTCTTTTAAGTATTCCATCAGAATTTAAATCCATTTCCCCAAAACGTAAATTGCTTGCTACAAGAAACTCTTCTTTTGAAAGAGTTCCATCACTATCTAGATCCATCAATCTGAAACGATTTAGAGTATTTGAATTAAACTCTTTAAGACTGATAGATCCATCTTTATCAATATCCATTTCTTTAAATTGACCTGAGATATCAGGAGCTGTACTAACCTTGAAAGAGAGCAATCCGATTAACAATGGTCCCAAAAAATATTTAAATTTCATATTCTTCACCTCTTTAATTCTTAGGCACCTTGTAATCGAGAAAGTTCCAAGTAGCTTATCTTAAGCCTTTAGGTAATCTAAAAGAAATTCCTTCATCAGTTCTAATTTTATTACCTACCAAATTAAACCCATAAGATGAAGTAAGTTTGTCTATAACTTCTGCCACAAGATGTTCTGGAGCAGAAGCTCCTGAAGTGAGGCCAATTTTAGATTTACCTTTTAAGCAATCCAATGGCAAATCTTCTATACTGTCGATAAGATAAGCCTCGACACCAGATCGCTCGGCTATTTCTCTGAGTCTATTGGAGTTCGAACTATTTTCAGAACCAATTACTAACACTAGATCCGACTCAAGAGCTAATTGCTTGATAGCATCCTGACGATTTGATGTTGCGTAACAAATATCATCTTTCTTTGGGCCCTTGATATCAGGAAATCTATCAATCAGAAATTCTTTTATATCTTTTGTATCATCTACAGACAAAGTTGTCTGAGTCACAAATGCTAAGCGAGACGAATCTTCAAAATTTAGCTTTTTAGCATCTGATATGTCTTCAATAAGGGTAATTGTTCCGCCAAATGAGGTGTCGAACTGTCCCATTGTTCCTTCAACCTCAGGATGATTCTTATGGCCTATTAGCAAACAATCAAACCCCATCTTTGCATATGTATTAACTTCAGCATGCACCTTACTAACTAAAGGACACGTTGCGTCAAAAACATCTAGTTTTCTAACTCCAGATTCAATTTCAACTGCTTTGGAGATTCCATGAGCGCTGTAAACAACAACCTCCCCTTCTGGTATCTCTTTAATGTCTTCTACAAAAATCGCACCTAAACGCTTTAATTCTTCAACAACGGTTTTGTTATGCACTACCTCATGTTTTACATATACAGGTGCGCCATGTATTTCAATGACCTTTTTAACGATCTCTATTGCTCTGTCTACTCCTGCACAGAACCCTCGAGTACTAGCTAGTCTTATTTCCATTTAGTCTAAGTTTTGAAAGAACTATATCAACGATATAAATTATAACTCCAATTGTTATAAATGAATCCGCGAAATTAAAAATATAAAAAGAGTGGCTTTCATAATAGAAATTAATGAAATCTATTACATAACCTCTGAAGCTACGATCTATCAAATTTCCTATGCCTCCTGACAGAATTAATAGTAATGCTAGGGATTCATATTTTTTTAAAGATTCGTAAAGCAAAAGATAAACAAGATATAAACAAACAAATGAAACTAGAGTGACCAGAATCCATCTTCCTATATCTCCTCCATCATCAAATAAACTGAAAGCTATACCAGTATTCAATATTAAATAAATATCTAAAATGGGTAATAAGTTCAAGCTCTCTCCAATGGAGAAATTTTTGACCACAAGGTGCTTACTAAGTTGATCTGCAAAAATGAGAGAAATTAGGAGAATAATCTTTTTCATGTGAACAAATCACAATTAGGCAAAAACCCTGATTTCACCATTTCCTATGACATTGTCATGGCATCTCTGGCAAATGGATTCATGTCCTTTAATTATTCCAACTTCTGGTCTGCTATGCCAGCAACGAACACATTTTTGGTGATTAGTCTTCTTAACTTGAACTCTCATTCCTTGAATCGCTGAATCATTACCTTCTTGCCCAATATCTGAGACTTTTGCTTCGGAAGTTATAAAAATAAACCTTAGTTCATTAGAAAACTTATCAAGTAGATTTTTAATATCTTTATCGCAAAATAACTCTAAGTCTACCTCTAATGAAGATCCGATGATTTCATTATTTCTTGCTTCTTCAATATGCCTATTCACTTCAGATCTGATTTCCAAAATCTTGTCCCATTCATCATTAGAAAACTTCAATTCGCCTATCTCATCCCATTCCTCAAACCATTCAAGTAGATGAACTGATTTAGTATCAGTATTCAATAGTTGCCATGCTTCTTCTGCTGTAAAAGAAAGAATTGGGCTAATCCATCTTAATAATGCATGCAAAATGTTAGAAAGAGCAATCTGTGAGGATAGACGAGCATCTGAAGTTGATTTAGCCGTGTAAAGTCTATCTTTTAGAATGTCTAAATAAAAACCGCCCAAGTCATTCGCACAAAAATTGTGGATTTTTTGAAACGCGTGATGAAAGTCATAATTTAGATAGTCTTCTATGACCTCCCCTTGAAGATTCTTAGTTTTAAGAATCATCCATTTATCTAACTCTGTGAGTTTTTCAGGAATCAGTTTTTGACCTGAATAATCACTTAAGTTTCCTAATAAAAATCTTATTGTGTTTCTTATTCTTCTATAAGAATCAGATGATCTTTTTAAAATATCATCTGAAAGAACAATTTCTTTAGTGTAGTCAGAAGATGCCGCCCATGTTCTTAGAACATCAGCACCCATCGTCTCCCATACTTTTTGAGGAGAAATGACATTTCCTAGAGATTTTGACATCTTTTTTCCTTCAGAATCAACAACGAAACCATGAGTCAAGACTGCCTTATAAGGCGGCACCTCTTTCATAGCAATACTTGTGAGCAATGATGACTGAAACCATCCTCGATGCTGATCAGAGCCTTCAAGGTACAAATCAGCTGGAAATTGCAAGTCTTCATTTACATCTAATACACAAGCATGAGTTACTCCAGAGTCGAACCAGACATCAAGGCAATCTGTTATTTTTTCGTAAGACTCATGTTCGTCAATTAGATCTTTTATTTCAATATCATGCCAAGCTTGAATACCTTCTGATTGAACTAAATCAGCTACTTTTTCTATAATTTTTCTAGTTTCTGGATGGAGATCACCTGTTTCTTTATGTATCAGCAAAGCAATCGGCACACCCCAAGTCCTTTGTCTAGATATGCACCAATCAGGACGTCCTTCTAGCATTGAACTCATTCTGGCCTGACCCCATCTTGGCGCCCAGTTTATTGAACCTACAGAATCTTGAGACTGCTGTAAAAGCTCTCCTTCCTCCATAGAAATAAACCATTGAGGTGTTGCCCTGAACATAACTGGGGTTTTATGCCTCCAACAATGAGGATAGCTATGTTCGTAAGATGACTTAGACAATAGAGCTCCCTTCTCTTCAAGGAGATTAGTTATATTTTCATTGGCTTTAAAAACAAATTGCCCAGCAAAATGTTCTACATCATCATTATAAGTACCATTCCCTTTAACTGGATTAAGAACATCAATACCATTTTCCTTAGATACAGCATAATCATCTAATCCATGACCGGGTGCTGTGTGAACTATTCCTGTTCCTGCGTCAGTTGTAACGTGATCACCTGATATTATTAAAGAATTTCTATCAAGATAGGGGTGAGAAGCATTTAAACCTAGTAACTCAGAACCTTTACAAGTTCCTAGGGAATTAAAGTTATCTACACCGATTCGGTCTAAAGTTGAATTCACCAAATCTTCAGCAATAATTATGTTTATTTTTTTTGTTTCATGAATAATCTCTATTAATGCATAAGTAAATGATTCATTTATCGTCAGAGCTAAATTTCCTGGTAATGTCCAAGGAGTGGTTGTCCAACTTGCAACATAAGTTTCATTGGTGGAGGAGCAAGAAAAAATCTCTGTTATTTTTTTATTGTCAATTGGAAAAATAAAATCGATAGAAGTTGATATCTTGTCTTGATACTCTACTTCAGCCTCAGCTAAAGCTGAACCACAATCGACGCACCAGTGAACAGGTTTGTCTCCTCTGCGAAGATGTCCTTTTTCAATTATTTTGCCTAAGGACCTGATAATGTTCGCTTCAAAAGCAAAGTCCATAGTCACATATGGATTTTCCCAATCTCCAATAATTCCCAATCGTTTAAAATCTGTCTTTTGTATCTCTATTTGTGAGTGAGCATATTCCCTGCAGGCTTGTCTAAATTCTGACACAGAAATCTTGTGGCCTGCTTTGCCTTTTTTCTTCTCAACATTTAATTCAATAGGCAAGCCGTGACAATCCCATCCAGGTACATAAGGAGCGTATTTTCCATTTAAAGTCTGAGATTTAATAACTATATCTTTGAGAACCTTTTGGGCGGCATGTCCAATATGAATTTTCCCATTAGCATATGGTGGACCATCATGAAGTATAAATTTTTCTCTACCTTCTCTTGCCGAAGATATTTCCTTGCGTAGATCCATTTCTTCCCAAAATTCGATCATTTTAGGCTCCTTGGATGGCAAATTTGCCTTCATAGCAAATACGGTATCAGGTAAATTTAGCGTTTCTTTATAGTCAGACATATTTAATTTTTGGCACTTTAACTGAAATATTCCTTTGCGGAAGAAATATCTTTGAAAATTTGCTCTTTCAAAGCTTCTAAGCCATCAAACTTCTTTTCATCTCTTACTTTTTTTAAGAATTCAACTGTGATCTTTTTTCCATATAAATTTCCTGAAAATTCAAGAATATGCACCTCCAAGACTGGATTTTGGCCATCGACTGTTGGTCTTGTACCCATATTAGCTATACCGCCATATTTCTTATCATCTAAATCTACGTTAACGATATAAACTCCTGCAATAGGAAGTTTATTTTTAGGAAGCCATAAATTTGCGGTAGGTACACCAAGTTGAGTTCCAAGTTGTTGTCCATAGACTACATTCCCACAGAAAGTGTAGGGTTTTCCTAAGAGTTCTTTCGCATCATCAAAATTCCCTGCAATAAGTGAATCTCTTATTCTTGTGCTACTTACTCTCTCTCCATTTACTTCAAAGGTTTCTGTGTTTTCAACTAAGATATCGTTTTCTTTGCCCCAGCTTTTTAAGAAATTAAAATCACCCTCTCTATTTGCACCAAACCTAAAGTCATCGCCTATAACAATCTTTTTAATCGACAATCTTGATAAAACTTCACTTATAAAATCTTCAGGGGTCATTTTTCTAAGTTGATTATTAAATTTTAAGAAAAATGAAAACTCCACACCTAACTCCTTTAAACTTTTTACTTTTTCAGGCCAAGGAAAAATTCTAGGTGGTTTTTCTTCTTCGGTTCCTAAGGCTTCAGCAAAAAACTCTTTTGCATGCGGCTCAGTAAAAATTACAAGAGTCTTCCAATTATTTTGAGCAGCATCTTTTTTCATATTCTTAATGATGTGCTGATGCCCAAGATGAAGTCCATCAAAGTTACCTATAGTTGCTATGAGATCAACATCTTTATATTTAGAAAGATAAAGATCTATATTCTGTATTCCTCTTATTAGATACATGCTAATTCACAAAGCTCTTAATTTTTAATCCTGTTAATCTTAAAGCAATCAAATATAAACCTATACCAATGATGATCATTTTTAAGAGATAGAATATTTGTTCAAAATCACTGGAGTTTCTTAAATAAGCAGCTTCTTGACCAAAAAAACTTAGGAATAGAACTAACAGTAGAGAGGCAAAAACTAATCTTAACGAAAATATAAGCCACCCTTCAGAAGGCCTATAAACATCATCGCGTTTAAGAAGAATTAATAAAGTTAATACAGTGAAAAAAGCTGATATGGAACTCGCTAGTGCAAGACCTACATGACCATAACTAAGATTAAAGCCTAAAAACCAGGCTAGAAATGCATTCAAAATCATTGAAGCCAAAGCTACGTACATTGGTTTTTTAGGCTCTTGTCGAGCAAAAAAACTTGGTGTCAGAATTTTTATGAGCATAAATGCAACTAAACCAAAAGCTAGAGCAATCAAGCTATATGAGGCTTGCAAAGAATCTTGAGAATTAAAAGCACCTCGTTCAAATAAAGTTAAGATTATCGGTTCTGCAAGCATAATTAAGCCTACAACTGCCGGTATCCCTATGAGCAATATTAATCTGATAGACCAATCTAAAGTATTGGAGAAGGATGTTTTATCTTCAATCACAAATAATGATGATAGTCTGGGCAGAATCACCGTTCCTATAGCAATAGCAAATATTCCCAAAGGCAATTGCATTAGCCTATCAGAAACATAAAGCCAGCTTGGGCTTCCTGTAGGTAGCAGTGAAGCCAGTATCGTGTCAACAAGCATATTGATTTGGCTTACTCCTCCAGCAATAATTCCCGGAATCATTAAATACATCACTTTCCTTACACCCGGATGGCTCATATTAAATTTGAATTTAGGCAATAAACCCATACTTACTAAAGTAGGTATTTGGATTAAGACTTGAATGATACCCGCAGCAAATACTCCCCATGCAATAGCATAGATTGGAAGTTCAAATTTAGGCGCAAACCAGACAGCAGCTGTAATAAGACTTAGGTTATAAAATAAAGGTGTAAGCGCTGGTAGCGAAAATTTCTGATAAGAATTTAATATTGACCCGGAAAAAGCCACTAAAGAAACCAAAAATAAATAAGGAAAAGTAATCTGAAGTATATCTATAGCCAAATCCTTTTTTAAAGGCTCCACATAAAAACCAGGTGCAAAGATCATTACAAAAATTGGAGCAAATAAAAGAGCTAAAGTGGTTACTAATAATAAAATAGTAGATAAAGCTCCAAAGGTATTATTTATGAGGTTTTTGATTTGGCTGGGGTTATCTTCTTTATACTCTGAAAGCACTGGAACAAATGCTTGATTAAAAGCTCCCTCAGCGAATAATCTCCTAAAAACACTTGGTATTTTCATGATGACCACAAAGGTGTCTAATGCCACTCCTGCTCCGAGCAAACCGGTGATGACTATATCTCGAATCAATCCGAGTATTCTTGATACAAAAGTCCAGAATGAAACTAGTCCGCTACTAGCTAAGAGCTTTAAAGATTTTTTTTGAGATGGGTCGTCTTGGCTCAGGCCTAGTCCTCTTCGGAAGGTGTAAAATCCATTGAGACCGAATTGATGCAATATCTAAGACCTGTAGGCTGAGGCCCATCGGGAAAAACATGTCCAAGATGTGCTTTGCAGTTATTACAATGCACTTCTGTTCTAACCATTCCAGCTGAGCGATCTTCTTGAGTTTCAATATTACTCTCTACCGAAGGCTGAAAAAAACTTGGCCAACCTGATCCAGAATCATATTTTTCTTTAGAACTGAATATTTCTGACCCGCATACCACGCAGTGATATGTTCCAGACATTTTATTTGAATCATATTTACCACTAAAAGCAGGTTCAGTCCCATGATTTTGAGTTACATAATACTCTTCAGGGGTTAGCTTATCTTTAAGATTATCTTTATTTTGACTCATAGTTAGGTACTCACAGCTTTCATTAAAACACTTCTGTAGGAATTTGCGATACACATTCTATCTTCATATCCATTTTCAATCATCATGGAATGTGCCTTCGGTAAGTTATACCATGGGCACATTATGAATAGGTGATGTTCAAGATGATAGTTAACTCTGTGCGGGGCCATTAAAAACCTTACCATTGGATTTGTTAATGTTGTTCTTGTGTTATCGAAATCAGTAGATCCAGATGTGACACAATGCTCAGCAATATTTCTTATCCTTATAATCAAACTATAGTATGTGAATGCTGGCAACCACCAGAGTAGAAAAAAAAGAGTCCAGTCTAAGAAAATTGAAACAACCCCAAATATCAAAGCATTTGTTATCAGGAATCCATGAATCTTGAGCCAAATTTTCTTAATCTTATCTAATGTGTTATCACCTTCTGTATTAAAAATTGATAGTAAAGCTTGAGAGTATCTCCTGTAGCCCGTTAATCCAGAAAGATCCCTAACAACTTTTCTAAAAAAACTTTTTCGGGTTATGGGAAAAGGAGCACTTAAAGCTAAATCAGGATCTTTGTCTGTTTCAGTAAATCTGTGATGTTTTAAGTGGTAAGGTCTGTAGACCCTGTTATCTTGGAAAATAGGATAAGCGCAAAACCATTGCGAGATAAAATCATTAATTTTAGGATTAGAAAAAAGAAGATTGTGGGCTCCATCATGAACGAGAACAGCTAGTGCAAATTGTCTTGAGCCAATGACAATCAAGCTGCTAATGAAGGTTAAAGTACTAGGAAAATTATAAAAAAGAATGAAAGATGAAACTATTAATCCCCAATCAAAAAAAAGAGCGAAAACATTTCTAATATCCTGCTTTTGACGTATTTCGCTCAGTTGGATCTGATCAAGTAACTCTTTTGGCTTGATTCTTATGTTTTCCATACTGGAATTATAACCAAGCTTTGCAATGATTTTAAGTAATCTAAAAAAAACGGCTCTAAGGCCGTCTTTTCTTAACTTTCTTCAGGTTCCACAAGCCTTATGTTCTGGGTTGTGTAAACTCTAGGTGTATCACAATCTAAAATACCTTCTGGTCTAGTACCATCCATCATTCTAGATAGTCTTATATCTCTGGCTCTTCCTAGTTGCTCTACTGATTCGTAGCCAATAGCTAAGTAAAAATCAAAGTCTAAATCAGTCGGGGCACCAAGTGCGGGCCACCAACGATACACTCCACCAGTAAAACCATTTTCATCGTTATATTTATTCCAAACTTTATCATTTTCAGCTAAATCATCAGAAGACTTACCGTCAATGATAGAACAGCTAGAGATTGACATATAAGCAACTTGATCTTGATAAAAGGCAGACTGAGGAGTTCTAGCTTCAAAAACTCTAAAAAGAGACTGACCAGAACAATCTGTTGTTTTTTGCCACTTTGCAAAAGTTTCCTGTGCTACTTCAGTAAAAGAATCTTGAACTTTGCCTAATTCTTGCATATTTTGTGTATAACCCATCCACCCAAAATCAAAAGGGGTATCAGATTCCGAATAATAAAGAGGAGTTAATGTCCATGCGTTATAAGGCCATGAATTGTCATCAGCTAATTCTTTCCATCCTTCTAAAACATCCATTACATCGTCCATATCTTTTCTATCAGCAAAATTACACTGGAGGGCTTCCATTGCATACGTGGTCAGATGATCATCAGAATGAACAAAATTATTTAGGCTCATTGTTAAAGCTATTACTATAATTAAATTTTTCATAAAGTTTCCTAATTAACTATCAGCTATTTCAAGTCTGATATTGGTTGATTTATAAAGTCTTGGCATATCGCACTCGTGGATTTCTTCAGGTCGTGCATTTGCCATCATGGCTTGAAGTCTAGCATCACGACCCACACCATATTCTTCTACAGTTGCAAAATTGGCAACTGCCCAATAGTCATGAGTAAAAGTGGCAGCAGATCCTGTTTCTGGCCACCATCTCCAAAGACCTCCTTCGTAGCCATAATTATCAAGATAAGCTTTCCATATCTTGTCATTCTCTGGGAGATCATCAACAGATTTTCCCTCTTTAAACGAACAAGATTGAACTGAAGTATAAGTTTCTCCACCAGCTTCCCAAGGTCTGATAGGCGCTCTAACCTCTACATTCAAGCTAATTGATTGTCCGGCACAGTCTGTTACTTTTGCCCATTTTTTATCAATTTTTTGGCCGCCTGCCTGCCAATCATCTTGTACTTTACCCATTTCACCTATGGAATTTGTAAAGCCTACAAACATAAAATCAAAATCATAATCGGAGTTGGTTCTGTAAACTGGAGTAAAAATCCACGCACTGTAAGGTGCACTGAAGTTTTCATCTCCAAATTCATTCCATTCGGATATGACTTTCATCACATCATCCATGTCTTTTCCGTTTTGAAAATTGCACTGAAGACCTTCAAGTGCTCCAAATTCAACATGATCATCAGCAAACGTAGTACTTATTAAACTTAAGAAAAGCGTAATACTTATAATTATTTTTTTCATATTTCTCCTAGTATTATTTAGTTAAAAGGTCTATTTCTGGCATTGAATGAACTATAAACTCTTGGATTATCGCAAGTTATTACACTTTCAGGTTGCTGTGTTGTGCCCCAAAAAATATCGTCCTGAATGGCTCCATATTCTTCCCAACTATTGAAAGTAACATTTAAAAGGAAATCAGCTTCAAAAGAATCAGCAATTCCTGAGATAGGTACCCACCTCCAAACTCCACCAGAATGGTTAAGTTTATCCATATATTCATTCCAGGCTTTATCACTCGTTAAAAGATCTTCGATTGTTTTGCCTTCATTCAAGGAACAACTACTTATAGACCAGAAAGTAGTCTCGCCCTCAATAAACTCTACGGATGGAGTTCTAGCCTCAATAGCCATGTAATAACCTTGAGATGAACAATCAGCTAGGGATTCCCACTTCTCAAAAGTATCTGAAGCAGTTTCAGAGAACCAAGAATCTTGAACTTTACCCATATCTTTATGATTATTAGTGAAGCCTAACCAACCAACATCGAATGAGACATCATCACTCGATCGTAGAAAGGGTGTTAAGTAAAAACCCGAGTAAGAAGCCGTCCAGTTTTCATCAGCGTAGGGGTTTAAATCTTCTTGAGTAAAAGAAACTAGGTCATCAAATGTTACTCCATCTTTGTAGTTACATTGATAGCCTTCCATGCCGTAACTTATAACGTGATCATCGGCAGCTAGAGTGCTTGATAGAGAGAATACCGAGAGCATAACAATAAATAAATTTTTCATACTTTATACTTTTAACCGTTCTCTCTTAGAGCAGTTCCAATATATATTCTTGTTGGTCCACAATCTATTGCATCAGCTAAGCTGAGTCCCTGCATTGA
Organism: uncultured SAR86 cluster bacterium; assembly: GCA_902610065.1. GTDB lineage: Bacteria > Pseudomonadota > Gammaproteobacteria > Magnimaribacterales > Magnimaribacteraceae > Magnimaribacter. The sequence continues at coordinate 53,357 of CACLUH010000005.1, forward strand.
TCCTTTATTCCAAAACTCTTCATATAAGCTACCAAATGTTGCCGCTGTAGAAACATTCATCTGAAGAAAATCATAATCTGCGGAAGATGATGTTCCTGGACCTTTTACCATCAATAATATAGCCATATCTGTACCAAGTTCATCTAATCTAGAACCAAATTGATTGAAAGCTGCAAGAGTTTCCTGTGGAGTACCAATATTCTTGCAAGATCTTATTTGAACTATATTTCCTTCGCCTTTAGCTTCTGATGCCTCTATTGGTCTTACAACTAAAGATGGTGCAAGTTGTCTTGTATGGCATGTTGCAACAGCATTAAACTCTCTTTCAATATCCTGAGCTTCGGTTTGATACCTTGTTATTCCTTCAAGATCGTTGAAACTTGACCACATACCGAACCAAACAAAATCTAGATCGAACTCTGACCCAGGAATCATATAAGGAGACAATAAATAAGCGCTATATTCGGGATTTCCTTCCGCTACACTTTGATCCATATATTTATTCCATTTTGCGACTGTTTTTTGTAAATCTGCCAATCCCATTCCTTCGTTATATTTACATTGAATTCCTTCGATTGGAAACATGGTTGGCGGTGTCATATGATCATCTGCCGTAACAGAAAACGTAAGAAGAATTGTAGTTAAAAAAGTTAATATTTTTTTCATTTGCTTTACCAGATTTAATTAGATGAAGTTCTTGCCGCTGAAGCTGTGTAAACTCTCATATCTTCACACTGCATCAGTTCTCCGTATATGCTAGCTGCCATCATATTCCCGCCGCCATTGACATTTATATCAGCTCCTGCACCAAATGCTGTTAGAGAATCAATAACATTTACATTTACGAAATCATACTCTCCTGCGAAAGCTGAGGACACACCTGGACCTGGGTACCATCTAAAGATTCCTCCTTCCATACCTGAAGAATCCATGAATTCATTCCATTTAGCATCAGCAGCTAATACCGACATTGGCGTAGCACCATCTAGTAGTTTGCATCTAGAAGCAGCCAAATATCCATCTCCAAATGAATTAGCAGGCTGCCTAACTGGCTGAATTCCCCAAAGGCTATGAGAGGCGCATGTACTGACTTTCGCAAATTGTGCATCAATTTTTAGTCCTTCATCTGTCATCATAGACTCTTGAGCTGCTCCCATTTCCTCAAAACTTTGTGCAAAACCAATCCAGTAGCTGTCATAAAGTTCTTCAGGATTTGTGTAATATGGTTCAAGTATCCATGCAGAATACCCAATCTCAGTTGTATCAAAATAATCATTCCAATCCTCAACGACATCCATGCTATCTGATAGATCTTTGGCTTTATTGTAATTGCATGCATACATTTCCATCGCAACTATAGTAGGCAAATGGTCATCGCTGTAAGCTAACAGGGAAAAAAATAAGGTAATAAAAGTTAATAATTTTTTCATAATTTTTTATATATTAGTTAAGTTAATTTCTAACATCTCTCATGTTAGACGTTTGGTACATTCTCGGAGCATCGCAATCTAGCATGTCACCATATATTTGCATTTGAACTGGTATACCCCCTCCGTTCACATAAATTTCTGAAGACTTGCCCCATTCAGTCATAGAGGAGTTTGTAAGGACATTTTTAAATGTATATTCCGCATCTACTTCTGCTCCAGGACCAGGAAACCATCTATAAATACCACCTTCAGAATCAATGGAATTTAAATATTCATTCCATTTAGAGTCAGCCATAGCCAGCTCAACTGGGGTAGTGCCTTCTTTCAAAGTACAGTTACTCACGAGCATTACTCCAGTTTCAGATCTTGTTTTTGCCGGTCGTATAGCTTGAGAACCAAAAATTGTTTGGGTCTCACATGTGCGAATTTTATCGAATTTCTTTGCAAGGTCTGATCCATCAACAAACCATGCGTCATAAATTGAACCAAAATTTTCCCAACTATCAGAGACGCCTAGCCAAGCAAAATCGAAAGAAACTGTGGAGCCTGATCTATAATGTGGTGTTACAGTCCACCCTGAATAAGGAAATTGACTATATTCGTCCAATAAATCATTCCATGCAGGAATTAACTTTAGAAAGTCATCCATGTCTTTATTATTGGCAAATTTACATTGTTGAATTTCAACAGGAACGAAAACTGGATTAGATGACATATGATCATCTGAATGAATATTAAAAGAAAATAATAATAAAGCAGCAGATAAAGCTGCGCTTAATTTGAGTTGCATTAACCTCTCCATTTAACACAAGGTTTATTCCTTGAGCTCTTAGCCTTGTGAGAATGCTCCCCAACTATCTCCGACCGGACGATTACACTATTTGGTTTTTAAGTTTTCGTCAATATGTTTATTTAATGTTTCTTAGTTCTAAAAAATTTACTTTTTATAAAATTTAAAAGCGTATTATTTTTTAATGTATAGATATCTATTTGGTCGTATAGGTCTCTCAATCCTTCTGGATCTTCGAAAAGTTTCATCCGTGTAATTCCATCGATAGTTGGGTCAAGTTCTTTAATGATATGTGCAGGGTTTCCTCCAACTACTACATTATCTGGAACATCCTTTACAACAACAGCTCCAGCCGCAACTATACTATTTTTTCCTATAGTCACGCCCTTACCTATCATGGCTCTATCTCCAATCCATACATTATCTTGGAGAGTTACAGGAGAAGATTTACCGACAGGAATTGCTCTATCATATATGCCGTGCCAGTCTGCATCTGAGACATAAGCACTATTAGCAAACATACAGCCATCCCCTATTGTTATCTTAGATGCTGAAGCAATCCTAACCCCAGGAGTTAATAAGCAATATTTCCCTATTAATATTTCTCCTTCATGGTCTTCAAGATTCCAAGTGGTTAGGTGAATATAGTTATCAGGAGAAGCTACCATGGTAGGATAATCACCAATCGATATATTACCTCCATAGACATCAAAATATCGAGCTCCCATAATATTATGACCTTTTCCGAAATACTCGAATTGCGGAGCTAAATAATTATCTACATAGAAATTATTGTAACTGGCAAAAAGCTTTTTTAGCCAATATGGTCTGTGATCTTTTCTGATGTCTTGCCTCTTGTGTACATGATAAGATACACACCTTCTATGGAACAACCCTTGGACTCAAAAAAGAGCTTTTTTTCTGAAAGATCTCTTACGGAAGCTAGTAGTTTTTTTAAGCTAGCCATACCTATGTTCCTTACTCAGCTAGCCCTTCAATTCATTCAAGTTAACTCAGTCATACAAAGCGGAAACTATTCTACTGATGTGCAGGCTGGCATTATGTTAGCTGGCAATCTCTGGTTTCCGATAATGGTAGGAGTTGGTGGAGTACTTTTCTTCGTAACACCTATGGTGGCTCAACTCTACGGCGCAAGGAATCTAAAAGATATAGGGCCCTTAGCAAGGCAGGCAATATGGTTATCAATTCCAATAATATTAGTAGGAATGTTTATTCTATCTCAATCTTCTTTCATACTAACAATCGCAAAAGTTGATCCCTCAATAATTAAATACTCTGAAGAATATCTCAGTTACTTTATGTTTGCTCTACCAGCGATTCTTTTGAGTCAGCCTCTTCGTTCTTTATGCGAGGGTGTTACTAGACCTTTACCAATAACTTTATTAAATATTTTAATGTTGATTATCGCTATCATTGGAAATTACACATTCATCTATGGAAACTTCGGCTTTCCTGAAATGGGAGCAAAAGGAGCTGGTCTTTCAGCTATCATCGGAACGTGGACTACTTTTGTACTACTAATCATTTATCTCAAATATAAATCAGGCTTTGGTACAGAACTTTTCTCACGATTTGACCTACCAAATATAAAGATTCTTGGAGAAATACTTAGAGGAGGAATTCCTGTTGGGTTTGGAAATTTCATTGAATTAAGTATGTTTAGTGGAGCTGGAATCATCCTTGGACGATTTGGTAGTGAGGTTATTGCTGCTAACGGTATTGCAATGACAATAGGCGGGCTCTTTTTTATGATTCCCTTATCCATAGGAAATGCAGCCGCAGTGAGAGTTGGAAATAATGTCGGTGCAAATGATATGAAAGGAGCTAAATACAGTTCTTATTTCTCTTTGAGACTAGCTACAGTTAGTGCTCTGACAATGAGTTTAATCATTATCTTAAATGCTGAGTTTATGTCGAGTTTGTTGAATAATAATTCTGAGGTAATAGCTTTAGCAGTAATACTGCTTAGTTTTGCTGCTTTCTTTCAGCTTGCGGATGGTTTAGCAATGGCAAGCATTGGAAGCATGAGAGGTTACAAAGATACCTTTGGACCCATGAAGATTATGGCTGTTTCATATTGGGGTGTTGGATTGCCTTTAGGTATTATCCTTTCTATTACAGATATTGTTACTACTCAAATGGGAGCTGTAGGCATGTGGACTGGTATGGCCTCAGGCTTATTGGTTGCCGCCATATTGATGGTAAGAAGGGTAAGAAAAATATCTACAAAATTTATCGATGAAAATTGAAGTGGACGCGATTGGGTTAGTATGTCCTGAACCTATTATGCTTTTGCATAAGGCTATTAGAGATTCAGACTCAGGAGATTTAATTGAGTTAGTTGCCTCTGATAAAAGCACCGAAAGAGATGTAGAAAAATTTTGTGAGTTTCTTGGTCACAAATTAATAGAGAAAAAAATTACAAAGGAGAGTCTTTATTTTGTTGTTCAAAAGAAAGATAAGAATATAATTTAAAAAGGAGAGTTAAATGACGTATATAAACAAACAATGGTTGCTTGATCAAAGACCTAAAGGAATGCCTGGGGATGAGTGCTGGAAACTTAATGAAGAAGAAGTTCGACCTTTAGAAAAAGGAGAAGTGTTAATAAAAATACTATATCTCTCAATTGATCCTTATATGAGAGGAAGAATGAATGATGGCGAGTCTTATGCTGATCCAGCAGCATTAGGAGAGCCTATGACAGGCGAATCAGTTGGAATTGTAGTCGAAAGTGAATCAGACAAGTTCATGAAAGGTGATTACCTTTGCGTTCATAAAGGTTGGCAAACTTATATTATAGCAAGCGATGAAGAGCCTGCTTTATTTAAAGCTGATCCTTCTATTGTCCCTCTACAAACTTATCTTGGCACTGTTGGAATGCCAGGTAGAACTGCATATTTTGGACTCTTGAGAGTTGGTCTCCCAAAATCAGGTGAAACAATCGTAGTTTCTGCAGCATCGGGGGCTGTTGGAACGGTAGTTGGGCAAATGGGTAAAATACTCGGATGCAGAGTTATAGGAGTTGCTGGAGGCGAGAAGAAATGTGCTTATGTGAAAGATGAGCTAGGCTTTGACGAATGCATAGATTATAAAGCAGGAAATGTTCAAGAAGATCTATCTCAGGCTTGTCCTGACGGAATTGATATTTATTTTGAGAACGTAGGGGGTCCGGTAAGTAAATCAGTAGCGACACTCTTGAATGAAGGATCTCGTGTTCCTATTTGTGGATTTATATCCGCTTATAACTCTGAAGATATGACAAAAGAAGAAACGCCTTTTCATATTTTTGGAGCATTAGATCCTGCACCTGAACATAGATTCTTTGTAGTAACAGAGTGGTTCAAGGAATGGAGAGAAGCCACGGAAGAATTATCTCAATGGATATCGGAAGGTAAAATTAAATACGAAGAAACGATTACAGAAGGTTTCGAAAATGCTCCACAAGGTCTTAGGGACGTTTTAAGTGGAAAGAATTTTGGCAAACAACTTATAAAAGTTGCTGAAGAGTAATTATTCTCCTTTCCATTTGAATTTTATTTCATTCTCGATGTTTTCCTGAGCATTAAGCAAGGTCCTCATTGCTCTAGCTGCATCTTTAGAATTCATTGTTACATCGAAAGCTTTCTGCTCTAAAAGCAGACTATCTTCTAGAGTCATTTCTAGTCCTCGGTGAATGATTTTCTTTACCTGACTCAATGCTATTGGTGCTCTATTAGCAAGATCTTCGCAATACTCATAGAGCTCTTCTTTAAAATTTTTCTCATTTAAAAGTTTATTAATTATTCCCAAGTTATAAGCTTCCAAAGGTTTCAAAAATTTAGCATGTAAAATTAAGTCTAATGCTCTAGAAGAACCAATGAGTCTTGATAGTCTTTGCGTCCCTCCTCCTCCAGGAAGAATACCTACTGAAGTCTCCGGGAGGCCAATTAAAAAGTCTCCATCCGCCATGACTCTCAAATCACAACCCAAAGAAAATTCACAACCTCCTCCCGCTGTATTTCCGTTAATCCCAGCCACTACTATTGCGTCTAACTCCCTTAGTCTTAAAAGCATTCTATGAAATGCGTGAAGCTCTTTTGGATCCTTAGTGTCTTTATTAGATTCAATGTTCTTTTCAGCTGAGTCAGCTAGTTCTCCCACTTCATAATGTTTTATGAATACATTTTCGCCTTCGCCTGTAAAAGCTAGAACACGTAAGTCATGTTTTTTTTCAGCGCTGTCTAAAAATTTATGTATCTCTGCGACTCCAGATGAATTTAAGGTATGTGTAGGCGGATTAGAGAGATAACAAATCATGTAATGATCTCTCTCCTCAATGCGTAAATGATTGAAATTATCTACCATCCTGTAACCTCAGCAATTCCTTTACCTATTTCTGCAGGACTCTTTACGGTATAAACGCCTGCTGACTCTAGAGCCTTAAATTTATCTTCTGCTGTTCCTTTACCTCCAGCGATTATCGCCCCTGCATGGCCCATTCTTTTACCGGGAGGAGCTGTTACACCTGCTATATAAGATACAACAGGCTTAGTCACATTAGATTGTATAAACTCTGCTGCTGCTTCTTCAGCTGTTCCTCCAATCTCACCCACCATTACAATAGCCTGAGTAGAATTATCTTTTTCGAATAAATCCAGAACATCTATAAAACTGGTTCCAGGTATCGGATCCCCTCCTATTCCGACGCAACTTGTTTGTCCAAATCCTAGATCTGTTGTCTGTTTTACAGCTTCATAAGTTAAAGTCCCTGATCTAGATATAATTCCAACCTTACCAGGCAAATGTATATCTCCAGGCATAATGCCCATCTTTGCTTCACCGGGTGTGATTATGCCAGGACAATTAGGTCCTATTAAGCGGGCACCTAGTTGATCACACCTTACCTTTACTTCTAACATGTCTATAGTAGGAATGCCTTCAGTTATACAAACAATTAATGAAATGCCAGATTCAGCAGCCTCAAGAATTGAGGACTTACAGAATTTTGCAGGGACAAAAATTATACTCGCTGATGCACCAGTAGCGTCTACAGCTTCTTTTACTGAATTAAAGACAGGAAGATCGAGATGAATTTGACCACCTTTTCCAGGTGTCACCCCTCCTACAAGCTGTGTTCCGTAGTCAATGCATTGAATACAGTGTTGCGTAGCTTGTCCTCCAGTAAATCCTTGACATATAACCTTAGTGCTTTCATTAATAAGAATACTCACGTTATATCTCCGTTTGATGCTTTTACAGCCAAACTTGCAGCCTCCTCCAAATTTGATGCAGGGATAATATTCAGCTCGCATTCGTCAAGTATCTTCAATCCTTTTTGAGCACTATTTCCTTCCAATCTAACTATGACAGGGACTGAAACTCCCATTACTGTTAAAGCCTCTACTATCCCGTCAGCAATAACATCACAACGAACAATCCCACCAAAGATATTTATCAATACCGTATTAACATTTTCATCTGAAAGAATTATTTTAAATGCCTCAGCAACTCTTTTTGAATCAGCTGTGCCGCCGACATCCAAGAAATTAGCAGGCTCGCCACCATGCAACTTGATGATATCCATGGTACCCATTGCCAAACCTGCACCATTGACCATACAACCAATATTTCCCTCCAAAGCAACGTAACTTAGATCCCACTCTGCTGCACTTGCTTCTCTAGGATCTTCTTGAGAGGGATCTCTTAATTCCAAGATTTGTTCCTGCCTATAAAGAGCATTTGAATCTACATTGATTTTTGCATCCAAACAAATTAAATCTCCTGAGGATGTTACTACTAAAGGATTCACCTCAACTAAGGATAAATCTTTATCTATGAATAATCTCACTAGACCATTAAAAATCTCTATAAATTGTGAAGTTTGCACTTCATTTAAGTTCATGCTGCTGGCTAATTTTTCTGCTTGAAGTTGATTTGGACCTTGAATAGGATCTATTTCAGCTTTAAATATTTTTTCTGGTGTCTCTTCGGCAACCTCTTCGATACTCACTCCTCCCTCCGTCGAAGCCATTACCACGAGCCTTTGGGAAGCTCTATCTATAACAGCACCTAAATAAAGTTCTTTATCAATATCCGTTACTGTTTCAATTAGGATTTGGTTTACAGGTTGTCCCTTCTCATCTGTTTGGAAAGTTACTAAATTTTTTCCAAGCCATTTATCGGCAAAAGTTTTAACTTTCTCTAAGCTATCAACTACTTCAACTCCTCCAGACTTGCCTCTTCCTCCCGCATGGACTTGTGCTTTTACTACCCACTTATCAACATTGAGAGATAAAGCTATCTTTTCAGCTTCCTGACTAGAAGAGGCGGACAAGCCTTCAGAAACTGATATGTCATATTCCCTAAATAGCTGTTTGGCTTGATATTCATGTAGATTCATCTTTTCTCCCTTAAATTCAATCTAAAGAATGTTATACATAGCATCACTTCAATGCATTGTAGAGGATAAACGAAGAACTTAGGAGTGTGTTATCAAGAAAGAAATTTTTCTTAAGCTTTTTTTCGTGTAAGAAGTTTATTTCTGATATTGGAGATAGCTTCTGTAGGATTCAATCCTTTTGGACATACAGATACGCAATTCATAATCCCATGACATCTATAGAGACTGAAGGCATCTTCTAAGTCATCCAACCTTTCATCAGTGGCTTCATCTCTAGAATCAGCTATGAATCTCCATGATTGTAATAAAGCTGCTGGTCCTAAAAATTTATCTGGATTCCACCAAAATGAAGGACATGAAGTTGAGCAACAACCACAAAGAATGCACTCATAAAGACCATCAAGATGTTCTCTTTCTTCGGGTGATTGTGTTCGTTCAATATCAGGCGTATCACTCTTGGTGATAAGATAAGGTCTTACCTTTTCTAATTGATCATAGAATTGTTTCATATCAACTATCAGATCTCTTACAACAGGAAGACCAGGCATAGGACGTAATGTAATCTTATTTCTCTTAATCACTTCTGATAATGGGGTGACGCAAGCTAGTCCATTTTTTCCATTTATGTTCATACCATCTGAACCACAAACTCCCTCTCTGCAGGACCTCCTATAAGACAAGGAAGGTTGCTGTGCTTTTGCTAAATGAAGAGCGTCAAGAACCATAATGTCTTTATCAGTTGGTACTTCTACAATGATATCTTGCATATAAGGCTTCTTATCCAAGGTAGGGTCATAACGATAAATACTCATCGTTATTGTCTTTATTTGAGCTACAGGTATGACTGCTGCATTCATTAATAACTCCTAACCATTGGCTGGAAAGCTTGTACTGTTTTAGGTCTGTAATTAACATCCCTTTTACTTACTTCCTTTGTATC
>CACLUH010000006.1:0-51855 GCA_902610065.1 uncultured SAR86 cluster bacterium
GAAGGTGAGCCAATTTCTATATATTCAGCTTACAACGAAGATGATGAAGCTAGGTATGTTGTCGGCAGCATACAGAATTGGGTAAACCAAGGAAGAAGTCTTGATGAAGTTGCGATCCTTTACAGATCAAATGCACAATCTAGAGTACTTGAAGAGGCAATTTTAAGGGAATCCTTACCCTACAAGATTTATGGCGGTTTGAGATTTTATGAAAGAGCAGAAATCAAGAATGCTATGAGTTACTTAAGACTCTTATACGGTAGAGAAGATGACGCAGCATTTGAAAGGGTTATCAATATTCCACCAAGGGGCATAGGCGCTAAGACCATAGATATAATTAGAGCTAAAGCCGCCGAAAAAAATATGTCTCTATGGAAAGCTTGTGAAGAACTAATAGACATCGAGGGCTTAACAGCTAGAGCAGCTCAATCCATTCAAGGGTTTATGTCTAGTTTCAATACTCTTGAGTCAGATACAAGAGATTTACAACTCAGAGATATAGTTGATATGGCCATTGAAAGAAGTGGGCTTATCGAATATCACAAGAAAGAAGCTGGTGAAAAAGGTAGGACGAGAGTTGAAAACTTATCAGAGTTAGTAGGTGCCGCCAGAGATTTTGAACCTGATTCTTTTGATGAACTAGAGGAGAGTGTCTTAAAGATGTTCATAGATCACGCCGCCTTAGATGCTGGAGAGACTCAAGCTTCAGAGCACGAGTCTGCGATACAACTTATGACACTACATTCTGCCAAAGGGCTAGAATTTCCTCTGGTTTTCATAACCGGATTTGAAGAAGGGCTCTTTCCACATAAATTATCTATAGAAGACCCAAATCAGTTACAGGAAGAGAGGAGACTTTGCTATGTAGGTATGACTAGGTCTATGGAAAAGTTATTTGTTACCCATGCAGAAATGAGAAATTTATACGGCTCGGAAAATTTTAATCCTGCTTCAAGGTTTTTAAGAGAGATACCTGATGAGCTTACCGTTGAGGTTCGTACAGGTGGCAATGTTTCTAGAATTTCAAAAAATAGTTCAAGCAGAATTTCTGGAGAGGTCCCGGATACAAACTTTAAATTAGGACAAAGGGTCCTTCATGAGGCTTTTGGAGAAGGTGTGATTCTGAATTACGAAGGCGAAGGTGCCAATGCGAGAGTAGAGGTTAATTTTGATTCAAGTAAAACTAAATGGCTCATGGTTGCTTACGCTAAACTGCAAAATATATAAAATAAGGCACTTAATATGAAAAGATTATTAGCTATAGGGACTTTCTTTGTTCTGGTTTCTTGTTCGAACACAGAAGAATCCATTGTTGAAGATCAAGGATGTTTTTCAAATGGAACAAAGAATTATAAATGGACTATGGTAACTACTTGGCCTAAAAATTTTCCTGGACTAGGCATGGGACCAGAAAATTTTTCTAAATATGTAAATGAAATGACTTGCGGAAGAATGCAAATAAAAGTTTACGGAGCTGGAGAATTCGTTCCTGCTTTAGGAGTCTTTGATGCAGTTTCACAAGGAAATGTTCAACTTGGCCACGGAGCATCTTATTATTGGACTGGAAAAGTAAAATCTTCGCAATTTTTTACCGCAGTTCCCTTTGGACTTACTGCCCAAGAAATGAATGGCTGGCTTCATTATGGAGGAGGTATGGAACTCTGGGAAGAAGCTTATGAACCTTTCAATTTAATCCCATTGGCAGGAGGCAATTCTGGAGTACAGATGGCTGGTTGGTTTAAAAAAGAAATTAACACTTTAAGCGATCTTAAAGGTCTTAAGATGAGGATACCTGGCTTAGCTGGTGAAGTATTTACCAGGGCAGGTGCCGAAACCGTAACCTTACCGGGAAATGAAATTTTTCTTTCTTTGCAACAAGGCGTAGTTGATGCTGCCGAGTGGGTTGGACCTTATAATGATTTAACTTTCGGTTTCCATCAAGTAGCTGACTACTACTATTATCCTGGATGGCATGAACCAGGTTCAACTTTAGAAATCATTATTAATAAAGAAGCCTATGAAGGGTTGCCAGATGATTTAAAGGCCATAATTAAATATGCTGCTAAGTCAGCTAATCAAGAAATGCTCGATGAATATACTGCAAGAAATAATAAAGCTCTCACAGAACTTGTTGAGAAGCATGATGTTGATCTTAGGAAGTTACCAGATAGTGTCCTCATAGAATTGAAAAAAATAACTGATGAAGTCATGGAAGATTTTATTGAAGATGATCCAATGGCACAGAAGGTTTATAAGTCTTATACGGAATTTAAAGACCAAGTAATCAACTATCATAGGATTTCTGAAAAGGCATACATAGATACAAGAGAATTGGATTGAAGAATTTAGAAGTTAAAGACATAGGACTGGAAAAGTATCAAGATACTTGGAAGCGAATGCAGGATGCAATAAATCTAAAGTCAGGAAATGAACCAGATGAGTTGTGGTTTGTAGAGCATTATCCTGTTTATACTCTCGGGCATGCTGCTGAAGAGAGAAATATTATTCAAAATAATAATATTCCGGTAGTAAGAACAGATAGAGGTGGCCAGGTAACTTATCATGGTCCGGGACAGTTGATGATCTACTTTCTCTTAAATTTAAGAAGGCTGGGCTGGGGTCCAAAAAAATTAATTTGTGAGCTTGAAGGTGCAATGATTGATCTCTTAAGTAAATACGGAATAGATGCAAAAAGAAAAATTGGAGCTCCTGGTATATATGTTCAAGAAAAAAAAATCGCATCAATAGGCCTCAAGATAAAAAAAGGTCATTGCTATCACGGAATAAGTTTTAATGTTGATATGGACCTAAAACCTTTTAAAGGAATAGTTACCTGTGGAATTGACTCCCTAGAGGTTGTGCAACTTAAAGATCTAGCAGATGTCTCAATGAAGAGAATTAAACAAGATTTGGTGAACATACTAAGAGAGTATGATTCTAAGGCTGCATAATGGAAAACTTAATACCTACTAAAACTATTAAAGAAAATGGTGTGGTCGCTGTAAAGAATGGCATAAAACCCAATTCAAATAAGCTAATCCCGATCGAAAGAAAGCCTACGTGGCTGAGAGTAAAATCACAAAACTCAAGGAAGTATAAAGAGCTAAAGAGTATTGTCTCCAATAAGAAGCTCCATACTGTATGTGAAGAGGCAATGTGCCCAAACATCCAGGAATGCTGGAGCCATGGTACAGCAACTTTTATGTTGCTTGGTTCTGTTTGCACTCGTGCTTGCAAATTTTGTGCTGTTGACACTGGAAACCCCAAGGGGAAATTAGATAAAGATGAGCCTATTAAAGTAGCTAATTCAATTGCTTATATGGATTTAAAATATGCAGTTTTAACTTCTGTTAACAGAGACGACTTAAGTGACGGAGGTGCTGGACACTTTTCCGATACTATTCGAGCTATTAAAGAAAAGGCTCCAGAGGTAATCATTGAAGCATTGGTTCCAGATTTTTTAGGAAATACGAAATCCATAGAAATACTTTTAGACTCCAATTTAGAAGTATTTGCTCAAAATCTAGAAACGGTAAGTAGATTGACTAAACGTGTACGTGATCCTAGGGCTGGATATGATCAAACTTTAGAAGTGTTATCTTTTGCTAAGCTGAACTCTCCAGAAATTATTACAAAAACAAGTTTAATGTTTGGACTTGGTGAGACTGAAGAAGAGATCTTGATAACTTTTGAAGATATAAAAAGAGCAGGAGTAGACGTACTCACACTTGGTCAATATATGCGACCTACTATAAATCACTTACCAGTTGAAAAGTGGTATACGCCTGATGAATTCAATTATTTCAAAAAGCTTGCTATTGAAACTGGTTTTCTGGAAGTTGCTTCTGGACCAATGGTACGTTCATCCTATAGAGCCGATAGAATAGCTCATCTTGTATAGAGATTAATTTCCGTAAACTGCCCGTGGCAGAGCGGTTACCAAGTCCGGAAAAATAGCTAGAGCTATTAAAACTCCAAGCTGAATCAGAATAAAAGGGATAACTCCCCTATATATATCCTTTGTTGCAAGAGTATCTGGTGCTACACCTCTTAAATAAAATAAAGCGAAACCGAATGGCGGAGTCAAAAAGGATGTTTGAAGATTTATGGCGATCATTATACCTAGCCAAACGGGATCAACTCCTAGCATTAATAATGCTGGTCCAACAATAGGAACTACAACTAGTGTAATTTGAATAAAATCTAATATAAAACCTAGTAGAAAAATAATCACCATAACAACCAATACAGCACCAAATGCTCCTCCCGGTAATTCTGTAAAGATACCGGTTATAAGATCATCTCCTCCAAATCCTCTAAATACTAATGAGAAAATTGAAGACCCTAAAAGTATCATAAAAACCATCGCAGTTATTTCGGTAGTAGTTTCAACAGCTTCCGTAAGGTTTGTCCTGGTTAAACTGCTTTTAGTGACAGCAAGTAAAATAGCTCCGAGAGCTCCAACACCAGCTGCTTCCGTTGGAGTAGCAATGCCTAAAAGAATAGATCCCAATACAGAAGTTATTAAGATGAATGGAGGTAGTAAAGATGTCAGTAATATTTTCCACCTTCCAGAGACTATCGTTACTTCTTGTGATGGAGCCATCTTAGGTGAAAGATAAGCTCTGATGATTACATAAATTGCGTAACAAAATACCAGAATAAAGCCGGGAATGATTGCTCCCATAAACAGATCACCTACTGAAACAGTTCTTGCAGAGAAATTACCAATACTCAGCTGAGATTGTTGATAAGCAGCCGAAAGAACGTCTCCCAATATTACTAATGCTATTGAAGGCGGAATGATTTGGCCCAGAGTTCCTGTAGCGCAGATAGTTCCCGCAGAGAGACTAGGATCATAGTTTCTAGACAACATAATAGGCAAAGAAATTAGTCCCATCGCTATAACTGTGGCACCAACTATTCCTGTACTTGCTGCTATTAAGGCTCCAACGAATATGACCGAGATAGCTAGACTACCTCTAAACCCACCAATAACTTCTGCCATATTACTCAGTAAGTCTTGCGCTAGATTTGATTTTTCTAGCAGAACACCCATGAAAACAAATAAAGGAACAGCCACAAGAGTCATATTTGTCATATCTCCATAAAGCCTATTTGGAATTGCCCCTAAGAAAGCACTTTCAAAGGTTCCTGTTATTACTCCTAGTCCAGCAAAGATAAGTGCAGTTCCTGCTAATGAAAAGGCCACAGGAAACCCTGCTAGTAAAACTAAGCAAATAACACCAAACATTAGCAATGGTATGAATTCAATCATGGTGCTTGATAACTAGATATGATTTTAGGATTTCAGAAAAACTTTGAAGAGAGAGCAAGGCTGCAACTGCGATGAGCAAAGATTTTTGTATGTAAACAAAGGGAAGACCATCTGGTTCAGGTGAAACTTCCATAATTCTCCATGAAAATTCTACGTAACCCCATGAATACAACAGTATTGTCCAACAAACTGGTTGTAGGAAAATGATGTTACCAAGTAAATCTACAAGAGCTTTTTTAGAATCACTAAAATTTCTGTAGAAGATATCTACTCTGACATGAGCTCCTCTTTTTAAAGCAAATGCAGCTCCAAGAAGGAATAGACTGCCATGAAGATACAGAACTACATCTTGCAAGAAAACAGAACCCATATCCAAGCCATATCTCATAACAACGACGAGACAAGTTATAAGAACCATTATTGCAACGAACCACGAACAAATCTTTCCAGTCAATTCTGAAAATCTATCTAAATATCCACTAACGTTTTCCAAGGTAAATCTATTTTTGTTAACGAGAAATTCAATTATAATTGAGGGGAGGTATTTATGAACTTACAATTTACAAAAAAAGAATTAGATTTTCAAAAGGAAGTAAGAGACTGGATAAAGGATAATTATCCTGAAGACATGAAAGACAGACTCATGAACTCTCCCAATGGTCACGTAACTAAAGAAGAGCACATTCAATGGCAACAAGCACTTTTTTCAAAAGGGTGGGCTGGTATCAATTGGCCTAAAGAATACGGAGGAGCTTCTTTTACAGCCTCACAAAAATATTTGTTCAGTAAAGAAATGGCAGCTGCAAGAGCCCCCGGCTTTACTGCCTTTGGTATTTCAATGGTTGCCCCCGTTATCATGGCTTTTGGATCTGACGAACAAAAAGCTAAATACCTTCCTGATATCCTTTCTTCAAAAGTATGGTGGTGTCAGGGTTATTCAGAACCTGGGTCTGGTTCGGATCTTGCTTCACTTAAAACTAAAGCTGAAGATAAAGGCGATCACTACCTTGTTAATGGAGCCAAAACTTGGACAACAATGGCGCAACATGCTGACATGATTTTTTGTCTCGTTAGAACAAGTCAGGAAGATATTAGACAGAAAGGAATCTCTTTTTTGCTCATTGATATGCATTCTGAAGGAATCGAAGTCCAACCAATTAATACTTTAGACAATACTCCGATAGGGCATCATGAAGTGAATACTGTATTTTTTGAGGATGTCAAAGTGCCCAAAGAAAACTTAATTGGCGAAGAGGGCAAAGGCTGGACTTATGCAAAATATTTATTGGAGTTTGAGAGAGGTAACGGCTATTCCTCAGAGCTTTACCAACAGCTTCAACAGCTGAGAGCAAAAGCAGAGCTAGAAGATGTAGGTGGTAATAAGTTATCAGATGACCAGAGTTTTATGGAAGAAATTGCAAAATTAGAAGTTCAAATTAATGCAATGGAAGCAACTGAGCTAAGGATATTAGGAAGCCTATCAGCCGGTCAGAATGTTGGTCCTGAATCATCTCTTTTAAAGACTAGAGGTACTGAAATAGGCCAAGCTATAACTGAACTGGCAGTTGAACTGGTGGGTTATTATGGAGTGCCATTTCACAATCCTGGTCCTGAAATCGGAAATAATGAACCTGCCATAGGTAGTAGATTTGCGAATACTGCGGCACCTAGATATTTTAATTACAGAAAGGCTAGTATTTATGCTGGTTCTAACGAAATACAAAGAAACATAATGGCAAAACTGGTTTTAGGTTTGAGTTAATGCTGATACTAGTATCTCCTGCTAAGACTCTAGATTACGAATCAGAGTTAAATATTGATGATTTCTCTGTTGCTTCACATCTTTCTGATAGTGAGATTCTCATAAAAGAATTACAGAAAAAGAGCCCAGATGACCTTTCTTCCTTAATGGGCTTAAGTGAAAAATTATCCGTTCTAAATTTTGAAAGAAATATGAATTGGACTAAGCCTATCAAACCAAACGGTACTTCTAGGCAATCTATCTTCGCTTTCAAAGGAGATGTTTATCAGGGCTTAGATGCACCTTCTCTTTCCAAGTCAGAAATTAACTACGCTCAAAAAAATCTGTGCATATTATCGGGGCTTTATGGATTACTAAAACCATTGGATCTTATGTATCCCTACAGATTGGAAATGGGGACTAAATTTAAAACTGACCGCGGTAGTAATCTATATGAATTTTGGGGATCGAAGATAAACACCTCAATCAATCAAATTTCTAAAGAAAATAAATCAAAAGCAATTGTAAATTTAGCATCTGTAGAATATTTTTCAGTTCTCAAAAATAAAGAAATAAATTTACCAGTGATTAATCCTGTTTTTAAAGATTATAAAAATGGCGAATACAAAATCATAAGTTTCTTTGCCAAGAAGGCTAGAGGAACAATGGCTAGATTTATTATTCAAAACAAGATTAAGAAAGCTGATGAGCTTCAAAACTTCAATCTTGATGGTTATCGCTTTAGTAAGAAGGAATCTAAAGAAAACTCGCCTGTCTTTCTAAGAAAAGTCTAAACGCCTACTTCTCCGTCTAAGTATTTTCTTCTTGGAAGCATATCTTCGAATTCTGGTTCTGTATTTTCTGCCTTGGCTTTAAATGCTACGGACATTTCATCGCTGATTCCAACTGCAGTATTCCACAATGCAATATGATTCAATGACTCTTCCACAGTATGATCTCTTCCATAATTCAGTGATTCTTTTGTTCCTGCTATAGCTAGAGGTCCTTTTGATGCTATATCAGCAGCCACTGCCATAACTCTTTTCATCATTTCTTCTTTGGTTTCAAATACTTCATTTACAAGACCATGTTTCATTGCTTCTTCCGGAAGGAATCTTCTGCCTGTGTAAGCCAATTCTCTTACTACACCTTCAGGTATTAGTCTGGGAATTCTTTGTAAGGTACCTACATCCGCAGCCATACCAATATTAATTTCTTGAATACAGAAGAAAGCATCCGATGTGCAGTATCTCATATCTGTAGCTGTAGCGAGGTCTACACCACCACCTACACAAGCGCCCTGTACAGCAGCAATCACAGGTATTCTGGCTTTCTCCAAGCAAGTAATTGTATGTTGTAGATCTAGTGTCACCCGATATCCAGATTCTTTTCTCATACCCATATGAGCATTAGGTTGTTTATCTGAAGGAGAGAAATTAGCTAAATCCATTCCTGCACAAAAGTGTTTACCTTCTCCTGACAATACTATGACCCTCGCAGATGCGTCATCTGAGATACTTTCAACCAAGTGGGGAAGCTCGGACCAAAAAGCTTTATTCATGGTATTGAATTCATCTGGTCTAGACATTTTGATGTGAGCTATTTTGTTTGTAATTTCTAAATCAAAGCAAGTGTATTCCATTTTTATCTCCGTATTTCTAGACAGTTTCAGCTAAATTAATGATTTCATCAACTTTTACTTTTAATTGATCGACATGATCAAACGCTTTGTTATGAGGCATCACAACTTTTCTTTCCCTGCTAAGCAGGTCTAGACCTTTTTTTAGCTCTTGAGCACTCTCTATCAACTTAGTTTTGTTTTCCATATTAATTTTTTAAATGTCCTTCGGGTGATATATTGTAGAAGAAAAGAGAGATTCAAGAAATGGAAGTTTCAAAATTAACAGAAATATCAAATTTAGTTCTTGAGGCTGTAGAACAGGCTTCGGATATTGTTATGGAAATATATAATTCTGGTGATCTTGAAGTAGAGGATAAACATGACGGATCTCCTGTAACGATAGCTGATAAGAAATGTCACGAAATCCTCTTCAATTCCCTTAAATCTATTGACGCCAATATCCCTATATTGTCTGAAGAGGGCGACACTGAAGAAAATAGAGAAGATTTGTTTTGGTTAATTGATCCCCTAGACGGGACGAAAGAATTCATTAATAAGAATGGAGAATTTACAGTAAATGTTGCACTTATTGAAGACGGTACGCCAATTCTCGGTGTAGTATCTGCACCAGCAGTTCAAGAAACCTTTATAGGTTTCGCGGGAAGAGCTTTCAAGATACAAGGCAAAGAAAAGATTGAAATAACTTCTCAAAAACAGAGTCAAGAATTCTGTCTTGTGACGGTGAGCAAAAGCCATAAGAGTGAAAAAGATCAGGCATTTATTAATCTCTGTGAAAAAAGATTTACAGAGGTTGAAGAACTACCAACTGGAAGTTCTTTAAAGTTGTGTCGTGTCGCAGAAGGCAAGGCAAATATTTACAGCAGGTTAGGTCCAACCTATCAATGGGATATCGCTGCCGGACAGGCAGTAGTAGAAGCATCCGGTGGCCTTATATCCAGTTTGAATGGTCAAGCTTTGACTTATGATTTTATTTCAGAGAAAAAAAATCCTTTATTTTATTGCTCAGGTGATCCGTCATATCCCTGGCAAGATATTTTCGCAAAGTTAATCTAAATTAAGAATAATCTTTCCAATATTTTCATCTGATTCCATTATTGAATGAGCTTTTTCGCAATCTTCGAAGGACAGGACCTGATAGATAATAGGTTTAAGAGTACCTGAATCAAATAGTGGCATTACTTTGCTAGAGAGATCATCCATAACTCTAGTCTTTGTCTCCAAGTTTCTAGCCCTAATGGTTGATCCTATTACCTTATGTCTTTTTATCATTAAATGCCCAAGATTTATATTTGCTTTGGCACCGCCCATTAAACCAATAATAATTAACTTGCCTTCTAATCCAAGGACACTTAAGTTTTTCTCAAAATACTCTGCACCTACAGGATCTAAGATGATATCTACTCCATTTGGAGACCATTCTTTAATCTTTGAAAATACATCTTTTGATCTAATTTCTCCTGCTGAAGCCCCTAAGTTTAGACAGAAATCAATCTTTTCTTGGGTTCCTGCACTTACAAAACTATCGCAACCAAAAGCCTGGGCTAACTGTATCCCGGCTGTTCCAATACCACTTGCTCCTGCGTGAAAGACAATTTTATCTCCTTCTTTCATATGAGCCTCTATGAAGAGATTCAACCAACATGTGGCATATACTTCTGGAATTGACGCACCTTCAGTCCAGCTTAGTTTCGGTGGCTTTAAAATTGCGTGGTGTTCAGGGCAAGTTACATATTCTGCATATCCCCCACCTGCCAAAAGTGCGATTACTTCATCTCCAGGTTTCTTAGCGCTTACATTTTTGCCAATACTCTCAATTATTCCGCTACATTCCAGTCCTAAAATTTCACTTTCACCAGCAGGAGGAGGGTATAAGCCATTCTTTTGTGCAATATCAGCACGGTTCAAACCAGCTGCTTTGACCTTGATCAGTACTTCATTATCTTTTAATACTGGTAATTCAATATCTTTAATTTCTAGTTTCTTCTCTATAATTTCTATAGCTTTCATAATTTTATAAATATTATCCTCTAGTCATCTCAATTTAGTTGAAAATCAAAATTTGCACCTTTAATCACTTAAATTGTAAAATTCGCATAGATTATGCCTAAAAAAGAGCTTAAGAGTGAAAATTCTGCAGGCACAGCTCTTCAGGAAATGGAGGCTCTAGCCCCTGGTGGTGACCTTCAAGCTTATATAAATTCAGTGCATAGCATTGGTGTTTTAACCTCTGAAGAAGAAAAAAAACTTGCAGAAGATTTATATTATAGAAATGACCTTGATGCTGCTAGAAAGCTAGTTTTAGCACACTTAAGGTTTGTAATATACGTTGCAAAGACATATTCAGGATACGGCCTGCCTGAAGCAGACCTTATTCAAGAAGGTAATGTAGGTCTCATGAAAGCAATAAGAAAATTTAATCCTGAAATGGGGGTTAGATTGGTATCTTTCGCGGTGCATTGGGTTAAAGCTGAAATCCATGAATATGTTCTGAAGAACTGGAAAATAGTCAAAATAGCCACTACTAAACCACAGAGAAAGTTATTCTTTAATTTGAGAAGTAAAAAGAAGGGTCTTGGATGGTTAACAGAAGAAGAAGTAGAGTCCATGGCTAAAGATTTAGGGGTAAAACCTTCAGAAGTAAGAGAGATGGAAAAAAGATTAAGTGGTACTGACATGCCTTTTGATCCTCTCGCAGATTCGGACGATGATGAAGCCTCTTATTCCCCATCTCAATATTTGAAAGATGAAGATGCCAATCCTGCAGACATATTTGCAAAAGATAGCTTGGATGAAACGAATACTAGTCAGTTATACGAAGCAATAAATCAGCTTGATGATAGAAGCAGAGATATACTTCAAGATCGATGGTTAGCAGATGAAAAACTTACGCTTCATGAGTTGGCTGAAAAATATGATATTTCTGCTGAGCGTGTTCGCCAAATAGAAAAAAACGCAATGAAAAAAGTGAAGCAGTCTTTCTCTGCAGGAGAATAAGTTGCCTTTACAAGATAGACTCAAGAGTTTTGTCTTGAGGAGAGGGAGGTTAACCTCTAATCAGTCAAGGGCACTCTCAGAGCATTGGGACAAGTACATTCTAGATAATGAAGAAAAACTTAGTAATATCTGGAACCAAGACCCTTCAATTTTAGATATAGGTTTTGGGTCAGGAGAAACTACTGCATATTTAGCTAAGACAAACCCCGAAATGTTAATTTTAGGAGCTGAGGTTTATCTGTCTGGAATAGGATCTCTTTTAAGTAAGGCAAATGAAGAGTCACTAAATAATATTAAAATATTAAACTCAGATATTGTTCCTTTTTTGGAAGATAAAGTATCAGACAACTGCTTTGATCTAATCTTAATGTTCTATCCTGATCCGTGGCCAAAGAGAAAGCATCATAAAAGAAGATTGTTACAAAAAGACTTTATTGACTTAGTTAATAAAAAACTGAAACAAAACGGTATCTTCTACTTCAAAACAGACTGGGTTCATTACTTCGATGAAACAAAGAAGCTGGTTAATAATGATATAAATTGGAGAGTTTTGCAGAAAGAGAATCTTAAGGAATATTTGGTTAATTTACCTAAAACATCCTTTGAGATGAAGGCCTTACAAGCAAAAAGAAAATTAAATGAGCTTATTCTTCAAAAGACTTGTTAATTAATTCAGAGACTTTGTTTAATAGTTTTTTAAAAGCTTCAGATCTATGAGATATCATATTTTTTTCATCTTTCTCAAGTTCTGCCAGATGCTTCCCGTTCTCTGTAATAAAAATTGAATCATATCCAAAGCCATTAGTTCCTTTGAATTCTCTGGCAATAGAACCTTCAAGGGTTCCATTGCTTTGAATTATCTTTCCATCAAAATATCCAACCAGACAACATCTAAATCTTGCACTTCTTTTGTCGTCCTCAAGCCCATCTAAATTTTCAATTAATTTTAAGCAATTATCATTATCTAAGCCCGTTTTAGAATATCTCGCAGAGAATATTCCAGGGCTGCCATCTAATGCATCAACTTCTAGTCCAGAATCATCACCTATAGCAGGTATGCCTAATTGTTTTGAAATGAACTCAGCTTTTATTAGAGCATTTTCATAGAAGGTACTTCCTGTTTCCGGTGGTAGATCTTTTATGTTTTCAGGTATTTTAATGAATTCATATGGTGTGCCCCTTGCCAATTCCTCGAACTCTTTAAGTTTGCCATTATTTTTCGTAGCAATAGCTATTTTCATTTAGAGATCTTATACATGGCGGTGGTTGCAAATAAATTTGGTGCCACTTTAGCTAATACACTTTCTTTCCCAAATTTATTAAAGAAGCATTTTTCTATTACATCGATTTCGCATTCACTACAAAGATTCTCAAAATCCTTGATGGTACATAAATGAATATTATCGGTATCATGCCAGGCACTTGGCAATGTTCCTGTCACAGGCATCTTTCCTGATAGTAAGAGATTAATTCTTGTGGTCCAATAACCAAAATTAGGAATTGTAACAATGCTCTCATTTCCAATTCTTGTTACTTCTTGAAGAGCTATCTTGGGTTCCTTTAAGACTTGAATAGTTTGGCTCATAATCACTGTATCAAAACTATTGTCACTAAAATTCTCTAAACCTTCGTCAATATTTTGATGAATAACATTTAGACCAGACTGGATGCATTTATTAATATCATCTTGATTTATTTCTACTCCTAGGACCGTAGACCCCCATTCTTTAGATAAAATATTCAATATTTCACCATCTCCACAACCTAGATCTAGAACTTCAGACTCTTTATCTATCCAATTTTTTATAACTTCAATTGTATTCATTTAATTTTCAAGAAAAGCCGATAAACCCTTTACATAATTTTCATTTGCAAACAAAAACGAATCGTGTCCTTGAGGACTATCAATTTCTAAATAACTCACATTTTTTTTGGCTTCGATAAGGGCATTTACAATTTCCTTTGATCTTTCAGGAGCAAACCTCCAATCAGTTGAGAAAGATACTACTAATAGCTGTGCTTCAATGGACTCAAAGGCACTTACCAATTTGCCTTCAAAATTACTTGCTGGATCGAAGTAGTCTAGAATCTTTGTCATCAGAAGATAAGTATTTGCATCAAAACTTTCTGAAAAAACATCACCTTGATACCTCAAATAACTTTCTATTTCGAACTCCGCATCATAACCAAAATTTAATTTTTCCTTTTTCAGTTCTCTTCCAAATTTGTTCCTCATTGCTTCTTCAGAGAGATACGTAATGTGCCCTACCATTCTTGCTAATTTGAGACCTTGTTTTGGGTACTTGCTTTTATCTAGATATCTACCTCCTTCAAAATCTGGATCATTTAATATGGCCTGTCTTGCAACTTCATTGAAAGCTATATTTTGTGCACTTAACTTTGGTGCTGCAGCAATAATTCCTGCTTTCTTTATTCTTTTCGGAAAAAGATAGGACCATTCTAGAGCTTGCATTCCACCTAGACTTCCTCCCATGACAGCATGCCATTTTTCTATGCCCAATGAATCAGAAAGTTTGGCCTGTGAATTTACCCAATCTCTTACTGTAATAATTGGAAAGTCAGGTCCATAATAATCTCCAGTATCAGGGTTAATTGAACTTGGTCCTAGAGAACCGTGACAACCACCTATATTATTCGGGCAAACTACAAAAAATTTGTTTGTATCAACAGCTTTACCTGGGCCAATAAGCGAATCCCACCAGCCTGGTTTCTCTTCATCTTCATATTTTCCAGCAGCATGATGATTACCACTCAACGCATGACAGATAAGTATTGCATTCGTCGCATCTGTATTAAGAGCACCATAAGTTTCATAGACCAGTTCTATATCATTGAAACTTTGGCCGCACTCAAGCTCAAATTCACCCTCTAGAGTAACTTTTTGTGCTTTTACTTCTCCTATCGAATCATTCATAAAAAAACCTGTTTGCCTCGGCACAACAGGTTTAATTTAATGCATTAGCTGTATTTCAATTAAACGCCCGCAAGCTGTGTCAAATCGGCGAAAAAACTATTATATTGAATCTCTCTCTAGAAACCAACTGATAGCCAAACTGGCAATCCAGATTCAATAGCAAACTGTACAAATATTGATTGCAAGAAGTTTAATAAGATGAAAGCAAATATAGGTGAAAAGTCTAGCCCTCCCATAGGGGGTAAGAATATTCTAAATGGACTGAAAAACTTATCCGACATTTGTCTAATTAAAACTATGGCTGGATGAAAATTATTCCCAGCTACAAAACTTAAAATTATTCCTCCCAATAAAATCCACCAAACCATTTTAAGCATTAATAAAATAACTGAGTAAGTAGACCACATTAAAATCTTTACAGGATCATAATCAACTGATCCTGCCATGACTGCTAAATAAAAGGCTCCTGCCTGAATAAAAACAGCTACTAGAAATGAGGCGGAGTCTATGTTCCTGAAGGGCTTAATAGCTGATCTAAGAAATTGACTTGGCAAGTCTACTGCCCTAATTATTCCTTGGACTAAAGGATTATAATAATCAACTTTCAGAAGACGAAACATAAAGTTGAAAACTACACCAAGTGTAAAAACATCCATTAAAGCCTTGAAAAGGAAGAAGGTTGCTTCTGACATTAATCTTCTCCTAATTCGATTGATTTCTTTTCAGCAGCTATCATAGATTTGCTTATTATTTCCTTTAACCCCTTTTTCTCAAACTCCTCTATTGCTGTTTGGGTTACTCCTCCTGGCGACGTAACTTTCTTTCTTAATAGACTAGGGGGATCTTCTGACTTAAGGACCAGATTTGCAGCACCTGAAATCATCGATGCCAGTAAATTTTTCTTTTCTTGTTCCGATAGATGCAAATTTTTTGAAGAGTCCAGCAAAGACTCAATTAAGTAAAATACATATGCTGGACCTGATCCAATTAGAGCTGTAAAAATATCTATATCTTTTTCGTTAATCAGGGCAATTTTCCCCACACATTCAAATAAAATCTTGGCATTTTCTATATCCTTTGATTGTGCATTACTGTTAGGACAAATTGCAGTCACACCTTCCATAATACTTGCAGGGGTATTCGGCATAGCCCTTATGACTCTAATGGAGGGTCCTAATTGAGATTCTATCTTTTCTATCTTTACTCCAGCTGCTATAGAGATTATCAGAATATCTTTATCTATAGCTAAATCCTTTATTTCATCGATTACAGCTTGGACGATATTTGGTTTTACTGCGAGAATGAGGATATCGGCAATATCTATAACATCGAGATTATTATTTGTAGTTTTTATCCCGAATTCCTTAGAAAGTTTTTCTATATGTTCTCGTTCTGGTGAAGAGGCAATGATCTTAGAGGCATTATGATCACTATTGATTAAGCCAGATATAAGTGCACTTGCCATATTACCAGCACCTACAAATCCTATAGTTTCATTAAGATATTTCATTTTCTTGGACCAAATATACCTGTACCTACTCTTACCATTGTAGCTCCTTCCTGAATAGCTGCAGCATAATCCGAAGACATACCCATTGATAGGGTATCAAAGCTATTTCCTTTTTCATTTAATGCTATAAATATATTTTTCACCATTCCAAAAATCTCTTTCTGCTCTCTTAGATTTTCCCTTGGTTTGGGTATTACCATCAATCCTCTGACTTTTAGATTTTCTAAAGTTTTAGTTTGTTCGATAAAACTATCAATCTCTTTTAAATCTAAACCAGACTTACTTTCCTCATTATCTATATTTATTTGGAGGCACACATTTAGAAAACCTCTTGATTTAGGTCGAGCATTATTAAGTTTCATAGCCACTTTTACACTGTCTACAGTATGTACCCAGTCAAAAATTTCAGCTATTCTTTTTGCTTTTCTTGACTGAATAGATCCTATGTAGTGCCAGACTAAATCTTTCGATAAATTTTCAATTTTCTCTTCAGCCTCTTGAAGATAATTTTCACCAAAATGTGTTAAACCACTTTCACAAGCCTCTTTTATACTTTCGATCGTCTGTGCTTTACTTGCACCTATCAAGATTACTTCATCGGTCTTTCTGCCAGAAAGCTTACAATTTTCTTCAATATCTTGGTTAATCTTGTGTAAGTTGCTGGAGATCACTTTCTACATTTCATGAGGAGCATTTATTCCCAGAACAGTTAGTCCATTATAAATAACTTGCTTTACTCCACTCAGCAAGAACAATCTAGAGTTCATAAGCTTCTGGTCTTCAACTATAAATTTTTCGGTATTGTAGTAACTATGAAAAATACTAGCCAAGTCTTTTAAGTAATAGCAAATTAAATGAGGCTCACTTGCTAGAGCTGCTCTTTCAATTAGAGGAGGATACTGTTTAAGAATTTTCTGTATTTCTATCTCTTTGTTGGAATCTAATAATCCAAGTTCTGATGTGCTCAATTCTTCTTCTCTGGCATTGGACTTACGTAAAACACTACATATGCGAGCATGTGCGTATTGGATATAGTACAGAGGATTATCTTTAGACTGCTCTTTCGCGAGGTCTAAATCAAAGTCTAAATGTTGGTCAGCTTTTCTATTAATATAAAAAAATCTTGCTGCTTCTGATGTAACCTCTTTTATGAGTTCTTTAAGTGTAATAAATTCCCCACTTCTAGTAGACATGGTCACTTTTTTTCCTGCCCTAATTAAATTAGCAAATTGAATAAAGACTACTTCAAGCTTTTCTACATTCTTTTTACTTGCTTCCATAGCAGCCTTCACTCTTGGAAGGTAGCCGTGATGATCTGAACCCCAAATATTGATTATCCTATCGTATCCGCGATCATATTTATCTAAGTGATAGGCAACATCAGAGGCAAAATAAGTAAATTCACCATTGCCTCTTTTTAAAACTCTGTCTTTATCATCTCCAAGTTCTGAAGATTTAAACCAAATAGCACCTTCTTTTTCGTATACAAAACCTTTAGATGAAAGTTCTTCAATAGATTGATCAACTTTGCTTAGTTCATGCGGTTCACTTTTATAAAGTGCAGATTCTGAAAACCAGTGATTATGATCGACGCCGAATTCTAATAGATCTTCTTTTATTAACTCTAATATTTCTCTGAGAGCAAAATCTCTCACATAAGAAAATTCATCACTTAGCTTAGATTTTATGCTGTCGATGACCTCGTCAGTATGTTTTTCAGCTGCTTCGTTCTCATTTTCTAGAAGACTTTTGATCTCCTCATCATCTTCATACAGCTCATCAGACCTGAATTTCTTTAAATTTTGTGCAATGGCAATAAGATAATCGCCTTGATAACCGTTATTTAACATTTTTATGTTCTTATCAAATATCTGTGCATATCTAATCCATAAGCTCACAGAAAGAATGTTCATTTGTCTCCCAAAATCATTTACATAATATTCTTCATCTACTTCAAATCCTGCTTCTTTCAGAAGCCTAGATAACACAGATCCAAAAACTGCACCTCTTCCATGTCCTACATGTAAAGGACCTGTTGGATTGCTTGAGACATATTCAATAAGAACTTTTTGATTATTCGATTCAAACTTTCCAAAATTATTTTTTTGAATAGAGATATCTTTTAAAATTGCACCATGCGACTCTTTAGATAAGAAAAAGTTAATAAAACCAGGGCCTGCAACATCAACTTTTATTATTTCCTTATCAGTTATAAATTTGCCTTTAATTTCTTCTGCTATCTGTTGAGGATTTCTTTTTAGGGGCTTGGCTAGGACTAAAGCTATGTTACTGGCGAGATCACCATATTCCTTTTCTTTATTATCTTGGATGCTTATTTCAAATTCATTGTGAATAGATTCTGAACTGCCATACAAATCTACAATAATGTTGCGTAATCTTTCCTTAATTTTTTCTTTCATGGGACAGTTTATTTTCGACCTTGATACTCTCCATTTCTCGTATCAATTGTGACGAGTTCACCCTCTGATACAAATAAAGGTACTTTTATTATTGCTCCAGTTGAAAGAGTTGCTGGTTTTGAGCCTCCTGTCGCGGTATCCCCTTTTACACCAGGATCAGTTTGTATAATCTCAAGATCTACGAAAGTAGGTGCAACTACAGATATTGGTTTTTCATTCCAGAGAAGTATTTTACAAATATCCTCTTCGGTAACCCATTTCTCGAGTTCAGAAACTATATTTAGAGCTACTGGAATTTGTTCATAAGTGTCGGGATGCATAAAAAACCACGCACTTCCATCGCTGTATAGGAATTGCATGTCTAATTCTTCAATATCCGCTGCTTCCAAAGATTCCCCAACTTTACACGTTTTTTCTCCGACCCTTGCTGTAAGGTAGTTTCTAAACTTAATCTTACTGAAAGCTTGTCCCTTACCAGGCTTATTAAATTCTTCTTCAATAATCACGCAAGGATCGTTATCAATTATTATTTTTAAACCAACTTTGAAGTCACTAGTAGAATACGATACCAAGATTTCTTCCTATATATTTTTTAATGAGACTAATTTATTTCCGAATTTTACAAGCTTATTTTCTTTCAAGGAATCTAAATCTATCTTATCTGAGTCCTTAAGAATTAGTATTACTGTTGATCCCATTCGGAAATGAGCTAATTCATCTCCTTTTTTAACTTTAGTATCTTCGGGCGGACCTATTTTCCACTCTTCCACTAATTCTTTTCTTGAACAATCTTTGTTATCAATCCAAAAGGGCACAATACTCCCTACAACAGAGGCACCCACTGATACCAAAGCATATTCAAGGCTGTTTGAGACGATGTGCATCACGGATCTCTCATTTTTTATATAAAGACGTGGAATGGATTCTTGGGCTTTCTTATTGACACTATATAGTGAAGATCCTAAATGATTAGAATGAATTATCTCCCCGTCCCACGGACAATGTATTCTGTGGTAGTCGGTTGGAGCTAGATAAATAGTTATGAAATAGCCCTCTTTATATTTATTTTGATAATCTATTCCTACAAGTTCATCTAGTTCATAGTCATGTTTCTTTGCCTGCAAAAGTTTCCCGTCTTCAATAAAGCCATGACTTACAATTTCACCATCTACAGGAGAGATGAAACTGTTTTCTGATAATTCAATTATCCTCGACTCATTTGCTAATTTCCTAGTAAAAAAATCATTATAAGAACTGTAACTATTGATATCTTTACTCATTACTTCTTCAAGGTTTGGTTTATATAGGGCTATAAAAGTTCTTATTAAAAGGTTCTTGATGATTTTTATTTTGCAGTCAGCCAATGCTCCAGCTATGAATGTTAGAAAAATATGAGGGATCATCTTTTGCATCATATAATTTTTTTGAAAGAAAATATTTTAGGCATCTTATTTAAATAAGAAGAATAATCAGGATATTTCTTTAATAAATTGCTTTCGATCTTAGGTATTAAAGTCTTATAAATGATAAAGGTTGCAATTAATAGACCTATAAATGACCATTGTGAACCAACACCTCCAAAAGCAAGAACTTGAAGTCCTGTGAGGAAGAAAATAATGCCAGTAATATTTGGATGTAGGACATAGGACCTTAGCCCTTTTGTGAGGAACTTATCTCTTTCCGTAGTTCTTATCTCCATATCAGCAATCAATTCAATGAATAAACCAATTAAACACAAAATTATCCCAATAATGTCTGAGAAACTAAGTTGAGAATACCCTGATAAGTAATTTAAAGAAAAAACTGAGCTGAAGCATATAATTTGAATTGAGGAAACCTTCACGACTTTGGTTAGTAAGGCTAGATACTTCTTATCAGAAATTTGGTGCCTTATAAATGCAAGAAAGTCTTCTAACAATAGAGATTTTATAGATTTATATGAATAGAAGGATTTCAAGCACCATATTACAAGTAAAAAATTAGCCATAAGTTGTCTATTTGAAATTTCTGAAACTTGAAATACTTCTTGAATAAAAAGACCAAATAGACAACTTACAATAACCGGTAAGAAAAAGAACTTAAGAATAATTCTAGGACTTTTCTTCTTAATGCTTCTTAAAATTAATCCAATTAATACGATTGAATTGCAAAATACTAAAATTAGTAAAAACTCAAAATTTGACATCTTTTAAATTTTCACAAAGTAACATTTATTTGTCGTTGCATTGAATCTTATTTCTCTCTATAGTTTAACCGTTCGCTGTGGGGAACGGTGAAGTTATGTGGGGTAAATCCACATATTATGTGGTTTTGTACCAAATATGTACTTGCAAATCTCATAATATTCATCTACTTTGCGAATAGATAAGAAATAGGAATTTAGATATTAGGAGATAGCTATGTCGCGTCTTTATAAAATTGTTTTTATGCTGGCTGGAATATCAGTTACCAGTCTAGGATTTAGTGATCAAATACAACCTCTATTAGATGTAGGGGCTGCCAGACAAGTTGCAGAAAAAACATCTCAATCAAAAATTGATGAAATGGATGAACAAACTTCAGTGATTGTTAGTGAGTTCAAAACTGTTAGCAAACAAATTGAAGGTTTAAGAGTTTATAACGCTCAAATGAGACAGCAAATCCAACGTCAAGAAGAGCGTTTAAAAGAGATTGATAGAACTTTAAAAGAAGCACAGGTAATGCAAAGACAAATACCTCCTTTCACTCGCAGGATGTTGGCTGGTGTGGAAACATCTATTGAGTTAGACCTTCCTTTTCATCTAGCAGAAAGGAAAGAGAGAATAGCCTTTGCTAAAGCCGCCTTAGACAATCCAACTGTTTCTCCTGCTGAAGGATTGAGACAAGTGCTAGAGGCATTCAATGTTGAAGCAGAATATGGTAGAAAAATAGACGCATATAAAGACAGCATTGTTATAGATGGAGAATTAATAGAAGGTAATGTATTAAGAGTCGGAAGACTCGCTATGGTTTTTCAAACCGCTGACGAAACTCAAACTCATGCATGGAATAACTCTTCAAGGGCATGGGAAGAACTTGATAACAGTTATAGGAATCCAACAAGACGAGGTCTAAGGATTGCAAACAAATTAGCAACGGTTGATTTAATGGAATTACCTTTGCCATCAGCAACGGAGGCTAACTAAAATGAAGAAGATTAAACTTTTTATATTCCTTATAAGCTTTGGGCTATTATCCTCTGTTACTTTTTCTGAAGAAGGTGAAGAAGAGGCCGCTCAGCCGTCAAATCCTCAAGAATTACTAGAAATAGTTAAACAAGGACAGTTTGCTGATACTCAAGAACAAAGAGACAGAGAGTCTGAGTTTAGGAATGAAAAAAACAAACAAGCTAAACTTCTTTCAGATGCTAAAGATGAGAGAGCAAGATTAGAGAGAGAGGCTGCAAGACTAGAACAACAATTTGAAGCCAATGAGGCATTATTAGTTGTGGCAGAAGAGCAATTAAGAGAAAGACTCGGCTCATTAAATGAGATATTCGGACACTTGGCAGGTAACACTACTGAAGCTAGAAACATCATGGAACAGTCAATAACGGCTGCTCAATTTGGTAAAGAAAGAGAAGAATTCATGACTGCTCTTGGATCTAAAATGAATGAGGGAATAAAATTAGCTTCAATTCAAGAGCTTGAAACGTTGTGGTATGAACTTCAACGAGAAATTAATGCATCTGGTGAGGTTGTCAAATTCAATACCGAAGTTATTACTACCGATGGTAATGTTGAGAATAGAGATGTAGTAAGAGTTGGTAACTTTAATGTAGTTTCCGATGGTCAGTATCTTACTTACTCTCCTTCAAGAGGTGCTTACTCAGAACTTCCTTCACAACCTGCTGGAAGATATACGTCTCAAACTTCGGACATTCTGGATGGGGATTCATTTCCTGTTCAGTTCGCTGTTGATCCTACAGGGCCTCAAGGAGGTTCCTTACTTGCAAGCTTGATATCCATGCCAAGCACTTGGGGCAAGATGCAAGAAGGTGGTCCAGTGGGCTACATGTTGATGATAATAGGTCTACTTGCGACACTACTATTCATATGGAGATTCTATGAATTATGGAACATCAGAGGTGGTGTGAAAGCTCAGTCTGGAAATACAATGCTTAGCAATGATAATGCTTTGGGAAGGATTCTAAAAATTGCCGAAGACGATAAAGAGGCTGATACTGAAACACTAGAACTAAAGATGGCTGAGCAAATACTAAAAGAAAGACCTACAGTTGAAGGCTTAAACTGGGTACTGAAGATTGTCTCAGTTGTAGCTCCTTTAATGGGTCTATTTGGAACAATCATAGGTATGATTGAAACCTTTACGATGATTACATTATTTGGTACTGGAGATCCAAAAACAATGGCGAGTGGTATATCTACAGCTCTTGTAACAACATGGCTTGGCTTGATGGTCGCTATTCCGACTACCTTTATGTATGCAACAGTAAATAATATTTCTAGAGGAATTTTAGGCACTATTGAAGAGTCAAGCACTGGAATGGCCGCTAAACGCTCAGAGGGGACTAGTTAAAATATAAAGAAAGCTAAGGATGCAATTTTTTTATAACTTTTCAGATGCTCTTTTTGCTTTTATGCAAAGAGGAGGAGATGTCCTCTATCTCATAGGACTATTGGCTTTTGTCATGTGGTTCCTTATTTTTGAAAGAATGTGGTTTTATTTTTATACCCATAAGAACTATGTCGGAGTTTCAATGACAGAATGGGATTCACGACAAGATAAAAGCTCTTGGAATTCTAAAGCCATAAGAGATATGCTAATTTCAGAAAATGAAATAAGAATTGACAAGAACCTAGGCCTTATCAAAATGTGTGTTGGAATAGCTCCTTTATTTGGTTTATTTGGAACTATTACTGGAATGATTGAAGTTTTCCACTTACTTGCAGTAACTGGAGGTGGTGATGCTAAGGCTATGGCCGGAGGAGTATCAAGATCTACAATACCTGCCATGGCAGGTCTAGCAGTTGCTTTAACTGGAACATTGGCAAATCAATTTTTAGTCAATAGGGCCCAAAAAGAAAAAGATCTACTGGTTGATCAGTTGGTCGCAGAATAGGAATTTAATTATGAGAAGATCACCAATTAGTAGTGCTGTTGCTGAAGAAGAAGATATAAATTTAACACCAATGTTGGATGTGGTTTTCATTCTTTTGATTTTCTTTATCGTAACAGCTAATTTTATTAAAGAACCTGGTTTAGAAGTTAACAGGCCAGATGCCGAAACTTCCAATATTCAAGAGAACGCAGCCATTCTGATAGCTATTGGCGCTACAAATGATATTTGGATAGATGGTAGAAGGGTAGATGTAAGACAAGTTAAGGCAAATATTACTAAGCTGTTGGCTGATAACCCTCAAGGCTCAGTTGTTATTCAGGCTGATGAAAAGGCTCAGGCTGATGCAATCATACAAGTTATGGATCAGTCTAGAGAAGCTGGAGTGTATGCAATTTCATTAGCATCTGAACCTAAATTTTAAATTCTATGGGATTTTTTGCGGAACAAAATCTTAAAATGCTTGGGGCCACTTTAAGTGGGTCTTTGTTTCTTACAGTTGCCATTTTTTATGCAATGCAATGGTTAATAGATGTTGGCGATGTCGAGCTAAATGATAAGTCAATAAAAATAGCTGATGTAATGATGCCCGAAAGAGAGCTTGAGCTTATGATGGATATGGAGCGTCCTCAAGAAGAGGAGCCCCCGCCTGAAACAATGCCGCCTGAATTCGATATGACCCCTCCAGCTGATTTAGATACTTCTGCAGCCAGACCAAACTTAGGTTTCAAGGGAAAGAAGGCAGGGGTATTTGCTGACGGTTCATATGTTCCAATTTTCCAAGTTCCTCCTGTATATCCTAGAAGAGCCTTGGAGAGAGGTATTGAAGGTTGTGTGATGCTTAAATTTACTGTCACAAAAGTTGGTTCTACAAAAGAACCTGAAGTTGAATGGTCTGTCCCTCCAGGAATTTTTGATAGAGCTGCAATGAGATCTGCATTAAAGTATAAATATAAACCTCAAATAAGAGATGGTGAGGCCATTGAAGTACCAAATGTAAGAACAATTATCGTATTTAAGATTGAAGACCCCAATAAATCAGCGGATTATGTTCCAGAAGGTTGTGCATAGATTGTTATGAAAAATTTAAAATTAAACTACCCTTTAAAGCTATTTCTATTAGCAACTGTAATAAGTTTGTTACCAGTTACTTTAGGAGTATCACCCTTAGATTACAAAGGCGCCTCTCTGGAAGCAGCTGAAGATGATCAAAAGAAGAAAAAGAAAAGAAGACGTACCAAATTGCCTAGTAAGAAAATGCAAAGAATCTTACAAGGTCTTGTTCCTTTTATTGAAAATGAACAATGGGAAGAAGCTCTTCTAACACTTGAGCCCGTAGCTGTAGTAGATTCAAAATTTACTAGTACAGATAGAGCCAAGATGTTTTATTACAGAGGATATATCTATTTTTCACAAGAAAAATATGGCCTTGCCGAAAGAGCCTATAAAAATTTGATTGCTGAAGAAGACTCTAGTGATCAAGAAAGACAAGGAGCTCTATACTCCTTGTCACAACTGAGATATATCGCTGAAGATTACAAAGGATCAATAAGCTATCTATTAGAGTGGCTTGATAACGAAGAAGAACCAAGCTCGGATGGATATGGACTTCTTGCACAAGCATACTATCAAGTGGAAGATTTTCAAAAGTCCGTTGAATCCATAGACACTGCAATAGAAATTCAAGAGTCTAGAGATATACCCATTAAAGTTGCAGTTCTTGATGCTGAAGGCAATGAAACAGGTGAGATGATTGAGACAGGTGAAACAAGAAAAGGAGTAGCTAAAGAAAATCATTATTTACTAAAAATGGCTCTTTACTCAGAATTAAAGAAAGATCTTGAAGTCTTACCAATTTATGAGATTCTTGTTCAATACTATCCGAAAAAGAGATACTGGACTAACTTGTCAGGTCTTTATGGGCAAAGAGATAGACAAATGGATCAAATGGGTGCTCTTGAAGCTGCCTATGATGATAATCTTTTAGATAAACAAAGAGAGTTCACCGCATTATCGCAACTTCTATTTATGTTTGAAAATCCTCGTAAAGCTGCCAAAGTCATAGAAGATGGCTTAAATCGAGGAATAGTTAAAAAAGAAGAGAAGACATTAAAAGCTGCTGCTCAATATTGGCATGCAGCCAAGGAGCTTGAAAGAGCAAAACCTTATTACCTGCAAGCAGCAACAAAATCTAAGGAAGGTGAGCTGTTTATATTTTTAGGACAAGTTCATTTTAGTTTAGATGAATTTGATAAAGCCGAAGAAGCCATTTCGGATGGTATAAACAAAGGTAAGCTAAAAGATGAAGCTGCTGCCTATATGCTCTTGGGGCAGATAAATTTTGAAAACCAAAAATGGGAATCTGCCATTGAATCCTTCAGAAAATGCATAGACGTAGCTGAAAGACAATTTGATGATAAAAAAGAGAAGCAAAAAGAGAAAAAGAAAAGAGTACAAGACCAGGCCAGGAAGTGGGTGACATATACTGAAGGTGAAGAAGAAAGGGTCGAAGCTCTTAAGTTGAAAAGAAAAGCTTTAGGCGTCTAATACTTCTGGTATTCAACAAAACTAAAATCAAGTCCATTTTCAGAGCTTTGCTTTCTAGAAATTTCTTTCCATTGATTTGTATCCCACTCAGGGAAAAATGCATCTGCTGAAATCACTTCAATATCTATTTCTGTTATCAGAAGTTTAGTTGCTAAGGGTAGGAATTCTTTATAGATATATTCTCCGCCAATGATATTAATCTTTTCAGAATAACTTTTTGCATGCTTTAGAGCATCCTTGCTTGAGTTTACTTCAATTATTCCCTCTCTCTCCTTAAATGTTCTAGTCATTACGATATTCTTTCTTTTGGGCAAGGGTCGGCCTATTGAATCGTAAGTTGCACGACCCATTATGATGGCGGTATTTTCCGTATTTTCTCTAAAGAACTTTAGATCTTCTTTTATTTCCCAAGGGATTTTTCCATCTTTGCCTATCGCTAGATTTTTATCTACAGCTGCAATTAGTACGATTTCCATCAAACTGCAATGGGAGCACTAATAAAAGGGTGAGAGTTGTAATCTATAAGTTTGAAATCTTCAAAATTATAATCGAATAGATCATCTTTTTTACTTATCTCTATTTTAGGCAGCTGATGCGGCTCTCTAGAAAGTTGCTCTTCAACCTGATCAAAATGATTCAGATAAATATGTGTATCACCTAGAGAGTGAACAAATTCTCCAACCTCCAGATTTGTGACCGAAGCTATCATACAAGTAAGAAGGGCGTAAGACGCAATATTATACGGAACACCTAGAAATACATCGGCACTTCTTTGATATAACTGACAAGAGAGCTTTCCATCAGCCACATAGAACTGGAAGAGTGTATGACAAGGTGGCAAGCCTGACTTAATCATGGTTGGAATTTCCTTTGGATTCCAAGCCGAGACAATATGACGTCTAGAATTGGGGTTATTTTTTAAATCCTCTATTACCTGGGCTAGTTGATCAACTCCTTCAAAATCTCTCCACTGCTTACCATATACTGGTCCAAGATCTCCATACTCTTTTGCAAAGGAATTATCTTTTTTTACTAGATCAATAAATTCTTGTAATTTATCCTTCCACTCCTTTGAATGCATGGTTAGCCCTTCACTTTGATTTGTTCTCTCCAACCAACTTTGAAATGGCCATTCATTCCATATGTTTACATTATTTTTTACTAAATATTCAATATTTGTCTCGCCTTTTATAAACCATAAAAGTTCATGCAAGATGGCATTGAAATTTACTTTTTTGGTGGTTACTAATGGAAACCCGTCATTCAAATCAAATCGCATTTGATGTCCGAATATACTGATTGTTCCTGTTCCGGTTCTATCCTCTTTTTTAGTTCCTTTAGATTTTATTTCTGTAAGTAGATTTAAATATTGTTCCATTAATTCATGTATTTTTTCTGTAAGAATAATAAATTAGAAGGACACCAATTGCTATCATTGGTATGCATAGAAGTTGTCCCCGTGTAAGAATTTCAAAAACGAATCCTATATGTTGATCCGGTGTTCTATAGAATTCAGAGACGAATCTAACGACTCCATATCCTAAAAGGAAGTGCCCAGAAATATTCATTTTTGGTTTTGAATTCCTCGAGATAAGAAGCATATAAAGAAAAAGTACTACACCTTCTCCAAAAGCTTGATATAACTGTGATGGATGCCTTGTTACTCCCAATGGATCTGAAGGAAATATAACTCCCCAACTGATATCAGTAGGTCTGCCTAGAAGTTCAGAATTCATAAAGTTTCCCAATCTTACAAACCCTAAGCCTGGAGGTACAAAGGGCGCAACTCTATCCATCAACCAAAAGAACTGAACACCCCAACTTTTTGATAGCCAGAAGCAAGCAATCAAAACTCCCAGAAGACCTCCATGAAATGACAATCCACCTTGCCAAATAAAGAAAATAGATAAAGGGTTAGATATAAATTGTTCTATTGAGTAGAAGAAAATATAGCCTGCTCTTCCACCTAATATCGCACCTAAAAGGCTATAAAACATTAGATCACTGACTTGATCTACATTTAAGTCCTTTTGGTATCTTTTGATTAAGAAATAGATAGTTGAAAAGGCAGCGAGCCACGTCAGGCCATACCATCTAATTGCTAAAGGCCCTAATTGTATTGCTACAGGATCTAATTCAGGAATTAACATTATGGCTGCCTTATTTCATCTACCATATCAAAAACTTCTTTTGGCGGAGGTTTAGTAAAAATTGAAATACTTAATGCGAGTGCAAAGTTCAAGATCATTCCTACACAGCCAATTCCCTCAGGCGAGATACCTAAGAACCAAAAGTCTGAATTATTGATGTCTGGATTAATGAATTTAAAATAAATAATATAAGAAGCAGTAAATAATAGACCTCCAAGCATGCCGGTAATTGCACCTTCTTTATTAAGTCTTTTGTAAAAAATACCCAGAAACAGTGCGGGAAAGAACGTTGCTGCAGCGAGTCCGAAGGCAAATGCCACAACCTGTGCTACAAATGCAGGAGGATAGATACCAAAAATGCCAGCGATGGTTATGGCGACAGCAGCGGCAATTCTTGCATATTTGAGTTCCTGTTTTTCAGTAATTTGAGGCATATAGGTTTTCTTTAAAAGATCATGCGAAACTGATGAAGATATAACCAGTAGGAGCCCTGCTGCCGTTGAAAGAGCCGCTGCGAGACCTCCAGCAGCCACTAAGGCTATGACCCAGCCTGGCAGTTGAGCTATTTCAGGATTTGCTAAAACGATTATATCTCTGTCTATATAAATCTCGTTTTCATTAGATAAATTGGGTTTATTTTCAAGCAGTCTCTGTCCTTTAGGTCCTCTAAGCTCTTGATATATAGGTTTTACATTCTCCAAAGCATTCCCAGATGAATATTGAATTTTTCCGTCTGCATTTTTATCCATCCATGCAATTAGACCTATTTCTTCCCAGTTCTTAAACCAAGACGGTGAAGAGCTATAAGGTTGATCTTGAATCGAATCGATTAAATTCATTCTTGCAAAAGCAGAAACAGCAGGAGCTGTTGTGTATAACAGTGCTATAAAAATTAATGCGTAACCAGCTGATTGTCTTGCTGCACCGACACTAGGAACCGTAAAGAACCTCACTATGACATGCGGCAATCCCGCAGTACCAAACATTAGAGCTGCTGTTATGCAAAAAATATCAATATTACTTTTAACATTTTCAGTATAAGCAACGAAACCTAGATCCTTTGTAACCTGATCTAGTTTATCGAGTAGGTATACTTGACTGTCAAGTAGAGTACTTCCAAAGCCAATTTGTGGAATAACTTCGCCGGTCATTAATATTGAAATAAATATAGCCGGCACTAAGTAGGCAAAAATTAGTACACAGTATTGAGCTACTTGAGTATATGTAATGCCTTTCATGCCTCCTAAAACCGCATAAAAGAAAACTATGGCCATTCCAACTAGGACGCCTGTATTAATATCAACCTCTAAAAATCTAGAGAAAACTATTCCTACTCCTCTCATCTGCCCGGCTATATAGGTAAAAGAGATGAATATTAAACAAACAACAGCTAATTTTCTGGCTGTCTTGGAATAATAACGTTCACCTATAAAATCGGGTACAGTAAATTTTCCAAACTTTCTTAAGTACGGCGCAAGAAGAAGTGCCAATAAAACATAACCTCCAGTCCAGCCCATTAGATATACGGAGCCATCTTTGCCC
The DNA here is from genome assembly GCA_902610065.1 of uncultured SAR86 cluster bacterium. Classification (GTDB taxonomy): domain Bacteria; phylum Pseudomonadota; class Gammaproteobacteria; order Magnimaribacterales; family Magnimaribacteraceae; genus Magnimaribacter. Next base: position 29,858 of record CACLUH010000006.1, read on the forward strand.
AGGAATGCAATCAAACCAGCCATAGAAAGAAACGAAGCCGCAGACATCCAATCTGCCGCAGTAGCCATTCCATTTGCCACTGGATGGACATCTTTACCAGCTACATAAAAATCATTTGTCGATCTTGCTCTCGACCATAAAGCAATTCCTATATAAAGGGCAAAGGTAGCACCTACAAAAATATATGTAAGAAATTGGGTAGTCATATCTCTTCTTCTTCAGAAAGTTTTTTATCAAGCCTCTTCATCAACCACACATAAAGAAATATGATTATTACAAATATATAAATGCTACCCTGTTGAGCAAACCAAAACCCTAGTTTAAATCCGCCTAACCTTATTTGATCCAGAGTATCGGAGAAAATGATTCCAAATCCAAAGGAAGCAATAAACCAGATTACTAGAAGTGAAAAAACAATTTTTAAATTTGCCTTCCAATACTTCTGAGTTTTATCTTTCATTTAACGCATTAAGAGGTTCAATGCCATTAGCATAACTAAAAAGGCAAACCCTATCCTAAGTTTCTTTTGTTTCATTCTATGAGCTATTTTTACACCATATTTTGCGGTGAGTGAGCTTACTAATCCAACGATTATAGTGGCAGGTAAATATACGTAACCAATGCTATTTTCAGGGAGATTTATATTTTCATACCCTATGATCATATAAGATAAGGATCCAGCTAAAGCAATAGGTATGCCGCAAGCTGCTGAGGTGCCTATGGCCTTCATCATCAGCAAACCTCTATGATAGAAATACGGTACTGAAAATATACCACCTCCGATTCCAAATACTCCCGATAGCCATCCTATTCCTCCTCCTGCTAATACTGGGCCAATTAAGTTAGTTCTGGGATTCTGAGGTGGTGGAGGGAACTCAAAGATTAATTGAATGGATGCAACCACAAGAAATAAGGCAACCAATCCCTGAAGCGTATCGCTATCTAAGGCACCAGCTGTGATTCCACCAATCGCTGATCCAACCACTATACTAGGTGCTACTAATTTTATGAGACCCCAATCTACAGCCCCTCTAAAGTTGTGAGAGAAAGTAGAAGACAAGGAGCTAAAGACTATTACTCCAAGCGAACTGCCAAGAACCATGTGTGATAGAATTTGGTCAGGAAATTGCAGATAAGAGAATATATAGAAGAAAGTTGGGATTATAATTATCCCTCCACCAATACCGAATAAACCAGCCAAGATGCCAGAGAATGTTCCAAGTAAAAAGTATAATAGAATTTCCAAAAATCTATTTTAACATCAAGTGTAATTACACTCTCTAATTTATGTGCTTAATCGCCTTATCTGTTGAAAAAAGTAAAGACTGGAGTGGTAAAGATTCCTATTTTTACAAGATAATTGCAAACCGCGATGAATATCATGAAAGACCAACTAGTGGAATGAAATGGTGGTCAAATAATATTGTGCTTGCAGGAAGAGATGAAGAGGCTGGAGGGACATGGCTTGGTGTAAGTAAAGAAGGCAAGTTTGGTGCAATTACAAACCTTAAAGAGGAAACTGATATTAAGTACTCAAATTCACGGGGATCACTTGTAACGGAATTTCTAGAGTCTCAACTATCCGCAAAGTCTTACCTTGAAGCACTAGAACCCAACAAAGAGAATTACGCTGGCTTTAATTTAATTATTGGAGATAAGAGTGGATTATTTTATTTATGCAATCGACTTGAAGGTATATTTTTTATTTCTGAAGGAATCCATGCACTAGGAAATCTAACTTTAAATTCCTCAACAAAAAAAATTGAGTCAATTAAGAATGATTTTAACCAAATTCTTCATGAGGGTTTTGCAATAGATAAAGGTCTTCATATCATGAGAAAAGAGTATGGAAATCTTCATGAAAAAACTAAAAAAGAACTCCAAGTTAGGGACGGAGAGGAAATTCCTTTTAGATTCATAAGATCACCTATATATGGAACTCGATGCACTACAGTATTTATGTCTGAACCATCTGGTTTGATCAATATTTCAGAACTCACTTATCAGAAAGAGGGTATAGAAGGGACTCGTGTCGATTTCTCATTTAGTGTAAAAGATTAATAAGCTTTCATGTGATCTTCATAGAAGGGAAGAAAATCTGTGAGCACTTGTCTATAAGCATTTTTCTTAAATTCCACACCCGCCGCTACGGGATGCCAGTAACTAGCCCATGTCCACTCTGTAAATTCAATTTGATTATGGACAGTTAGGTCAATATCATTATCTTGCCCAAGAAATTCAGCAAGGAACCATTTCTGAGATTGACCTTTAAATTTTCTGTTTTTAAAAGAAAAATATCGAGGTATTTTATCTTTAGGGACATCATATTTTATCCACTTTTCATTTTCTTTGATTATTTTGATCTTATCTTTTCCAAGTCCTACTTCCTCATAAGCTTCTCTGTAGATGGCGTTTTCTGGAGTCTCTCCTTCATCTATTCCTCCTTGAGGAAATTGCCATCCATCTCCAGTTTTTCTTTTACACCATAGTAGCTGACCTTCTTTATTAAAAATAATAATGCCAGCATTAGGTCTGTATAATGTCGCTTCCATACTTCAGTTTTGTTCTGCATATAATAATGAAAAAAAATAATTTAGCCTTATTTGATTTAGATGACACTCTTTTTGATGGAGACACTGAAGGTGAGTGGGTGAAATATATGGATCAGGCTGGACTCATTCAAGATCCTGAATTTTTCAGTAAAATGGAGAGCTTTGGAAAAAGTTACAGGCAGGGTGACTTAAATGTGGACGAGTATTCAGAATTCTTACTCAGCCCTTTAGTAGGAAAAAATCTCAAAGAATTAGAGGATAAAATCGATATATTTACCTCCGATGTTATAGAAAGGCTTACTGATGAATTAACTGAAGAATTATTATTAAAACATCGGGACGATACAAAAATCCTTACATCTGGCTCTTTAACCTTTCTTGTGAAAGTTATCGGCCAAAAAATGGGTATTGAAACTTGTTTTGGTACGGATCCTGACTACAAAGATAATGTTTTTACGGGCAAGGTTGTAGGAAGTCCTAACTTTTCTGAGGAGAAAGTTAGAAGAATCAAGATTTGGATGCAATCTAATCATTTTGAGAAGATATTTGCTTATTCAGACTCTATTCACGATTTACCATTGCTTGAATTTTCAGATATACCATCGGCTATAAGCCCTGATAAGAAATTACTTAAAGTTGCTGAAGAAAGAAAGTGGATAGTTGAAAGCAGAAAAAATACTACTCGTAGTCTTCCATAGAAGGGCAACTACATATCAAATTTCTATCTCCATAAACATTATCAACCCTACCTATAGGTGGCCAGTATTTATTTTCATGTAAACCCTTTGTAGGTAATGCAGCTTCAGCTCTTGTATAGGGATGATTCCATTCTTGTTGTATAAGAGTTTTTGCACAGTGAGGAGAATTCTTTAAAAGATTGTCTTGGTTAGAAACTTTTCCTTCCTCTATATCTTTTATCTCATTTCTAATTGAAATCATTGCATCACAGAACCTGTCTATTTCACTAAGTGATTCACTTTCTGTTGGCTCAATCATTAAAGTGCCTGCTACAGGCCAGGACATTGTTGGTGCATGGAATCCATAATCAATTAATCTTTTAGCAATATCCTCTACTTCAACTTCTGCTGTTTCCTTTAATGGACGCACATCAATAATACATTCATGAGCTACTAAATCATTGGAACCTTTATATAAGATTTCATAATGATCTTTGAGTCTATTAGCTATGTAATTTGTATTTAGAATGGCCAGTTGAGTTGCTTGAGTCAATCCCTCAGAACCCATCATCTTCATATACATCCAACTTATTGGGAGTATACTTGCGCTCCCCCAATCAGTACCAGAGACAGGACCTACAGCTGGATTACCTTCATCATGATGTGAAGGGACAAAATCACTTAGTTTTTCGACGACACCAATTGGTCCAATACCTGGGCCTCCGCCCCCGTGTGGAATACAAAAGGTTTTATGTAAGTTTAGATGAGAAACATCTCCACCAAAGGATCCCGGATAGCAAATTCCAACCATTGCATTAAAGTTTGCTCCATCAATGTAGACAAAGGCACCTTTTGAATGAATGATGTCACAAACCTCACTAACATTTGTTTCAAAAACACCATGCGTTGAGGGATAAGTTATCATGAGAGAAGAAAGATTTTCTTCATGAATCTCTGCTTTTTGTTTTAAATCATCAATGTCGATATTTCCTTCTTCATCGCACTCAACCGCTATGACTTCAAGGCCTACCATTTGAGCTGATGCAGGATTAGTGCCATGAGCAGATTTTGGTATCAAGCAAATATTTCTATGAGATTCATTATTTTTTTTATGAAATGCATCTATCGCTAAAAGGCCAGCATATTCTCCTTGTGATCCCGCATTAGGTTGCAAAGAAATTTTAGAATATCCAGTAAGGTCAACAAGCATCTTTTCCATATCCTCTATTAACTCTGCATATCCTTGGAGTTGATCTTTAGGTGCGAATGGATGGATTTTTGAAAACTCTGGCCAACTTACTGGAATCATTTCAGAAGTAGCATTTAGTTTCATTGTGCAAGATCCAAGAGGAATCATAGCTCGATCGAGTGCTATATCTTTGTCACTTAGTTTTCTAATATATCTTACAAGCTCTGTTTCTGTTCTATATCTTTTAAATACTTCATGATCTAAGAAGGAAGAAGTTCTTTTTAGATTCACTGGAATTGATGATTCAAAATTTAAATCTAAATCTTTTTTTTGATTTGTGAATATTTTTATGACATTTTCTATATCTTTCATAGAAGTGGTTTCGTCTAATGAGATACCTATATGTTCTTCATCTATTTTTCTAAGATTTATATGCTTGCTCAAGGAGCGTTCATGTATCTCTTTTGTTTGTTGGTCAGTTCTAATTACTAAGGTATCGAAGAAGTTATCTTCAAGACAATCCAGACCATTCACTTCGAGATTCTTTTTTAACAAAGAAGTAAGATAATTAACTTTATTTGCTATCTCAATTAATCCCTCTTTGCCATGATAGATCGAATAAAAGCTTGCCATAATGGCCAATAATGCTTGAGCAGTACATATGTTACTCGTAGCCTTTTCTCTTCTTATATGTTGTTCTCTTGTTTGAAGCGCTAATCTATAGGCAACATCTCCATTGGAATCTACTGATGCTCCAACTATTCTACCCGGCATTGATCTTTTCAATTTGTCGCTAACTGCCATAAAAGCTGCATGCGGTCCTCCACATCCTAGCGGAACACCAAATCTCTGAGAGGACCCAATGACAATATCTGCCCCCATTTCACCAGGAGGTTTAAGAATTGTTAATGCTAAAAGATCAGAACCTATAACGGCTAAAGCAGATTGGTCATGGCATGATTTAATATGCTGACTCATATCAGTAATTTTTCCGTCTGAACCTGGATACTGAAGGAATGCACCAAAGACTTCATGCTTTGAAAGATCAATAGGGTTCCCAAATATAAGCTTTATCCCCAAAGGTTCAGCTCGAGTTTTAAGAACATTTATTGTATTTTGAAAACTATTCTCATCTACGAAAAAAGAATCAGATTTTGATTTAGAGGAACGTTTAGCTAATGTCATCGCTTCTGCGGCTGCAGTTGCTTCATCAAGTAAAGACGCATTAGACAATTCCATGGCAGTAAGATCACTAACCATTGTTTGAAAGTTAATTAAAGCCTCTAATCTTCCTTGAGAGATCTCTGGCTGATAGGGTGTATAAGAGGTGTACCACCCAGGATTTTCAAAAACATTTCTAAGAATTACAGATGGTGTGAAATTATTATAGTGACCTTGACCAATAAAACTTTTGAATACCTTATTTTTAGAAGCAATTACTTTCAATTCTTCCAAGACTTCTTCTTCAGTCTTTTCTTCACCTATTTGAACCTCATTTCTTTTGAGGATTGATCCAGGAACAACTGAGTCAATAAAAGCGCTCATGGAGTTGTATCCAACCTCCTGAAGCATATGGTTGATATCGGTCTCTCCTGAACCCAGGTGGCGTTTTGAAAAGAGATTTATTTTATCTAAGTTTTCCAATAATTTTAGTCTTCGCAAGTATCGTTATATTCTTCTTCTGTTAGTAAGTCTTTAAATTGCAGATCATCATCAATTTTAATTTTGAAAAACCAACCATCTTCTAATGGAGAATTATTGATTATTTCGGGTTCATCAATGAGCTTTTCATTGATCTCAATAACTTCACCAGTAAGAGGTGAATAGACATCAGAGGCTGCTTTAACAGACTCCACTATTGCGGACTCTCCCTCAGCTTCTAACATATCACCAATATCTGGTAGCTCAACAAATACTATATCTCCAAGAAGATCTTGTGCGTGTTCACTGATACCTACTGTAAGAATCCCATCTTCATCAATTCTGCCCCATTCATGGCTGGATAAATATCTTACTTCGTTATCTGAACTCATACTTTTTCCTTGAAAATAAGCTTTCCTTCTTTAATAAATTTTGGCGAACCTATTATAGCTTTTACCCTTTTACCTCTAATGTCTGCAAAACATGAAGTACTTTCACTTTTTGGTAATCTAGCTAATGCTATAGGCTTCTTTAGGCTTGGTGAGTAAGTTCCACTGGTGACAACTCCGCGTGCATGATTTTCTTTCTCAAGGTGTATTTTCTGTCCTTGCCTTAATATCGCCTTTTCATCTGTAATTATACCAACAAGTTCTTTAAGATCATTTGATTGTTTCTGTTTTATTAAGCTTTCTTTGCCAAAAAAATCTCTTTGGTCATCTTGCCAACAAACTGTCCAGCCCATATTGCATTCGAAAGGCGAGATAGTCTCATCCATCTCAAAACCATACAAATTCATACCAGCCTCAAGTCTAAGTGTATCTCTAGCTGCAAGACCTATCGGTTTGGCTCCTTCACTGATTGCTATATTCCAGAGATCTATGGCTTTTTCATTAGGCAGTATCACTTCAAAGCCTAATTCCCCAGTGTAACCAGTTTTAGCTGCAAAGATATCATCTTGAAAAATTCCTTGCTGTCTCTTTTTCTCTTTCAGAAAATCTATTGGTGCAGGAAAGTTCTTAAGGACATTTGGAGATTGTGGACCTTGAATAGCAACCATTGAAAGATCATCTCTTTCTAGCATGTTTACATCATATTCTTTAGCTCTAGCTGATATCCATTTTAAGTCCTCACCTCTAGTTGCACAGTTAACAACTAATCTAAATCCCTTGTCCATGCGATAAGCTATTAGGTCATCTATTACGTAGCCCTTATCATTCAACATAGCAGAATAAAGACCAGAATAATTCTCTAAAAGTTTCCTTACGTCATTTGCAATCAGTTTTCTGATAAAAAGTTCGGATTCGCTGCCTTCAAAGTCAAGAATTGTCATGTGAGATACATCAAAAATACCACAACCTTGTCTCACTGCATGGTGCTCTTCGATTTGAGAGCCATAATTAATTGGCATGTCCCAACCATGGAAGTCTACCATTTTAGCTTTGGCTTCCAGGTGGTTTTGATATAGAGAAGTTTTCTTATTCAAAGGTCTTTGCTAGATGTTGATTGTACTATTTCCTCTAAAATATGTCTCACGGAATCTGATCTTTATCCCCCATTAATGTGGATAAGTTTGTTAATGAATTTTTGATAGCCCATTATTATCAGCTTGATAAGTGATTGTATAAAATTTGATCATAAGTATTTATATATCTATCGACTAAAGCCGATGTTAGAATTAATTTTTTTTATATCCAACTCAAATAAATGGACTATTTTTCAAAGTTTGAAGAGCTCAAATCTAAAGAACTTTCTCTAGATCTTACTCGGGGCAAACCATCATCAGATCAGCTTGATTTATCTAATGAATTGATAAATTCTTCTGAAAATGACTTTTTACATGATGGTGTTGATATAAGAAATTATGGCGAAATTAAAGGATTAGATTCTTGTCGTGAGTTAGGAGCAGAGATTTTAGGATGTTCCAAAGAATATGTATGGGCTGGAGGCAATAGTAGCTTATCTTTAATGTCTAAATTTTTGTCTTTTTTATTTGTAGAAGGGATTGGAGAAGGGCCTTGGAATAGTAAGAAAAGAGTATCAGTATTATGTCCTGTACCTGGTTATGACAGACATTTTAATCTCTGCGAAAAATTCGGTATTAATATGATCCCAGTTTCTTTGACGGGTAGTGGGCCTGATTTAGAGGAAGTAAAAAGATTAATTGATTCAGATGACTCCATTAAAGGGATGTGGTGTGTACCAAAATATTCAAATCCCACTGGAGAAATTTACAGTCATCAGACGATAGACGGCTTACTTGAAATCTTTAGCAAAACAAAAAATAAAACCTTGATATTCTGGGATAATGCCTACGCTGTTCATGATCTTTATGATGACTCATCTTTTGATGACATATTTGATATGGCAAAAACTAAAGGCTGCGAAGATGTAGTTATCCAGTTTGGTTCTAGTTCTAAGATTACTTTTGCTGGTGCCGGTATAGCATTCATCGCTATGTCGCTAAATAATCAAAATGAGTTTTTACCATTCTATTCTTCCTTAATGATAGGCCCTGATAAATTAAATCAAGCGAGACATGTAAGATTTTTTAGTCAGATTGATATAAAGGATCATATGAAAAGACATGCTGACATAATCAAGCCTAAGTTTGATCTTGTCATCAATAAATTAGAGTCACAAAATTTTGGTAAATGGACTAGGCCTAAAGGTGGCTATTTTCTACTTTTTGAAGCTGACAAAGGCTTAGCAAAAAAAATTATTAACTTGGCCTCAGAGCTTGGGTTGAAACTAACTCCAGCTGGAGCTACTCATCCTTATGGCTTAGACATAGAAGACAAATTTATCAGGATAGCTCCCACAGCTTGTTCTTTGGATGAGCTAGATACTGCTATGGATGTTTTCTTATGTTGTATAGGTTTGGCCTATGAACAGGCCCAGTAACAGTCTAGTTTTTACTATTTTCCAGTATCTCGTAAGACTCTCCATCAAAGCCCCCAAAGAAAATTGGAACATCAGGATGTTCTACTGGAATATGACTGTCATCAACCAATAGATTCTGCTGAGAAACATATGCAGAATAAAATACTTGATCATTCTCAGCGAATACGTGATAAAAAGGCTGATCTTTTTTAGGTCTTATGGCAACTGGAATTGATTGATACCATTCTTCAGTATTATTGAATTCAGGATCGACATCATAAATCACTCCTCTAAAGTCGAGGTATTTATGCTTAACAACTTGTCCAAGTGCGTATTCGGTCTCGATAGTTTTTTTCATCAAATTAAATCATTTAAGTTTGTATTTAGATCGGAAATCACGTTGGGTTTTATTTTAACTTTATTTGCTATAAGCTTTCTACTAATTAAGAACTCTTTTGGATTATTTATTGCGTCAACAGCTATTAATTCCTCATCTTTTGTATAAAAAAGCATGAATTTGGCATCATTAGTGTTACCTCTCATGGTAACCAAGTCATGATCACCAGAAAGTCCTACAATTTGAAGTTTGTGATCATACTGATCTGACCAAAACCACGGTACCTGACTATATTCCATCGGTTTATTCAAAACTGAGGAAGCTACAGTTTTTGCTTGTTCCATAGCATTATGAACTGATTCTAATCTAAGATTCTTTTTTAGAATTTTATTAGGATGATTTGTGCAATCTCCACAAGCATAAACATTTTTAAAGTTAGTTTGACCAAACTCATCTACGATTATTCCATTGTCACAATAGATACCAGAATCTTCAGCAAGCTCTATATTAGGAATGACACCAGCACCAATAAGTACCGAATCTGCCCTCACTTCAGCACCATCAGAGCAGACTACTTCCAACGAACCAGATGCTTTATTAATAGTTTCTAGACTCGTATTAAAGTGGAATTTAACTCCATAGCTTTGATGCAGATTCAAATAATATTCAGATATTTGAGGATCAACTGTTCGATTCATTACTCGATCAGCCATTTCAATAATAGTGACTGTTTTATTTTTTTTTGCCGCGATTGCTGCTGCCTCAAGACCGATATAACCGGCACCTATGATGACTAAATTATCACTAGTTTCTAAATCTTTTTTTATTGCCTCGGCATCATCTAGATTTCTTAAATAGAATATCGATTTAAGCTCACTGCCCGGAAAGTCTAAATATCTAACTCTACTGCCAGTAGCTAAAACTAATTTATCAAATTCAAGCTCTGAATTATCTGAGAGGTAAACTTTTTGATTTTCGATATCTAATTTTTCAGCAGCCAACCCAAGATAGAGTTGAACTTTATTTTCTGTAAAGAATTCAAGTTTCTTAAAATATAATCTTTCTTTACCGATACTGTCTTCTAGAAACCCTTTCGACAGAGGTGGCCTTTGATATGGAAGGTGTTCTTCTTCTCCAACTAAAGTAATCGAGCCAGAATAACCTTCTTTCTTTAAAGTCGAAATGCATTGGATAGCGGATTGTCCGGCCCCAATAATAAGTAAGTTTTCCATGCTAAAAAAAGTTCTCGATTATTTGTTTGAAACTATCTAAAGTCTACATCTAATTTAAAAATAAGGGAGAAAAAAATGATAGGAGTAGTTGCTACTTTAAAAATTAAAGAAGGTTCTGGTGCAGATTTTGAAGCTGTTGCTTCACAATTAGTTGAGAAAGTGAATGCAAATGAAGATGGCGTGGTCTATTACGATTTATATAAAGAAGATGACACAACTTATGTTTTTCTTGAAAGGTACAAAGATCAAGAAGCACAAGATGCTCATGGGAAAACTGACTATTTCAGAGAGCTAGGTGCAAAAATGGGTGCTTTCATGGCAGGGGCGCCAGAAATAAAAATGCTTCAATCAGTCTAGTTATATGATGTGAGGTCTTGAGAGATATTCTCTTGACCTCATTTCTTCAAGCCGACTAATAGTTCGCTTGAAAGGTTCAGATAACCTTTCTCCTACATACATTTCATTTAATCCCGTCTCCATAGAAAGGATTAGGTTTACATTTCTCTCGTAACATTCGTCTACTAAAGCGATAAACCTTCGCGCCGAATCATCATTAGATGATTGAAGGACCGGAACATCAGATACAAAGAGAGTGTGAAATTCACTACAAATTTCAATGTAATCCTTCGCGCTTCTTGGACCTTCGCAAATCTCTCTAAAAGATATCCAAACGGAACCTTGTGAGAGCTTTATTGTCTTAATCTTTCTTCCAAGAACTTGAATATTTTTTCCTTCAAGATAGTCATTATTTGTGAGTTCTGAAAAATTTGATTCAAGTTCTTTTATGCCTTCCTCATTTTTTCCAATAACAAATATTTCTAGTTGTTCTAGAGTTCTAAGACGATAGTCTTGCTCTGAGTCTAATTCATAAATCTCACAATTTTCTTTTATTGATTCAATTGCGGGTAGGAATCTACCTCTGTGAAGACCATCTTTATAAAGATTATCCGGATGCGTGTTAGAAGTAGTAACTAATGTTACTTTTTTTTCAAATAGCTCGTTAATGAATCTACCAAGAAGCATGGCATCACCAATATCCTCAACATAAAACTCATCAAAACATAACACTTCAGTATCTTTAGATATATTGTCAGCTGCAATTTTTAGGGGATCTTTCTGTCCTGAAAGTTGATCAAGATCTTCATGCAGTAATTTCATAAATCTATGGAAATGAATTCTTTTCTTCTTCTTTAAATCTAAAGTTTCAAAGAAGATATCCATCAGTTGAGTCTTGCCTCTTCCAACTTCTCCTCTGATGTATAGCCCTTTTATACTTTTCCGTTTAAACCAAGATTTAGAGCGCTTTATTAGTGCCCCATTTAATTTATCTAGCTTGTCTAAGAGAGACTTTTGTTCTTTATCAAAGCTTAATTGCCCATCTGCAATCAAGTTGGAATAAAGATCAGTGGGCTTCAATGTGAGAAATAAACTATTTATTGGGTTTTTTTAGAAGCAATGAAGGCGTTCTTTCCAAATAGTCGATATATTCTGGATCAGAGCCCCATTTTTTCATTCCTCTATTTTCAAGCATTGGAATGCCACTTATTCTTGTTAAGAGAACATAGACAAAAACCGGAGAGATGAGGGTGACTAACTGCCATCCGCTCAGTACTGGAAGGGCTATTAAAGTTAGTCCAACCCATAAGGTAATTTCTCCAAAATAGTTGGGATGTCTAGACCAAGCCCAAAGACCAGAAGTAATATATTCTTTTTCTTTATTTTGTTTTTTCTTAAAATCCCTTTTTTGTTTATCAGCGACAACTTCAATCGAAAAGCCTAGAATCCATAGGGCCAATCCCAGATAAGCCATAGCTCCAAGTGGAATATTTACATTAGAGGTAATTGCAGCTAATCCTGCTGCCATTGTTAGAAAGACCCATAGACCACCTAAAGTCCAAGTCATGATGTACCAATGGAATTGGGTTTTCATGATTGTGAATCTTCCATCTTTACCATCTTGCTTAACTCTTGAGAAAAGAAATGTCCCAAGTCTTACAGCCCAAATCACTATCAAAACACCAATCAGTAAGTCCCTAGGGTCCATGGATGGATTGAGATAAAAACCCAAACCTATCGCGCTAAGATAAGAAATAGAACCTGTTAGATCAAAATAATGTTCTGTTTGATAAATATAAGAGGGTATGAATATTAACCAGTGGAGCACATAGCTAACACTTGCACATAGGGCAAATAGCGCCACCCCGTTGTAGATTTCTGACCCTTGACTGCCCGCTAGAGCAATAAGGACTCCTAAGGCTATACTTATAAATGTTGCTGGTATGGTTACAGTTCTTTTCATGTTTATCTCTAAAAGTTATTAGACCATTAGAAGGAACAATAACCTTCTTTTCAAGTCTTTAATTCAAGGTTTCTTTGAAATCTTTTCTACAAGAGTGAGTCCTATTCCTACGCAAGGGCCAATACCAAAAACAAATAGAACTGTCCCAATACCTACAACTCCACCAAGGAGCCATCCCGAAATAACAGCTGATAATTCTAAAATCGTTCTTATTAGCGGTATTGAAGTACCAGTCTGCTTTTGTAGACCTATCATCAAGCCATCTCTTGGTCCGGGTCCAAGATTACTGATCAGGTAAATTCCGCTTCCCAGACCTACAATAAATATTCCTATGCATACTTGTAATAGCTTTAAGTAAGTATCATTTGGTTGAGGTAAATAAGGCAAGGTTAAGTCTATGGTAGATGCAATAATAATTGCATTAAGAATGGTTCCAATTCCAGGGACTTGCTTAAGAGGTATCCAGAAAATAAGTATTCCAATACTTATTAGGAAAGTTGTAGTACCTACAGAAAGATCAGTCCTTATCGAAATGCCTTGGGCCAAAACAGTCCAAGGACTTACGCCAGATCCACTTCCTATGATAATTGCCTCTCCTAAACCAAAGAAGAATAGTCCAGTAATCAACATAATGACTGTATAAAACCTCGGCTTAGTATTGAGTGGAAAGTCAGAACTCCAACTCACAGACGGCACTTCTTTGATAGTGAAAATTCTTCTCAGAAATCTCATGTAACCTCTAAATTATGTTTTGAATTAAGTTGAATCTAGTTTAATCTCTTCAGGAGATTAACATAGGAAATTTGTAATGATCACATTAATTATTCTCTCTTTATTATTAACCTTAATTCAACTCTTAACTCCAGCAGTTCTGAATAGCAAAAACTTAGAATTTCTCATATCAAATAGAGAAGGGTCTGTTCAAGAGGGCCCCATTGTTGGTCGCACCAGAAGAGCAGGATCTAATATCCTTGAGAGTCTACCTGCATTTTTAGCCCTAGCCATCCTGTCTATAGTTTTGGAAGTTGATAACTATAATCTAGCGATGTTTTGGATAGGTTCACGGGTACTCTATTACTTCACTTATATGTTTGGTATTTTGTATCTCAGAACACTAGTTTGGGGAGTCTCTATTGTTTGTCTAGTAATGATGGCTATTTCGTTGATTTAAAAAAAGGTGACGTATTTCCTTTCAGATCAAGAGAAACTTCAATATAAGAATGATGGTTATATCCTAAGAGAAAATCAGTTTTCTTCAGCTGAAATAGATATTTTTAGGGAATTTTTTGAGACCACTGTTTCAAAAGCTCACTCAATCGCTGGAGAAGGTAAAGAGTATTTCTTAGATAAAAAGAGATTTGTTGATATTGATTACTTGACTCTTCAATTTGAACCAGAACCTCATCATGAGTTCTTAAGAGTGATCGAACCAGCGCATTCTCTTAATCTAGATCTTGAAAAGATTATTGCAGATAGAAAATTAACGGATCCAATAAGATCTATCTTGTCTCTAGATGAAGTTAGTCTATGGACTGACAAGCTTAACCTTAAGAGACCAAAAATTGGCTCAGGATTTGGCTGGCATCAAGATTCACCATACTGGATTCATGATAGTGAAGATGTTGAAACTTTGCCTAATGTTTATATCTGTTTAGATGATGCTGACGAATCAAATGGATGCTTCAGTGTTATTAAAGGTAGTCACAAGGAAGGTTGTTTACCTGGTACATTCGATAACTCTCAATTAGGAGGATTCTATACAGACCAAAATTCATTCAATATCGATGATTCAGTGGATTTAATAGCCTCTGCAGGATCTCTAATCTTTTTTAATCAGCATATAGTTCATGGCTCGAAACCTAATCGATCTAATCAAGAAAGAAGGGCATATATAGTGACCTATCAACCAAAGAATAGAGCCATGCTCAAATCTGGACAAGTTAAGAATATTTAGGGCTATGCTTTCGCCAGGCTCCTCTTTTTAGTGAGACAAAGATCATAATTCCAAAAATCGTCATTGCTATTGAAGAAGATAGGAAAATCGACTCTATTCCGAATCCTAGGATATAAACTGAAATACTTCCTCCTAGTCCTGCTATCAAAAATCTTGCAATAGTCGCTATTGTTGGCCAAAGCATTGCATTAGCCCCTTGAGATGCAAAATATAGAGAAAGCCCTATCCCTTGAAAGGCATAAAAAGGGCCGACAATTTGAATATATTTTTTTGTGATTTCATAGGCTTTTGGGTCATCAGTAAAATAATGAATCCATAGGTCAGGAAACAAAGCCAATGAAAAACCGATAAGCACTGAAACTAAACCTGCCGTTGATCCACCATAAATGCCAACCCTCTCTGCTCTCTCAATATTATTAGCGCCTATGTTCGCCCCCACAATAGATGTCATTGCCGTTCCAATCCCAAAGATAAGAGGAATCATAAGGAATTCTACCCTTGAACCAATGCCATAACCTGCAAGAGCTTCTGTTCCGAAAGTTCCAACTAAACCGGTCAAAACTAATATTGTGCCTACAGTTAGAAGTGGAGAGGCTGATGCCGGAATAGCTACCTCAAAAATATTAGAAAATAAGGGTTTGCTCAAAACTAATTGTTCTCTTTTTAGCATCGCTGGAACGGATTTAGATAAAAGCTTAATGATTATTATCGATACCATAATGGTACTACTGATCAAGGTTGCAACAGCGGCACCTGAGACTCCAAGTTTAGGAAATCCATACCATCCTAAAATAAATCCTCCAGAGAGAATAACTTGTAGAAGAGAAGCAATGATCATGAGTGTAGCAGGAAAGCGCATATTACCCATCCCCCTTAAGACGGCACTTAAACTTCCTGATAACCATATAAGTATTCCACCGAAAAAAAGAACCGAGCAATACATATACGATTCTTGAAGGATTTCTCCTCTTCCTCCCAGTAAATAAAGAAGATCTTTTCCAAATAACAAGAATAAAACTAAAAAGGTAAATGCTCCAGAAAGAGAAATAACTATTGAATGCCAAATTAATTTTTCTGCTCGATCAATATCGTTAGCCCCCATGCTTCGAGCTATAGCTGAGCTAATAGCTCCTCCGAGTGCGCCACCTGACATAGTTTGAGTAAGCATCAATAACGGAAAAGCTAGCGCTACTGCAGCAAGAGAGTTTGTACCTAATTTACTGATAAACCAAACTTCAGTAAGTACAACTACTGCTTGGATAAAAAAAGCTATGGTATTTGGTGCTGACATTCTAATCAGCAATGGCACGATAGGTTTTGTAAGGAACTCTTGGGTTCTGTTATCCACTAATCCTTTAGCTTATTTTCTTGAAGATTCTTTTACTAGTTTTTCAGGTGTTGCTAAAGATGCATATTTGTCTTTCGAATCACCAAATAACTTTTCAGGAGATACTGATTCTAATCTACCTTCTTTGTCATTAGGATCTGTAAAGAATCCAAGAACATATCCTCCCTTAGAATAGCCAATCAAAGAACGGAGTTCAGGAGTAAATTTTTTAGCAACTTCCGGAGGATATGAGAGATATTGATTCTCTTGTTGTCTTAACCAGCTAGGTGCATAGTGCAAGAAAATCCCTAATCTAGTTTCCTCAGTTATATTAGTTCCACCACCATGCAGTACTGATCCAGTATAGATAAATACTGACCCTGCTTTCATTTCAGCATAAGCAATTTCTTCAATCTCTGGTTGTCTATTTTTATCCCATTTATGCGATCCAGGAACTACTTGCGTCGCACCATTTGCTTTAGTGAAATCATTTATTGCCCATACGGTACTAAATTGTGTTTCGATTTTTCTGGGAATATATCCACCCCAGACCCCTCGATCTCTATGAAGAATTTGACTGGATTCTCCCGGTCCGATTTGGATGGCAGAAGAGAAATGCAGTTGATAATTTTCGCAGTGAGGTCCCAAGAATCCGCCTGCTAGTTTGTTTATTAAAGGATCCAGTGCTAAATTTTGACATGTTTCTGATCTGGCCAATAGAGCGCCAACTCTTTTAGTCTCGAGACCAGTAAATTCGTCTTGACCATGGTTAGTAACATTCAGGAAAGGTCGAAGATCTTCTTTAATTTGAGCTAAGTCTGCTGATTCAAGAAAGTCATCAATAATAACACCTGCATCCTCATCTAAAATATTTAATATTTCTTCAACCGGAGTGACGGTTGTTACGTGCTTTATATTCCCCATATATAAAGTTTAAACCAAAAAGAACTTATATGTAATTCAGGATAAAAAATAGAAATTATTTGTAAAACTCTATTATTTCATTATTGATGAATTCTACATCTTCAGCTGAAAAGCCTGCTCCAGCTATGTGGCCCCAAAGTGAAGGAATTACTTTAAGTTTTACTCCAGGAATCATATTAGCTTCTCTAGTTAAGGCATCAATATGAAAGTACATATCCGTTTCGCTAGGCATATATAGAACATCAGCTTTTATTGATCCTAATGCTTCTGAATAATTACTATTAAATCCGGGTGTATTACCGATATTATTATTTTGCCAGGTTCTAGCTAGTGCAATAAGATTATTTGCATCCCAAGTTAATACGAATTCTTCAAACCAATCTATAACTTCATCAGTATCTTTCAAGCCCATTTCTTTATAAAGGCCTAGTCGATACCATTCTTGAGACCAGCCCCAACTGGCCCAGTGTGCTCCTCCGGCTCTGAGTCCTACCTCAGGTGGCGTCTTATACTGGCCATTCTCAAAAGAAGCATCTGCTTTTATTGCAGATATAAAACCTTCTAACCTTACTATACCGTGTGGATACTCTACCGCTGAGCCTGCAATACCGACTATTTTCTCAACAAAATCTGGATAACTTACAGCCCACTGAAAGGCTTGTTGGGCTCCCATAGAAAATCCTACTACCCCTTTTATCTTTTTAACTTTAAAAACTTCAGTAACCAATTTGTATCCTGCATTAACATTGTCTCTTATTGAAATTAAAGGGAAATTTGGTCCATTAAATGGGGGTTCCGTATTACTTGGTGAGCTAGATAAACCATTTTGAAACATATCTGTAGCAACTATGAAATATTTTTGAGGATCGAGAGCTTTGCCAGGTTCAATTAAAAAATCAAATCCGTGATGATCCCCAAGATAAGCAGAAGGCACTACTATAAGATTATCTCTTTCCTCATTTAATTTTCCATGAGTCACGTAAGACAACTTAGCATTAGGCAAGGTGATCCCACTTTCAAGGTCAAAATCTCCTAAATTGAATATCTTGTGCTTGCCCTCGGCATAAGAAAATGCGCTATGCAAAATCAAAGTGATGAGAATTGGAAATTTTAAGATTTTTATCATTTTTAAATACTAGTTTTTAGAAAATCTATTTGTGGTTTCTATTAGTAGGTGTGTTATTTCCTTTTCGAACGCTGAATGACCTGAAAAAGGAGCTATTTTTAGTTCAGATTCTGGCCATCTTGAATGAAGCTCATAAGCAGTTGTAGGAGGGCACACAACATCATATCTTCCTTGAACAATTACAGCAGGGATATGTCTGATTTTACCGATATTATCGAGAAGCTGATTTTCATTTTCCAAGAAACCATTATTTATAAAGTAATGATTTTCAATAAGCGCAAAAGCTAATGCAAATTTGCTGTCCACAGAATCTTTTACAGCTTCGGGATTATGATTGATGAAGCTTGTAGATGCCTCCCATTTAGACCAGGCTTTTGCTGCTGATAATTTTTTTTCTTCATCATCTCCATTAAAGATTTCCCTATAGGCTTCTACCAAATCGCTTCTCTTTTCTTCTGGAATTTCATTCAAAAATCCCTGCCATGCTTCTGGATATAATTCGCTTGCTCCATATTGATAGAACCATTGGATCTCTTTATGTCTCAACATAAAGATACCCCTTAAAACAAGCTCTGTTACATTTTGAGGATAACTCTGCGCATAAGCTAAAGCTAGAGTACTGCCCCAAGAGCCACCAAACACTAGCCACTTCTCTATTTTTAACTTTTCTCTTATTGACTCAATATCTTCAACTAAATGCCAAGTCGTATTATCTTCAAGACATGTATGAGGTTTACTCTTGCCACATCCTCTCTGATCGAAAAGAACTATACGATATTTCTTCGGATCAAAAAATCTTCTAGAAAAGCCCCCAGCACCTCCACCAGGACCACCATGCAA
Source organism: uncultured SAR86 cluster bacterium (assembly GCA_902610065.1). GTDB lineage: Bacteria > Pseudomonadota > Gammaproteobacteria > Magnimaribacterales > Magnimaribacteraceae > Magnimaribacter. Next base: position 48,836 of record CACLUH010000006.1, read on the forward strand.
GAAGACCGCAGGTTTACCTTTAGGATTCCCGCATTGCTCATAGTAAATTTCATGGATTCCTCTCTTTATATAGCCTGAATCATAAGGCTCGATTGGTGGATATAACTTATTTTCTTTATTAAAGAATTTCATCTATTTTTTTATAGAAATTAACAATATCCTCAATCAAAACAGGAATAACTTCTTTGGGTAAATTGTGACCCATATTTTTGTAAACTTTAAATGTTGAATCCGGAATCAGTTCTGCGGTAAGCCTTCCATAACTCACAGGCAATAGTGCATCATTTTCTCCATGAAGCACTAATGTTGGTACTGTGATATTTTTTACAATGTCAGATCTATCACCAGCCTTAAAAATTGCAGTCAATTGTCTGGGCATCGCTCTTGGATAAAAGCCATATCCTCGAGCTCCCTCCTCATCAATATTTTCCATATTTCTTAGATTTTCCTGATTTCCATCTGAAATCTCAGATGTCTTTGGAATTCTAGAAGATGACATAAGTGATACTAAGCTGGTCGTTTTATCTGGATATTTAGAGGCAATTATTTGAGCTATCATCCCTCCCATAGAAGCACCAACTATATGAGCTTCTTCAATCTCAAGGTGGTCTAATAATGCAACTCCATCATATGCCATATCTTCGAGTGTATAGGGTGCACTAAAACCAATACCCAAGGAATAAAGAAAGTACTTCCAATAAAGGTTAGGTTTTCCTAGCCTATCTAACTTTTCACTATCACCGGTGTCTCTATTATCAAAGAGGATAACCCTGTACCCTGAATCAACAAGCCCATTTACTATGGTTTCGCCCCAAACCTTATGAGATGCAAGAAGTCCCATTACCATTAAGACAGGTGGATCTTCCTCCACACCAATACTTTTATAAGCAAGTGAGATTCCATTAATCTCGGCAATTGTTGTTTCTTGATCTAATGAATAGTTTGGAAAAACATTTAGAGATGCTAAAGATATAAGGTATGCGACTAGTATTTTTTTCATTTGTTTATCGAGATTACTAATCAATACTTTTTTCATTTAATTTTCTTCTAAGCAAGTATAAGGCACCAGAAATTGCGAAACACATCAAAGAGGACAAAAGATTCACTATGAGCAATTCCCCTTGGAAATTAGTTAATGAGACACTTATCAAATAAACACCTATCAGCAAAAAGAAGGTACAGAAAAAGAAAAGTAAGAAAGATATAGTTTTAATAAGCATTTATTTATTGTAAGAGAGTTTTGAGTTCAAGTTCTAGAAAGATGCGCACGGTGATGGTTAGATTTTTCATGCCAATTAAACAGAGAGCCACACCATAGAGATTACAAATATCACTACGCATAGTAAAAATATCAATGGAGCTTTCATATTTTTAAATTATATAACCTCTAAATGCCACAAGACCTATTGGTAGAATCATCCCGAAAACATAGCCCCAGAAGATTATCTTTCGAGCATCTATCCCATTTGAATCTTTAGGTCTTTCCCAGTTGGCAATAAAAAGTAACTTTGTAAAAAACAAAGGAATAAGGGTTATAACAAATACTATGAAAGCAGGATAATACATATCAAATCTCTAGGTCATGAATCTCGAAGTATTTTCTATTGAGCTGGTTCTTTTCTCGGTCTTGATGTCCTTTAATGCCATTTGAAACATTTACCTCTTTATCTAGGACTAGTTCTCTTGGGTCAGGTAATTTATACATGATTTCTACTCTACTACTTTACCATTTTGGGTATTTTTAAATAGGTCAATAAACGCCATAACCATTCAACGGGACCAAAGTAGAAATACTTTAACCACAATGGACTTATATACAACTGAATCACCCAAATTAGTAGGACGAAAAGATATAACTGACTCCAAGAGAATTTTCCTAATAAACCTAATCCAGCTCCTGTGAATATGAAAAGAGCTATTACAGAATGCATTAAATAATTAGTCAATGCCATTCTTCCTACACAAGCCAACCTAAACCTTAAAGACTCTAATTTTTCTATTTTTATTAATAAGATAACTAAGCCTAGATAACCTAAGCCCATGAACAATCTTCCAAAGTGATAAGTAAATCTAAAGTAAGGATTTGTTTCAATAATATCCATATTTGAATTAGTAATAAGTAAAACCTCATAAGCATTTATAGAAATGCCAGTCAGAAAGCCCACACACATCATTCTTATATAAAACTTAATATCTCGTCCTCCATCTAAAACCCCAAGCTTGAACAATGCCATGCCAATTACCATCATCATTAGAGCATCTAGAAATAAAAAAAACGGTAAAACAAAATAAATCATTTCATTCGCCTTCTTTAGATTGTATTCGTAAGCAGAGGAGTAACTGCTTGTCCTTTTTTTTATTTCATTGGGGATATTATCTATCTCAGCTTGATTATCTTCTTCATAATCCATCCAGCCTTGTGCCCATTCAGCAGTCTCTTCGCTAAACTCCTCGCCTTTGCTAATAGATATTTTCATTTCCTCAGCAGCATCTCTAGCAATTTCAAGAGTGCTTTTCATGGCAAAGTTTTGGAGGCTGCCAATTAAAACAAGAAAGGTTGCTAAGATTAGTAAACTTCTAGCTTTCCAATTTCTAACGAACCAAAGTACGAAGCCCGATAAAGCATATGTGACGAGAATATCTCCAGGCCAAAGAAAAATGTATGCATTAATTAAGCCAAATACTAATAACCAAAAATTTCTCCTATAGTGCAGCCATCCACTTTTCGCTGTCGAACCAGTTACAAATAGAACCACACCAGCTCCAAAAAGAATTGAAAATAATGTACGCATAGCACCTTCGCTTGAAAGTTCTATGAAAGCCCAAACAATGTAATCAATTCCTCCAATAGGAGTTAGATAAATACCCGGGTCCAAAAATGCTGATGAAACAAGACCAAAGGCTACAATGTTCACAAGTAGGATTCCTAGTAAAGCAAAACCTCTCAAAACATCTAGCGATTCTATTCTATCCATCACTTTTAAATTTCAGCTCAAGCATTAGCAGAGATTATTAAGTTA